>CAJTPF010000010.1:0-8820 GCA_910578175.1 uncultured Lachnospiraceae bacterium
CAAGACCACAATCCCGACAAAGGCATGGAAAGAAGAATACACCAAGCTGACCGCCGAGAGAAAAACGCTTAATCAGCGGTTTCTTGCATTGAAAGAGGAAGTAAAAGAAGCCGAGAAAATCAGAAAGAGCGTTTACAGTATCTTGCGGCAGGAACAGCAACCCCGCAGAAAGCAGGATATGGAACGATAACAAACAGAGTGGGGGGATAGTCAAGGCATATTTCCGCCGCCCTGTTTTAAGTCTTGAATCAACCAGATAAATACAAAATTATTTACTGAATCTAATAACAAGAGTTTCCTGCAATGGATACTGAAAAATTTCATTTCCCCACGGCATTTCTACACTCAACATTCCATCTGCTATATCAGTAAATAAAAATGTACCAACATCTGTTTTTTCTTCTTTCCAATCATCAGAGGGATAAACGAGAATTGTGTGCCTATCCAGATTCAAGGTTTCAAGATTAAGCAGATTTAATTCTCCAAATGTGTAATACATATCCCCGCTTTCATCAGTTTTCGCATCTTCTATATACCATGAACCTATACGAAAAGTCTGAATCAAAATTTTTTCGTTATCTGCAAAACTGTAGTTGGCATATTCTCCATACAAATAATCAGAATCATACAAAAACTTGAACTGATTATTCACAATTTCAAGTAATACAAACCCTTCTTCACTCTGACCCGAAAAGTAAGAAAAAATCACATATCTTTCAGATGGTGATAGCAATAATGAACCACCACCATAACCACCAGAATGATCTGGGAATTGAAATATATCTTTTGTCCCGTCATTTGAGATTAAAGACAATGAAATGTCATCCTCATCCTGTAGAATAATTTTGCTTCCGTCTGCTAAAGTCACAAGATTTACTAAATCCTCCATAAAGGATATACCTCCAATCCCGATTTGCTATTAGTATGTCAACCGAAGTATAGCACATCTCTCCGCTGAAAACAATCCCCGCTCTACGTCCCTTGACCGTCTGGATTTTTGCCGTTGCCATTTCGCCGCCGAAAACGGCTTCTAACCGTCCACAGGCGCGTTTTACGCCCCTTTTTATGCCCCGTTTTCCGCCGCACTAACAAGGGCTTGCGTCAATAACTCAAAAAAGCACTTGACAAAACGCTTCATGTATGGCTGGGGTATAGTCCGGAATATGCAGAATCTGCCGGAACAGATGGATGTAGACATGATGATCTGATGCTTTTTGAGGAAGTGGATAAATTACGCCGTAAAGTCCACAAGCTTGAATCGGATAACAGTAGTCTGCGTGCCAGTCTGGCTGAGAAAAGAAGGCTTGAAGAGGAATCAAAAAATATCATTGCATTCGTCGTGTAAAGCAGCCGCCTGGACGCTTCCGGTTACTTGAAATAAGTGGATAGGGTTGTCTGGTTGTCATGCCTTTTGCATACATGGAAAGAATCTTTTCCTCCATGAAATTTTGGGATAGTCCCACGGATTGATCACATATATTTTTTTTGTTTTTCCTGTAATATCTGCAAAAATTTTTGCGCGGGTTTAGAAAACACCTGATATTTTTTCCAAACAATACTCATACCTGCTTCTATTCCCGGTTTAAGTGGACGAAAGCACAAATTACTATTTCCCGAAACATTCACCAGCTTATCAAAACAAAGAACATAACCCATTCCCTCATCAGCCATTAGAGAACCGTTAAATAACAGGTTATAAGTCGCCACAATATTCAGTTGCTCTTGTTCACGATGAAAAAAGTTTTTGAATTCTACATTTTGAAATGCCTGTCGTGAAATAATCAAAGGTTTATCTGTTAAATCTTCTGCTGTGATAAATTCCTTATCTGCAAGAGGTGCGTCACGCCGCATAAGGACGCCCCAAATATCTTTATAGGGAATCGGCATAGAATCATATTTTGTCAAATCGACATTTCCGAAAATCAATCCAAAATCAAGCGATCCCCGATCGATCGCTTCGGTTATCATAACCTTATCTCCGCTTATAATGTTGAAATGCACAAGCGGATAGTTTTGCTGTAAGGTATTCATTGCCTTTATCAAAAAACGGTTTCCGTCTGTTTCACCGGCACCGATCGTAATATGGCCCGCAAGCATTTCGTTAGATGAAGAAATCTCATCTTCCGCTTTTTTAACGAGTTCTGTAATTTCTTCCGCTCGCTTGCGCAATAACATACCTTCTTCCGTGAGGGTTATTTTTCTGTTACCTCTTATAAACAACTGCTTGCCGAGTTCTTCCTCCAAATCCTTGAGCTGACGGGAAAGTGTTGGCTGTGATAGATGAAGATAATCTGCCGCCCCGGAAATACTTTCCTCTCTTGCAACGGCTAAAAAATATTGAAGCACACGAAATTCCATAAAACGCCTCCTTGTTATGCAGTCAGTGTATCACAGCATACTATGCCTGTCAAACATGTGAATGTATTTGATATAAGCATTTGCTATTTGCTTTTGTCGCAGATATAATAAAGTCATAAAGTAAATCGAATGGCAAAAGGAGCCAAACTTATGAAAAAATATTTGTTATCCTGCTTGCAGCCTTGCTGATGATGACAGTATTTGCAGGATGTAGCAGTTTAGGAGAAACAGCACAGACCGGAATAGCAATGTACCATCGTCCGGCATGCAGGAACACGAACCGCTGAATTCCATTGTGCTGACGGATGAAATTATTAAACTTACGGACGGTTTTTCAGCAGTACGGTATAGCGGTGATTATGGATTTGACTTATTTTTAGATCAAGGCGGCGCTTCTTTGTTTGGCAGAAACTTTGATTGGAACACCTGCAATGGTGATACAAAGTCAGCCGGAGAATGGTTACAACCGATATGCTGCTTCTTAAAATGCACGCCGGGGAAGACAAAGACCGTTTGCCGTCGCAGGTGTCGGGAGGTGAAGCACAAAGAACCGCCATTGCAAGGGCAATGATCAGTAATCCAGAACTTTTATTTGCCGACGAGCCTGCTGCTTCGCTGAACGGAATTTCCTACACGGCAAATGGAATTGAAGAGCCGGAGCGGTTTCACATTTTAGAGGGGCGCATCTGTACGGGCGACAATGAAATTGTGATAACTGAATTTATCGTCGCTAATTTTGGTATCGCTATCGGTGATACTGTAATGGTTCGGGGTGACAACGGCAGCGGTCATTACAGATCCGATTGTATCGTCTGTGATGAAACTGGCAGGTATCAGTAATTTCGAATCAAATCCGACTTTTATCAGCATGTTACCTATACCTAAGTATTGGATCTAAGCATTTGATATATGGAAAAAACAGACTTATAATAATATCAGAGAAACAAACTTAAAAATTTATTTGTGCCACCGCAGGCACAGGAAAGAAACTCTTATGAAAAAATTTACATTAAAAGGTATTTCGTTGTACGCTTAGGAGACAGAGGCGGGCCGTTTATCATGCACCTGTATGACAATGACACCGCAAGTGCAATTGCCCGCCATGTGGGAATGGCTGATTGGAGATTGCCGATTTACAATTACGAGGGCTATGAAAACTGGGAAGTTATTCAATAATTCCGCAGTGCAGTTAAGGAGAACCCCGTATTAGAGGGCTGGGGCAATAAAATTGTTCAGATCAGCGACAGAGAATGACCCTATACAGAAAAGAGGAAAACAATGAGCATAAATGAATCATCGGAATCCATTATCCAAAATCTGAAAGACGCAGGCTGCGATTCTGAAACGATTAAGCATTTTATGGAAGATTTGCAAAAGGGCAAGGAAGCAAGCGGTTTAAAACGATTAGCAGCTCATAGAAAAAATCTGCTCGATTCCCTGCACAGAGAACAGAAATGTATTGACTGCCTTGATTATCTTGTCTATCAAATGAAGAAGGCAAAGGAATAACATAACACCCGAAAGGAGTACATGATTATGACGACGATTACCGATAAAACCTTTGATGAAGAAAGAGCCCTTTATGCGGCACAGGACATTTTAGTAAAAGACTGTGCTTTTGACGGCCCCGCCGACGGTGAAAGTGCTTTTAAGGAGGGAAGAGATGTTGCGGTAGATAATTGTTTTTTTAATCTCCGCTATCCGTTCTGGCACGACACAGGACTGAAGATTGAACATTCGGAAATGACCGAGCGTTGCAGGGCGGCCCTTTGGTATTGCGAAAATGTGGAAATCAATGATACTAAACTCCACGGCATTAAGGCTCTGCGTGAATGTGCCGCTGTTAAAATGCGTGGCTGCGACATCATTTCTCCCGAATTTGGCTGGTCTGTTCGTGGTGTTGAAATGGAGGATTGTAACGCCGAGAGCGAATATTTTATGATGCGCGCAGAGTTTTTGACGTTCCGTGATGTTCGTTTGAAAGGTAAATATTCGTTTCAGTACATCAGCGGGTCTGTTTTTGAAAACTGTGTGTTCGATACCAAAGACGCATTCTGGCACGCAAAAAATATTACAGTAAAAAACAGTGTTGTAAAGGGAGAATACCTTGCGTGGTACAGCGAAAATATCACCTTTGAGAACTGCAGGATTATCGGGACGCAGCCCCTTTGCTACTGTAAAAACCTGAAACTCATAAACTGTGAAATGATTGATACTGATCTTTCCTTTGAGCGTTCCGATGTGGAAGCTTCACTCACCGCTCCGATCGTCAGCATTAAAAACCCGATGTCCGGGCATATCTATGTTCCGGGAGTTGGTGAGATCATTATGGATATTGAAAATGCATATGGAGAAGTTATTGTGGTAAACGAGGATTGTAAAAAAGCAATCTGCGACTGCTGTGCATGAAGATATCCGACATAAAAATAAGCGGAAACGGAAATGAGGTGATGAGGGATGGACTATTTACTAGCCTGCGAAATGGGAAAAAGTATAAACAAAGTATCTTTGGTGAGAAAAATTCTGATAAACCAATCTATCAATATTTTAGGAGGGCAATAATATGTCAGTAAAGCAAACAGCAGGAAGAACGATTCTTGGAGAATTTGCTCCGAAATTTGCAGAACTCAATGACGATATACTTTTCGGTCAGGTATGGAGCAGGGAGGATAAACTTTCTCTTAAAGAACGCTCTTTAATTACCGTGGTAGCACTTCTCTCTCAGGGACTTACAGATACGTCCTTTGTGAATCATCTGGAATCGGCAAAGGCAAACGGCATTACAAAAAGCGAAATCGCCGAGATTATCACGCACGCAGCCTTTTATGCAGGCTGGCCCAAAGCGTGGGCAGCTTTCCGTTTGGCGAAAGATGTTTGGAAAGAGGAAATTGACGAAACAGATGATTCGGACGAAAAGACCGCTTATGAAAAGTCTATGTTGTTTCCGATCGGGCAGCCAAACGATACTTTTTCACAGTATTTTGTGGGGCAAAGTTATTTGGCACCCGTGTCTAAAGAACAGGTGGGTATTTTTAATGTGACTTTTGAGCCAGGATGCCGGAATAATTGGCATATCCACCACGCGGATCAGGGCGGCGGTCAGATTTTAGTCTGTGTTGCGGGTAGAGGGTTTTATCAGGAATGGGGAAAAGAGCCAATCTGTATGACGGCAGGCGATGTTATCAATATTCCGGCAGGCGTGAAGCATTGGCATGGCGCGGCTCCGGACAGTTGGTTTTCTCATCTTGCGGTGGAAGTGCCGGGAGAAAATGCATATACCGAGTGGTGTGAGCCTGTCAGCATAGAAAATTATGATTCTTCAGTCTGTGATATGAACTGAAAAGGCTTTCGGTTTGGACGGAGATTTCCGGGGATATGATCGTAGTTTCTGCACAGCTTACTGATTAGCACGAAACTATACGGGAAATCGGTTATGGATTTGATTCAATGAATCTTTATAACCCCTTCCCCAATTCCACATAGCATCAAGAATCGGTTTCAGGCTTTGTCCCAGTTCCGTCAAAGTGTATTCCACTCTCGGCGGGACTTCTGCATATACGGTACGGGTTAATAAACCGCTGTCTTCCATTGCCCGAAGCTGAGACGTCAATACCTTTTGCGATATGTTTCCCACAGATTTTTTTAATTCTCCAAATCTTTTTGTCCCTGTGAGAAGATCACGCAAAATGCTGTTGATTATTCTGACAATGGCATCGGAAAGACACTGATCGACAATTTCACAAACGCTTTCGGTAAAATTTTTGACAACTCGATTCACAAAATTACCAATGTCATCGAAGGGAATAAGGTAACAATCGCCGGAATTGATTTTGAAATCAAGCAGACCGCAGAAGCATTTGATATTGCGATTCCCCAAATCAACGCCGTTTACACCCATATGCTCGGTCACGACTGTCACTCTATTGTTGCAGGTGCAGACCACGCTGACGGAATTATCGCTGAACTTCGCAGCTATATTGAAAAAGGTTATGATTTGATTCTGACCTCACACTACACGCCCGAAGATTTGAAAGACGCACAGACGAAAATTGACTATCTTGAGAATCTGAAAAAGATTGCGGTGAATTGTGCGGACGCTGACAGTTTCAAAGCAGAGGTGCAGAAACAATATTCTGCTTACAGCGGTAAGAACTATCTCGATATGACGGCAGGATTTTTCTACGCTTAATATGATGGGGGGCTGCCGGTACGACAGTCCCGGTCCATTCATAAGGAGATGTGCGAAAATGAATATGAAATTATTTAGAGAAAAAAAAGATTTCGTTATTTATGGAGAATGCTGATGATAGCGGATTACCCGTTACCTGTGCTATTGACATCATGGATAGTGATGACACAGGGATTATCTATCTGTTTGTCGAATTTTGTCAAAATATTTTTGTTGAACCTTGATATATCATATGATAGAATTTCCATAAATTAGTAGGACGGTAATACGGATGAAAAGAAGATTGGTGTGGTTGCTGAAGAAAAAATTTTGGAGATATGGTATTGGTTTACTCATTATTGGAATAGGAGTTTATATTATCTGGTGGCGGAGATATATTGATCGTATTGAACCTGTTTATCAATGGTTTCAAAGTTTAAATGAAGAGAATATAAAGGTTGTTTCATGGGAAGAGCGTATCTTGTCATCTGATGAAAGATCAGAACTAATAAAACTACTACATGCTATTCCTAAAAAAGATATTAAGCTTGCAGATGTGCAAGGAGATATGGGAAATGGAAGTGATTATTGTATTTACATAACCGTAGACAATGAAACATATCAATTGTGGCATACTTTTATCGTTATGGCAGATGTAATGATTAAATATGAAGATTATGATTATTGGATTCAGGCTAAGGAATTAAAAAAATTTCTTGAAAAAACAGATAATTTGGATAGAATTCAAAACAGGGAAAATTCTAATGAAGAAGAAAAATAGCAGTCTGATCCCGGAAAGTATGGATTATATCCGATCATCCTCTATGATTGCACTTCTGCAAGAGCAGGAGAATATGCCAGACGATTCTTAGATGGAAATGCTCCCGGATTTTCTCTTATGGCAGAGGGATCACAGGGATATGATAAAGTGCAGGAAACAGCAAATCACATTGACATATATCTATGTGTTGCGTATAATATATTGATATATGTGAATGGGAGGTGAATGTTCGGAGATGGACGAAAAGAAAACGGCTACCATTTTCAAAGCGTTCTGCGATGAGAACCGCATTCGTATTCTTAAACTGTTGACAACAGGCGAAAAGTGTGGCTGCAAGCTGTTGGACGAAATCAATGTAACGCAGCCTACGCTGTCGCATCATATGAAAATCCTTTGTGATGCTGAAGTTGTTGTTGGTCGCAAAGAGGGAAAATGGATGTACTATTCTATTTCAGAAAAAGGCGTGGAACAGGCAATGGAATGTTTGGGGCAGTTGACAACACTTGATGTTGAATATGAAAATAAGTCGTGTTGTGAAGAGTGAGGAAGTTTTTAGTTTACTTTTCCGCACGACTTACTAAATCAATAATACATTGACATATTTCAATATAACGATATGAAAGGATTTTTTATGAAAGTATTAAAAATTACGTGGGATTTTTTTCAAAATGAAGTCCTCGGTATGGGTTGGCTGAACAGGCTCATATCAACGATATTGAACGCCTGTGGATTAGACACAGCAAGTAGAGTTGGTGGCAGCGTTCTGTTTTTTATTTACGATACTATAAAAATTATGATACTGCTCGGTATTTTGGTTTTGATCATTTCCTATATTCAAAGTTATTTTCCGCCTGAAAGAACAAAAAGGATACTTGGCAGATATCACGGAATATGGGCAAATATCATCGCCGCATTACTCGGCACGGTGACGCCGTTCTGTTCGTGTTCCTCCATTCCGCTGTTTATCGGTTTTACAAGCGCAGGTTTGCCTCTTGGCGTTACTTTTTCGTTCCTGATTTCTTCACCAATGGTTGACCTCGGAAGTTTTGCGCTTCTGATGAGTATTTTCGGCTGGAAAGTTGCATTTTTGTACGTTGTTCTTGGTTTGGTAATTGCTGTTGCCGGCGGTACGCTGATTGAAAAACTGCACCTGGAAAATCAAGTGGAGGAATATATCCGAAAGGGTCATGCCATTGACGTTCCGCAGGAAGAACTGCATTTCAAAGTCCGTTTGAAATATGCCTGGGAACAGGTAGTTGCAACAGCGAAAAAAGTTACGCCTTATGTATTGATCGGTGTAGGTATTGGAGCGATCATTCACAACTGGATACCCCAAGATTTCATTGTCAGCACGCTTGGGGATAACAATCCGTTTGGCGTTGTATTTGCAACTATCGCAGGTGTTCCGATGTATGCGGATATTTTTGGCACAATCCCTATTGCGGAAGCTTTGCTTGCAAAGGGTGCTTTGCTTGGCGTTGTTCTATCCTTTATGATGGGTGTGACTACTCTT
>CAJTPF010000010.1:8830-96707 GCA_910578175.1 uncultured Lachnospiraceae bacterium
AGATATTCTCTTCCCTCAATGATTATGCTTCGCAAGGCAGTCCGGCCAAAGCTGCTGGGCATTTTCATTGCAATATGTACAGTCGGTATTATCGTTGTAGGTTATTTCTTCAACGCAGTACAATATTTAATTGTTTAGTTTTAGGAGGTTATCACTATGGCATTATTTAATTTCGGAAAGAAAAAAGAAGCAAAGAAAGATCCTGCTTGTGTTAGCGGTTGTGGCTGTCCGGCAGGTGAGGCAGAAGAAATCACAAATGACTTCTGTCTCGATTTAAACGAGGGTGGAATCTGCAGTATCAAGGTACTAGGTGCCGGCTGTAAATCTTGCCACGAACAGTATGAAAACGCTAAACAGGCTGTAAAAGATATGGGTCTTTCTGTAGAGGTCGAATACATTACTGATATGCAAAAAGTAATGGAATATGGTGTTATGAATATGCCTGCTCTTGTTGTTAATCAAAAGGTTGTGGTTATGGGTAAAGTATTGAAAGCTACAGATGTAGCTGTTCTGCTGTACAAATTAGGTTTTTAACTATGGGAAAAAAGAAAATTGCCTTTATCTGTGTTCACAATTCTTGCCGCAGTCAGATTGCAGAAGCACTCGGAAAGCATTTGGCAGGAGATAAGTTTGAATTTTATTCCGCAGGGACAGAAACAAAGACACAAATCAATCAAGATGCTGTGCGGATTATGAAACAGCTTTATGGGATAGATATGGAGAAAAGTCAATACAGCAAAACGGCTGACAAAATCCCCATGCCCGATATTGCAATTTCAATGGGGTGCGATGTGGGATGTCCTTATATCGGCAGAGCATTTGATGATGATTGGGGACTTGCCGATCCGACAGGAAAGAGTGATGAGTACTTTGTTCAGGTAATAGAGGAAATAGCCCGAAAGATAGAAAGCTTATAGAGCAAACGGATAAACCTGGATTGTCAACACTTTTTTGATTCTTTTCCAAGTTAGCTGAAACAAGCCTTTATTAAATGGAAAAAATGGTATAATAAATATGAATTATCTAAAACATAAAATAACTACGGAAGAGGTTATTATTATGTAGCTTCAAACAGAAAATCCTACCCTGATTTTGAAGTTGTATCACGGGACGACTCTGTTTCTTATAAAAACGCCATTGAGCAGGTCGGCTTTACGATACTAAAGAAGATAAAAGAAAAGTATTTAAAAAAAGATTATTAATGTATTCATTAATTTTTCGAAGCATTGTAGCGTTTTATAGAAATATAAGTTTCTATAATATTATAGTTTGTAATAATTATAAAACTATGGTATAATTTGCTATTCATAAAATAGTATGTAATATTAAAATTATGTTTAAGGTTCAATAGAAGTAAAAGGAATAAATATCTACTAAACCGACATTTGCTTTTAAAAATAATTTCATTTTATACTTAGAAAGAAGGATTAGATTTTGGCACCAGGACATGATTTAAAAGCAGGGCAATATGATGATAGAATGGTATCGGAAGATGAATTATGGTCTGCATTCAGTTACTTATTTTCCACGCAGTCAAAAAATTCTTCAAGTTATAAGTTTGGCTTTTTGAAATCGTTGATTGATAATTTGTATAATGTTAATGAGAATCTTGTCCTTACATTTGATCAGTTATTTTCAAAGTTTGCAGAGAGCTATTGGAATCTCGTGTTAAAATATGGAATCAGGCAGCAGCCCGTTATTAAAGGCAAGAGTTCCACTGTCCTTGAAAGTGTTTTACACAGTGTAGTTGAAAAATATGATATAGCGGCAGACGTACCGTTTGAAAGCCTTACTGATGAAATGAAATTGTACGTTTGCGTAAATGTAAAACGAAAATGTAAAGTAAATGTGGTGGGAGCGCTTTATGGGGATTTAAAAGGGTTGATTTATTCATTTTCAAAAAAAGAAGAATGGATTCAATTTAGTCCGTACATGTATGAATTTCTGTGTAAGCATAAGCTGGTTATTGAAAAAATGAACTACTATGAGTGGGCAAGATATATGGAAAAAGTGAATGATGATTCGGTGCTTGACCATTTGCTTACAAAGATTGAAATAAGCACTCTGAGAAATAATTTATCGGTATACAGACATATTTTATTTGACGAATTTGAGAGTAAAGAATGCTTTTATTGTGGAAAGCCGCTTAGAGAAGATGCTATTCATGTGGATCATTTTATACCATGGTCATTTATTAAAGATGATCAGTTGTGGAATTTTGTTTTGGCATGTCCCGGATGTAATGAATCAAAGAATGATAAACTGCCTGCTATCATTTATTTGGAGCGAATAATAGAAAGAAACAGTAGTGATATATTATTAAAATATGCCAATATGCTAACAAACTATAAAAGTCAGAAAATGCGTCATATATATAATTGGGCAGTAACAAATGGTTATAATACAATTTGGACACCGTCAGCAAAAAGGCATTTCTAAAGCAATGTATCGGGTGTTTTGTACGAAAATGGGCATATTTTTATGGTGCCACGGGAAGGGGAAGGTTCCATTAACCTGTTGCCAAGGTCGCTCGGGGTTTGGCGCACCTACAATCAGGATGAATTTGACAGCCTTTGTCTGGGCAGATACCGTAACATGGAAAGGTGATTATTAAAGATAAAATATGGTATAATGTATAACGGTTTAGGGATTTATTAAAAAGATGAGATTGTAACATAACGGACAAGGGGAAAAAGTATGTACAATATTGCAATATGTGATGACAATGCAGAATTTTTGGAAATAATGAAGGGTACTATTGAAATTAATATAGAATTTACTTCTGATATGCTATGTCATCTGTTTTCATGCGGAAAAGAATTGCTGGAATCATGTGTGGAAAAATATAATTTAATAATTCTTGATCTGCAGATGGATTGTATGGATGGATATGTAGCTGCAAAGGAGATAAGAAAGAAAAATAAAGACGTGGTATTAGCCTTTTGCTCCGGAGTGATCATGCCCCAGCCTAAGCATTTTGAGGTACAGCCTTATCGCTATATTCTGAAAAAAATAGATGTTGACAAAATGCAAAGAAATATTTCTGATTTACTTATTGAAATGAAACAGAGAAAGACAAATAATGTGGTAGAGGTAGTAAGCGATGGAAAAGCTTATAGAACTAATATCAGAGGGGTAATATATATTGAACGTTTGAAACGGGGAAGTAAATTAGTGATTGAGCAGGAGAATAAAGGGAATGAAAACACATTTAACGAAATGCTGAGCAATGAAAAGTTGGAAGATTGGTATCAGCAGCTTTCTGAAGAGGGTTTCGAATTTATACATAAAAGTTACATAGTGAATATGCAGAAGGTTGTTAGTATAGTTAAAAATGATATTTTAATGAGCAATAACCAACTTTTAAGATTAACCAGAACTTACAGACAAAAATTTCATGAACGGTTTTCCCATTATTTCAGCAAAAAGTATAGGAGGGATATGGGAAATGATAAATGTAGCGGTTGATTTTTTAATCTGTATGTTTGAGGTGTATGTGTTTTATGATTTTTTGCATGATATTATAGAAAGAAGAACGGATAATAAAACGGTAATATACGCAGTTTTAGGAGTAATGTCTGTGATAATGTATGGTATCAATTATAGTCATTTGTCACAGGTAAATCTGCCCGGAGGATTATTGCTCTTTTTATTGGGAACTTTTTTGCT
This sequence comes from uncultured Lachnospiraceae bacterium, assembly GCA_910578175.1. Taxonomy (GTDB): domain Bacteria; phylum Bacillota; class Clostridia; order Lachnospirales; family Lachnospiraceae; genus Bovifimicola. Next base: position 12,500 of record CAJTPF010000010.1, read on the forward strand.
GTTTGGTGGAAATATAAAAACAAAAATATCATACTATCTGATATTTTATATTATAATGACCGGTATGGAATTTGTGGTGGGAATTCTCTTTTTTCTTTTAACTTCTTCAGAATTTCTTGCAAAAGAATTATATCCGTTTAGGAATTTTCTGCTGGTTGTTATTACAAAATTAGTATCTTATGTTTCTTTGCGTTTAGTTAAAATATTTTTGAATTCTAAAGAAGTGGGAACAAGCGGGAAATTATTAAAAATGATATTTCTGTTTCCTGTAACCACCATATTGGTATATGCTGGATTATTTTATGCCAATATACAAATGGAAGAGGGGAAAATTGTTCTTTGTATAGGCTGTATTTTGTTATTGTTTGCTAATGTTCTTGTATTTTATATTATTGAAAGATTAACATTTGTAATGGAACAAAACAGTGAATATGAGTTGATGAGTTTTCAAAATTCATTCCATAATGCATATTATAGCAAATTAGAGGAAGTAGAAAAGAAACATAAGAGGTATGCACATGATCTAAAGGAATATTTACAGACGATAGGCGGGCTTGCAGTAAAATGTAAGAGTGAGGAAATTGTGGATATTTTAAAAGAAATGGAAGTAGAAATTGACAGCATACCGGATAAAAAATATATAAATAATACTGTTTTAAATGCTCTGATCTGTGAAAAGGAGCTGCAGGCCCAAAAAGAGCATATAGAATTTAATATTATGATAGAACCTGAATTAAGTCTGGAAAAAATTAAAAATGTTGATCTGGTTGTTATGGTAGGGAATTTAATTGATAATGCAATTGAAGCAGCAACTTTGTGTAAGAGAGAAAAAAGAATAAATTTAAAATTCTATGAGACAGATGGAAATTTTATTGTATTGGATATTGAAAATACTTATGGTAACAATATAAGAAGAAAAGGAGAAAAATATCTTACCACAAAGAAAGATGAAAAATATCATGGAATAGGGATTAAAAGCGTTAAAGAAAAGGCTGAGAAATATGGCGGATTATTATTTCTGGAACAAAAGGATAATTTATTTGTAAGTATTTTGACTTTATCAAAATCGGCACCAATAAAGGTTTATAGTGGTTTGTGAAACATTATAAATCTTTTTTTGTGTCGATTTTGCCAATTTAAATGTCAGTTTGGTCAAAGGTATTGAAATGGTCAAATATGAATAATATACTGTTTATATTATTGATAACACAGAAAAGGGGTGTATTATGAAAGTTTTTATAAAGAATATTTTAAAAAAATCAAATCTATGTTCTATTATTAATGCAGTAGCTCTATTTTTAGCAATAGATACAGTTAATTCCGCATGTATGTGGATCATGTATCAGCCTGAGGTTCCGGAAGAAATGAAAGAATATCGGAACAAATAATATGATACATAAAGTTTCAGAAAAAATTATTAATTGGCAGATTATTAAGGGGAATTTAAGAGAATGTGAACAAAACAAATATATATATGCATACGAAATCCTGTTAAATCAGTTGATAAATCTGACAATTGCAATAGTTTTGGCATTTATTTCACAAGAATTAAAAGCAGTACTGATATTTCTTGCTATATATATTCCATTACGTAAATACGCCGGCGGTTTTCATGCTAAAAATAATGGAAGATGTATTATTTATTCTACTTTCATTATTATTGTTGTAATTTTACTAAATAAGCGGCTTCGATATTTCCCAAATGGAAATATCGCAGAAATATGTTTTCTATTGTTGTTGGTGTTTGTATGGTATGTAGCACCTATTGAGGCAAAAAACAAGAAATTAGCCATGGAAGAAAGAAGGAAGTTCAGGAAAAAAGTTCATCTGGTCTGTGTGATGCATATATTTATTATGACGTTAAATGTATTTGTACTAAAGAGGACATGTATTTCTATCAATATCTTATTAGGATATTTAACTTTATTTGGAGTATTGATTATTACATATAAAGACAAAAAGATGAAAATTGCTAATTAAAGTACCGGATACTCTTAAATTTATTTTGTAACTACTAAGAAAGGGGGCGAATAAAGGAAAGAAAATTTGTTTGATTTACATACTATACTAAAGCAAAAAATAACCGGTCAATACAAAAAGATAAAGATCCCTGTAATGAGTAACTGGTTTAAAATGGGATATGGGAACTTATTAATCAATCGGTCTTTCTTGACTACACCATTATTATATCAGGAGGAATTTTTATGTTAAATTTAAAGATGATCACAAAGAGAACATGGAAAAAGCTTGGAGCATTAACTTTAGCGGGAGCTATCGCAATGACGGGCATTTGTGGCGGTACTGTTGTACAGGCAGCAGATATTCAAAGCGCTGACTGGGGAGCATACAAAACACCGGGATCTAATGGCACACCATTTACAACCTGTACGTTGACACGTTATGGCGGCACTATAAAGTTCTATACTTATACGTTAGGAGGGGCCAGTTATGTAGCAGCGAAATGCAAGGGGGACAATTGTACAATTAATAATTCAAACAAATATGTGATAAGAAGTGTGGCCAGTAAAACATCTTATACATCTTTCACAGTTGGGAATTGTACAAGCCAAACAAAGATGAAATTTGTAATTACAGTTGAGCATAACGGTAACATAGGTTCAACGGTCTATGGAACGGGAAATATTCGTTACTAATACAGGTATTGTTATAGATTCCGGAAAAAGGTAAATAAACGAAGTCATCATATGCAGACAGGATCACGTTCAGTGCTCCTGTCTGTTATATGTAAAGAGAAAAATAATGGATAAAAAGGAACTAAGGCCGGTTGAAAACGGCCAAGAGATTCCGGAAATGAGGATGGAAAATGAAGTCTAAAAATCTGAAGTTATATATTATATTTATTGGGATAATAGCAGTATATTCAGGATGTTCAAGAAAAGAGAATACCATAGATTTATTACCGGTACAAACCGTAGAAAAAATGATAGAAAGTGATTATACGGAAGTAAAAAACGGATATTATAGCAATTTAATCATAGATGATTTTTTGGTGATGTTTCCAAAAGGAAAGGATCAAATTTACGAGTTGATGATTCAGCCGAAAAGATTACAAGTTACAGGCGGAGCATTGATTTCTCTGGTTAAGGAACAGATCGGAGTTGCCAAAGGATATCTTGGAGACGGAATTAGAGATTCGGATTTTGAAATAGAATTGTTTGAGGGGAATGAGTCAGAGCGTTATCAATATAGTGAGGTATTATCCGGTGAATCTGAAAATAAATATCTGGGAATGGTATTATACGATAAAATGGAAGAAGACGAAAAATATATGCAGTTTAATCCGGAGTATTCATTGGTCTGGATGAGCGCAGGAGGTTTAAAAGAACGGGGAAATTCTTCTGTTTCCGTAATTATGGCTGCTACACAGGGACAGGCAGATTACGTCCGTGTATATTATAGAAATTCTGCAGACGGATCATTAGAGGATACTTACAACCTTGCAGATGGTGAGTATAGCATTCGGGAAGGTATATCATTTGTAGAAGATTATATGAACAATAAAATGCCATACCCGGTAGATTCATCAGCGCCAAAACGGGTAGACAGGGTTTATGTTCTGTCCTTGGGAAATAATAGATTTGCATATTACTTTACACTTAGAAAATCTTTTGATGGGATTATGTTTGACACCTGGTTGGAGGGAAGGATGTATCAGGAAGGAAGTCCCGAATCTTATACGGTATATGATAGCGCAGGCGTTGCCGTATTTGAAAAAAACAGTGTGGATTTTTTCTATGGTTATATTAACAACCAGATCATTCAAAGGACAGATAAAGCCATTGATAAAATCATATCATTAAAGGATGCGTTTGGTCTTGTATCGGATCATTTAGAGGGGAAGGGAAATTATATCATAAAAAGTACGGAATTTTCTTACCGTTCCAAATATGTGAACGAAGAGGAAGAAAAGGAGCGGGCATATCCGGTTTGGAAATTCGAAGCAGAAAAAGGTACGAATATGATTAAACTTTATGTAAATGCGGTGTCCGGTGCCGTAGAATGTGTAACGTTAAAAGAATAGCCGAAACGATCCTAAAATGTCCTCCCTGATTAAATTTCGCCCCAGAATATATGAATTTCGCCATTCGTCATATTTCATGACCAAATTATAGTATTATATATCTGCAAGTCGAATAACCGTGAAAGAGAGGATAATATCATGAAAAAAGTCATCAAAAAACATTTATCAACAGTAATCGAAACAATTGCCTTCAAGATTGCCACTGAAGATGCAAATTCAGCGTGTCCCTGTATTTCATACCAGCCGAAATTGCCAAAGTCCGTTAAGAAACTGAGAAAATTTTAATGGTACATAATATGACGGATTTGGAAAGAAAAGAAATCATAGACTACGGATTATACCGTTTGAAAATAGTTCTTGCCGGTATTGCAGTAACATTACTGCTGGGATATATCCTGGGGATATTTGTGCAAAGCCTCTGCTTTCTGTCAGGTTTTTTTGCGATCAGGCGTTATGCCGGCGGATATCATGCAGAAACACAAAAACTCTGTTTTCTGATTTCATTTTCGGTAGTATGTATCAGCTTTCTGATTTTCCGCAGTTTTGATCAGGGATATATGGGAATCGTATTTGCAGCGGATATATTATACAGTATATTCATCTGGTATCTGGCGCCTGTGGATAATTCCAATAAGAAATTAGACCCTGCCGAATCAGAGAAATACAGAATATGCACAAGAAAAGTTCTGGTCATAGATAGCATTATCTTATTGGCGATGTATGAAACGGGACATAGCGATATTTTTTATGGCATTTCGATTTCCGTTTGGATAACCTGCATCGCAGTAGTTGCCGGCAGGATCGAGAATCAGGTTCACCGTCCGGTTCTGTTGAAGGATCAATATCGGTAGTAACATGTCTGGTGCATGTAACTATAAATAAAAAATAAGGGAGGGGGCAGCAAGTTATAAATCCGGTTTTTTGTTTCGCTGAGACAATACATGCAGTAAACCATAAAAGCCAAAAACTGTTTGGTATCAATACATAACGGTATCGATACATAAACCGTATCACCAGAAAAATGGTCAGACGACCAAAAAATTATTTTAGGAGATGAATCATTATGAAAAATTTTAAAAAAGTTGCATTAGCATTGGCTTCCAGCCTTATTATGGCATCAACATCACTGACGGCATTTGCTGCGCCGAATACTACGGACACCGATCTTCCGACAGGAACAGTCAGCTATACTAAAAATGTTACGACCGGAGTTCGTGCTAAAACCAATACCACACCTGTTTTCATGAATAACCAGAGCGGAATGACTTTATGGGTTTATGCAAACGGAGGAAGCAAGCCGTCCAGTGTTTCTGTAACATATAATACCGGTACAACAATAGGTACCTATGCAAAAGTTAAACCGGGCAAGTATGTGATCCATACTACTATTTATGAGGACGGTTACCGGAAAGCATGGCTGAACATTTCCACCGGAGTAAATGGTGTTTCCGGTCGTTGCAAAGGGGTTTGGAGTCCTGATACGGCAGGCTCTTATCCGTCAGCAAACTAAACCGGAATGATCGAGAGGGTATAATTCAATGGATTATACCCTTTTGATAGAAAAGGACTTAAAGATCAGTACGGAACAGGGAGAGGAAATCTATGCTGTGGAATAATATAAAGATAGAATGTAAAAAGGCAATGGGGACCAGATTGTTTTTATTTGTGGTGTTGACAGGCTGTATCATTACGATGTTCAGTCTGGTTCCCTGTGTGCGGAGTTATGACCGGTATATCAGTTCTTTAAGGAATATTTCGGAAGAATTTTCTTATATCCGGAATCCAATGATGCCGTCACAGACGTTGTTTAATTACTGGATCGGAAGCGAAGCGGTCACTGCCGGCTCTACAAATTATTTTTTCCTTTTTCCGGTCCTGGTGTGCCTTCCGTATGGCTGGTCCTACTGTAAGGAGCGGCGTAGCGGATATATCCGGAATGTTGTTGTGCGGACCGGAAAATGGCGCTATCATCTGTCAAAATATATTGCCTTGTTTTTGTCCGGCGGACTGGCAATGGTGATTCCTTTGCTGTTTAATTTTCTGCTTACGGCCATGTTTGTACCGGCTGTGACTCCGGACCCATATTATATCACCAGTTATGGAATCATTTCGTCCTCGTTTCTGTCGGAGTTTTTTTATACCAGACCGTTTCTATATGTTTTTCTTTATTTAACGGTGGATTTTATATATTGCGGGCTGCTTGCCTGTCTGTGTGCTGCCTGCGCTTCCTTTGTTAAAAATCATGTGATAGTTGTATTACTGCCGTTTATTGCTTTATTGGGGTTTCATTATTTCTGCAATTCATTTATTTATACGTCCGGTGATGTAGTGTATACCGAAATATCCCCGATGAATTTTTTGCGGGCAGTGCCGTCTGGTTATGATACCAATAGTTTCGTTGTTATTACGGGGATGGTGATCCTGCTACTGCTCATTTTGGCCGCAACGGCTATAAGGGAGGCGCCGGATGAAGTATATTAAGATGATCTGGTTTGATATACGAAGAGGAATCATTCAAAAGCCCGTATTGTTTATCGTTCCGGTTTTTGTGGCCCTGATTGCCTGCTTTGATTTAAACAACCGGATCGCAGTACGGAATGAAACGGATGGTTACGAAGCAAATGGCTGCCGGACGCAGGAAGAGGGAGGCTCTGCAGATTATATGATGTATATTTACGGCGGTATGGATAGATATGATCCTGAATCCGGTCATTCTTTTGTTCTTCCTGTCCGCTGGCTGATCGTTTTTCTGTTAATATCTTTTATTACGCTGAGTTATCCGTATAAGGATATGCAGGGCTTTGGCAGGCAGATTTTAATCCGGACAAAAGGGAGGACGATATGGTGGCTGTCGAAATGTATATGGAATATATTAAGCGTTGTGATATACCACAGCCTGATTTTTGGCACAGCTGCTTTATTTAGTATTGAGGCCGGAAAAGGAATTACCGGTGAAATAAATAAAGAACTGCAATATGAGGTGTTTCAGATATCCGGAGATTCCGCTTTATCCGGGGATATTCCGTGGCCCGCTGCCATACTTCTTCTTCCGGTTCTGGTTTCATTGTGTCTCAGTCTGCTGCAGATGACGTTGTGTCTGTTTATGAAACCGGTATACGGTTTTTTGATCACGGCATCTATACTGATTTCTTCCGCATATTTTACTTCACCCTGTCTGATTGGAAATTATGCCATGTCTATGCGGTATGAAATGGTTATTCAGGACGGCGTCTGCATTGCTGCAGGACTGGCGGTCCCACTGGTGTTAATGGCGGTCTTTGCCGGTGCAGGTGTGATCCGGTTCCGTCGGTATGATATTTGGAACGAGGATTAGAAGGGAGTTTTTATGATAAATATAGAAATAAAAAATGTAACCAAAACCATACATAAACAGACGGTCATAAGGGAAGTATCGGCGTCCATGGAATCCGGTAAGATTTATGGTTTCCAGGGGATCAACGGCTCGGGGAAGACAATGCTTATGCGGTTGATCTCAGGGCTGATCCGCCCTACTGAAGGAAGTATAGAAATCAACGGAAAAGTTCTGGGCAGGGATATTACATTTCCGGAAAGCATCGGCCTGTTTTTGGAAAAGCCTGCGTTTTTGGGTTCTTATTCAGGATTTCAGAATCTGAAAATGCTGGCCTCCATTCAAAACAGAATTGACGATACCCGGATCCGTGATACCCTTTCAGCAGTGGGGCTGGATCCGGATGACGGAAAGAAATACCGTAAATATTCGCTGGGGATGAAACAGCGTCTGGGCATTGCCGCCGCCATTGTAGAAGAACCGGAACTGGTCATTTTGGATGAAGCAGTCAATGCTCTGGATACCGATGGCATTGAATTGCTGAAAAACATCCTTGTTTCTCAAAGAGAGAGGGGAGCTCTGGTCATTATTTCCTGCCATGACCTTTCTATCCTGCAGAAGATGTCGGATGAGATTTTACTGCTGGAATCCGGCAGGATTGCAAAGCATCTGATGGCGACGGATTTTAAATGATGAAGGAAGGATTGAAGAGAAGATGAAAAAAATAGTGATTATATCCCTGTCCGTTGCTTTGATTTTGGCATGGAGCATAAGATTTTATCTGGTAAACCGGGATATCGACCTTCCGGCGGTTCGGGTGTTCCAAAAAGGAGAGAACGTTCCGGTTGAAAAAGATTTTTTTGTTTATTCGGATGAGGGGATGGATGGTTATAATGTTAAGGTTTTGGAGGCGGAGCTGGTTTCCGTGGATACCTTTTTACAAAGCTATAATGCAGGCGGACAGGCGGAAAACATCGGGATTTTTACGGATTATATCTACATGGTCAGAGTGTCCTTCGGCAATCAGTACAATTCTTTTGTCAATGAAAAAGGAATCGATCTTCAGGTCTACTATCTGAAAGGAACGGATTATGTGTTAAGTTTGGAGGATACCTGCTACCGGATTGCCAATCCCGATATGCCGGGAACGTCTTTTTCCCTTCGACAGGGAACCGATATGGAACTGGTGTTACCGTTTAGTGTTATGTCTTCCCAGACCAGCCGGGATCATATACTGGAAGACCCGCCGAAATTGCAGATTTCTTTATATCCGCATCAGAAATTGCTTGAATTATATTGACATATTACATTTATGTGAAAAGGGCAGGCTCCTGCCGGATCGTATATAACACGATCTTTATGTCAAAAATATTATTTTTATCTGAGATTGTTATACTACCGTCGTATTTTTTTACAACCCTTTTCACATTCTGCAATCCTATGCCGTGTTTTGTTTTATCCTTCTTTGTAGTCAGATAGATCTCATTTCTTTTTTCCAATTCACCCTGATAACTGTTTTGAATATTGATAAACAGCATTCCTTTGTCATAATGGACAAAGACCGAAAGCCATTTCCCAAGGGAAGATCCTGCTGCCAGTATTGCATTTTCCAGCAGATTACCGAATATAATATTAAGGTCAAAAGAGAGAATGCCGATATCTTTTGGTATACTGATCTTATATTCTATTTTATCCAGAGTTTCCTGTGCCTTAAATAACATATAATTTAATATGCTGTCAATCTCCATATTTCCGCTGGAGGAAAATTCCTTCTGATTTTCCATAAACATCTGCATATTTTGTATATATTCCGCGATCTCCTGTTTACTTTGTTTCCCCGAGGCCATGATCCGCAATTCGTTCAGGTGATGCTTCATATCGTGATGCAGGGAGTTTATTTTCTTTTCCGACTGCATCAAAACATCCAGCTGATTGGCATAGCAGGCGATCTTTCTTTCATACAAAGAATTTTCTTCTAATTTTACATAAGTATCCAATAGTGCGTTATATAAATAAAATATCAGCATATTGATAAATAAGATCCCTGCGCTGACCAGAATGAGGACCGTCTGATTCTTGAGATTGTTCATCAATAAACAAAACAGCATTGCAATGCTTATGACAGGTATTAAAATCAGAATATTCCAATGAGGCGGTGTAAAATCCATTCCTCTTTTTTTGAATACAAATCTCTCAATGATAAATTCACAGATACTGATCATCAGAACGGTTATATACGCTGCAATTTCATTATAACCGCCCCCTACTATGTAATCAGAGAACGAATAGATTGAAACAATATCGCATGCCATATTGATCCCGTAGATTAAAATGGAAACTAAGATTTTTTTAATCTGTTCGCCTTCATAAAGCGTCTGTGCGATGATATAAATCATCAGCAGATTCACGGCTATATTGGCCGGCGGAAAATGAAAGGCCAGATAAACCGCAGTGGTTATAAAGTAAAACAAAAAATAAATGAACTTTTCTTTTCCTTTATTTTCTGTTTCTTTTGTAAAAAAAATAGATATAAATTTTTTTATGATTAAAGTTCTGAATAAATTTGTGCTTAATGCTGCCATAACATCCCACATATTATTTCATTTTCTCCCATTCACGCTGTGTCATCTGGGTTCTTACGGTTTTTCTGTAAGGCTGGCTTATACTCAGCAGCGTCCCATTTTGCATTTTCATCCATTCATAGGAACATTCCGACACAAAATCCAGATTGACCAGATAGGACTGATGGATCATACAGAAATTGTGCGGCACAATATTTGCAATCTCTTTTAGTTTTCCGTTAAATTGGATTTCTTCCTTGAGAAGAACAACATTTACTTTCTTGTTCTGACTGTAAAAATAAAGAATATCTTTAAAACAAAGTTTGGAATGGCAGCCCTGGGCTTTTGAATAATATTCAAAAAACTGATTTTTCTTTTCATAAATTCTTATGCTCCGGTCCATTACGTCGTCTATCATTTTCTGGTTTAAAGGTTTGATCAGGAAATCAAAGGGCTGAATCCGGAATAAACTCATTGCATAATGACTCTTTGAAGAAATATAAATGATAGTTGTTTCCGGATTTTCCAGTTCTTCCCTTATAAAACCGCCTACTTTGATTCCGTCGGTACTGATCAATTCGATATCCAGAAACAAAATATCCAGCAGAGTATCTTTTTGCAGAAATGTACAAAGGCTCTCGCCTGAATACCAAATGCTTACTTCAATATTAATGCCTTGTTTTTTACCATAGTTGTAAAGCAGGGTTTCTAATTCCCCGCAGGTTCCTCTTTCATCATCACATATTCCGATATAAAACACATTATAACCTCCCATAAATTTTGTCCTATATTCTACCGCGTTTTTTCTGATTTTTCAATGGCACGTTAGGGGTTGGTTTTATATCCTGTTTTTAAAAAAATAACAAATAAGGAGGAATGATCTACAAAAATAAGTAGAAAAATTTTTGCCATTTTTTTATCCATAGTGTTGTCTGTTGGAACGTTTGCAGGTATTGTAAAATAAGTCAGCAGGATAACTCTGCTGACTTATTTTAAACAACTGTATTTTGATATCTTAATCTAAATTTATACGGTTTACGGAAGACCGGTTATTGTTATACCTGTTTCCCATTGGCTGGTTTCCGGAAGCATATTCTTCCCGGAGAATGAATTTTGCCACCAGATTTTTAAGCATGGAAGCCTGGTTTGAAAGTTCCTGACTGGCAGAAGCGCTTTCCACTGCAGTAGCGGAATTGGTCTGTACCACGGTAGAAATCTGGTCAACGCCTATCGTAACCTGTTCAATGGCATTTGACTGCCGTTCTGCGGCTTCGGCGATCAAATCTACCTTGTCTGCCGCCATACGAACGCCTTCAACGGCTTTCAGTAGGGACTGGGCAGTGGAATCTGCAAGCTGGGTACCCAGCGCTACTGCTTTGATGGAGCTTTCGATCAGTTCGGCAGTAGTCTTGGCGGCTGCCGAACTCTTGCTGGCAAGGTTACGGACCTCGTCGGCAACCACGGCGAATCCTTTTCCGGCGCTGCCTGCACGGGAAGCTTCCACCGCGGCGTTAAGCGCCAGTATATTCGTCTGGAATGCAATATCTTCGATGGTTTTTATGATCTTGCCGATTTCATTGGAGGTACGTGTGATCTCTTCCATAGCAGTCATCATATGACGCATCTGGGTGTTGCATTCTTCCATTTCGTCACCGGCTGTACCGGACTGGCTTCTTGCTTCCAATGCGTTTTTAGCCGTATTTTTAACCTGATGGGAAATTCCCGTAATGGTGGAGGCCAGTTCTTCCACGGCAGAAGCCTGTTCGGTTGCTCCCTGTGAAAGGGCCTGCGCTCCATTGGATACCTGACCGGAACCGGCGGCAACCTGGTCGGCGCTTTGGTTGATCTGTCCTAATGTAGAACTTAAGTCACGGTTCAGCTTCCGCATGGATGACAATAAACTCTGGAAACTTCCCACATACCGTTTTTCCGCTTCCGTCCGGACATCGAAATTGCCGTCTGCCATTTCACTTAAAATTCTGGAAGCATCGGAAATTACCGATTCCAGGATTACGGTCATGTTTTTAAATGAGTTCGCCAGGACTCCCAGTTCATCTTTGGACTGATATGTAATATCAATATCAAAATTACCGTCAACGATCTTCTTTGCGGACCGTTCCAATTCATGCAGCGGCCGTGTGATATTTCTCGTAAGGTATGTAGAAATAATAAGTGTAATGACCAGCGTACCTCCTGCCATGAACAATTGTAAGGCTACCAGGGTTTCCTGCATGGAAACGGTATTTTCATAATCGTTTTCTGCATTCTGTTCCGCCGCATTGCTGATCTGTATCAGAGTATTTACTGCTTCTTCCAGCAGAGGCTGGTATTCGTTCAACAGTATCTCCCTTGCTTTCGACTTATCTGTCTGGGCCGTATTGATGACTGTTTCCTGAAGTTCCAGTGCCTTTGCTATTTCTGCGGCAAAGGTTTCTAACAGTTCAGGTTCGTTTTTGAAATTTTCAAACAGCCAGTTGGCGTTGTTTTCCAGAAGTTTCAGTTCTTTTTGCAGATCTTCTGAATGTACCTTGCTTTTTTCCGCATCTTCTTCGATTGTAATAAATGTAAGGTCTTTTACGATGATCTGCAGTCCCCGGCGCATATTCATAATATTATTTGTAATACGGTAGCCGACATGATAAAAATCTGAATATTTATCTGCATTTTCACGCAATCCTGAAATGGCGGTAGCTACGGTTCCGCAAAATAATAGAATGATAAGCATAAATGTTAGCAAAAGTTTTTTTCCGATTCGTAAGTTTTTCATGTTTCCTCCTTTTTTTTCGTAAACATTTGTAATTCATTATGATGTGAATCGGTAATACACATGGAATTACAGAATGTTTATAATAATTTTTTCTTTAATATGTAAATTATAATAGATAATTGTCAAACTGTCTACTCTAATAATGCTTATATTCTGTGCAAATCGATTTTTAATACTGTAATAAATAAAATTTGTGTGAAAAGGATGGACTGTCAGGAATAAAAATAAGTGAATTTGGGATAATAGTGAAATAATCCTGTAGATTACAGGATCGGATATTTAGATAAAGGGGCGAAATAATGAAAAGTATTGTTCGGCTGGCCTCACTGAGACTGGGGAATATAAAAAATGTTGAAAATGGGCGGATCATCATGCCGAATGTCCTGCATAAGCAGTTGACGGAACGGAATGCGGAGGTACTGGGGATATATGGGCAGAATGGTTCCGGCAAAACGGCCGTAGCGGATACTTTCTATTATTTACGGAAGATCATGTCCGGCGGATGCCTGGAAGACGAATGTGCGGAATATATTGATGCGAAATCTGATCATGCAGAAATTGATGCTGACTTTATCATTTATTCAGATGATGTCATTTATGAAGCAGGTTACAGAATTATACTGCACAGGGCTGACCGGGGAGTGGATATTCTGCAGGAATCCCTGAGTTTTGCAAAGCATTCCGGAGGTATCAGAAGTAATAAAAAGGTTTTTATGGATTACCGGAGAACGGAGAGCGCCACGGTATTTACACCGAAGAAAAGGTTTTATGAAGCGGCAGAGGGGGATAAAGAGAGAAAAACAGACCTGATGGTCGCAAGAAAACTGGCGGAGAAGAGTAAATGTTCTTATATTTTCGGAGAAAGCAGCAGGGAGATCTTCTGCCGGGAATATGAAAATGATTTTAAGGATTGTTCCGATATAATAAAAGCATTATACGGATTTGCAGATCAGGAACTGATCGTAATACGAAGCACGCACTCCGGTGTTATTCTGGCGGATGTGCTGTTACCCGTGCTTTATCGGACGGAAGGAAACGGAAGGAAAGAAAGTTTTTTGTTTCCGATGAAGGAGCCGGTTATCATACGGTCAGGGCAAAGGCATTTATTAGACCGTCTTCTTGAGCAGATGAATACTGTTTTATATACGATCATTCCGGGGATGCATCTGGAAATAAAAGATCACGGGTTTCAGATGACGGATTCCGGTGAACAGGGATATAAGATTGAATTGTTGTCGGTCAGGGATAACATTCCGCCGATTCCGATCCGGATGGAATCCGACGGTATCATAAAAATCATTTCCATCCTGTGCGTGCTGATACGGGCATTTGGAAATCCTTCGGTCTGTCTGGTGATCGATGAACTGGATTCCGGAATTTTTGAATATATGCTGGGAGAACTGCTGGATATTTTTAACAGATGCGCCAGGGGGCAGCTGATCTTCACATCCCATAACTTACGGGCATTGGAAATGCTGGAAGAAGAGAATATAATGTTTTCTACAAAAAATCCGTCAAACAGATTCATTCATCTGAAGAACATCTGCTATTCCCGTAACCTGAGGGATGCGTATCTTCGGGGAATCACGCTGGGCGGACAGGAAGAAGCGGTCTATGAAGAGACAGACAGCTTAAAGATCGCACGGGCATTTCGAAAGGCAGGCAGGAATATCCGTTATGAATGAAAAAAAGGTGATTGCGTTTATTGTGGAAGGACCCAGTGAAGAAGCGGCTCTGGGAACGGTCATGTCCGAATATTTTTCTGGCAGCCGTGTAAAATTTACGGTAGTTCATGGAGATATTACATTAAAAGATTATGTTTCCGTGGACGGGATTTTAAAGAAGATAAAAGATCAGATAGATTCCGTTAAGAGAAAATACAGATATGATACGGATGATTTTATGAAGATCATACATCTGACAGATACGGACGGCGTTTTTATTCAGGACAGGGATATTGTTCCGGGAGCTTTGGATACCATTGAATATTATACCGATCATATCGAAACGGCCCATATTGGATCCACGGTAAAAAGGAATCACAGAAAAGCCGAAATCCTGCTGAAACTCAGGAGAACCGGGAAGATAAACGGGATTTCGTATAAGATATACTTTAATTCCTGTAACCTGGAACATGTTTTATATAATACTTTAGAAGATTTTTCAGATGAAGATAAACAAAAGATGTCAGATGATTTTGCGGAGAAGTATGAAGGGAACATTGATAAATTTATTGAATTTGTTTCATGCTCCGAATTTGCGGTACCCGGAACCTATCAGAAAACCTGGGATTTTATTGAAAAAAGCAGGAATTCCCTGAAACGTTATTCGAATATGAGTTTACTATTTGCTGATAAAAACTGATGTTGTGTGTGCTTTCATAATGGCGTGATTTTGCGGCTGGTGTCGGCAACGTACCACTCATTTATCACGTCACGGAAAATCTGAACGGATATGAGATATATTGACCTAACAAATTCAGGTGGGTTGGATCAAAAGCTGATCAGAGAAGAGGCGTACATTGCTTGCGTTTTAAGTAAAATGGTTGTATGATAAGAAAATAACAGATAAAAGGATGCGATAAAATGAGAAAGATATCAGAGCAATATATTACCGTCCTTGCGCCGAATGCCACGGCGGTCAGCAATGGACGGAAGATTTCAGGGAAAGGCGGGTTTGTAAAGCGTTTCCGTTCGGAAGACGACACGTTCTATATGGGGGAATGTGCCGGCAGCGGCAAGTCCAATTACATAACATCGGCGGATTTTGTGGAAGAGGAACATCCGGTATTCCGCTGCTCCTGTCCCAGCCGGCAGTTTCCGTGTAAACACAGTCTGGCGCTTCTCTTTGAAATCAGTCAGGAAAAGGAGTTTGAACTGTGTGAAATTCCGGAAGATATTATTCAGAAAAGAAAGAAGAAAGAAGCCCGGGCAGCAAAATCCGCAACAGAGAAAAAGGAAGGAACACCAAAGGTAAACAAGGCGGCCCGTACCAAGAAAATAAAAAAACAGTTAGAGGGATTAAAGCTGACAGAAGAGATGATGAGTAATCTGCTACAGGCAGGTCTTGGCACCATGGGCGGCAGTTCCATTAAGACATACCGCAGTCTGGCAAAGCAGCTGGGAGATTATTATCTGGCAGGACCGCAGCTTTATGTCAACCGTCTGATTTTGGAGATGGAAGCTTTTCAGAAAGATGGTGACAGCCTTCATTACCGGGAGGCTATACATATATTGGTTCAATTAAGGGCGTTGGTGAAAAAATCAGATGCCTATCTGAAGGAAAAACTGGAGAAAGATGAAATCGGAGACGACGACAGCATTCTGTACGAAGAACTGGGAGGAATCTGGAAACTGGAACAGCTACAGGCTTTGGGAATGAAAAAAGAAAATGCCAGTCTGCTGCAGCTTTCGTTTCAGGTCGTCTATGATGAAGCCAGAAAGGAATTTATTGATACTGGCTGGTGGGCAGATATAGAAACCGGAGAGGTATCGGTTTCACGGAATTATCGTCCGGTAAAAGCGATGAAGTATATCCGACAGGAAGATACAGTTTTTGAGGCGGCGGCCATACCGGTGCTGACCTATTATCCGGGAGAAATGAACCGCCGGATCCGTTGGGAGGGTGTCACGTATCAACCGGTAACAAAAGAACAGATTTCGGCTCTTAGAACCCATGCCTGCAGCAGTCTTCCAAATGCCGTAAAAATGGTAAAGAACCAGATAAAAAATACGCTTTCCGATAACTTTGTCGTATTACTGTTTGCCTTTGAAGAAATCGGGACCATTGATGATAAATATGTTATGCGGGACAGAGAAGGAAATACCATTTTGCTGGAAGATATGCCGGGAATGGAAAATACCGTTCATCGTTTGGCCATGCTGGAACCTTTTATGAGGAAGGAACAGGTATTGCTGGGAGCATTTTATTATGATGAAGCAGGACGACGCATTTGTGTACAGCCATACAGTATTGTAACCAATGAGAGAGTTGTCCGGTTATTATATTAGGAAGAAAGAAGGTAAAACATTATGAATCTTAACCCGCTTTATGAATTAAAGGAGCGATTGGAATCCAGTGTAATTGCAGGTGTATCCCTTCTTTCCGAGGATTTCCGCCTGGCCCGTGCAGTAGAACAGATGGAGATGCTTTCCAAAGCTTCACCCGTATTTGCTAAAATTTATCAGTCTGCCGGAGAACTTCTTTCCGGGACCTGCACTAATAAAGAGGATACATTACTGGATATTCTTGCTTTTGTGGAGGCGGTTCTTACAACACAGGCAGTCAGTGGTGTAGAGGGAGAACTTAAACCTCTGCCTGAAACGGAAGGAAAAGCATGTTCGGATGCTCCGTATAGTCTGCTGGCTCCGATACTGGAGGCATTGACCACTACAGGGAGCGGCCATTACAGTCTGATCGTGGAAACCCATGACAGAAATCCCGAAATTTTTTCCGATTACCGTCTGAAAACGGCATTGGTAGCCGGACTGAATGCCGGTTATTCAGAACTGGCGGAACGGATTGAGGAATGGCTGAGTGAGGAAGATGCATCCACACTGCCGCTCTTGAAAAAGGATTTTAATCCGAAAGGGAAAAAGGATATGGTACGCCGGGTTCATGTGATTGAAGCCATTGCGGGAGCAGAAGAAAACGCCTGGTATCTTTCCATGCTGGAACAGGCGGAGAAAGAAGTCCGGGCTGCGATCATCCATGCCCTGGGTCACAGTCGGGAAAATTCAGAACTGTTGATGGCATTGACAAAAACGGAAAAAGGTAATTGTAAAAAAGCGGCAATGTGGGCACTGGCAGAAATGAAGAGCATGGAACACAGGGAATTCTGGGAAGCCCAGATTAAGAAAAATCCTGCCGTTGCCATAACATATCTTGCACTTTCAACAAACGATGAAGTTTCAGATTTGACAGCCGATGCCATACTCTGTGTACTGGATGAACTGCAGACACAGGCAGACAGTGGAAATACTCTGTTATCGGATGAAAATTTCGGAAAACTGCGGACATTGTTTGAATCCATGACAGGAAAGGCATCCGAAAAAATGCTTCATCTGTATCGGAGAATGGCTTCTGATAATCTGTTTGAACGTTTAAAAACAGAAAAAAACAAAACGATACAGTTTGAAACTTATATTACGGATAAACATACAGTTGTGCCGGTATCCCATTATATTGCAGAGCGGCTTACGGATTCCATGATATGGAGCATGGATAAGCGGTTGTTTGGACTGGCGGAGGAATTGTACCGGACATATGGGAATATGTTTTTAAAACCGGCGCTGACAGCGGCGCTATTGACAAAGTCCAAAGAAGAGGTATTTGATACATTTGCAGTATTACTTATAAAAGAAGGAATTTTATCCAAAGAAAATGAACAGCAGAAACTGCAGCGGCAGGAAATCATGGATACCTTTGCCCGGGTGGTCTGGAACAGCGAAAAACAGGAATATGAATATTGCGGGGAGTATTATGACGGCTCCAGGAATAAGATGATATATGTAAAAAGGAATCTTAATGAAAAGCCGGATACCCGCTGGTTTGAATTGTTAATAAACACAAAATTAAAGAAATCGGGCACGTTCCATACATATCAGTACGGGCAGTATTCCAGGTATACCGCTTATAATGACTGGGCAAATTACAGCCGGCACGCAGACTGGGATTCCGTATTAACCAACCTTCTCTGTCCGTCGGACCGGGAAATATGTGAACTTTTGACACACTATTTCCATCTCCGGCTTCTGGCGTCCATTGGAACCAACAATGATTCAAGGTACTTTTTTCTGCTGAACCAATGCGGGTTTACGGAAGGTCAGGGACTTGTGGTAAAGAGTCTGGAAAAAAGGAAAGTACAGTATTGGATGATGGAAAGCCTGATCAAAGAGGCGCCGATGATCCCGGAAGATAAGCTGAAAGAACTGGAGGAGATCAGACGTCTTGTATCCGAAGGAAAAGTGGGCGTTACCGGCTGGAGCGATGAAAGATATCAGGAACTGCACGACAGCCTGATGATAATGATGAATAATGAGCAAAAAGGAGTATCATAACATGGAAACTGAATCAAAAGTACAGCGTCTGCCGGCAGAGCAGATGTTTCAAAAGGAAATAGATGCATTAATAGCAGCAGAAACGGATCCCATTCCGACCGGCTGGAAGATGTCTCCGAAGTCCGTATTGACTTATATTACCGGAGGAAAAGCCGGAAAGACCGTAATCACGCCCAAATATATCGGTCATAAACGTCTGGTGGAGATAGCGATTGCCACATTGGTAACGGACCGGGCATTATTATTGATCGGGGAACCGGGTACCGCAAAATCCTGGCTGTCAGAGCATTTGACAGCAGCTATCAACGGAGATTCTACCAAAGTGATTCAGGGAACCGCAGGAACCACGGAAGAACAGATTCGTTATTCATGGAATTATGCCATGCTGATCTCTAAGGGACCGTCTCCGGAAGCCATGCTGAAAAGCCCGATCTATAATGCCATGGAAACAGGAACCATTGCAAGAGTGGAAGAGATATCCCGGTGCGCTTCCGAGGTACAGGATGCCCTGATTTCCATTTTGTCGGAAAAGAGAATCGCAGTACCGGAACTGGGAATTGAGGTTCCGGCAAAGAAGGGATTTTCCGTTATTGCAACGGCAAATACCAGAGACAAAGGAGTAAATGAAATGTCAGCGGCTCTAAAGCGGCGTTTTAATATTGTAGTGCTTCCGGCGCCCGCCGATCTGGAATCGGAAATGGATATTGTCAGGACCCGCGTGGCTCAGCTTTCGGAAAATCTGGATTTGAATGCGAAACTGCCGGAGGATGAAGTGGTTGAAAAAGTATGTACGATTTTCCGTGAACTCCGGCTTGGCGCAACCTTAGACGGCAAACAGAAATTGAAGCCCACCACAGGGGTATTGTCTACGGCGGAAGCAATCTCACTGCTGGCAAACAGTATGGCGCTGGCAGGAAGTTTTGGAAATGGAGAAATCACGGATTATGATCTGGCTGCCGGACTTCAGGGAGCCGTAGTAAAAGATGATGAAAAAGACAGTCTTGCATGGAAGGAGTATTTGGAAAATATTCTGAAAAAAAGAGGATTAAAGTGGTCCGGTCTTTATAAAGAGTGTAAGGAGCTGAATGAATAATGGATGAAAAGCAGCCGGTTATATTTGGAATCCGCCATCTTTCCCCGGCAGGCGCCTGGCATTTGAGAAAGCTGCTGGATGAAGTTATGCCTCAGATCGTATTGATCGAAGGACCCGGTGATTTTACGGAGGAGCTGTCTTACCTGACCGATCACCACACAAAACCGCCGGTTGCGATTATGGCATATACCAGTGAAACACCGATTCATACCATACTATATCCGTTCGCCGAATATTCCCCGGAATATCAGGCTGTTTTGTGGGCCCATGAAAATCAAAAGGAATATCGTTTTATTGACCTGCCTTCCGGTGTGTTTCTGGCATTATCCCGTGTAGCAGGAAAAGAGGAGAATGTAGGCGAAGAAGGAAGTCTGTCGGTCTACCGCAGACTGGATGAACTTTCCGGTGAAGATACACATGAAACTTTCTGGGAGCGGACAATGGAGCATTTCAGCGAAGGACACGGGTATTGGAACGGAGCCGGGGAATTCGGGAAAAATCTGCGGGAACTCACAGAAGGAGCAGACAGTGATCATGCAGAAACTCTTGTGCGTGAAGCCTATATGAAACGGCAGATCCGGGAAGTTATATCTTCCGGTATTCCGCCGGAAAAAATCGTCGTAGTAACCGGGGCATATCATGTAGAAGGATTAAAGAGTGATGCCCCGGAATTGAGCGATGAAGAATTAAAACGGCTTCCTTTCGTGGAAGTGCAGAAAACATTGATGCCCTATTCCTACTACCGTCTTTCCTCACGGTCCGGTTATGGAGCGGGAAATAAAGCTCCGGCATATTATGATTTGTTATGGAAAGGCTTTGTAAAAGGAGAAGCGGACTATGCAGCCCGCAGTTATCTGTCAAAACTTGCGTTCTGGCAGCGCAGAAACGGGAATATGGTTTCTTCCGCAGAGGTTATTGAAGCGGTACGGCTTTCCTTTTCATTAGCGGAGCTTCATGGATATAGGATTCCCGCACTGCGGGATTTAAGGGATGCCGCCATAACATGTATGGGACATGGAAATTTTGGGGAAATTGCCCAGGCAGTTGCCGATACGGAGATTGGAACGGCCATTGGCAGCCTTCCCCAGGGAGTCAGCCGTACGTCGATTCAGAATGATTTCTATCGGTTGCTGGAGGAGTTGAATTTAAAACGATATTGTTCCGTGACGGCTGATGATCTGCATTTGGACCTTAGGGAAAAGCTGACGGTAAAATCCCGGAAGGCAGCATTTTTAGATATGGAGCGGTCATTTTTTCTTCACAGACTGCGGGTACTGGGAATTTCATTTGTAAACTGGCAGCAGGTGCAGCAGGAAAAGGCAACCTGGGCAGAGCATTGGGTACTGCGATGGACTCCCGAGGCGGAAATTGAGATCGTGGAAGCGCAGTTAAAGGGAGATACGGTGCTTCAGGCGGCTTCCTTTCAAATGAAGGAAGAAGTGGAAAAGGGGGAGAGCATTGCAGCCATTGCAAAAATTATAGAAGAATCCTTTTTATGCGGAATGCCAGATACGGTAAATTATGCCACAGGTGTTTTGCAGAAGATCGCCGTAGAAGCCGGAGCCGTGGAAGAAATCGCAAAAACGGTACATAGTCTGTCGGTAGTCATACAGTATGGAACGATTCGTAAGATTTCGGGCGAAGCATTGATTCCGGTTCTGGAACAGTTATTTCTTCGGGCCTGCCTGCTCCTGCCGGAAAGCTGTATCTGCGATGATAATGCTTCCAGGGAAATGATTCAGGGTATACAGATGTTAAATGAAGCGGTACTGCATCACGATTTTCTTTCGGAGGAGCGCTGGCTGCAGGTAATGACGGAAATCGCTGACAGGGATGACCTGAATACGAAGATTTCCGGTTATGCAGCCGCCATATTGCTGGAGCGGGGGAAGATCACAAATGCAGAGCTGGAAGTAAAGGTGGAACGCCGACTTTCCAGAGGGATTCCGGCCGATCTGGGAGCCGGATGGTTTGAAGGTCTTTCCATGAAAAACCGGTATGCATTGATCACCCGCATGAGTCTGTGGGAAAGTCTGGACCGCTATCTGGATACTTTGGATGACGAGGAATTTAAACGGGCGCTGCTGTTTCTGCGCCGGGCCTTTGCTGATTTTACGGCAAGGGAAAAAAGTGATATTGCAGAGAATCTGGGAGAGTTGTGGCAGTTAAATCCGCAGCAGGTCAGCGAGGCGGTAAATGCGCCTGTTACCGCTGAAGCCCGGGAAATGCTGGATGAATTGGAAGATTTTGATTTTGGAGATATTTGAAAGGTAAAGGAAAGCTATGAATGAAACGGAACGAATGAAACGCTGGCGGCTGATCCTGGGTGCGGAAAGCAGTGAAAGATTTGCTTCCATGAATGGGAATGAGGAACCCGCCTTATCCGGAGAACAGGATTTAATGGACCAGGCGCTGGCGGCAATTTATAATCGAAGTGAATACGGTGGTTTCGGTTCCGGAAGAGGAGCCGGAAACGGGCCTTCCAATCCGCAGATAACCCGGTGGCTGGGAGATGTACGATCCCTGTTTGAAAAAGACCTGGTTACGGTAATACAGGGGGATGCCATGGAGCGGTGCGGACTTCGTCAGATGGTTTTCGAACCGGAACTGCTGGAGAATATAGAACCGGATATCAGTCTGGCTTCAACCATTCTTATGCTGAAGGATCAGATTCCCAAACGTTCCAAAGAGAGCGTACGTGCCTTTATTGCGAAAATCGTGGAGGAAATCAATAAGCTGCTGGAAGCGGATATCCGCCGTGCCGTAACGGCCGCGGTTAACCGCAGGAATCATTCGCCCATTCCCTCTGCCGCAGCCATGGATTTTCCGCTGACCATCCGCAGAAATCTGAAAAATTATGATCCGGAACTGGGAACCATTGTACCGGAGCATTTTTACTTTTTTGACCGGACGACCATGGCGGCTTCCAGACAGTGGACCGTTATTCTGGATGTGGACCAGAGCGGTTCCATGGGAGAATCCGTGATATATTCTTCGATCATGAGCTGTATTCTTGCCAGCATGGCATCCATACGGACGCATATCGTAGCATTTGATACCAGTGTTGTGGATCTGACGGAAAAATGTGAGGACCCGGTGGATTTACTGTTTGGTTTCCAGCTGGGAGGAGGAACGAATATAGAGCGTTCGGTGGCATACTGTGAGAAATTTGTGGAGAATCCTTCCAAAACCCTGTTTTTTCTGATCACGGATTTAGAGGAAGGGGGCAACCGGGCGGCTTTGCTGCACAGACTCCGGGAATTAAAAGAGTCCGGAGTAACCGTGGTATGCCTGCTGGCCATTGCCGACGGCGGAAAACCCTACTATGATGCACAGATGGCGGAGCGGGTGGCAGGACTGAAGATTCCCTGCTTTGCATGTAATCCCGAAATGCTTCCGTCCCTGCTGGAACGGGCATTTAAAGGACAGGATCTGGAAGCGTTCCGGAAAGAATTTGAGAAGAGAAAAAAATAAAGATCACATACATTCCGTACAGATATAATCGGGAACGGTTCGCTCGTTTATAACTGACTCATACAGCCGCCAGCCGCCGGCGAGGTTAAAACAGTCGTACCCGGAACCGGCCAGCATCCGGCAGGCAATATAGCTGCGGAGACCGCTGTGGCAGTGAACATAAACAGGTTTGTCTTTCGGGATTTCCTTCATGCGTTCTCTCAATGAATCTACCGGAATATGAATAAAACCGTCGATCCTTCCCCGCTGTACTTCCGTCTGTGTTCTTACATCAAGAAGGGTGACGCTTTCGTCATGGGGAAGTTTTTCGATATCATGCCAGAAGAACTGACGGATTTTTCCGGTAATGATATTTTCAGCTACAAAACCCAGCATATTAACGGGATCTTTTGCACTGCCAAAAGGCGGAGCGTAGCAAAGTTCAAGCCCTGTAAGATCCGTTATCTTTGCTTCAAAGCGGATGGCTGTTGCCAGTATATCCAGGCGTTTGTCCACGCCGTCAAATCCGATGATCTGTGCACCGATTACTTTCAGCGTCTTTTTATCCCACAGAGCTTTGATGGACAGGTTGTTTGCGCCAGGATAATAAGCTGCATGGGAACCTGAGTAAATGTAAGTTTTGTCATAATCGATATCCGCCGCCGCCGCATTTTTTTCATTAAGACCGGTAGTGGCTACTGTCATGTCAAAAAGTTTAAGGACTGCAGAACCCTGGGTTCCCGTATATTCGGAACACAGACCGGCAATATTATCCGCTGCCACACGTCCCTGTTTATTGGCGGGACCGGCAAGAGGAATAAATGCGGCGGACTTGGTGATAAAATCCTCGGTTTTTACTGCATCTCCTACCGCATAAATGTTTTGGATGCTGGTTTTCATATGTTTATCTACAAGAATGCTTCCACGACTGTCGGTCTCGATGCCACATTCCCGGGCCAGAGATGTTTCGGGGCGGACGCCTACGGACATAATGATCAATTCAGCACCAATCTCACCCTTTTGTAAAATAACCGTATTACCATCAATGGACTTTACTCCGTTATTCAGATACAGTCGGATTCCTTTTTCTCTGATATACCGGTGGACATCCGCTGCCATGTCAAAATCAAGGGGTGCGATGAGATGGTCGGCAAGTTCTATAATGGAAACTTCAAGTCCCGCTTCCCGGAGATTTTCTGCCATTTCAACCCCGATATATCCGCCGCCGATCACAACGGCGGATTTTGGTTTTTGTCTTTCGATATATTCTTTTATTTTTATGGTATCCGGAATATTGCGGAGGGTAAATACGATACCGCTGTCTATTCCCGGGATATCCGGTCTGACCGGCTCGGCGCCGGGAGAAAGTATGAGATGATCATACCGTTCTTCATAGATCTGACCAGTAACCAGATTTTTTACTTCTACTGTTCTGGCTTCCGGGTTAATCTTAACTGCCTCATTTTTTATCCGGACGTCGATATTAAACCTGGATTTAAAACTTTCCGGTGTCTGTAAAGTAAGATTTTTTCTTTCGGTGATCACTCCGCCGATATAATACGGCAGACCGCAGTTGGCGAAAGAAACAAATTCACCCCGCTCTAAAATAATGATCTCCGCCGATTCATCAAGTCTGCGAAGCCTGGCAGCTGCTGAAGCCCCGCCTGCAACGCCGCCTATTATAACTGTTTTCATATTCTGTACCTCTTTTCTGAATGAAGATTTTTCTACGGTTCTGTTTTTTGATATTGATTTAAATCTTATATCCTGATTATACGAAAGAAGATTTTATCATTCAGTGACAAAGTCACGGGATATAAGATTTTCAAACTTCCGTCTCTGCGGTGTCCCTCAGCCGTAACACAATCCATAGCCCTCTCTTCGTAATAAAAATTTAATAGATTAATTGTTTCTTGTATGCTATAATTAGAAAGTGAGCCTGTAATGGGTTGGTTTGCGTACAAAAAAATAAAATATCATGTTTTATCTTAATAAAAACGAGGTGCCATTATGCTGAATGAGGAAAAGATCAGGCTGATGACAAAGCTTGCATTGTATGAGGAAAAGAACGGAAAAAAGGCGTTATCAGCAAATAAGTATTTTAGAAACGATTACATAAGCATAAATATGATTAATACGGTTTTAACGGTATCCTTTGCATATCTGCTGGGACTGGTACTCTGGGTGGTTTATGAAGTGGATTATTTTATGCAGGAGATTACCAATATTGACCTGATCGCTTTGGGAAAACAGGTGCTGCTCATTTATGTTATCGTTCTGATCATTTTTTTGTTCATATCATATGTGGTGTATTCGGTCCGGTACCGGAACATGAAAATGGAAAACCGGGCATATGCAGACGATCTGAAAGAGTTATATTTAATGTATAAGCGGGAAGAAAAATATAAAAACGAATATCGACCGGGAGGAGAACGTTCAGATGATGAAAATTTTGGTTTTTAAGGAAAAGTTAAAAAAAATATACAGTACCCATTCTCTGTACATAATACCGGCGATCAGATTTTTGGCAGCACTGACCTCGCTTCTGGTCATTAATTCCAATATAGGTTTTATGAATAAACTGGATCATCCGGCTGCCGCGATTTTTATTGCAGCCGTATGTTCTTTTATACCTGCGGGGATAACGGTTTTAATCCTGTCGGTGATAATTCTGCTGAATCTGTATTCTCTGGCAGTAGAACTGGCGGCGGTAACGCTGATCCTTATGCTGGTGATGTTTATCGTGTATTATAGATTTACACCAAAAGACAGCTATGTGCTGATATTGGTTCCGGTTTTATTTTTCTTAAAGATTCCATATGTGATTCCGCTGGTTGCGGGTATAATATTAACACCGGTATCTGTGGTATCTGTGTCGTTTGGTACGATATTATACTATATAATGAAATACACCAAAGAAAATGCGGCGTTGATAGCCAATTCTTCTGCGGATGCCGGGCTGGCCAGAATAGAAAATCTTCTGAACAATATCATTAAAAATAAAGAAATGATGCTGATGATCGTGGTTTTTTCACTGGTACTCATTATGGTATATGTGATCAAACGTTTAACCATCGACCATGCACATGTGATCGCTATCGTTTCGGGAGGATTAACGGAACTGGTTGCCATAATATGTGCGGCTTTCATAATGGACATCAAGAGCGATCCGGTATGGATGATCGCAGTGTTTGCGGTCTTAAGTACGGGTATCGTATATTTGCTTAATATATTTATTCTGTCGGTTGATTACAGCAGAACGGAGTATACGCAGTTTGAGGATGATGAATACTATTATTATGTAAAGGCTGTACCGAAGATAAAAGTGACTGCACCGGAAGTTAAGGTAAAACATATCAATGTGCAAAGAGTAAAACAGAGATAACAGGAAATAAAATATAACAGAAAGGAGAAAGGCATGCAGGTATTTATACAAAATATTATCACATTTCTTGAGCAATATCTAACGATACCCAAATTTTCCGGTACGGATGCAGTGGAAATTCTGATAATCGCATTTCTGGTGTATGAAATCATGCTCTGGATCAAGAATACAAGAGCATGGATGCTGTTTAAAGGCATTATAATCTTACTTGCATTCGTTCTTCTTGCGACGATTTTTAATCTGACCACGATCCTCTGGATCGCGGATAAGACCTTTAATGTGGGTGTGATAGCTGCGATCGTGGTATTTCAACCGGAACTGAGGAGGGCTTTGGAACAGCTGGGACGGAAAAATTTTCTCAACAGTATTTTAAATTTTGATGAATCCAAGAATACAAACGAGCGTTTCAGTGACAAAACCGTAAATGAACTGGTTAAAGCTACATTTGAACTGGCGAAACATAAGACGGGGGCATTGATGGTCATAGAACGGGAAGTCCGTCTGGCTGAATATGAGAGAACTGGCATAGACCTGGATGCAGAGATCAGTAATCAGTTGCTGATCAATATATTTGAACACAATACACCGCTTCACGACGGAGCCATAATCATCAGGGGCAACCGGATAACTTCGGCCACCTGTTACCTGCCATTATCCGATAATATGGAACTGGGCAAGGAACTTGGAACCAGACACAGAGCCGGAGTCGGAGTCAGCGAGGTTACGGATAGTCTTACGATAATCGTATCCGAGGAAACCGGAAAGGTGTCCCTTGCACTGGGCGGAAAACTGATCCGAAGCGTGGACGGCGATGAATTAAGGAACAGACTGATCGAGATTCAGAATAAATCCTTTGATACCAAGAGATTCAAGATATGGAAAGGAAGAAAACATATTCCTTCGGCTGACGGTAAGGAGGCGAAATCATCACATGAAAAAAACGCTGACAAATAATATAGCATTAAAGCTGATTTCCCTGTTTTTTGCGGCGATATTCTGGATTGTCGTGGTAAATGTAGACGATCCGGAAGTTACAAGATCGATTTCGGGTATACCGGTGGTCGTTCTGGATGAAGGCGTGATCACCAACCAGAACCAGGTATATGAAATTGCTTCCGGGGATATGGTGACCATTAATGTAACGGGACCCCGCTCCCAGGTGGATAAGATGACAAGGGATGATTTTCTGGCAGAGGCCCCCTTCAGTGAGAAATCAAATGTAGATGCAGTCCCGATCTATGTTTCGTTCCGTAATTCCAAATATGAAAAATCCTGTGAGATCAACCAGAAAACCAGAACAATGAAACTTCAGGTAGAAAATATAGTATCAAAATCCTATGAGATCAATATCAATAAGACCGGAAACGAAATGGCAGGTTATATGATCGGTAAAGAATCATTGTCGCCGTCTACGGTTACAGTCACAGCGCCGGAATCCGTTATTGATATAATCAGTAAAGTTCAGGTGAATTTGGATGTATCAGGTCATACCGATAGTTTCAGCGAAGAACTGACGATCATGTATTATACGGAAACCGGCTCGGTGATTGCCATGGATGATCATGTAAATGTCAGTGCAAAGACAACGAATGTAAGTGTACAGATGTACTCTATTAAGGAAGTTCCGCTGAAGTTTGGCAGTACGGGAACCGTTGCAGACGGTTATGAACTGGTGGAGATTACAAGTAATAAACAGACCGTAAAAATTGCAGGAACAGCGGTGAACCAGATTGACAGTATTGAATTGCCAGATGAACTGATCAATATTTCCGGTGCGACACAGGATGTGGTGGTAAACATTGACGTAGCAGCGCAGCTTCCGAGCGGAACGACTCTGGTGGATGAAGAAAACGATTCGGTTGTAACGGTAACTGCGAAGATTGAACAGTTAGTCCGTCATACCTATAATCTTCCGATCAGTGAGATAGATATGCATAATCTGTCTGAGGAACTGAAAGCGGAATTTATGGAACAGAGTATCAGTTTCCGGCTTACGGGACGCCAGTCGGTGCATGATGCCTTTAACATGGGGGATTTAAATGCATATGTTGATCTGAGAAACGCCAGAGTAGGGACGAATGAGGTGATCGTAAGGATGACCGTACCGGAAGGACTGAAACTCAGTTCGGAAGTAAGAGCCAATGTTCAGGTAACCAGTCTCCAGGCTGAAACCACCAGCATACAGGAGACGACTACGGAGCAGCAAACCGAAACGACAGAAACCACTGCTCCGTTAAATGAGACGAAGGACGATAATAGTGAGCCGGAAGGTGAAAGTTTGAAAAACGAAGAATAGAAGGTGTGAAGATTGATAAGTGAAAAAGTAACGGTGATCACGGAGGCGGGGTTACATTTTCGTCCGGCCAGCCGGCTGAGCGAAGAAGCAATAAAGTATGATTGCTCCGTTCAATTTAAATTCGGTGATTCCGTGGGAAGTCTGAAAAGCTTTTTAGGGATTCTGGCAGCGGGAATCAGACAAAATACGGAAATTGAAATTATCTGTGAGGGTGTGGATGAGGAAGCAGCGTTACATAATATAGTACAATTAATAAAAGACGGCCTGAAATAAACAGGCTGCCGGCCAGAACCGGAAAAATGGAATATTGCGAGAAATTTTGAAAGGAATTGTATATGGGAAAATATTTTGGAACCGATGGATTTCGGGGAGAGGCAAACGTCACTCTGACAGTGGAGCATGCATTTAAAGTGGGAAGATATCTGGGATGGTATTATTCCAAAGAACATAAGGCAAAAGTAGTTATTGGAAAAGATACCCGAAGAAGCAGTTACATGTTTGAATATGCTCTTGTTGCAGGACTGACTGCTTCCGGTGCGGATGTATATCTGCTTCATGTTACCACGACTCCAAGTGTATCTTATGTGGTCAGAACAGAGGAATTTGATCTGGGAATCATGATATCTGCCAGCCACAATCCGTTTTATGACAATGGGATCAAAGTCATTAATTCCCGGGGACAAAAACTGGAGGCCTCAATAGAAGAACTGATCGAACAGTATATAGACGGAGAGGCCGGCGAAATTCCTTTTGCCTTAAAAGAAAATATTGGAAGAACCATAGATTATGCGGTAGGCAGAAACCGGTATATCGGATATCTCATTTCCATAGCTACCCGTTCCTTTAAAGATAAACGGGTGGCGCTGGACTGTTCCAACGGAAGCGCTTCATCCATTGCAAAAAATGTATTTGACGCTCTTGGGGCCAAAACCTATGTGATCAATAACGAACCGGACGGAACCAATATAAATGATAACTGCGGTTCCACCCACATAGAAATACTACAGGATTATGTGAGAGAAAATCATCTGGATGTGGGATTTGCTTATGACGGCGACGCCGACCGCTGCATTGCGGTTGATGAAAACGGAGATGTAGTTGACGGAGATGCTATAATGTATATATCCGGTGTTTATATGAAAGAACATGGCCAGCTGGAAAATGATACGGTTGTAACCACCATTATGTCAAACATTGGACTTTATATGGCATTGGATGAGAAAGGGATCCGATATGAAAAAACCGCAGTGGGCGATAAATATGTATGTGAAAACATGATGGCAAACGGTTACTGTCTGGGAGGGGAACAGTCGGGACATATTATATTCAGCAAGCATGCGACCACCGGAGACGGAATACTGACCTCCTTAAAACTGATGGAAGCAATGTTAGAAAATAAGTCGACTCTTGGCACCCTGAGAAGGGATTTAAAGATCTATCCCCAGCTGCTGGTAAATGTTCAGGTTCCGGATAAAGATAAGATCATGGAAAATGAAGAAATCATCCGTATTTCCGGACAGGTGGAAGAAGAACTTGGCAGAAAAGGCAGATTGCTGCTACGGCCAAGCGGTACGGAAAGCCTGATCCGTGTAATGGTTGAGGCTGAAACTGACGAAATTTGCAAAAAATATGTTGATTTAGTGGTTGAAAAAATCAAAGGAATTGTATAGAATAGCCTATAAGTTGTTTATACTTGGTATAGAATGGAAGATTATATGCAGGATAACAGATATATTGTGGATGTTATCATCCCGACATATAAGCCTGATGAAAGAATATGGAAGCTGTTGGAACGGCTGGAAAAGCAGACTTATATGATAAATAAGATAATTATAATAAATACGGATGAATCATGTATTGATACGGCCAGGATTGCAGAGATGGAAAAAGTCGAGATCCATCATATTCGTCTGGATGAGTTTGATCACGGAACCTCAAGAAATTATGGCATTACATTCTCAAATGCGGATATCGTTGTATTTATGACTCAGGATGCGGTTCCTGAGAATAAATACATGATAGAAGAATTGATCCGGCCCTTTGGGGATGAAGAGGTCTATGTAACTTATGGCAGACAGATTCCAATGCAGCGCTGTACTTTTATAGAGGCATATACTAGACAGTTTAATTATCCTGATACAGATATAGTAAAAACGAAAGATAATATAAAGAGTATGGGGATTAAAACATATTTCAGTTCGGATGTCTGCGCGGCATACCGGAGGGAAAGGCAGATAGAACTGGGCGGTTTTCCGAGAACCATATTTAATGAAGATTCCATTTTTGCAGCAAAAGTAATCCAGGCAGGAAAAAAAGTATATTATACATCAAAAGCCTGCGTGATACATTCCCATAATTATACCTATGTCCAGCAGTTTAACCGGAATTTTGATATCGGCGTATCCCATAAGGATTTTGAAGAAGTATTTGGCACCGTGAAATCCGAAGACGAGGGTATCAAGCTTGTCAAACAGACTGCAAAATATCTGATCAGTATGGGAAAGTGGTATCTGATACCGGATATGCTGATACGGAGCGGATTTAAATTTATAGGTTACGTTATGGGAAAACAATATAAACATCTTCCGAAAAAAATGGTTTTACGATGTACTTCTACAAAACAATACTGGACAAAAAATTCATGGAAGGAGACGCGGCAGCAGCCGCAAAAGTGAAATGAAGATTTTAGTGACCGGAGGAGCCGGATATATCGGGTCCCATACCTGTGTGGAACTTTTGGATCATGATCATGAAGTGGTGGTTTTGGATAATTTATGTAATTCTTCCATGGAATCCATTCGGAGAGTAGAGAAGATTACCGGGAAGAATATCGTATTTTATGAAGCGGATATGGCAGACCGTAATAAACTCAATAAAATCTTTGAAAAGGAAACCATAGATGCAGTAATTCATTTTGCCGGATTAAAGGCTGTGGGTGAATCCGTGTCCATGCCTTTGGAATATTTTATCAATAATATTTCCGGAACACTGACTATGTTAGATGTTATGCGGAACCATGATGTGAAGAATATCGTGTTCAGTTCATCGGCAACGGTCTACGGCACTCCGAAAACCGTTCCGATCCGGGAAGATTTCCCGCTTTCCGTGACGAATCCCTATGGAAGGACCAAACTTATGCTGGAAGAGATTTTCCGGGATTTATATGTATCGGACAATCGTTGGAATATTATCCTGCTGCGGTATTTTAATCCTATCGGTGCCCATGAAAGCGGACTGATCGGGGAAGACCCTGACGGGATACCAAACAATCTTCTGCCGTATATAACAAAAGTTTCTATAGGAGAACTTCCGGTCCTTCATGTATTCGGTGATGATTATGATACGCCGGACGGTACCTGTATCCGGGACTATATCCATGTGGCAGACCTGGCAAGAGGCCACGTGAAAGCCATTGAAAAGCTGGCGGGACAGACCGGGGTCCGGGAATATAATCTGGGAACCGGGAACGGCTATAGCGTATTGGAAGTGATAAGGAACTTTGAAGCAGCTTCCGGCGCCAGAGTGCCATATGAGATCGCACCGAGGAGACCAGGAGACGTGGCGGTGTGTTATGCGGATGCCACAAAAGCGAAGAAAGAACTTGGATTTACAGCGGAGTACGATATCCGCCGGATGTGTGAGGATTCCTACCGCTGGCAGAAACAGAATCCGAAAGGATACAGGGACTTGTAAAAATAGAGGTTCAGTGATATAATCTTACGATAAATAAAAAGAAAAGGACTGATTTGGATGGGACTAACAGAAGCCTGAAAGTAAAGATCAAGATTTTAAAAAAATATAGTGTGATTTATCGACTCCGTTGCTTTAATGATATGGAATGAATCTGTTTATTAAATATCAGAATGGAGAAGAAAGGAAGCTAAAAATGTTAAATTATAAAAAATATAAAAGGGTCCCGGTGGTCAGTCTGCCGGAACGGGAGTGGCCGGATAAGGAGATCATGAAAGCGCCTGCATGGTGCAGTGTTGATTTAAGAGACGGAAACCAGGCGCTGATAGAACCGATGGTAGTGGAAGAAAAGATTGAGTTCTTTAATATGTTGGTAGAACTTGGATTTAAGGAGATAGAGATTGGATTTCCTTCTGCTTCCCAGATAGAGTATGATTTCTTAAGACAGCTGGTTGACCGGAAACTGATTCCGGATGATGTGACTGTACAGGTATTGGTACAGTGCCGGGAACATCTGATCGAGAAGACTTTTGAGTCTTTAGAGGGAATTAAGCAGGCGATCGTACATATCTATAATTCCACATCCACGCTTCAGAGGGAAGTGGTATTTGGAATGGAACGGGAAGAGATCCGCCAGATCGCCATAGAAGGAACCAGACTGGTAAAACAGTATGCCAGAGATTTTCCGGGAAAGATCATACTGGAATATTCACCGGAAAGTTTTACCGGCACGGAACTGGATTTTGCATTGGATATCTGCACGGCGGTGCAGGAAGAGTGGCAGCCGGCGCCGGATAATAAACTGATCATTAATCTGCCGGCAACCGTGGAAATGACGACCCCGAATGTCTATGCCGACCGGATCGAATGGATGAATAAGCATTTCAAAGACAGGGAGAACATTATTTTAAGCATACATCCCCATAACGACAGGGGAACCGGCATTGCCGCAACGGAACTGGCATTGCTGGCCGGAGCCGACCGGGTAGAGGGCACGTTGTTTGGAAACGGTGAAAGGACCGGAAACGTGGATATACTTACGCTGGCATATAATATGTTTTCCCAGGGAATCGATCCGGAACTGGAACTGGAGCATATCAACAGAATTATCGAAGTTTATGAAAGATGTTGTAAAATGCCTGTGGATATGAGACATCCGTATGCTGGAAAATTAGTATTTACCGCATTTTCCGGTTCCCATCAGGATGCCATCAACAAAGGCATGAAAGCGTTGGCCAAGAGGACAGACGGTATCTGGGAAGTACCGTATCTGCCTATCGATCCTTCAGATGTAGGAAGGGAATACGAACCAATCGTAAGGATCAACAGTCAGTCTGGCAAGGGCGGGGTTGCATTTGTCATGGATACCTGTTTTGGTTATAAGCTTCCGAAAGGCATGCATAAGGAATTTGCCGACGTGATTCAGAAGATTGCAGAAGCCCAGGGCGAGGTTGCCCCGGATACCATTATGGAAAAATTCAGTGAAGAATATCTGGTGGCGAAGACTTCGCGGGAATATCCGTTTGAATTTGAAAGCTGTCAGGTGGTGGACAGCGGAGAAACGGATTCCGTTGCAAAATTAACCTTTAAATATAAAGGTGAAAAGAAATATGTGGAATCCGTAGGAAACGGTCCGATTGATGCAGTGCATCGGGCGATCAAACAGGAAACCGGTATCGATGTGAAAATACTGGATTATACCGAGCATACACTGGGAGAGGGTTCCCATGCCAAAGCAGCGGCATATATTCAGATGCTGGATAAAAAAACGGGAAGAACCACGTTTGGTGTCGGAGTGAGTTCCAATATTACAAGAGCATCGATTCGTGCCATTTTCAGCGCGCTGGACAGACTGGATAAAATGAATTAATAATTATTGACTATATTACGATTTGTTGATATAATATCGCTATAAAATACAAGATGAAAATAATAAGAAACACTTAATTTACAGAAGACATTTGCAATGATTGCATTTTGTAAATTAGGTGTTTTTTTGTTATTGAAAAAATAAGGGAGGTATTGTATGAGAGAGGAAATTAAATTAATTTTGCTGGGGTCGATTTCGAACAGAACGGAAGAAGAAGAGGAGTTGTTCGAAAAAATATTAGAGCAGAAACTGGATTGGGCCTGGATAACGGGACAGTTGATCCGTCACAGGTTAAATGGTAATTTTTATTCATGCATGACAAAAAAACAAAGGGGATACATAATTGATAAGGTAAGACAGACATTTGACATGCTATCCTGCTGTTATGAAGCATGTAATAAGATAAATCTGGATTTTATCCAGAAATTATTTGAAAAGTGTAATGAAGCGGATATTCCGGTTGCAGGATTGAAGGGTGTGATCTTTAACACTACGATATATCCGTTATCGTCCCGAAAGTCAAATGATGTAGATGTTTTGGTGAAAGAAAAAGATTTGAAAATTTTTGATCAGATCATGAGTGAAATGGGATTGATCCAGAGTCTGGATGGCGGTCGCAGTGAGGCGTCAAAAAAAGAAAAGGTCATGCAAAGAATGAACCATCATGATCTGGTTCCGTACTTTAAAAGAATTGAGTTACCTTATATGGATTGTATAAAGGTGGATGTAAATTTTCAATTTGATACAAATGAAAATGAGATAACAGATCAAATATTATCCGACGGCCTACAGATATATAAGGGGAACGGTTATAATGTTCAGGGGTTGATCTGGCAAAATCATCTTTTGCATTTATGTGTTCATTTTTACAGGGAAGCATCCAACTCATTATGGACAAGCACAGCCAGAGATGTGGATTTATATAAACTGGTAGATATTGAAAATACATTTAGAAAATATTCCAGAGATCAGTTAATCGACTGGGTACATAGTGTTCAGAAATATAGTCTGAATGATCAGTGTTATTTTACATTATATTATTTAAATCAATTTTATCCGTGCAAAACTTACTCAGAAGTTATGCATCTGATAGAGCCAAAAGATTTAAGTTTTATATCAGAAGTCCGGATAAGCGGGGAAAACAGGGTAGAAGAGAGAAAAACAGATTTTTTTGACCAAACATTTAATATGAGTTATGGAACAAATTTTTTGGATTTAGATCTGTCACGTGTTTTTTAAAAAAGAGGGGTGGATAAATGTTTGATAGAAGTTATTCTTATTATAATGAAGCATTAAGTTTATTTTGCGGAGAAATATGTGATTCACCAAGAATGGCTATTATTTATCCTGTGTATGGATGTAATTTTTCATGTAAGGGATGTCTATGCTCGGATTTTAATATGGAAAAGGTATATATGGACTTTGAGAAATTTAAAGAATTAACAGTTCAGTTAAAAGATCAGGGGGTAAAATCTATTGAATTTTGTGGAGGAGGGGAACCTCTTTTACATCCCTGTATTTGCGAAATGATATCCTGGATTACCAGTAATCTTCATATGGATCTGGGAATAATCACAAATGGATCGTTATTAACAGAGCAGTTGTCATATTATATTGTCACCCGTGCCAGTTATATCCGGGTATCGCTATATGATGACAGTTATCACAACGTTATGAAAAAAGTAAAACGGCTGATTTCCATCAAGAACTCTGTAGACAGCGACATAGTTATCGGGACAAAATTTTTGGTCAATAAGCAGAATGAAGATTTAGTGTTTGAGCGTGTAAAGGAAGTTGCAGAAATTAAAGGGATTGAACATGTGTCTGTAAAAGGGTTAAGAGAAAATGATACAGTAGAGGATTATACGGGAATCGGTGCTAAAATTAATGAACTGGGCTATGAAAAAGTATATGCTAATTTGAAAAAGAGCCAGCTGAACGGCAGATGCTGGATGGCTCCCATACATACGCTTATCGATCCGTTGGGAGATGTATATATATGCTGTTATTATATGGACAGAAAGGAAGATCATTGCATTGGAAATGCATTTGAAAAACCGTTTTCCGAAATTTGGGGAAGCCGGGAACATTTAAAGAAAAATGGCAATATCGATCCGGATAAATGCAATGTTTATGATTGCAGATGGCATGAATACAATAGAAAGATGTTAGCATTATTCAAAAACAATACTCATCATCAATTTTGTTGATTTTTATGTTGATTATTCTCTGAAAAAATAGAAAAGGTCAGTAAAGGAAAAGTGATGAAGATAATTGATTTGTTAATTCTGGACAATAATGAAATAAACAAAATTGCAACAGAACCGAAGTATCGGCTTTTGGTTCAGAGAAAGATAAAGCTGCTTTCGTGTGCTAAGGCCATGGCAGATGCGGATATTTTCAATTATTATTTAATAGAAAATATTGATGATGATAGAAATAAAGCGGAGCAAATAAATGATTTTGTGAAAAAACTGAACCGGGAGTGGTATGAGATAAAGAGGATCGGATCGGTGACGTGTGTTTCGAAAACAGAGATTTTTAATGAATTAATGAATTTATCTGAAGGCGAAACCATTGTGATAACGGATTTTTATGAAACAGATTATTGTGGTTATGCCTGGATAACTAAAAATGATAATACATATATTGAGGTAAGAAAAGGAGGTTTTACCGGTTTTTGGAATTCAAAGGATATTCCGACGCACTATTTGATCCGGCCCGGCGGTGAGGTGATGACAAAACATCTGTCATATACGGATGGTTGTTACAGATATGATTATGAGAAAGGCAATTGGTGCTGGAGCCGGAATAAATCGTTAACAAAGCAGATCGTCACTTTGGATATGAAGTATTTTCCCCAAATTAATCATATTTTAAGGATGATCAATCATGGCAGAGCCAATATGCATTTAGCATGGATAATTTCTGAAGAAGAATTAAAGGTGTTTGATCTGTATATTCCTATTGGGGTTGGTGTGATGGAATGATAATTTTAAGAAGCATGGAATTTCTGTTGATATCATATTTTTTATATGATTTAGTGAAGATATTATTATCGTATAAAAAAACAAAATATTTAAGATCCGCAATGGAAGGAGCGTTTTCTGACAAGAAAAGATATCTGATGATCATTCCCGTGTATAAAGAGCAGGAAAGAATGATCAAATGTATTGAAAATATGGAGAAGTTAGATTGGGAGGCAGATAAGTTAGACGTATACATATGTACAACAGAGAAAGAACCCATGGATGGAAACGATACGCAGACGATCACGGAAAAAGCACTTGTAAATAAAAAACTGAAATACCATTATGAAATAGTCAGATATCCTTATACAGATGGAAATATGGCAGAACAGGTTAATTATGCATATATGCAGGCTGGAAATAAATATGATATCATATGCATTTATAATGCGGATTCGATGCCGGAAAGAGCCTCGATCCGGTATGCGGATCTGTGTTTTGATAATAACCAGACAGACTATGTCCAGCAGCGTGCAATATATTCGAATTATCAAAAAAATAATGTTTTTTCAATCGGATATAGCATTTACCAGAGTATTTTTGAAATCAATAAAAACCTGATCAAGGATATGGATCATAAGGGTGAAAATGTTGTGGGTCGTGGGTTATATATAAGAAGAAGTGCGATTGATGACAAAATATACCCTACGGATTTCTTTTGCGAGGATATGGCGTTGTCATTTGAATTGATTGAGACTGATAAGAAAATCACAACGATTCCCTGCTTTGAAATAAATGAACCGCCTCAAAAATTGAGAGATATCATTAATCAGCAATATGTATGGTTTCATACCGCTTTGAAGGTAAAAGAAATAATTCAGTATGTTATGAACAAATGTAACCGTACTGAGGTTAGTTTAAAAACAAAGAAAAAAACTCTTCGAAGAATAACAGATAATATTATCTGGACCGTAACTTCACCGCTCATGCTGATGATTGCAGTATGGGATATCAAATATATTTTATGTATATATTGTTATGCGGTATTGCTTGTACTGGCAGTGGATATTTGCTTTAAAGTGAGAACATATAAGACAATATTATTTGACGCATTTTGCTGGATGTTATATTTGTTTGTCCTGAGTTTGGGACCTATAAAATGCCTGGTTAAAAAAATTCCGATGTTATTTGGGGGAAAAGTATATGAGGAAAAATATAAAACACCGAGAGTAAGGGAGAAATAAGATGAAAATAGGAATCATTGGTAGTACCGGCGTGCAGATCGGACTTTTGACAACAGAATATGAAATACAGACAAAGAAAATGAATGGTAAGATTTTTAATTATTATAAAGGTATACGTTCCGGTCATGAAATATATTTTGTCACAAGAAATAACTTTGACGGTCCGGTGCCGCCGCATTTAGTAGATTATCCCGGAATTATGAGATTGTTTAAGGAACTGGAAGCTGATTTTGTACTTGCAAGCGCCATTGTGGGAAGTCTTTCCTATGATTATCATATAGGTGATTATGTTGTTCTTGATCAATTTATCGATATGACAAAGAATAATTGTCATACGGTATATGATAACAAGGCATTCGCATTTGTTGATTTTACAGATCCATATTGTCCCAAGGTTCGGGAGG
This sequence comes from uncultured Lachnospiraceae bacterium, assembly GCA_910578175.1. Taxonomy (GTDB): domain Bacteria; phylum Bacillota; class Clostridia; order Lachnospirales; family Lachnospiraceae; genus Bovifimicola. The sequence continues at coordinate 51,643 of CAJTPF010000010.1, forward strand.
CGCTTATAAATAGCTGTAGGAATATAAATGTTTCTTTTCATGCTTCGGGATGTTATGTAGGTGTGGACGGACCAAGGTATGAAACCGCTGCGGAGGTAAAAATGTATGGAATGTTAGGTGGTCATGTTGTTGGCATGACAAACGTGACGGAAGCAATTATGGCACGTGAACTGGGAATATGCTATGGGGCAGTGGCATTGATTTCTAATTATGGTGCGGGAATGGACACTGATGAGATCTTAAGACAGGATTGCTATTCAAAAACAATGGAATGTAAAGACAGCACGATTGCGATAATCTGTAATCTGATCGATACAATTCAGGAATATGAAACCTGTTCCTGCAGAACGAAAAATTCTGATATGTTATTTACAAATTTATAATTAGGAAAGGGTGAAACAAGCGGTGCAGACGATCGAGAGGTTAGGAAATATTCAAAATCCTGATTTTCATGAACTGGGTGGAAAGATATATTGGCTGGATTTTTTAAAAAAGAAGGGGTATGACGTATCAGAGGGCTATTCTGTTCCCAAGGGCTTTTTTGAGCGGTTCATTGGTGAAAATAATATAGATATAAATAGTTATAAAAACAAATCGGTTTTTAAATATGATGAAATAAGGCAGACGATATATAAAAATGATTTCCCGGAAGAAATGAAAAATACTCTGTACGGTGTTTTTTCTGCATTAAAACCTCCGCTGATCGTGAGAAGCTCGTCATCCTATGAAGATATGGAAGATTACAGCTGTGCCGGAATGTTTTCCAGTGTAAACGGCGTAAATGATTTTGACCAATTTCTAAATGCAATTAAGATCTGCTGGATTTCATCATTTAATGAATCGATAGATTATTATATTAAAAATACGAGAGATTTTGCGATCAGTCTTCTTATTCAGGAAGAGCTGGATTATAAATTTGGGGGGGTTGCATTTAGTGTAAATCCAATATCGGGTAATGCAAACGAGATATTGATCGAGAGCAGCGGAAGCGGGCCGAAAGCTGTTGTATCGGGGGCCGGAGAGATCGATAATATATTGATCAGTAAGTATGAAGCAGAGGAACAGGAACCGGTTTTTTTGAAGATCAAAGAAACATTGCTTGCTTTGGAAGGTTATTTTGGTACATTTGTGGATATGGAGTGGTTAACCGACGGTGAAACACTATCCGTCCTTCAGGCAAGACCTGTTACTACCATAAAACAAAATCAACAGCCATATGTTGATGTGGATGATGATGCGGCGATGACATATCGATTAAAAAACCTGTCAGGTCTGCATTCCAGGTGGCTTGAAAAGAAAAAAAAGGTACGGAACTGTTGTAAACAAAATAATATTAAAGTCGGTGGATTTTATTATTGGTTTAAAGAGAATGATCCGGAAGCCCGTTGGATAGATGAGATTTTAAATTGGATGCCAAATGCAAATAGCTTTGAAGTGCATGATGGTAAAGAAGTTTCCCTTGTCCAAAGGGAATCAGTTAAAGAAACCGTGAAACAATATACAGCCAGTGTATTAAGGATAGCTGAATCGGTGCCAACGGAGTATTGTGGTTTTGCAAGCGTGATAGATGATAAATACTATATTGAAGTTGCAAAGGGGGGATTTACCGCTTTTTATTCCGGAGAATTTGAAGTCACAAAATATGTTGTTGATTCTAATGGCAGGAAAGAGTCCTCTGATGAAAAATATTTTAACGAGGAATATTTTTATGATGGAAAATGGTGGTCAAAACGGGCGATAGAACCGATATTGGTTACTCTTTCGGATGAAATGGTTAAAGAAGTGATCTATATTACATCAACGATCAATAACAATTTTAATAATGCCCGTGTAGAATGGATTTTAAACAAAGACGGTATTTATTTATTTGATATTACCGTAGAAAATGACAGACTGATATCCCGGTATGGAACGGGAAAGATCATTTCTGCGGGAAAATGCCGTGGGAATGCAAGAATATTAAATGATATTACCGTTTTTGATGATTATATTGATAAAGTATCCATTCGGATGGGATATCAGTTACTTCAGATCGAAGCCGATGACAGGATTCAGAAAATTAAAGATTCTCTCTATATAAATGAAGGAGATATAGTTGTTTGTGAATATCCAAATGAGAAACTGGCGGTGATTCTGGATAAAGCGAAAGGGTTTATATTTGAAAGAGGTTCCTTGCTCTGTCATTTTTCTATAATTTTAAGAGAAAGGCATATTCCGGCCGTGGTGTATCCGAAGGCGTTGGAAAGGATAAAAGACAGCCAAATGGTATCAATTTCGGATGGCGAGGTAAAAATTGTAAAATAGATTCATAAGACAAATATTATGTTTCGGGAGGCAAAGTCATGAACGAAAAGGATATGGCGTTCCTGATCATCAAGCACGAAGCGGTTCAGCGGGGGCTTATTGGTGAAATATTAGGACGTATAGAAAAAAAAGGTTTAAAGGTTATAGCCTTAAAAATGTTTGAGATGAAGAAGGAGCAGGTGATGGATTTGTATGATAATTGCAAAAAATTACCTTTTTTTGAGGAACTTTTAACATATAATTCGGATTGTCCGGTGATCGGTCTTGTTGTGGCAGGTCCTAATGCCAATAAGGGAGCAAACGAAGTGTGCGGAGTGATCGGCCGGGCCGGAACCGTCCGGGGAGACTATGCGCTTTGTCATTCACGCAATGTTCTGCATTGTTCGGACGAAGGCAAGACACAAAGAGAGATTGATTTGTTTTTTAGTAACAGGGAGTTGTTTTTTTACGATACTGCCTGGGAAGACTGGATAAGATAGTTTTTTGTGAAACGGTGGATAGAATATGAATTACTTTTATGTGCTTGAAGGAATAAGCTGTGCGGGGAAAACATCGATTATTAATTGTCTGGAAAAAAAAGGAATCAATATCATTCGTGAAAACGTTACCTTTTGTAACGACTTTCCGCCTCTGCCCACGAACTATAGTGAATCCCGTAGAAATGAAAAGTTTATATTAGAGCTTGAAAAAAAGCGATGCAATATTGCGAATGGGAGAGACGGCCTTTTTGTTGCGGATCGGATGATAATATCTTCGCTGGCAATAAGTTATGCATGGGATTATGGAACCATTCATAAATTTATTCAGGATATCATCATTAGTATTCGAAATACAGACGATCTTTTGCTTTGCGATTGTAATTTTTATCTGGACGTTAAGTATGACGATGTGATCGAACGCAATAAGAAGCGCTGCAGTCTTTTGGGAAAGGAATGGGTCGGTGAAGATATCATTCAGCGGCAGAGATATTTTTATGATATATATAAAGATATTGTACGTTCAGAAAACTGGTATGATATTAATTCTTCCGGGTTATCCACGGAGGAGATTTCTGAAATTATTACAACAGTCCGGATAGAAAGGCAACATGTCACGAAAGAACAGCGTGTTGAGGAGTTTATAAGATTGTATGAAAATATATAATTATATCTGGGGGATTGTTCCGCCTCATTTTAATGACTGGCTGCGATATAAACTCGTTCCGGGCGGTAAAAAATATGATGAAGATTTAAAACGATTAAAGAAGATCTTTGTGCTGATCTGTGCGGATTATGCCAATATGGGTGACATTGCGATTACATTTTCTCAAATAAAATTCCTTAAGAATAATTTTCCGGAGTATAAAATCATTCCGCATCTGATCAGCGATATATACAGGGATATGAAAAGTATGAAGGAAATTGTTAATAAGAATGACATTATTACAATGACAGGCGGAGGAAATAACGGCTGCCTGTATCCGGGAATAGAATTTTGCAGAATGTTCGTTATACAAAATTTCACAGACAATCTGATCCTTTCTTTTCCGCAATCAATTTCGTTGTCTGAGGGTATCACCGGAACCAGGATATTGAGGAAGATGAAAAATATCTACGGCAGGCATGAGCACTTGGTTTTGTGTGCAAGAGAGAGTTCTACATACAAAACGTATAAAAAAGTGTTTAGGAATAATAAAGCATTATTGATTCCGGATATTGTATTTTACGATACGGATAAACGGGGATCATTTCAGCCAGGCAAAAAAGACAATATATTGATCTGCAGAAGAAATGATGTGGAATGTAAAGTAACGGATGGGTTCTGGAATTTAGTTGGAAATCTTTGTAAACAATATGGAACGGTTACTTATCAGGATACCGTTCTGGACAGATCGTATCATGACTTTGAGAGTCAGCGTAAGGATCTGAATGATATGATAGATTGTTATCAGGAAGCAGATCTGGTTGTTACAGACCGTCTGCACGGAATGATATTCAGCTATATCACCGGAACACCCTGCATGGTATTTCCGGGTGCAACGGATAAAATTTGCAGAAGCTATGATTGGATAAAAGAATGTAATTTCATTTTCTTATTAAATCATGAAGATATAGATGAGTTTACAGGCGCGCTGGAATGGGCGGGCAATATAAAAAAATTGAAGTATGCTGATCTGGGCGGACATTTTGAAATGCTGCAGGCATGCATCAGAAAGGAATTGAATGGGTTACGAAAATAAATGGAAAGAAGAATTTGAATATGATGAACGTTTTATAAACAGATATAAAAAACTACTCGGTATGTTAGACGGGGTCTCATTTTCATCTGTCCTGGATCTGGGATGCGGCGTTCAGTATCTAAAGGATCTGATACCGGATAATGTGCATTATACGGGTGTTGATCTGTATAAGCATAAAGAAGATAGTTTAGTGTGCGATTTTAACAAAAAAGAATTTGTATATGATTTGGAGGCATATGATCTCACAATATCAGCAGGAGTATTGGAGTATATATATGAGATACCAGATTTTTTACATAATATATCCAGTGTAACTAAGGACTTTTATTTATGCAGTTATCATTTCCGGGAGTTTACAAAGTATAAACCGGAGATTTGGACAGATACATTATTATCGTTGCGGAAATTTGCTGAAATAGCGGAAAAAGAAAATTTTATATTATTAAAGGCTGTTACAAAAGCAAAAGACAGAGATGATAACAGGGCAACATTAATGCTATTTGAAAAGAGATGATCGTTAAAAAGAAGGGAGGATATGACATCAAAAAAAAGTATGTCATATAAAGAAGATATGGATATCAGAGAAACAGTAACATTGTGTTGTAAGAAGATCATGGAGAAAAGCAGAGGGAGTATCGAGGTTGATATGGATACCGCCATCTCCAGGGATAAAGGGATAGATTCCCTTGGGATCGTAAATCTGGTTCTGGAGCTGGAAGATCAATTTGGCATTGAATTGGATGATCATCTTGGAGATATAAGAAAATGTGAAACCGTAAGGGATCTGGTTGACGTAATGACCGGTGTGATCGGGAAAGAATAATTCAAAAATAAGGAAAGACAGAGATGAAAACCATTAGGATCGAGTTAAGCAGTGATGTGGATATGGAGGAGTTTATTAAGGTTATCGGCTTTGCTTCTGAAAGCATCTCAGACTATAAAACGGAAAATAACCTGGTGATGATAGATGTAGAGGATAACGCAAATGAAGACCATATATCAACGGCAGTCAAAAATCTGGCGGAAAAATATGTGTCTGCCAGACGCATAGAAAAGAATATTTATCAGAATAGAAAAGAAATTGAACGTTATTATAAGGAGTTTGGATCCATATATTATTTTGACGAAGGAATGGCCTCTTTATCAGGGGTATCTTTGTTTTTATACAGATATTTTGAAAATATTTTTGAAAGTAAACTGAAAGAGATAGCCGGGCAAATGGAATGTAATATAGTTACTAAATTGTTTCCGGTGCTGTTGCCGGTTTCCTGCTATAAAAAAACAGGATATTTGAAACGTTCTCCCCAATATGCCATTTTTTGCTGCTCGGCAATAGAGAATTTGGATCTGCTTCATAATATCAATGATTTAGATGAAAACGAGTATAAGGAGATTATTGATCATCCGTCTTATGCGTTATCGCCATCGGCGTGCTTTCATGTATATGAAGAATTTAAAAACAAGATATTAAATAAAAATACGATTGTAACTTTTACCCAAAGCGTATTTAGAAATGAGGGCCGGTTTAATTTTACCGAATTTGGACGAATGAGAGATTATCATGTAAGAGAGATTGTTTTCATTGGCGATGAGGATTTCGTTACGTTCTCAAGAGAGAGGATGCTGGATATTACAAAATCCTTTATTCAGGAAATCGATTTGGATGCGAAGATACAAATAGCATCCGATCCGTTTATCCTGCCTGAAATGCAAAAGTTTAAAAAGATACAAACGATTGACAAAAGCAAGTATGAATTACAGATTTCATATGAAAAAGGAAAATATATATCGGCAGCATCATTTAATCTTCATGGAAATGCGTTTTCGCATCCGTTTGCATTTTCGGTTAAGGATAAGAAAACGGTTTCAGGGTGCATTGGATATGGATTGGAAAGACTGGTGTTTGCTTTTTTGAGTCAGTATGGCGAAAACCATGAAAATTGGCCAAAATCTATAAAGCAGGCATATATTTTAGAGAATGGGGGAACGGAACAAAGTGGTCTGTGAAGAAAAAGAGATAAAGCTGTTACTGACGAAGGTGGAATATGAAAGGATACGATCATTATTTGCTTTTGAAACACCTTATGTCCAGACAAATTATTATTATGGTCATGAAAATCTGGATCCTCGTATTACGATCAGGATTCGAAAGAAAAACGATCTGAAATTACAGATTAAAATACCTGTTCGTATTAACGGAACGCTTCATATAAAGGAGGAGTATGAAGGAACGGTAGATGAGATTTCCGATATCCTTCCGTTCGAAAAGGTAAGGAATATTTATGATGTGGGCGTTGACAGTGATCTGTATCTGCTTGGCAGTCTGTGTACAAACAGAAGGATTTGTACATTGTTTCCCAATGTTGAGATAGCGTTGGATCAAAACAGGTATTTGGGAAAGATCGATTACGAACTGGAAATAGAATATAAAGGCGATTATCCAATTCAGGTGACAGACATATTGGAAAAAGAAAAAATTTTCCTGAAAGGTAACACAAAGGGTAAAAAAACCAGATTTATGGAAGAACTGCGGAAAGGAGAGGAATCCGGCCGTTATGGAAAATAAATTTATACAAAATAGGATTGTATCGAATAATGATAAGTACAATCCCAGACAATTAACCTGTTTTCATAAACCCTGGGCCATTTTGTATGGCTCCATAAGGGAAGAATATTTTGAATTATACTTACTGACTTCGGTTTTTTACGAGAACTATGCATATGGAAACTATTTTCCATTATTTGGTTCATCGGAAAATTTAAATTCAAATTATTACCGGTTTGCAAAAGAAATATTAGAGCCAAGATTTGCAGTAAATGTAGGCAGGATCATATACAGCAATAAAGAAGAATTTGTCAGGAATATTGCAGAAAAATCAACAGCCGGGGAAAGAATCTTAGTTCCGGCGGATTTGATCGAACTTCCCTATTATGAGGATTATAAGATAAATCATCATATACATTTTTTTGTGATCAAAGGTTTTGACCTGGAAAAAGAGATATTTTATGTGTTGGACAATATGCAGATCGACGGAGGTTCGGACGGTATATATAAAAATTTTGCAATCACCTTTGACCGTATGTATCGTATGGCTGCAGCCTGTTTTGGTTCATACCTTGCATCAGAGCCAATGCCGTATTTCTGGACATTAAGGAGCCTGAAAAAGGAGGGAGAAAAGGGATATACGGCATCAGAGGCATTGAGGGACCATATGGCAGAGCTGGAAGACGCCGGTAACCATAGGGGGCGGTTATCATATCCGGAAGATTATATTTTTTCAAAGCAGATGAACGGCGTATTAAACTTTTCAAGATCTTATGCAAAAATTCTAAACTATAAAGAAGTATATTTTGATATGTTGTTTAAGAAACTTATGGAAAGCAATATTGATGAAGATCTGTTGCGGAATTTGATGAACAAGAAAAAACAGAATTACGCTGCCTGGGAAAATTTAAGAGCTTTAGTCATGTATCATTATGCAAAAAAAAATGGCCGTTTAGGGGAACTGGAAAAAGAATACAGACAATGTGTATCTGAAGATAAAGCTTTTTTTGATACCGTAATAAATGTTATAAAAAATATAAAACAAAATAATATTCGTCCGGATACTCCGGATGAAGTATATAAAGCCAATATATACAATCCAAAATTGGCAGATATCTCAATAAACGGCAATAACGTCCTGATCCTTCATAGTAAAACTGAGGTTTATGATACATGGAAAAACCAGGATAATGCCACGCAGGTCTTATTTAAAAAAAGACCGGAAGATGAGATCGAATTCAGCTGTGAACTGCACATTAAGAATGAAGCGGATTTTCCTTTTTTTAGCGGTATGATAATAAAAAATGAAGACGGAAGAATGTTTTTGTTCGGAAATGATGCAAAGTGTTCAATGGCATTATATTGTCCTCAGCTGGAAGAAAATTTTACAATTAACAAAGCAGAATTTTATGATGAAAAGATGATACTTAAATGTATTATTACTCATAATGAAATATTGTTTTGTTATGATAATTTACAAAACAGTGAAGGCCATACATGGAGGATCGATAAGACCGGGGCTGTAAGCCAGATTGGAATTATCTCAAAAACCTGGAATGCCATAGAACATCAAAGTGGGTTTTACGATATTAAAACACAGATAAACGGTAATTTTGTCGAGATATTTGGTTCGAATCAATATTAAAGGAGTATGGGTTACTTTTATGTAACATAAAGAAAGCGATGATTAAAGTTGAAAATGTTTCAAAAGAGTTTATAACAGCAAAAAAATATCCTGGTTTTAAGGGGGCAGTCAAAGGATTATTTTCAAATGAAAAAGAGGCGAAAATGGCAGTAGATGATATATCATTTGAAATCGAAGATGGCGAAATGGTGGGATATATAGGTGAAAACGGTGCCGGAAAGTCTACGTCTATAAAAATAATGACAGGAATAATTGAACCGACAAAAGGAAAGATCGAAGTGGACGGAATCATTCCATACAAAAAAAGAATGGAAAATGCCAGAAACATAGGAGTTGTTTTTGGGCAGAGAACACAGCTGTGGTGGAATCTGCCGTTGTGCGAGTCCTTTGGAATACTAAAAGAGATTTATAAAATCAGCGATCATGATTACAAAAAAAGAATGCAATTTTTAGATGAAGTTTTGGAGTTGGAAAAATTTATTAACAGTTCCGTAAGAAATCTTTCGTTAGGACAAAGAATGAGAGCGGATTTAGCGGCGTCATTATTACACAATCCCAAAACTTTGTATCTGGATGAACCAACGATTGGATTAGATGTTGTGGTAAAGGATAAGATTCGTACGGCAATTAAGGAAATCAACAGTGAGTATCAGACGAAAGTCATATTGACCACGCACGACCTGGGTGATATCGAGGAAATATGTAAGCGTATCCTGATCATAGATAATGGGAAAATCATCTATGACGGTACTGTGGAGGATATTAAAAAAAAGTATGGGAAAATGAGAAAGATTTCATTGGATCTGAAGGATATAAACGTAGTGCATAAAGTTAATTTCAATGATATTTATCAGTTATCCGGCAGTGATTTTAATTATGAAATAGATGGGAAGACAGTTACATATTCAATTAACAGGGATAAGGTAAATGTATCTTTGGTGATTTCAAATATTATGCAGGAGACGGATATACAGGACATACGAATTAAGGAGACGGATATAAGTGAGATCGTTAAACAGATTTACATTGGTGGAATTTAATTGGAGGCGGTTATGAAAGATAGTATTCTGAATTTTAATAAGAAAATAAAAAATTTGTTTATATATACTCCGTTTATTAAAAGTGTTTTAAAAGATAACCTGGCATATAAAGGAACTTTTTATTTGTACATATTATGTAAAATTCTATGTGTGTTTATTACATATTACTTATGGAAAGCTATCTTTCTAAGTTCGGACAATGCCAGTCTGGGTGGGTTTACAGATATAGAAATGGTTGCATATATCTTTATGTCTTTTGTCTGTTCCAATATAGTATTTATCAGTATGACAACAAAGATCGGAAATGACGTAATGGATGGATCCATTGCGATCAATCTGATAAAGCCTATCAGTTATAAGTTAAAATTATTATCAGAATCTTTTGGCGAAATGGTTTATAAGCTTATATTTCCGTCTTTATTTATATGGGTTGGGATAGAATATTATAAATTCTGCACAATGGAAAATTATCGTTTTTTGCTCAGTAATGCTCTTTTATTTTTACTCAGCAGTTTTCTTGGATTTATCATTTATTTTTTATTTGAATTCTGTTTTGGAATGCTGGCATTTTATAGTACATATGTATGGGGAATGGAGATCATAAAAAATAGTATTTTGACATTTTTAACCGGTCAATTGATTCCGCTGACGTTCTTTCCGGATACGATTCAAAAGATTTTTGATTATTTTCCGTTTGCTTTGATGAACTATGCACCGGTAATGATATATTTGGGAAAATTTAATTCTTCAAAAATAATGTTTTTAATTGTAAAACAACTGGTTTGGATAGTATTATTGGAGATTTTTAGTTACCGGCTATGGAAAAGGATAACAAAAAGAATCAGTATACTGGGAGGTTAGGCTTTGAGATATTATATAAAAATATACAGGTTATTTTTAAGCCAGTATATAAAGTCGTTAATGCAATCAAAACTAAATTTTTTTGTCGGAATGTTCGGGAGTCTCTTTGTTCAGGCCAGCGGGATTTTATTTCTTTATCTGGTTTTTGAGCAGATTCCGTTGTTAAACGGATGGTCAATGGAAGAACTTATATTTATTTATGGATTTTCGCAGATTCCGAAGGCGCTTGACCACTTATTTGCAGATTATATCTGGCTGTTGTCATCAAGAATGATCACTAACGGAGAGTTTGATCGTTATTTGCTGCGTCCTGTTCCGGCTTTTTTTCAATTAATATGCGACAGGTTTCAGTTAGATGCCATAGGCGAACTGTTGGTCGGAGCAGCGTTGGTGATCATGTCGGTACGCAACGGCACGGTACGGATCACTTTTGCTGGAAGTATTTTATTTATTGTTTCAATTTTAGCAGGATTTTTAATTTTTATGTCAGTCAAATTGTTTTTTGCATCGTTAGCATTCTGGCTGACAAACAGCGCGCCCATATTGCAATTAGGATATGAAATATCAAATTTTACAAAATATCCGGTATCAATTTATCCGAAACCGATACAACTGATATCATCGTTTATCGTTCCGTTTGCATTTGCATCTTTTTATCCGGCCTCATATTTTATCAGGGATGTGTCTTTGTGGACAACGATAGCAGCGGAAGCAGCGGTATCCTGTATAGCCTGGATGATCGCACGAAGTGTTTTTGTTAAAGGTATGTCGGTATATAATAGTGTGGGAAACTGAAATTTTCCATACATACTTGATTTTTCAATGGAAATAGCATAAAATTAAAAAGTTAAATAATCCAGAGTACAATGTGTTTGAATGGAGATTGATTTTTTTATGGCGGCAGATTTAGCGAAACAGTATGATAAAGAAGAACTTGAAAAGTTAAAAAAAGCGGAACTGAATATTCTGTATGACTTTATACAGGTATGTGAAAAGCATGAGATCAATTATTTTCTTGCATGGGGCACGGCCATTGGTGCAGTCCGCCACCAGGGGTTCATTCCGTGGGATGATGATATAGATATAGGGATGTTGCGGGAAGATTATGATAAATTTACAACAGTGGCTGAACAGGAACTGGGAGACCGCTATAAACTTACCACGCCTGTAACGGAAAAAGGCTATGCTGGCACTGTGGCAAAATTGCAGAGAAAGGGTACTAAATTTGTTCCTTATATTTCCAGGACCATGAAATGTGATCTGTGTCTTCATATAGATTTGTTTATTTATGATAACATGGATAATGATGTGGAAGCGGCACGGAAGAATATCAGAAAGACAAGGCGGATCGCCCATATCATATTTTTATGCGGTTCTCCTTATCCGATCATAAGGATTAAGGGGATCAAGGGTGCATTGGCAAAGACCGCCTGTTTTCTGGCCCATTATATATTTAAACTGTTCCGGGTATCGACTGCGAAGCAGTATATGAAATTTGAAAAGATATCTACCGCATCCAATCATAAAAATACTGCAAAGCTGACATCTTATCAAAGTTTGGCGGCATTTACAAACGCAGTTTCAAAAGAGGATATTTTTCCGTTGAAAGAAATACAGTTTGAAGACCTGACGGTTAAAATCCCAAACCATTATGATAAAATGCTGCGGCAGACTTACGGAAATTATATGGAACTACCGAAAGAAGAAGACAGGGTAAATCATGGAGCATATCTCATTGATTTTGGAGACGGCTCCGTATTAAAGCGAGGTGTATGATTTGAAAAAGTATTGTATTTTTTCAGCGCAATATCTGCCCAATATAGGCGGAGTGGAGCGGTACACATATTATATAGCAAAAAAAATTGTTGAAGCCGGAGACAAAGCAACGATCGTAACCTCTTATATGAAAGGAGAACCCATACATGAGATAAAAGAAGGGATTGAAATTTACCGGGTTCCCTGTTTTTCATTGATGAACGGCAGATTTCCGGTGCTCAAACCCTGCTCCAACCTGATAAAGATCATGAGAAGCCTGGAGTTAAAAGAATTTGATCTGGTGATCGTCAATACCAGGTTTTATCTTCATTCGCTGTATGGAATGAGATTTGCGAAAAAAAATAAGATCAAATGTATCACTATTGAGCATGGTACCAGTCACCTGACATTTAATAATAAATATCTGGATAAGCTGGAGCATATCTATGAGCATGTCATAACTTTTTTTGATAAATTATACTGCAAGGATTACTATGGCGTCAGTCAGGCATGTTGTGAATGGAGCGGGCATTTCGGAATAAAATCAAAAGGCGTTTTATATAATGCAGTGGATATTCAGGAAATTGAAGCATTGATGGAAGAACCGGTGACGGATTATAAATCGGAATATGACATTTCCGGGGATGATGTGGTAATCTCTTATACCGGAAGGCTGTTACGGGAAAAAGGTATTCCGCAGCTGCTGGAAGTGGTGAAAAATTTAAAACATGATAAAAGGATTCTGTTGTTTCTGGCCGGCGACGGTCCGCTGGATGATGTTGTACGTCTGGTGGTAGAAGAAAGCAACGACGGGATAAGGAAAAATAAGATCATACCGTTGGGCAGGATCGATTTTCCGCATGTGGCGGCATTATTGAAAATAACCGATATATTCTGTCTGCCATCCGATTCGGAAGGATTTCCGACTTCCGTGCTGGAAGCGGCGGCAGCAAAATGTTTTATCATCACCACATATAACGGCGGGGCAAAAGAACTGGTCAAAGGAAAAGAATACGGTATCATCATGCCGGATAACCGGATACAGACGTTGGAAGACAGTATCAGTCTGGCTCTGAAAGATGAGACATACCGTGACAGTGCGATAGAGAAGACCTATGAGGCATTGAAACGGGAATTTACCTTTGATGCCACCTTTGGGAAGATAAGAGAGATAGCGGATTCCGCCGGAAACTGAAGGATTAGGAAAGGCCTGGATATAGAATGACATGAAACATACAGTAACGCAGAAAGAAAAATATTTCTGGAATATGATGGGTAGTTTTTCCAATGCACTATCCTCCATGATACTTGCAATCATTGTAAACCGTCTGACAGGAGCGGAACTGGGGGGGATTTTTGCCTTTGCTTTTGCCAATGCACAGCTTATGATGACGATCGGAGCGTTCGAAGTCCGTCCGCTTCAATCCACGGATGTAAACGAAAAATATTCATTCTCCCAGTATTTTTCACTTCGTCTCATAACATGTACGCTGATGATACTGATCGATCTTGCATATATATGGTTCAGCGGTTACAGCGGCGTGAAAGCATATACCGTATTTCTGGTATGCATTTATAAGATGGTAGAAGGATTTACCGACGTATTTTCCGGTATGTTTCAGCAACATGACAGGATCGATCTGGTAGGAAGATCGCTGACGCTCCGGATATTTGCCAGTACCGCCGGTTTTTTTCTGGTATTATATGCAACAGGGAATCTGGTATGGGCCTCTTTGGCGCTGGGAGTGGTTTCTGCAGCATTGATCTTTATTTATGACCTGCGGTTATGGAAATGCTTTGATAATGTTAATATTGCTGTGGACTTCCGGCATTTGCTGCCGCTGGTATGGGAATGTCTGCCCTTATTTATTTCAGCTTTTATAATGATGTATATCAACAATGCTCCCAAATATGCAATTGATCGGATGTATCCGGATGAAATACAAAATATATATAATATTTTATTTATGCCTGCGTTCGTTATCAATCTATTCAGTTTATTCGTATTCCGTCCTATGCTTGTGAATCTTACAAAGGAATGGAATGAGCGTGATCTGAAACCCTTTGTAAAAACGGTGAAATATATATTGCTGTTGATAATCATTTTAACAATTCTTGCCATGGGAGCGGCATATCTGTTAGGAATACCGATTTTGCAGATAATATATGGTGTAGATATATCCGGTTACCGGACGGAACTGGTTTTGATCATGGTAACCGGGGGAATCAGCGCATTATCAACTTTTATGTATTATGTGATCACCGTGATGCGGATTCAAAAATATCTGCTGGTCGGATATCTTTCTGCATTTGCCATTGCCCTGTTCCTGCCGGGGATTTTAGTGAAGAAATATATTATTGCAGGAGCGGTGTATTCCTGTGCAGCATCTCTTATTGTCTTGACAATGGTGTTTCTTCTTATTATTATAACAAATGTAAAATATGCAAAACGGGAAATAAGATAAGAGGAAGAGAAAGGATATTCAGAAGAGAATGAAGGATTTATTGATAATCATACCTGCTTATAATGAAGAAAAAAGTATTGAACGGGTGGTAAAGAACATAATAACCAACTTTCCGGAATATGATTATGTGGTCGTAAACGACGGCTCCAGAGATAAGACTGCAAAGGTATGTAAGAAAAACGGATTTAATTATATTGACCTTCCGGTAAATCTGGGACTGGCCGGAGCCTTTCAGACCGGATTGAAATATGCATACAGGCAGGGATATGAATATGCGCTTCAATATGACGGTGACGGACAGCATAAAATCGAGTATGTGGATAAATTGCTGACAGAAATTAAGAACGGCAGTGACATTGTCATTGGTTCCCGGTTTGTGGATAAGAAAAAACCGTTCAGCCTGCGGATGCTGGGTAGTATGGTAATTTCTTTTTCTATCTGGCTGACAACGGGAAAGAAGATCAAGGACCCTACTTCCGGTATGCGGATGTTTAACCGGGCATTATTAAAAGAATTTGCCGCAAATCTGAATTATGGACCGGAACCGGATACCATATCTTATCTGTTAAAACAGGGGGTAAAGGTAAAAGAAGTTCAGGTGGAGATGGATGAGCGTATGGAAGGCGAAAGTTATCTGAATTTTTCAAAATCCATGAGTTATATGCTTCGTATGGTGATCTCCATTCTTTTTATTCAGAGTTTCAGGAAGCGGGATAAACGTTATATAAAGATTGAAAGAAAAGTATAAGACGGAAAAAACCATGTAGCCGTGGAAAAGAGGTACCAATATGAGCATGACATTAAGAGTAGTGCTGATCATAGCATCATTGCTGACCATGTTATTTATGTTAAAAAGAATCCGAAATGCAAAAGTACAGATTGAAGATGTGATATTCTGGATCATATTTTCCACATTGCTGATAGGATTAAGTATTTTTCCGGAACTGGGAGATTATTTTGCAGGAATGCTGGGGATTTATTCTACCGTAAATTTTATATTTTTATTTATCATCTTCCTGCTCCTGCTTCGGGAATTTACCATGACGATCAAGGTATCCCAGATGGAAAATAAAATCAAGGAACTGACTCAGGAAATTGCGATTAAAAATAATATAGAATATCAGGAAAAAGAAAGAGAAGGAGATAATTAAAATGGCTAAAAAATTTTTGGTTACAGGAGCAAACGGACAATTAGGAAGGGCAATCTGCGAATTATATTCCGGAAATCCGGAAGTGGAAATCGTTAAAACCGATGTTGCAGAACTGGATATAACCGATGTTTCGGCTGTCACGGCTATGATAGAAGAAGTGAAACCTTATGCCATCATTAACTGCGCAGCCCATACCAATGTCAATGCATGCGAAACGGATGCGGATAATGCATATAAGATCAATGCCATCGGACCGAGAAATTTAAGCATTGCTGCAGCGAAGACCGGAGCGAAAATGGTTCATGTGTCTACAGATTATGTGTTTGAGGGAAACGGTACGGTTCCATATACGGAATTTGATGATACCAATCCGTTGGGAATGTATGGAAAGACCAAGCTGGAGGGAGAAAAGTTTGTACAGCAGTTTACGGATAAATTTTTCATTATCCGGACCGCCTGGCTGTATGGCGATGGAAAAAATTTTGTTAAGACCATGCTGAAATTATCCGAAACCAATGATGAAGTTAAGGTAGTTGGAGACCAGATTGGTTCACCCACCAGTACCAAAGTTCTGGCAGATATTATAAATGAACTGGTCTTTACCGAAAATTACGGGATCTTCCACGGAACCTGTGAAGGATTCTGTAGCTGGGCTGATTTTACCGAAGAGATTTTCCGGCTGGCCGGAAAAGATACAAAGGTAAAACATATTACCACTGAAGAATTTCCGACCCCTGCAAAGCGGCCGGCATATTCCGTTCTGGAGAATTATATGTTAAAACTGACTACAGGTTATATGGCGCCGGACTGGAAGGAAGCCATTAAAGAATATATTGAAGCCGGATGGCATTTAAAACAGGATATTTAAATATTTCCTGAAACGGGTATACAGAGGAAAGGAATGGAATAATGCGTAAGAAAATTTTGGGCATTGCGACCCTGGTGCTGTTAGCATTAACCATAGTATCTGCAATATTTAAAACTTCGGTGAAGAATGACACGGCGATTGAATATACACCAAAAGAGGCAGTCGGTTATATTGAAAAAGATACCGAGATTGAATATGTTTTTACACCGGAAGAGGATATTGTGGGTATAAAACTTCTGATAGGAACATACGGAAAAAAAATTACCAGGGGAAAACTGATCATACGGATTTATGATCATGAAAGCGATGAATTGCTGGTGAAAACGGACATTGACTCGGAAGGTCTCAGGGATAATCAGTTTGCTTATGCGGATACCGGAAAGCTTCAGACAAAAGACAGAAAAATAAGGGTTATGATCACGGCGCGGGATTTTTGGAGAAGCAAAGGAGTAACACTGTGGCTGGGAGATAATTCTCTGGATGAATATTCCGTTACCAGAGTGGATGATCTGAGACAGGAAGATGATTTGATCATAACCGCTTCTTATCTGGTGAAGGACACTCCTTACACCTGGGAATTGTTATTACTGACCGCGGTTTGTTTTCTGGTATTTATCATGCAGTGGGACGGAGGAAAAGATGAACAGGAAGAGATTGATTAAACATACGATCGCATTGATTGTAATTATATTGCTTACTTCGGCTGTTGAAATTTTATGTTTTAACGGCAGCGCTGTTTTTGATGAATCCTATTCCCATAAATATTCTGCCAGCGGCAGGAACGGTTATCAGTTTGAAAAGAGCGAGACGGATGAATATATCATCTACAGTATGGATACCGGCGGGGTGTATATAGATAAGTTTTATATGACATATCTGTCGGACGAAAGTTTTTCTTATACGATATCTCTGTTGCAGTACGGAAGTATTTCGGAAGGAACCAACGGAACGGAAGAGAATAATATCATAAAAATATCAGACAAGGCGGCAGGAACTCTTGATCAGGCGGTAACAAATATCAGACAAAAGGCGGACAAGGTTTTTGTCAGAATCAGTAAAGAAGATCTGGAGGAGGAATTTAAGCCATCCGTTTCGAGTATTGTTTTAAGCAACAGTATTCAGATAAATCCATACCGGGTTAGTTTTATATTTGTTACATTATGTATCGGATATGTGATTCTGTTCATGCGGCGTACAGTGGCGGAACATCCGGAATATACATTTTTTGCGGTTGCCATGTCAATGGGGACCATGATCATAGTCCTCAGTCCGGTCAAGTTTAAGTCATGGGATGAAGAAATTCATTTTAACCGGGCCTATTCCATCACTTACAGTGAAAATGTGGAATATACGCAGAGTACATATAATATGTATTCCATGAATATTCCGGATGTCAATACGATGGAAGAAAGGGATTTAATCGCCAGATATTTACAGGAAAAGAATTATGAGATCATCACGGTAAAGGAAAAATCATCGGATTTTGTTGACTACAGTAAGCGGGCATATCTTCCGCAGGCATTTGGACTGAAGCTGGGCAGAACTGTGGGGCTTCCGTTTTTACAGACCAACTGGCTGGGTAAATTTTTCAATCTTCTGGTGTATTCTTTGATATTCTCTTTATCCATAAAGTATGCAAAATTCGGCAAACGGGCGTTGCTTTGCGTAGGGCTGCTTCCGACGTCGCTGTTTCTGGCGGCCTCCTATTCTTATGATGCATTTGTCACTGCATTTTTAATGCTGGGACTGGTCATGATATTAAATGAGCTGGCAGACAGAGAAGCAGAACTGAATTGGAAATGTATTACAGTCGGGGTTTTCGCCATGATTCTGGGCAGCTTTTCCAAGGCAGTCTATATTCCGCTTCTGTTATTGCTGTGTTTTATACCGAAAGAAAAATTCAGGAACGGAAAACAGCGGAAGTTTTTTGTACTGACCGTAATACTTATTTTTCTGATCATGATGAGCAGTTTTGTACTGCCGGCTCTGGGAAATGTGGTTGGCAACATTGATACAGCCGGAGATTCCAGAGGCGGTAATACCAGTGTGACGAGACAGATCATGTATATACTGGGAGCGCCTTTTGCATATATAAAGCTTCTGCTGGAAACGATGGCAAATTCCGTTGGCGAGTATTTTCTGGGATATAAGAGTCGTACCTTTTTTGGATATATGGGAGGAAACAGGGAAAACTTATATCTGTTAAGCGTAGTACTTACCGTGTTTGTAACCGTTACGGGTGAAAATAAGATCAGACTGAACAGAAAAATGAAAATCATGATGGGAGTCATCCTTACCGGTGTTGCCGCACTGATCTGGACAGCATTATATCTGGACTTTACTCCGGTTGGAGCAGAAATGATAAACGGTGTGCAGCCGAGATATTATATACCTCTGATGTTCCCTGTCATGCTCCTGTTTTCCAGTGACAGGATTAAATGTGAAATAAATGAATTGCGCTATAACAGAATAGTGCTTCTGACAAATCTGGTGATATTATCCGGCTGTATATACAGTTTGATATTGCTGCCGTTTTGCAGTTAAATAATTTGATCACTGGCTGACCGGACGCAGATGGGAATCCATCGGGCGCAATCCGGCGGCTCCTGTAAAAGCCGGAAAGTTCTAAGTGTTCTGTGGTAGGTGTCCGAAAGCGGATGCTACCGGCGGATATTCGGCCTCCGCGCCTCAAATCCGCCTTTGCCTGACGCCGTGTCAGGCAATATCTGTTTTATCGGGCAGAACACTAAGAACTTTTCCGGCTTTTTTCGTAAGCCGCCGGACTCGCCCGATGGATTCCGCATCTGCTGTGCTTTGTTTCCGGTTGTTAAAGTGAAAAACGTAAATATTTGGTAAAAAGATGTATAATTTAATTGATTAAGTTAAATGATAGTGATATAATACGTGCAAGTATGTCAAATGCGTATCAAACTAAAATTAATGTAATTAAAATGGAGGAAATCTATGCGTACTTATTTAGTAACCGGAGGAGCCGGCTTCATTGGTTCAAACTATATTCATTATATGTTTAAGAAATATGACAACGAGATCAGGATCATCAACGTGGATGCATTAACATATGCAGGAAACCTTGAGAATTTAAAAGAAGTTGAAGATAGAGAAAATTATACATTTGTAAAGGCAGATATCTGTGACAGTGAAACCATTAGCAGGATTTTTGAAGAGAACGATATTGACAGGGTGGTACATTTTGCTGCGGAAAGTCATGTGGACAGAAGTATTAAAAATCCTGACGTATTTGTTAAGACAAACGTGCTGGGTACCCTGGTTATGCTGAACTGTGCAAAGGCGGCATGGGAAAACGAAGACGGAACCTTTCAGCCGGATAAAAAGTTTTTACATGTTTCTACGGATGAAGTATATGGTTCTTTGGAAAATGAAGACGAATTTTTCTATGAGACAACTCCTTATGATCCGCACAGTCCATATTCGGCAAGCAAGGCATCTTCAGATTTTCTTGTAAAAGCATATATGGATACCTATAAGTTTCCGGCCAATATTACAAACTGCAGTAATAATTACGGTCCGTACCAGTTCCCGGAGAAACTGATTCCTCTTATTATAAATAATGCATTGCAGGGAAAGAAACTTCCGGTATACGGCGACGGAAAGAATGTGCGTGACTGGCTGTATGTGGAAGATCATGCAAAAGCCATTGATATGGTTCAGGAGAAGGGCAGATTATTTGAAACCTATAACGTGGGCGGACACAATGAAAAACAGAACATCGAAATCATCAATATCATACTGGAAACCCTGCAGGAAATGCTTCCGGAGGGAGATCCGAGAAAAGCTCATATCAATCAGGAACTGATCACTTATGTGGAAGACAGAAAGGGTCACGACAGAAGATATGCCATTGCACCGGATAAGATCAAGGAAGAAATCGGCTGGTATCCGGAAACCATGTTTAAAGACGGAATCAAACTTACGATCAAATGGTTCTTTGAACATGAAGACTGGATGAAGAACGTAACAAGCGGTGATTACCAGAAGTATTATAAAGAAATGTATAAATAAATCTTTATGGGAACATGTATATGTTCCCATTCCGTATTAAAAGAATGGAACAGGAGGAATGAAACATGAAAGGAATTATTTTAGCCGGAGGTTCGGGAACAAGATTATATCCGTTGACAAAGGCAATCTCAAAACAGATTATGCCGGTTTATGACAAACCGATGATATATTATCCGTTATCCACTTTGATGCTGGCTGGCATCCGTGATATTTTGATCATTTCAACACCAAGGGATCTGCCTGTGTTTAAAGAACTGTTTGGCACCGGAGAACAGCTGGGACTTCGGATGTCCTATGCGGTACAGGAGTCTCCGAGAGGTCTTGCGGATGCGTTTATCATAGGAGAAGAATTTATCGGCAGCGATAATGTGGCGCTGGTACTGGGAGACAATATCTTTTATGGGCAGAGTTTCTCCAGGCTTTTAAGAAATGTAGCGGAGCGGGAAGCAGGAGCTACCATATTCGGTTATTATGTCAGAGATCCGAGAGAATACGGCGTGGTAGAATTTGATGAAACCGGAAAAGCAATTTCCATCGAAGAAAAACCGGAACATCCGAAGTCGAACTATGCAGTGCCGGGATTATATTTTTATGACAATGATGTAGTGGACATAGCAAAGAACGTAAAACCTTCTGCCAGAGGGGAGATTGAGATTACGGCGGTAAATAATGAATATCTGAGGCGTGGAACCCTGCATGTGGAAACCATGGGAAGAGGTTTTGCATGGCTGGATACTGGAAACCATGATTCATTACTGGATGCTTCGGATTTTGTATGCGCGTTTCAGAAGAGACAGGGATTGTATATCTCCTGCATTGAGGAAATTGCGTATAAGAGAGGATTTATCACAAAGGAACAACTGGTGGAACTGGCTCAGCCATTGTTAAAGACCGCATATGGCCAATATCTGATCGAAGTTTCCAAAGGTTTATAATGTACAGAATAATAGAAGAAAGGATAGCATACATTTTAGTAATCCATGTATGTGAGGTGTTAAAATGGGAAAGATTAAAGTAACGACCTGTGACATTGAGGGCTTAAAAGTTATAGAACCCGCCGTATTTGGTGATGAAAGAGGATATTTTATGGAGACTTATAATTACAATGATTATAAGGAAGCAGGCATTGACATGGAATTTGTGCAGGATAACCAGTCCTGTTCGAAAAAAGGAGTGTTAAGGGGCCTTCATTTTCAGATCAACTACCCTCAGGATAAACTGGTACGTGTGGTAAGCGGTGAAGTGTTTGATGTCGCTGTAGATTTAAGAGAGGGTTCGGCGACCTATGGAAAGTGGTTTGGAGTACTGCTTTCTGCCGAAAATAAAAAGCAGTTTTTTATTCCGAAAAATTTTGCCCACGGATTTCTTGTATTATCGGATTCCGCAGAGTTTGTATATAAATGTACCGATTTTTATCATCCGAATGATGAGGGTGGTATTGCATGGAATGACAAGGATATTGCAGTGGAATGGCCGATACCGGAAGGAATGGAACTGACGATATCGGATAAAGATAAGGTTTGGCCGGGATTTAAGGATTATAAGAAAAACTAACAACGGAGTTTTAGGATGAAAAAACTTTCAAAGCTTGGAGAAAGCAAAGATTTAATTCTATATTTGTCAAAGAACGATTTTAAGACAAAGTATGCAGGTTCATACATGGGAATTGTATGGGCCTTTATACAGCCCCTTGTGACCATCGTGCTGTACTGGTTCGTATTTGAAAAGGGATTGAAATCGGGAGCAGTCAGCGACGTCCCATTTATCCTGTGGCTGATGGCAGGTCTGATTCCCTGGTTTTTCTTTCAGGAAGCTTTGGTCAACGCCACTAACTGTTTTGCAGAATACAGCTATCTGGTAAAAAAAGTAGTATTTAATATAAATGTACTTCCAGTGGTGAAGGTAGTATCATCTCTGTTTGTCCATGTGTTCTTTTTGTTTCTGTTAGTGGGCGCTTATGTGTTGATGGGATATTTTCCGGGAATCATTGCCCTTCAGCTTTTGTATTATTCCTTCTGCATGATCGCTCTGGTGTTGTCTCTGGCGTATATGACTTCGGCATTTTCCGTATTTTTTAAGGATACGGTACAGATCATCAGCGTGCTGATGCAGGTCGGCACATGGATGACCCCGATTCTCTGGAATATGGATTCACCGGATATGACCAGCAGTTTAGGAAAATTTGTCTTTATTCTCAAACTGAATCCCATGTATTATGTGGTATCGGGCTGCAGGGGAACGCTGATCGATGGAACCATGTTTTATCAGCGTCCGCGGCTTACCCTGTATTTCTGGCTGTTTGTTCTGGTAATGTCTTTGTTATCAGGATTTATTTACAGAAGACTGAAACCTCATTTTTCAGATTCACTATAAAGGGAAAGGCATGAATAGATATGAGTGATATAGCGATCAAAGTTTCGAATTTAACAAAGATATACAAGTTGTATGACAAGCCAGCACTCAGACTGAAAGAAGCCTTAAGTGTTACGAAAAAGAAATATCATAAGGATTTTCAGGCCCTGAATGACGTATCTTTTGAAATCCAAAAGGGAGAAATGCTGGGAATCATCGGAAAAAACGGCGCCGGAAAATCCACCATATTAAAGATAATCACAGGTGTGCTGACACCCACTTCCGGTACGGTGGAGATTAACGGAAAGATATCTGCTCTGTTAGAACTGGGAGCCGGATTTAATCCGGAATATACCGGAATAGAAAATGTATACCTCAACGGTACCATGATCGGATTTACCAAAGAGGAAATGGATAAAAAAATAGACGATATCATCGGGTTTGCGGATATCGGAGACTTTATCAACCAGCCGGTAAAGACATATTCCAGCGGTATGTTTGCCAGACTGGCTTTTGCCGTTGCCATTAATGTAGAGCCGGATATCCTTATCGTAGACGAGGCACTGTCGGTGGGAGATGTGTTCTTTCAGGCAAAATGTTATAAAAAGCTGGAAGATTTAAAAAACAGCGGCAAGACCATATTATTTGTAACCCATGATATGGGCAGCGTGATGAAATACTGCAACCGCGCCATCATATTTAATGCAGGCAGCATTGTGGCACAGGGAAATCCGGCGGAAATGATAGATATCTATAAAAAAATTTTGGTAGGCC
Organism: uncultured Lachnospiraceae bacterium; assembly: GCA_910578175.1. Lineage (GTDB taxonomy): Bacteria > Bacillota > Clostridia > Lachnospirales > Lachnospiraceae > Bovifimicola. Next base: position 75,662 of record CAJTPF010000010.1, read on the forward strand.
AGTTTGATGGTGATAAAAAAGACGTGGATGATCTGATCGAAAAGGATACGCCGACGGAGTTAATGGAGAATGCCAAAAGATCAGAAAAAAAAGCAGGTTTGGAACCGGGAACCAAATGGCAGGATTATATGCTGGTGAATCCCAACAGTCAGATTTATGGGGATAAACGGGCCGAGATCGTTGATTTCGGAATCTTTGATGAAAACGGAGAGATTACCAATACCATTTATAAGTTTAAGGACTTTTCCATCCGGATGAAGATTCGTTTTAATGAAACCATAGAAAATCCGATCTTTGCGTTCAGTATCAAGGATATCAAGGGAACCGAACTGACAGGGACCAATACCGTTATAGAAAAGACCGACACCGGCGTTATCCGGCAGGGAGAAGAAGCCGAGATCGAATTCCGGCAGAAAATGATATTACAGGGCGGACAATATCTGCTGCTGCTGGGCTGTACCGGATTCGAGCGGGACAATCTGGTAGTATATAACCGTTTATATGATATCTGCTGTATCAATGTTATCGCAGATAAAACAACGGTGGGTTATTTTGATCCGGATTCCGGAATAACGCTTACAAAATAATGGAAAATGGTTTTTGGATGGACAACGGAAGGACAGTAGAAAGGAATAAAAGTAGTATGGCTAAGATGAAGAAAATTCTCAGTTTGCCGAAAAAATGTATCGACAATCCCCAATGGTTCGGAAAAGGGCTGCGGTATATCAGGCATTACGGGGTATCCGCATTTGTAGAAAAAGTAAGGTTAAAGACGGCGGGATATATTCCGCCGGATGATGCACTGGAGGCAAGCAAACCGGATGTGCGGTATGAAGGGGAGATTAAATTCTCCATCGTAATGCCGGTTTACAATGTGGAGCTTCAATGGCTGGAAAAGGCTGTTGAATCCGTAAGGCGTCAGAATTATACCAACTGGGAATTATGCATTGCGGACGATTGTTCCACGGACCGGCGGGTACCGGAGTATTTGAAGACCCTGGAGTCGGATAAGATCCGGGTAACATATCAGGAAAAAAACGGTGGTATTTCCGAGGCTACCAATGCGGCGGCAGCTCTTGCGTCCGGTGATTATATTCTGTTAATGGATAATGATGATGAGATCACTTATGATGCACTCTATGAATTTTACCGTGGGGTAACTGATACCGGAGCGGATATTATATATAGTGATATGGATATCATGGATAAGGACGGCAACCGGAGCCAGCCGCTGTATAAACCGGACTGGTCCTACGACCTGATGCTGAGTCAGATGTATATAGGCCATCTGCTGGGATTTAAGCGCAGTCTGTATGAACAGACCGAAGGATTCCGCACGGCCTTTAACGGAAGCCAGGACTATGATCTGTTTCTGCGGATGATGGAGAAAGCAGAAAAGATCCATCATGTACCAAAAGTATTATATTCCTGGAGGGCGCTGCCAAGTTCTACCGCTGCCAACCCGGAATCCAAGCCGTATGCCCAGACCGCAGGACTGAACGCCATACAGGAACATCTAAACAGAACCCTTGGGACGGGAAGAGCTACGGTAAAAGAAACGGAAAATCTTTTTGTTTATGATGTGCGTTATGCTTTGGAGCGGAAACCGCTGGTATCCGTTATCATACCTACCAAAGACCATGTGGAATTACTAAAAGATGCCATTGACAGTATCTATGAGAAGACTTCCTATCCGGATTTTGAGATCATTATTCTGAATAATAATTCCGAAGAGGAAAAAACATTTGAATATTTTTCTGAAATACAGAAAGAGCATGAGAATATCAGGGTCATCGAAGCTGCTTACGAGTTTAACTGGTCAAAGCTGAATAACCACGGTATGCGGGAAGCAGCCGGAGAGGTTTTTATATTTCTGAACAATGATGTGAAGATACTGACATCCGACTGGATGGAACGTCTGGCGGAAAAAGCCGTTCTGGAGCGCGTGGGTGTGGTAGGCGGTCTGCTGTTGTATGAAGATGATACCATACAGCATGCAGGCGTTATCGTCGGCATGGGCGGATGGGCGGACCATGTTTTTAAAGGAATGAAGCCGATACATCACGGTTCGCCGTTTATTTCCCCGCTGGTTACCAGAAATGTAACCGCATGTACGGGGGCGCTTATGGCAGTCTCCAAAGCAGCCATTGAAAAGATTGGCGGATTTGATGAAGATTTTATTATATGCGGCAGTGATATCGAGTTGTGTATCCGGGCATATTATGCCGGATTTGATAATATATATGACCCGTATGTAAGATTATACCATTATGAATCCAAAAGCCGGGATTCCTATATTCCGGATGTGGATTTTAAATTATCCTATGAAGCATACAGAACCTATCGGGAAGAGGGAGACCCGTTCTATAATGAAAATCTGGATTATACCAGTCCGGTGCCGAAGGTTGCGGAACGGGAAAATCAATTTAATAAAAGAGAGAGTGATGGGATGAAGGCGATAAATGCTGCAAACAGCAAAAAGAAAATGTCGGAAGCGGTGACCCAGGTGGCGGAGATCACACCGTTTTTGTTCCGAAAATGTGAATTTGCGGAAAAAAGATTAAATCTTCTGGTACCGTCTTTGAATCCGGAACATGTATTCGGAGGTATCTCTACAGCATTAAAATTTTTTGATAAGCTTGCCGCAGAATCCGGATTTGCCCTTCGGATGATCGTAACGGATGCGGCGCCTCACAGAAGCGTAATGACCGAATACGGCAAAAAAGGATACAAGTTTGTGACTTGTGAAAAGAACGCCGGAGACCGGATGCAGATCGTGGCATATAACGATCGGTTCGAGAGAAGTATTCCGGTCAGTGAAAACGATATTTTTATGTTTACCGGCTGGTGGACGGCATACAGTACCCAGGATGCCTATGTGGAATTTGAGAAAAAAGAGGGAATCCGTCCGAATCCGTTTATTTATTTTATCCAGGATTATGAACCGGGATTTTATCCGTGGTCTACCAGATATCTGCTGGCGGATTCCACTTATAGAAATGAATACAAACAGATTGCCGTATTTAATTCAAAATTATTAAGCGAATTTTTTAAACAGAACCATTATGAATTTTATCGTGAGTATGACTTTGATCCGGTATTAAACGGAGGTCTTAAGAAAGTACTGGAGGAATCCGTGGGAGAAGTCAGAAAGAAGAAGCAGATCCTGGTATACGGCCGGCCGTCAGTGGAAAGAAATGCGTTTAATCTGCTGGTGGCATCATTAAAAAAATGGGTGGAGATCCAGACGGATATTGAAGAATGGGAGATCCTGTCTGCCGGAGAGTATCATCTGCCGGTAGAACTGGGAAAAGGAAAAGAACTGGTATCCGTGGGAAAACTGACGATCGGGCAGTACGGACGTACCATGCTGGACAGCTTTGCCGGCATCTCACTGATGTCCAGTCCGCATCCGAGTTATCCTCCTTTGGAAATGTCTGTGTTTGGGGTAAAAGTGATCACCAATACTTATGCAAATAAGGACCTGGCTTCATTTAATGACAATATGGTGTCATTGAGCAATATCAGTCCTAATAACATTGCAGTAACGTTGAAGAATATCTGTGATGAATATAAGGAAACCATGGAATTAAGGATAACAAATTCTGATTATGTGGAAAATGAAAATATATTTAATTTTGTAAAAGAGATTGCGGATGTATATCGTCAGATATAAGGCAAGCAGCGGGAGGATTCAGTGGCAGAAAAAATCGGAAATGTTACAATGAATTATGAATACTATAACGGCTCGGATGACTACAGTGACGGAGACATTGAAAACGTATTACTGGATTATGTAAAGAACCGGATATCTTTGGAAGGCGGATCGGATTATGATACTGTCATGGATATTTTGAGAGGAGATAACCGATGGCCGGTCCTGTACCATTTGTCACCGGTAAGACAGAATATCATTGACTGGTATGATATGAAGAAGGGATCTTCCGTACTGGAGATCGGTGCAGGCTGCGGAGCCGTAACGGCAGCAATATGCAGACAGGCAGCAAAAGTTACCAGTGTGGAACTTTCGAAACGGCGGGCCCTGATCAATGGATACCGGAACCGGCAGTACGGAAATCTGAATATCATCGTAGGAAATTTTAATGATATCCGGTTTCAGGAAACCTATGACTATATCACTTTGATCGGTGTGCTGGAATACGCAAATTATTTTACCGGCGGAGAAGATTCCTTTGTCAGTTTTCTGAAGAAAATCAAAACATTGTTAAAACCTGACGGAAAGCTGCTGATCGCCATTGAAAATAAATTCGGAATGAAGTACTTTGCCGGGCAGGCAGAGGATCATACCGGTCGGCTGTTTGACGGGATTGAAGGATATACCGGCACCGAAAGCCGGGTGCGTACGTTTTCAAAAAAAGAACTGAAGGATATCGTAACGGAAGCAGGATTTCCGGAGATCCGGTATTTTTATCCGTTTCCGGACTATAAATTCCCGGTTCAGATATTCAGTGAAGATTACATGCCGCATCCGGAAGATCTGGTGTGCAGTCTGGATTCTTATGACAATGACAGGATCCGGTTTTTTGATGAGACCGCCGCTTTTGCCGGAATTGTAAAAGCAGGGCAGTTTGATTTTTTTTCCAATTCCTTTTTTGTGGAAGCATCCGTAACAAGAAATGATGAAAACGAAAAAAAGGTGTATTCCAAGCTCACGAAGGACAGAAGAAAAGAATTTCAGATTGAAACCTCTGTTTACCATGACTGCCGGAAGAACGAATATAAGGCGGTAAAACGGGCGATTACCCCGGAAGCGGAAGATCACATTGCTTCCATGGACCGGATTTATGCAACGGAGAAAGAGAAAAACAGAAAAAAACATTTCTCGGCTACATTATGCCATTCGGAATATCACGGAGGAAGACTGGAATTTGAATTTGTAAAAGGAAAAAGTCTTTGTGACAAGCTTCTGGATATGTTAAAAGCGGGAAACCGGAAAGAGTTTGAAAAACTGCTGTTTGAATATGAAAATATGGTATATGAAACAGCCGCCGGACATTCGGCATCGGAACAGGCCAGCCGTTTGGAAGAAGTGAAGGGACTGAATATAGATCTAACCTTTGACAATATCATAGAGGTCCGTCCGGGAGAATATAAGATTATTGATTATGAATGGTGCATGCAGGAACCGGTTCCGGTGAAGTATGTGTTATACCGGGCGGTCTATGGATTTTATATGCGGTATCAGGATATGGTATCCCAATATTATACGCTGACGGAACTGCTGGAAGATTTCGGTATAGGGGAACAGGAAGCACAGCAGTATTATGACCGGAACCTGGAGTTTATCGATCATGTATATGACAGCAAAAACGGCTATAATGAAATGTTAAAGGCATATAAGAAAAATACCATTGTATTCGGTCAGAGGATTCTGCACCATGAGTATTTTGCCCAGTTGTTTATGGACAGCGGAGACGGATTTTCGGAAGAGGAAAGCATTAAAATTCCGCTGGGCTCTGACAGGGATTATCATACACTGGAATTTGATGTCTCCGGAAAGGAAATAAAAGCATTGAGATTTGATCCCTTTAATATTCCGGCGGTCGTCAAGTTAAAAGAAATAGAAGCGGAGGATTCAAATGGAAACCGGACGGTCCTTCCGGTTCTGAACCATAATGCCGCGGCAGTCAGCACTTATTCCTATCTGTTTGAAAGCGGCGATCCGCAGATGATCTTGGATATCAGCGGGATTGGGACCAAAGAGATGCGGAAGCTTATAATCAAAATGAAGGTATCCCTGACCAATTTTGAAGATTACAGTGAGATCTTCCGTCTGAATGATATCCGGAATTCCAAAGAATATCAGTCCGAGTCGGAACTGCTGAACCGTACCTTAGGAGTGCTGGAAGAGAACCGGGCGGTTCTGCCGGACATTGATAAATACTACGCCGTGACCAGAAAGCTGATGGATATCGAAAACCGGAAACCGGACAATGAAAAAAGTCTGGTGATGCTGACCAATACCTATGCAGAGGAATCAGAAGTATTTGTGAAAGAAATGATAAATCTGGAATATCTGAGAAGGGATATGGAGCATCAGCTGAGAGAGGCTCTTGCCAGAGAGGAACGGCTGAAAGAAGAACTGGAATATATAAAAGGAACCAGGGCATACCGGCATCTGCTGGACAAAAAAGTGAAAAAGGCATTTGAAAAATAAACACATTTTACAATATTCGCAGCGTTGGAAAGGAGTGATGGATGTGTGCGTTACAGTGATTATTCCGAATTATAACGGAAGAAGATATATTCATGAGTGCCTGGATTCCCTGCGGCTTCAGAACTTTAAAGATTTTAAGATCATAGTTGTGGATAATGCTTCTACAGACGGCAGTGCGGAAGAAATAGAAGAGGAATACGAGGAAGTCCGTCTGATTCGGAACGATATGAATTACGGGTTCAGTCAGGCGGTCAACACGGGGATCCGGGCAGCGGATACGGAATTTGTCATTCTGCTCAACAATGATGCCATGTGTGAATATAACTTTATTGAAGAACTTGTAAAAGGAATCCGGAAATCGGACCGGATCTTTTCCTGCGGTGCGAAAATGATTCAGTACCATGACCATAAAAAACTGGACAATGCCGGAGACTTTTATACGATATTCGGATGGGCCTTTCAGCGGGGACTGGATGAAAGTATCAGAAAATATAAAAGAGCGGAGCGGGTATTTTCTGCCTGTGCCGGTGCAGCCATTTACAGACGGGAATTGTTTGACCGGGTGGGGTATTTTGACGAACGGCATTTTGCATATCTGGAAGATGTGGATTTAGGATTTCGGGCAAATATCCTGGGATATAAAAATTATTATCTTCCGAAAGCCGTGGCATATCATATCGGCAGCGCCTCTTCCGGTGTGCGCTATAACAAATTTAAGGTAAAACTGGCGGCACGGAACAGTGTTTATGTGTATTATAAAAATCTGCCTCCGCTACAATTATTACTGAATGCTCCATTTATAGCCGCCGGTCATCTCATTAAATATTTATTTTTTAAGAAAAAAGGATTGGACAAACTATATATAGAAGGCGTTGTGGAAGCATATAAAACGCTGGATAAAGTTTCGAAAGTCCATTATGATTCCGGGAATCTGAATCATTATATCTGGATTCAGATGTCCATGTTTGAAGGAATCTGGAATCTGGTAAAAGGGAGATTATTGAATGATTAAAGATAACCAGACATTTTTTAACCGTCTGCATCTATGGCTGGATGGTCTTGGAATCATTCTGTCCTATATGGCAGCATGGTTTTTAAAATTTGATTCGGGTTTGTTTGAGCGTGAAACGGGAACACTTTCTTTTTGGACATATATGTATGCTCTTTTGTTCGTTGTCCCTGCCTATTTAATATTATACTCTTTGTATCAGCTCTATACTTCCAGACGGGTTCAGAGGTTCCGGGTGGAATTTACCAATATAATAAAAGCCAATGTATTAGGATTACTGGTATTTCTCACCGTGTTATATATCATAAAGCAGACCCATTTTTCCAGAACCATGTTATTTATATTTTTTATCATAAATATCGTTCTGGCAATGCTGGTCCGGGGAATGATTTATTTGCTTTTGTTTTCCCTGAGAAGAGGCGGGTATAATATTAAACATGTATTGCTGGTAGGATTCAGCGAGACGGCGAAAGCTTATATCGACCGTGTTCTGGTCTACAGGGAATGGGGATATGAGGTTTACGGCATATTGGATGACAATGCCGGACCGGAAGAAAACCATAAAGGAATTTCGGTGATCGGAAGGATTGATTCGTTAAAAGAATATCTGGACAGCAATAATTTCGATGAAATTGCCATTACTTTAAAAATAGATGAATATAGTAAATTACGGGATATTGTTAATATTTGTGAAAAGACCGGCGTGCATACCCAGTTCATTCCGGATTATAATAATATTATTCCGACCCGGCCGTATACCGAGGATCTAATGGGAATGCCGGTCATTAATATACGATATGTTCCGTTATCAAATACATTTTATTCCCTTGTCAAACGGATAATGGATGTGATGATATCCCTGACGGGAATTCTTATAACTTCTCCGTTAATGGTCTGTATTGCGGTGATTATCAAAACCACTTCCAAAGGACCGCTTATATACAAACAGGAACGGGTAGGGCTGCACAATAAATCTTTTATGATGTATAAATTCCGTTCCATGCGGGTTCAGGATGCCGGGGAAGAAAAAAAAGCCTGGACAACAAAAAATGACCCCAGAGTTACGGCGGTAGGAAAGTTCATCCGGCGTACCAGCATTGACGAGCTTCCGCAGTTATTCAATATTCTGAAGGGAGATATGAGCGTGGTGGGACCAAGACCGGAGCGGCCGTTTTTTGTGGAAAAATTCAAGGAAGAGATTCCCCGCTACATGATAAAACACCAGGTCCGTCCGGGACTTACCGGATGGGCGCAGGTCAACGGATATCGGGGAGATACCTCTATTAAGAAACGGATTGAATATGATTTATTTTATATAGAGAACTGGACATTGGGATTTGATATAAAGATAATGTTTCTTACCATATTTAAAGGTTTGATCAATAAAAACGCATATTAAGCCATCTTTCGGGATGTTCGATTAAAATAATGCAAAGAAAGGTACAGTAAGGTATGAAAGGTAATTCAGGTGAAAAAGTTACAAAGTGGAAAATAGCATTGCTGGTTCTGGAAGGCATTTTGATCTCAGCCTATCTGGTGCTTACGGTTTTTTATGTATGGTTTAAAGTGGACCAGAACGGTTTTATCAAAAAGTTTTCAAAAAATTCACTGGTAAGAATGTATCTCAGCAATGTTGCAGCAGATGATTATGAAGAAAAAGTGCAGGATACTGCTTTTAATAAAGAAAATGTGACCACCAATAAAGAAATCGGTGAAGAAATAGAAACATACCGGAATATCGCCCTGTTCGGCATTGATTCCAGAAACAGTGCATTCGACGATCAGGTACACAGCGATTCCATAATAATCGTCAGCATCAACAATAAAACCGGAGAAGTGAAACTGGCTTCTGTATACCGGGATACCATGCTGAAAATGAAGAACCGTCAGGGAGAAGAAGTCTATACCAAAGCAAACGCTGCTTTTTTCATGGGAGGAGCGGAGAATGCCGTCAGTATGCTGAATATCAATCTGGATTTAAACATTACGGATTATGCGGTGGTAAATTTTACGGGGCTTACCAAGATCATTGATGCATTGGGAGGCATTGACGTTACTATCACGCCTCAGGAAAAATTTTATATTAACGGATATCTGGTGGAAACAAGGGAAATCACCGGAATGGATGCACCGGATATCGCGGAATCCGGACATGTGCATCTCAGTGGTCTGCAGGCTACGGCATACTGTCGTATCAGATATGTAACATTTACCGATGAAGACGGAACGGATTATCATTATGATATGGGACGGACGGCAAGACAGCGTTCGGTACTAAAGAAACTGGTGGCAAAGGCAAAACTGGCAGGCGCAGGCCAGGTTATGAGCATTGCGGACAGTATTTTAAATTATAATACGGCAGATGAAAAAATTCTGACCACAAGTCTGAGCTTTGACGAAGTCATGGATCTGATTCCGACCATGCTGGATTTTGAACTGACGGAAACCATGGGATTTCCGTTTACCTGCGATACACCGACCGTAGATAAGGCCAGTGTGGTAGTTGCCAACGGATTATCCTATAATGTGACAAAACTCCATGAATATTTATTCGGTGAGAAAAATTATGTTCCGAGCCTTCAGGTTCAGAACATCAGCGATTATCTTGAGGATTATACGGGTATTCCAACGATAAAGCTGAAGGAAGACGAGACCGGGACCGGTACGGAAGATGAGAACGGAAGTACGGCCGGAACAGGAACGGAGCAGTGGAACGACGGTTACAGTGAGTGAAAACGCAATGTTAACACAATTTTTTCAAAACCTGAACACAAAACGTACACAAACACTTGTTATCATAGCTATAACGAAAAACAAGGAGACAAAGTACAGGAGGGATTTATATGTCAGATAAATTTGAGCCAATGAATGAAACGGTAAGTGATACAGATCAGGTGGAAACGGGATACACTGTGGAACCGGTGCAGCCGGAAGTGAATCATGGCACGGAACGTGAATCCTTATATGAAGGAAGCGAATTCAGACAGCAGATTGAAAACGGCGGTTATCCGGAATCTGCCGGTGCGGACGAAGCGAAGAGACAGGCGGAAAAAGAAAAGGAAAAATTCCGGCGGAGACAGGAAAAGGCCAGAAAAAAAGCGGAAAAAAAAGCAGCTAAGAAAGCAGCCGGAACAGAAAAAGGACATGGTGTTATCTTTAAAACGGCCGGTTTTGTCATCGCAGCAGCAGCATTTGGAGTGATTGCTCTGGGCACCATGTATTTTGTAGGCGACGGGTTGGGGATCATAAATAAAGATTCTTCGCAGAACCGCACAATAACATCTACCCAGGTGGGATCGGCAGGCAATAAAGATAAAGAAAATGAAACGTCTGCCATTAACACCAATAAAACGGATTCTTCCCAGCAGGGTCTGGTTGCAGTGGACGTATCGCCTATCGTGGAAGAAGTAATGCCGTCCATCGTATCCATCACCAGCAAGACGATTGTACAGTCTGGAATGAACGACTGGTTTTATAATTATTATTTCGGCGGACAGAACGGAAATTCTTATGAACAGACAGGTGCAGGTTCCGGCATAATCATCGGACAGAATGATACGGAGCTGCTGGTCATAACCAACAATCACGTTGTCGAAGGGGCTGACAGCCTTCAGGTTCAGTTTATAGACGGAACATTCGTAGATGCAGTGATCAAAGGAACGGAAGCAAACAAGGATTTAGCTGTTGTGGCAATAAAATTATCGGATATCGATTCCGAAACAAAAGATAAGATAAAGGTTGCAACTCTGGGAGATTCGGACTCCATGAAAGTAGGAGAAGGAACCATTGCCATCGGTAATGCCCTGGGTTACGGCCAGTCGGTAACGGTAGGAGTTATCAGCGCCCTGGACCGTGAAGTGACCGTAGAGAACAGAACCATGAATATGATTCAGACCGATGCTGCCATTAACCGCGGAAACAGCGGCGGCGCGTTGCTGAACATGAGAGGGGAAGTGATCGGTATCAATGCGGCCAAGTATTCATCCGATACCGTGGAAGGCATGGGATTTGCCATACCGGTATCATCCGTTTCAGATATAATAGAGAAACTGATGAACAGGGAGACCATGACAAAGGTGGATACCGCCGACCGGGGATACCTGAATATCCGGGGCAGGGATGTGACCGATGAACTGGCTTATGACTTTAATGCTCCGAAGGGCGTACTGATCCGTGAAGTAATGGAAGGCGGTGCAGCCGATAAAGCAGGACTGGAAAAATCCCAGATCATCACAAAAATTAACGATGATGAAGTGAAATCCATGGATGAATTAAAAGAGAGGCTGGAGTATTATGAAAAAGGTGCCACGATAACCCTGACGATCGAGTATCTTGAAAATAAAGAATATAAGGAAAAAGAGGTAAAAGTCGTACTTGGCGGTCAGATGGAATAGACTGCAGGCGGCCGGACCGGATGCAAAAACAGATAAAAATGGATCAATGTATGAAACTTATGCATTGGTTCATTTTTTGTTTCATTAAACAGTTCCGGGCGAATAAAAAACTTGTGTTTTTCTTCTATTTAAAGTATTATTATATTTGTATAATTTCGTGAAAAATCACATACAGTATATTTTTTAAGAACATTTTTTGCAATCATATAAACGGAGGCAATGAAGATGGAAGAAAAGTACAATATTGCAGTAGGACAGAGCGGAGGTCCTACCACAGTCATTAATGCCAGTCTGTACGGAGTGATCAGGGAGGCAGTTTTAAACGAAGATAAAATTAACAAAGTATATGGTATGATCAATGGTATTGAAGGTTTTATTGACGGAAAGGTAATCGATATCCGGAAGGAGGTTTCAATGGAGGAAATCGAGCTGCTGAAGAATACGCCTGCGGCTTATCTGGGTTCATGCCGGTATCGTCTGCCGGATTCCATGCAGGACTCGGTGTATTCCCTGATCTTTAAAAAGTTTCATGAATTGAATATCCGGTACTTTATATATATCGGAGGTAATGATTCCATGGACACGGTTCATAAGCTGTCGCTTTATGCAGGAATGACCAACAGTCCGGTCCGGATCATCGGCGTACCGAAGACGATTGATAATGATCTGATCCACACAGATCATTCCCCTGGATTTGGCAGTGCGGCGAAATATGTTGCGACCACGGTGCGGGATATCGTACTGGATGCCAATGTTTATGATACAAGTTCCGTTACCATTATTGAACTGATGGGACGCCATGCGGGTTGGATAACCGCCGCCAGCGTTCTGGCCAGAAAATATGAAGGGGACAATCCGGTACTGATCTATCTGCCGGAAGTGGAGTTTGATATCAAAGATTTTGTAGAACGGGTCAGACAGGAAATTTATAAGCGAAACAATGTGATCGTATGCGTATCCGAAGGAATAAAAGATAAAGACGGCACCTTTATCTGTGAATATTCCGGCAATGCCGGACTGGATTCCTTTGGTCATAAAATGCTGACCGGCTGCGGTAAATATCTTGAGAATGTAATTAAAGAAGAACTGGGTGTGAAGGTACGCTCCGTAGAGTTAAATGTTAACCAGAGATGTAAGGCGGCTCTGGCCTCCCTTACGGATATAAATGAGGCGATCCTGGCGGGCAGTTACGGGGTAAAAGCATGTTTAAAGGGTGAAACCGGAAAAATGATCGCATTTGAGCGTAAAGAAAATAAAGACGGTTACCGGATCGAATGTAACTGTGTGGAGTGTTCGCTGGTATGCAATCAGGAAAAGACGGTACCGAGAGAATGGATCAGTGAAGACGGTACGGATGTCCGGCAGGAATTTATTGATTATGTATTGCCGCTGATACAGGGAGAAAGCAAATCGGTGATGAAAGACGGAATGCCGGTATATTGCTATAGAAAATGTTAGAATAAAGATAATAGAGAGAGATGAGGAACCATATGTCAGAAGATATGAGAGAAAAAGAAATTATGGATGATGACGGAGAATATGAAAAAATATGTTTTATCTGCAGGAGACCGGAAAGCAAGACCGGAAAACAGGTAATTATGCCGGGAAATATCTGCATATGTCCGGATTGTCTCCAGCGGACCTTTGATGCCATGGACACCAACGGCATGGGTCTTAATATGAATGATCTAAACGGCATGAATTTCGGGGGCATGGATGTCAGTCAGTTAATGTCCATGATGAACGGAACACAGAAACCGGAACCGGCTGGAAGGGCTTCTGCAAAGGATGTCAGTACTCTGGAAGGGAGTTCCGGCGAACAGGATACGCCAAAGGAGAAGACGGAAGAAGGTCAGGAAAAGATTCCCAGTATCCGCTTTGTGAACCTTGCGGATCTGCAGGGAGATATACCGAGAAGGCAGAAACTGAAGAAGAAAAAGCCGGGAGAAAAGAAACGCTCGGGTATCGATATTAAAAAGATTCCGGCCCCTCATAAAATTAAAGAGCAGTTAGATGAATATGTGGTTGGACAGGAATATGCCAAAAAGGTGATATCCGTCGGAGTCTATAATCATTATAAGCGCATTGCCGTAAATGAAGCGGATGGAATTGAAATAGAGAAGTCCAATATGCTTATGATCGGGCCAACCGGTTCCGGAAAAACATATCTGGTAAAAACCCTGGCAAAACTGCTGGACGTGCCTCTTGCCATTGCGGATGCCACGTCGCTGACGGAGGCAGGATATATCGGCGACGACATTGAGAGCGTGGTATCGAAGCTTCTGGCGGCAGCAGATAATGATGTGGATAAAGCGGAAACAGGTATTATATTTATTGATGAGATCGACAAGATCGCCAAAAAAAGAAATGCTTCCACCAGAGACGTGAGCGGTGAAAGCGTCCAGCAGGGATTGTTAAAGCTGCTGGAAGGAAGCGAGGTGGAAGTACCGGTAGGGGCCAATAGTAAAAATGCAATGGTGCCTCTGGCAACTGTGAATACCAGCAATATTTTATTTATTTGCGGCGGTGCGTTTCCTGATTTGGAAGATATCATCAAAGAGCGGTTAAATAAGCAGTCTTCCATCGGATTTATCGCAGATTTAAAGGATAAATATGATAATGTCAATGACCTGATCCGTCAGGTTACCATTGATGACCTGAAAACCTATGGTATGATACCGGAGTTTCTGGGACGTCTGCCGATCTTATATACACTGGACGGACTGACGAAAGAAATGCTGGCCCAGGTATTAAAAGAGCCGAAGAATGCCATTTTAAAACAATATAAGAAATTACTGGAACTGGACGAGGTTCAGCTGATATTTGACGATGGCGCAGTGGAAGCCATTGCGGAAAAAGCCATCGAGAAGAAAACCGGCGCCAGGGCGTTACGTTCCATTATAGAAGAATTTATGCTGGATATTATGTTCGAGATACCGAAAGATGACAATATCGGCACCGTGATCATCACAAAGGATTATATAGAAAAGAAAGGCGGTCCGGTTATTGAAATGCGGGGAACGGATGGCCAGGCACTCCCATCCCTGGAAAAGCCGCAATAGCAAAAAAACGGGAATGGCATATTATATATTTAAGCAGAGTTTGCGTGCATCCGGGAGAACATAAATGAATTGCAGAGATGTTATTATGTCGGAAGATTATGCGGATTTTATTGTGGAGTTTGCTTCAAATGTAGATGCTTTTCTGGAAACATATAAAGATAAATGTCCCACGCCCATCGGTATCAGCTACGGCACCGTATTTGAACCGTTAGAAAGGGCTCTTCCCATATCATTGGCAAGGCATGATTATCAGTCTATACCAAAGCTGTACGGAGAAGTAGATACAATATCGGTAGAAGCCACCGGGGCTTTGCGGCTGCAAAACCTGCCAGGATTAAATTTAAAGGGCAGCGGAACCATCATCGGTATCATAGATGATGGAATCGACCCTTATCATGAAGCCTTCCGTTTTTCGGACGGAACCACCAGGATTCTCAGTGCGTGGGACCAGACCAATCAGACGCTGGAACCGCCCCTGGCACAGAGTTATGGCAGCGAGCTTACTCGTGAGACGATTAATCTGGAACTTACAAAAGAAAACTCCGAATTGTTGGACAGTCTGGCCAAAAACAGCGCCCATGGAACTTTTGTGGCAGGAGTTGCGGCAGGAAATAACAATGAAGAAAAGTCTTTTGCCAGTCCTGCGCCTTCCGCGGATCTGGTGGTGGTAAAATTAAAACCAGCCAAACAATATTTAAGAGATTATTATCTGATCAATGAATCAGCCGCCGCATATCAGGAAAATGATATCTTAAGCGCCATTATTTATATGCGGGCCGTTGCAGCCCTGCAACAGCGTCCGGTCATCATCTGCATTGCTTTGGGCTGCAGTCAGGGACCCCATAACGGAAGTTCCGTAATGGGAGATTTCTTAAATAATGCGGCAGGAAGAAACGGAATCGGCGTCGTTGTAGCCAACGGTAATGAAGGAAATGCCAGACATCACTACTCCGGCAGGATCACCGGAGAAAGTGACACGGTGGAAATCCGTGTGGCCGAGAATCAGAATGGTTTTATCATAGAATTATGGGGAGAATCCCCCAATATTTTTTCTATCGGGGTGATTTCTCCCAGCGGCGAAGTGGTAAACCGGATACCGGCTAAGATCGGCGCTACTTTTGATTATACGTTTCTGTTTGAGAATACCAGATTATCCGTGGATTACCGGGTGGTAGAAAGGCGTTCCGGCAGTGAACTGATTCAGATCCGTCTGGAAAATCCAACGGCGGGTATTTGGAAAATAGTGGTCTATGGAGATAATATCCTGTCCGGGGAATATAATATGTGGCTGCCGATTACGAATTTTGTGGGCATGGATACGTATTTTTTAAGACCAGACCCGTTGATCACATTAACCAATCCGGCAGATGCCTCTATCCCGATTTCCGTAGGCGGATATAATGTGGTAACCGGTGGAATATTCATTGATTCTTCCAGGGGATTTACTACTTTGAACGAGGTAAAGCCAAATTTTGTAGCCCCGGCAGTCCAGGTGTATGGTCCGGGTATCAGAAATACTTATGTAAGCAGAAGCGGCACCAGCGCTGCCGCCGCCCTGACCACCGGAGTGGTGGCACAGTTTATGGAATGGGGAATCGTGAAGAACAACAGTAACAGTATGAATACGGCGGAAATAAAGAATTATCTGGTGCGGGGTGCGATCCGTTCTCCCAACACGACATATCCGAATCAGGCGGAAGGGGCTGATGGTATAATAGTGTCAAGTTAGTAAGAAGCCGATAAAATCAAAGGTTTCCGCTGATTTAGTCCTAAGAAAAACTGCTGTGAGAACAGCGAAAGTGATTAGGATGGGCCCATTTTGAATCTTGAAGCTGAAAATCTATCATACTTGACACTAAATTACCATTAAGCCTTTAATGGTATA
Organism: uncultured Lachnospiraceae bacterium; assembly: GCA_910578175.1. GTDB lineage: Bacteria > Bacillota > Clostridia > Lachnospirales > Lachnospiraceae > Bovifimicola. Next base: position 92,190 of record CAJTPF010000010.1, read on the forward strand.
AGAGGTGTACCCTTTAGTGAGGTGATAACTGAATAAAAACATTTAGGTAGGACTAAATTAGCTCTTTTGTGGACAAGCGCCACATTGTCAAAGCTAACTTAGTCCTACTTTTTATTGCATAAAAGGAGGAGCAGAGGTGGCGATGACGAGAAAAGGGCTGATTAAATACGTGTATGGGTTGGCAGAGTTAGTTAACGAAGAAAACAAAGAGGTACACAAGCTCACCGCCGGGAGAGAGGCAGGTGTGCAGAGTGGGGATTAATGTAAAAATTAAGAACGCACCGAAATCGAGTGGAATCATTACCGCACGAGTGAAATTGGAAAAAGATTTAAGGAGTTGTATGCGCTGTAAATTCTTTTATGGCAGCAACAGCCAGTGTCTCTCTAGGAAGTGCGTCGAGGAGGAAAGCAAGCCTGATATCATAGAACAAGACAAAGAAGATATATGTTTTGCATGTCCATATAGGCAGTCGGAAGGATACTGCTTTCCCTGCATGAAAAAGCTGCTTGAGAGAGGAGGCAAAACAGATTGCTGCAACACAGGAGGAGAAGAAAGATGAATAAACATATTGAAGTTATTGGTATAGATCATGGCTGGTCTAACATGAAAACCGTCAGCCAGATATTCACAACCGGGGTAAAGGAAATCACAACTGAGCCTGCGTTCTTTGACAACATTGTGGAATGGGATGGAACATATTACAAGGTAGGCGGAAAAAGGCTGGAAGTCAGAGATACGAAGGTGGAAAATGACAATTTTTACTTGCTGACATTGGCGGCGGTGGCAAAAGAGTTAAATCGCCGGGGCATGAGAAACAGCAATATTCTTTTATCTGTCGGATTGCCCCTGACAAGATTTGGGGCAGAAAAGCAGGACTTCATCAAGTACCTTGCAAGAAACAAGGATGTGATATTCCGGTTTGAAAAAGAGAAGTACCATATCCGTATAGCGAGAGTATCTGTATTTCCGCAGTGCTACGCCGCTGTGGCTGACTGTATCAGGACATTACCAGAGCGGGCGGTAATCGTGGATATCGGGAGCTGGACTATAGATATCATGCCAATCCGAAAGTATTATCCTGATGAATCGGAATGTACCACAATCCCACAAGGACTGATTCGGTGTATGCGTGAAATTAACGAGGAGTGTGTGAGGAAAATCGGGCAAGAGATTGATGAAAATCTTATTCAAGAGGTTATGGCAGGCGGCAGGGGAACAGTGCCGGAGAAATATATGGAGATTATAGAGGGCTGCCTGAAAGGCTTTGTGGAAAAGGTATATAACACGCTCAAGGAGCATGGATATAATCTTGACATTACTCCGATTATTTTTGTGGGAGGTGGCGCTGCAGTTATGAAACTATACGGAAACAATGCGGGAATTAATATTCAGTATATTCCGGATGTGAAGGCAAATGCAAAGGGGTATGAGTATCTCGGCAGGGCATATCTTGCAAATAACCGCAAGACAGTGGAGGCGGAGGCAGAATAGATGGCAGAAAAAGACATTGTAAGATTTTCCCTGCGCCTAAACCTAAAAAATGAACAACATGCCAAAATATATAGGGTACTTTCCGCTCTTGATAAAAATATCCATAAATCAGAAAACCAATTTATAGTAAAAGCAATAGATTTTTATATACAGAGTTTTGAAGATGATGCTATAATAGATGGGCTGCGGAGGGAACAAAAACCAGGATATTTGACATCAAATGATTTGGAAGGTATGCGCAGAGAGATTGAAAGCGATTTGAAAGATGAGCTGATTAGGCTGCTAGGGTCTGCCCTTACGGGTAATCAGGCAGCGAGGACACAGCGAAACATGGAAGAATCCATACAAAAGATTGAAACGGAAGAAAGTGATTCGGTTGCTGTGGAGGCAGCAAACCTTTGGGGATAAGGAAAGGGGCAGTTATGAACAGAATACGGGATAGTCCTAAAGTTCCCGTGTGCTGCCGACCCTGAAAAGTAAATAGTAGATCATACCCAAAAGGGGAAATACCGCTGGCGGCGGTATGGCAGTTCACGGAAACGAAAAGAGCCTGTCACTTCCCCTTTGGGGCAAGAAGAGAGGACAGGTGGTATTTATGAAAAAAAGATTAAAAAAGTTTTTTCTTTTAACTGTATGCGCATTGCTGGTGGGATGCGGAAAACAGAAGGCAGAGACGAATGCGGGGACAGAAAGCACGATGGAAATGGAAACAGTGCGGGAAGAAACCGAACAAACGACGACACAGGAATTGAAAAGACAGGAGGATACAGTGTCGCAAGAGAGGACAGAACTTCAGACAGAGGCACAGCCGGAAACACCAGAGTCGGAAGAAGACATTAAGCCGCAGAGTGGAGGCAATGAACAGCTGCCGCAGACGGAACAGGTGCGGGAAGAAACCGATAAAACGGAGCTGGAGCAACAGACAGAAGTTCAGCCGGAGCCGGTGAAACCGGAAACACCAGAACCGACACCGGAAATGCCAGAACCAGTACCAGAAACGTCGAAGCAAGAGCCGGAAACGGAAAAAGCGGAGCCTCCTATATCATATAGCCCGCAAAAGGTTGCGGAACTCGCTGTGGAAAAGACAAAGGCGCAGGGGAAAGTATATATCCCTGATGATTTGGATCGGATGCTTGTAGCGGGGGAGATTTCACAGGAGGATTATAATGCCTGCTACCCTACGGACGGTGCTGGATATCTGGAATACTTTGTTGCAGCAAACATGAATGAGGCAAGGGATATAAGTGGAACAGTGCGGTTTAACAGTGAAGAGGATATAGCGGCAAACATTGCTGGAGTGTATGCGGCGCTTCCGCAGCAGTATTTCTATATCGAGTACCACGGAACGGTCATGTACGATGGTAAGGAGTGCCATGTATTTTACTGTTATAGGGCATAAGGAAAAGAATAAGAACAGATTGTAAAAGATAGCAGGCTGATTTGAAAGCCTGCTGTTTTTTTGCACAAAAGTAGGAGGTTTTAATTATGAAAGGTAAACTGAAACGATGGATGGCAGGATTTCTTGCTGTCTTAACCGTGTTAACGACATTGTTCTCGAATGGGACAATGGTATTTGCAGCAAGCCCAAACGCCAAAATTTCCTTCTGGAACGCTTCCATAAAGGATTCAGGAGAAGTCAGTGAGCTGAGAGAAGGTTTTAACAACGGTAGGGTGCTATATTCCATGATTGACGGACATTCGGCATATTGCATGAATTTCGGGCTTTCTGCGAATAATGGCCAGCTCATGAACAGCTATGAAAATTCAAGGACAAATTTAACGGACATGCAGGCGCTATATTTGCGATATTGTCTGTACTATGGATTTTCCAGCACGGATACATCGGCACCGAGTAAAGAGCAGTGCGATCAGTATATTGCTACACAAGCAATGGTATGGATTATTGAGAGGGATATTTTTGGTACTTCGAATGCAGATTCTGCGGCAGGAAAGCTTTGTGCGACAGCACCAAATCCGGACAGTTCCTATGCGTATTATACATCCCTTAAGGATCAGATGATTGCAGGAATCAATGCCACCATTCCGAGCTTTGCTGCGTCCAGAGTAAGCACTGCTGAGACTTACGAGTTGAAATGGAATGAAGGAAACCAGCGGTTTGAGACTACCCTGACAGACGGTAATGGTGTGCTTTCGGAGTTTGATTTCTCCATAAGCGGATATGGGGTAAGTAGGGACGGCAATTATCTTACGATTTATTCATCCGAGGTGAATACCAGTCCAACAACGGGGGTGTTTACTTCTAACAGCGGAAAAGTGCAGGTAAACGGTAGCTGTGTGTTCTGGCTTACGGAAAACGACGTGGATCAGGAGTTTGTGTCAGAGGTTCCATCCGGTGATCCGCTTTCCGCATATATAAAGGTCAGGACGGAAAATGTTGGCTACGGAGAAATCACAAAGATTGATGAGGCAAGCGGTATAAAGCTGGCCGGGGCTGTCTATGGCATTTATTCTGACAGTGGCTGCACCAGTATGGTACAGACGGTAACGACAGACGCTGACGGTTATGCAAAATCCGGCGCACTTGTGGCAGGAACCTATTATGTTAAAGAAGTCTCAGCACCGAAGGGGTATGTATTAAGCGGGAAAGTACACACTCTGACAGTGCAGGCAGGAAAGACAATGGGCATTTCTGTAACCGACAAGGAACAGCGTGGAGCCATTACCATCTACAAGGAGGGCGAAGTGCTTACCAGATGGAACGGCAGCAACTTCGTATATGAAAAAAGAAAGTTACCCGGCGCAGCATTCAAGGTGACGGCTGGCTCAGATATTTATAAGGCGGACGGAACAAAGGTGTATAATCAGGGCGACCTGATTGCGGAGAACCTTGTGACCGGAAACGATGGGAAAGTGCTGTTGTCAGACCTGCCTCTCGGAACCTATATCGTGACAGAGACAAAAAGCATTGAAGGGTATACCATTAATGCCACGCCGCAGACCGTAAATATGGAGTATAAGGATCAGATGGTGGAAGTGCAGTATGAAGAAGCTACAATTCTGAATAC
>CAJTPF010000011.1:0-6660 GCA_910578175.1 uncultured Lachnospiraceae bacterium
ATTCTTAGAAGGTCTTTAAAATTATTTAAATACATCATATGTTCCTATTCAACCATGGCCTCCTTGTCGGTCAGGCCGTGCTTATCTCATTTAAATACATCATATGTTCCTATTCAACGGGAATAGGCGGGTGATTAAAGCAACACCGAATTTATTTAAATACATCATATGTTCCTATTCAATGCCTTAGAAAACCTATCGGATAGCCAGTAAGCGACATTTAAATACATCATATGTTCCTATTCAATATACCCGGATGCCGGAAATTGTTTTAATAAAATAGATTTAAATACATCATATGTTCCTATTCAACTCTTCTATACATGTTTATAACTTCTCTTAACTTTATTTAAATACATCATATGTTCCTATTCAACGCATTTTCACCTAAGAATTTCTCTGTAAGATTTACTGATTTAAATACATCATATGTTCCTATTCAACTGGTTAGCGATATTCTTAGAAGGTCTTTAAAATTATTTAAATACATCATATGTTCCTATTCAACCACCATTTTATCGCCTTTTTCCTCTCCATTATCCCTCAAAAACTCATTATTTTCAACACATTTCTCAAATATTACCAGCCACAATATACATATTTGCACCCTCTTCTCCATGCAAGGCTATTTCAGCATTTTTTGTTATTTCGCCCTCTTCCTCCTGGTAAGGCCAAAAACATATCTTTTCAAAAAACACGCTATATATACCGCAGTATCCCACTCCCATTTTCATATTCCACCTCTGCCAGCGCCCCATTGATCACCGTCATCCTCGGTCCCCGATGCCCGAAATCACAGTCCAGTATCACCGGCACGCCCAAATCTCCCAGCGCATATAATACGGCCTCCTCATAATCCGTATTGGTATAATCCTTATAAAATAACGGTCTGCCAAATATAAATCCGCTGCTGTACCGGAACCATCCGATTTCTTTCAGCTGCCACAAAAACATCATCAGGCTTTCCCCGCTCATATCAAAAGATTCCAGATACCACAAAACCCCGTCCTCTTTATATTTCCGGATATATTCCGGCGTATTGTCATATTTTGTGCCCTGCAGAAAAATCAAAACATCCAGACATCCGCCCAGAAGACGGCCGCGGATTTTCACCTTATTCAAACCATCATTCCCCGTTCCGGCTATCTTCCACCGGACCGGTGTATCCTCCAGATATCCCTCCAGTCCGGTAATCCGCTCTGACATTTCCTTTTGATACCGGTCAAAGGAATGCTGTTCCCTGCAGCCCCCGGACAAAACACGAAGATTATTTTCCACACTGCAATGCCACGGCTCCATACCAAACTCTCCGAAATTACTGCCGTAGACTGCAGCCATATCATATTTTGTTGTCAGGGTATGAATCAGTCCGGTATTGTCTGAATATCCCTGAAACCATTTCGGACTTCTGACCCAGCGTTCAAAATCTATATGCGGTAGCATTTCATTCAGAAAATTTCCGCCTTTTGCAGCGATGACCATCCTCACATCCTCATCGGCAATCAATTCACTGATCTGCCGGCCCCGCTCTGCTCCGGTACTGCTTCTGCCCTTTTCATCTGCGGAAAAAACATTCCTCGTAAATTTTATCTTAAACCCACGGCGCTCCAATTGCTCTTTTCCATTGTTAAATCTCTTCTGATCCAACGGGTCCGATACTCCGTCGGAAGTTGCCGTTACCCCGATACTGTCGCCCTGTTTCAAAAATTCCGGTATGATCATTTTAATGTCACTTCCTTTCCCAGTGTTACGGAATACAAAATCTTTTCTGTCACCGATTTTCCGGTAATCTGCTCCACTGCCCGTTTATACAGTTCCAGCTGCACATAATAGTGATTGATCAGCAGGGACGGTTCCCTGACAAAGTCTGTTTTGTAATCCGCTATTATAATCTCGTTCCCTTCTATAAAATATGCATCAATGATTCCCTGAATCAAAACAATATCCCCTGCCGGCTCCACAGACTGGGGAATCTCCATCCGCTGTTCCTTTCCCATGATTTCGGCAACCCGCTTAAATTCTTCAATCTCCGATTCATACAGTCCCAGAACAAACTGAGCCTCCCTGTGTAACTCTCCCCGCTCAAATGCTGCCTTCATCCGTTTTCCCAGATCACTTTCGGCAAAGATCAGAAAATCCCGGTCCCGGATACATTCCCTCTCTTCTTTCGTTAACATGCCTGCCTCTGCAAATCCCTGAACCATGGCCTGAATCGATGAAAGGGTATGTTCCTGCCCGAAATCAAATAATTCAAACACTCTGTGATACACGGTTCCCCGCAAAGCTCCGGTCAGACGGTCTCTGGCTTTTATAAATTCCGGAATCGTAGGATTTTCCAAAGCCGGACTCTCCAAAGATACTGTCTCCCGGGGTGTTTTTTTCTGGAAAATATCCTCTTCCGGCTGTTCCGAAAGCTCCGGCAGCATTTCAACCAACCGTACTGCCTGTGTATCCTCCTCTGTTTCATAACTGATTTTCTTAATCTCCGAAACACTCATCTTTGCATTCATTCCGGTTTCTTTTTCATAGGGATAAGTAAAATCCAGCCGCCGGATCAATTCCTGCCGAAGCATCTGATTTCCCGTCACCTCTGTGGCAAGATTCTCCAATGCCTCCCTGTTTCCCTTTTTCATGTACTGCTGCTCTATCATTTCGGTAAAAATATCCGTTGGCGTTACATATATGATATCCACATGAAAATTCCTGTCATATAAGGCCAGATCTGCAGGCGGTTCCATTCCAAGCCTGTCATATACAGGAGCAAACGCCCGGTTTCTACACAATGCGGGACAAATCATATCAAAAAAAGAGCGGGCTTTCATTCGCACGGCATAGGGCAGAACTTCCGTATCATACATTCTTGCTTCTGTTGCCTGTTCCAGTTTCTTCCGGTTTACGGATTTTGCTGTAAAGATCAGTTTTTCCTTTGCCCGGGTACAGGCTACATACAGAAGACGCAATTCTTCCGTTACCGCATCCAGCTCCATCCTCCTTGCGATTAGAAACTTATTCATATTCTTCCGAAGCAGACGCTTCCTGACATCCACATAATCCATGCCAATTCCCAGTTGATGATGTAGCACCGTCTTACTGCGGCTGTCCATCAAATTAAACTGTTTTGTAATATTGATCAAAAATACAACAGGAAACTCCAGCCCCTTGCTCTTATGGATCGTCATGATCCGGACCGTATTATCCGACTCTGAAACCACAGAAGCTTCGCCCATATCCAGTTCAAATTTCTGCATTTTTTCGATATAACGTACAAAATTAAATAACCCTTTATATACGCCGTTCTCATACCGGGCCGCCTGCTCTTTCAACATGTCCACATTGACACATCTCCGTCTTCCGGAAGGCATTGCTTTGATATAATCGTAATATCCTGTCTCATTTAAGAAAAGATTGATCAAATCATATATACCGGTATAGCTCGCCATATTTCTGAACTTCTCCAGCAATAGCAGAAAATTACTTATCTTCTGATCCAGTTCCGGCTGGAAGACCGCTTTCTCCTGTTCCGACAGACTCTGTTCTTCCATCTGGTATATATTCCATTCACATTCCAGTAGATTATCATATAAATTTTTATCTTTGCCGGAGACTGCCCGGACCATTGCCAGTTCCTCATCAGAAAATCCCGCTGCCGGAGATTTTAACACTGCTGCCAGCGGAATATCCTGTCTGGGATTATCCACGATCTTGAGAAAATTTAATATGGTACGAATCTCTATGGTATCAAAATATCCCCGTTTGGATTCCATATAAACCGGGATCCCCTGCTTCGTCAGTTCCTCATTTACGGCATAGACCGCTTCATTCACACTGCGGACCAGAATCACGATATCCGAATATCTGGCGGTCCGATATGCTCCGGTCCCGGCATCCCTGACCTGTAATCCCTTCTTGTCATCCACCAGTTCTTTGATTCTGGCGGCTATGACTTTGGCCTCCATCTCGTCTGCCATCCCCGGGATCTCCTCATCCGTCTCTTCTTCCTCTTCCGGGTTCACCAGTATCAACTCACTGTTATAATCCTCCGCCACTCCCGGAATCTCATACTCTGCCCCGGCATTTAACTGATTTTCCTCATCATAATCGATGCCGCCAAAATCGGCAGACATATTCTGCCGGAATAAAACATTGATAAAATCCAGCACCACGGACCTGCTTCGAAAATTCCTGTCCAGTATGATTTTAATATCCTTCGCTCCGTCCATGGAATACGTATTATATTTTCTGATAAAAATATCTGGTCTGGCGCCGCGGAATCCATAGATGCTCTGTTTCACATCCCCTACCATAAAACGGTTGTGAATCCCTTTCCCCTCTTTGGAAATCATGCCCAGGATCGTTTCCTGGATCATATTGCTATCCTGATACTCATCCACCATGATTTCTTCATAGAATTCCGATAGTTCTTCCGCAGTTTTGGAAGGAACCAGCCTTCCGTCTTCCATCCTGGTCAGAATCTCAACGGCAAACTGCTCAAAATCATTGAAATCCACAATATTCTTTTCCCGTTTTTTCTTCCGGAACAAATCCATAAACCGAAGAGTCAGCCTCACATATTCCTTTGCTGCCGGTTCCAGCTGATTAAGGCCGGCAATAAAATCCTCCAGAGAAGAGGCGTAAATCTTCTGAATCTCCGACACTGCAGCCTTTACTTCCTTCCGCACGCTCTGGGCCTGCGTCTTCTTTTCTTCATCTGTTCCATCAGAAGCGCTGATCCTTGGAAGCCTGTCAAAAGCAAAACACAGCAGACTCCGTCTTTTGTCAAAATCCTTTTCCTGAAGAACCGATTCCAGATTCTGCATATCCATTTCAAAAATCCTGCCGTATTTCTCCGGCCCGTTGATGCTCATGGAAATTTTCCTACCATACTCACATTTCATTATAGCCAGTTTTAGAAGTTCATCCGTGTAGGCCGTCAGTGTGAGAAAATTCGGACTGCTCATAAATTCTTCCTTATCCCTGACGGAATATAAGGCAATGCTCTGCCGCAGCCACTGTTCCGGCCACGGATAACCCAGGGCCTTTTCATAAAGGGTCAATACCATTTTCTCAATCTCCCGGTCGCTGTTCCTTACCGTAAACTGATCGGCAAAATCCAGAAATTCCGGTGCAGCGGCTTCATATTCCTCTTCCAGAAGTTCCTTCATCACATCCCCTTTTAACAGTTCGATTTCATTGGTTTCCGCCACCTTAAATCCCGGATCCAGATCGATATCGATAAAATGCTCTCTTATCAGATTCAGACAAAAACTGTGAATCGTGGTAATACTGGCGTTATGAATATACGACTGCTGTTTCTGAAGATGTTCATTATCCGGATGTTTCTCCAATTCCAGTTCTATTGCTTTTAATATCCGCTCCCGCATTTCACCGGCAGCGGCGTTGGTAAACGTTACCACCAGTAATTTATCTACATTGATGCCCTGTTCCTCATCCAGAATTTCCTGAATGATCCTCTCCACCAGTACGGCGGTTTTTCCGGAACCGGCAGCGGCGGAAACAAGTATATTTTTATTTCTGGTTTCTATTACCTTCTTCTGCTGTGCTGTCCATTTGGGCATGACGATCACCCTCCTTTCTTCCGGCCCGTTCCCGAATGGCGCTCCATACCTCATCTTTTCCCGGATTGAAAAGTTTCCGGTATTCATATCCGGCAATGTTCCGGTCAAATCCGCAGACCGGTTTATAGTTGCAATAGATACAGGGAGCCGAGGCGGTGTCCGGTGATCCTCCTGCCCTGGTTTTCACATAGGGATTTACTTCAATGCAGCCTTCCATGATCCGTTTTCCGATTTCTCCCGCTTCTTTATATGCGTAATCCAGTAAATCCTCAAAATCCTCCGGTCCCACACAAGCGGAACTTTCGCTAATGCTGCCGTTTTTATTTACGGTTACCGGTACCACCGGCGAAGCATAGGAGCTGCCTCCCCGCTCCCCGATCTGTATATCCAGCGCTTCCAATATGATATCTCCGGAACTTACCAGACCGTTAGGACACAGTTCTTTAATATATTCTTCCTTTGATGCTATATCCATAAACGATTCTTTCGTTACCGGCTCCTGCCGGGAAACATCCTCCGCCGGACCTTCTCCGGCATTGACAGACTGCTGTCCGCCCCTGCTTTCTATTACCGGATTGTCAATGTTATAATACAGCATACCGGCTGGATAGACACGTTTATCCGGAAACCGCTTTCTGGTCATTGCCAGCGCCGCCTTCATATAAATCACCAGCTGTAACTGCAGATGATGATATACATCATTGATATTAAACTTTTTCAGACCGGATTTATAGTCTACGATCTTGATATAGATGTCATCACCACTTTGATAGTAATCAATCCGGTCTATTTTCCCATGAAGCTCCATTCTCTGATGATTTTCATATACATGGGACAATTCCGGCAGTCCCCGTTCCGAAGCAAACATAACTTCAAATCCGCCGGGAACAAAATTTCCCTGTTTTACCTGCTGCTGAAGCACCCATATGGTTTTATGCGTAATATTTTTTATCCGCTCAAACATATACCGGTTCCGGGCAGAATCATAAATAGCGCTGTCTTCATATTTTGTCTCGATTTCCTTCAGCGTCTCCTCTACGAGATGTTCTCTCTGGCGGTCCCCGATTTCTTTCCAGGATAATTG
>CAJTPF010000011.1:6670-74559 GCA_910578175.1 uncultured Lachnospiraceae bacterium
TCTACCATTTTCTTAGAAAAAGTATCAATAGCCTCATGGTAGATATTTCCTATATCCGTATATTCCACTTCAAATCCTTTGCGCTCCACCAGCTGCAACCCATAATCCACAAAGTGCTTATAGGCGCACCGGGCAAATTCCTCCAGCCGGGACACACTGTTATACAGGCTGGCTCCATACAGCATACCGGCAACCATGCGGCTCATGGCAGTCGGCTTCTGTTCAAAACAGGCGGCTTCCGTCAGGAAATTAAAATCCGTCTCTCTTCCGGCCAGTTCCCGGTAAACCTCCCGGAACATCTCACTTTTCTGGCCGCACATATAATCATAAATATTTTCCGAAACATACCGGTATGCCGTGGCCTGATTGGTAATCTTCAGAATAGGGGTTTTCTGCTCTTCCTTTTCCTGTTCCCAAATCTTAATATCCGGAAACACTTTACAGATATGTCCGATCAGATAAGAAGGTCGGCAGGAACTACCGTCGCCGCCGGTTCTTTTATAAGAAAGAAATAATTTTTCTGACGGCTTGGTCAGCATCCGATAGAGATAAAACTTCTGGATAAAGGCGTCTTCCCTGGCAGTAGGCGACAGTTCCACTCCGTTCTCCGCCAGAAAACCGCGTTCCGCCTGGGTCAGAATCCCTTTTCTGCCTGCAGCTTTTGGAATCAGTCCGTCATTGACACCGATTAAAAACAGTACCCGGATATCCTTTAATCTGGTTCGTTCGATATCACCCACAGATACCCGGTCCAGAGCCGGAGGCACCACTCCTACCTTGATTTCTTCAAATCCTGCATCCAGAATGGAAACCAGCTCCTGTATCCGTATCTGTTCGTCTCCGATAAGAAATACGGTCTTATCATAGAGTTCCATGATCTTTCCATAAGTCTGTGCATACTCTCCGGCCAATGACATTTTTCCTTCCCGCACAAACTGATCCCTCCGCGCCAGCACCTTCCCCTCCAAATCCAGCCGGACCCCAAACTCATAAAGGGCTGTCACCGCCTCCTTTACGGTTATGGGCTTTCCCGACTGTTTCCGTTTCAGCGTCCGGTATAAAGAATCAGTATCCCCAAGCAGCTTATCCCTTGCCTGCAGAATCCTTTCATCTTCCGTTTTAAAGTTACCGCTCCAGCGTTTATAGCCCCGGATTCCTCTTTCCAGCACATGATTTTCCAGAATATCAATTTCTTCCCGTGTCAGGGACGACATATAACACCGCAGATACCGGAACACGCTTTCATAGGAATAATTTTCAGTGATGATCTCCAGAACCGCCCGTATGGTTTCAACCATGGGATTGGCAGTGATGCTTCTTTTATAATCAATAAAACACGGAATATCATGTTGTTCAAAAGCTTCTGCCAGAACCCGGTGATATCCTTCAATATCCGCCGTCAGAACCGCTATTTCCCTGTAACGGATATTCTGCTCCCGGACCAGGGATTTTATGGAAGCTGCCACATGATCCGCTTCCTGTACCGGACCGTTGGACACGGTTACGGCAACACTCCGGGTTCCATGTGGCTCTTTTCCACGGCGCTTTCCCGAAACATTCCCGAACCGGAAGATATTCCGTTCCAGAACCGCCAGGTCATCCGTCCCGGAAAAACGCTTCGGTTCCGTCAGGATCAGATCACTATGTACCTCTGCTTCATACTCCCGGGCCAGTTTCTTTAAACGGTTTGCCGTCTTAACGGTCAGTAAAAAGATATCCTGTTCCTTTTCACTCTGCAGATGATCCGGACCGGCATCCCGGATCGTCAGGGTAACGGTAACGCTTTTGGCATATTTCAGCAGCGCTCCGATCACCTGATACTGTACCGGAGAAAACCCTGTATACTCATCAAAAGTGATATGACAATTTCTGACCATCCGGGAATGGGGTATCAGTTCACATGCCCTGGCCAGTAATTCCTCATTCATGATAAAACGGTCTTTTAAGAACTTCCGCAGTTCCTTCTGTATCAGTAGAATATCCTGACACTTTGCAAATAACAGCGGACGGGTTTCCGACCGTTCCAAAATATCTTTTAGTTCCTCTTCCCCGATGCCATACTGGCATAATTCTGAAATCACGGACTTCATTTCTTCAATAAATCCCGCCATCTTAACCTTTGAACCGAAAACCGAAAGCCTCTCCTTATTCTCTTCTATGATCTTCCGAAGGATCAGACATTTTCCGGTATCATCCAGCACCCTTAAACTGCTCAGTCCCGCCTCTTCAAATATCCGTTTCGCCAGCCGCTCAAAACTCAGGATATCGATATTCATGGTACCCTTTCTGGGACTTAACTGAACGATCGTCTTCTGCGTCTCCATGGTAAACTGCTCCGGTACAATAGCCATAAAATACTCATCCGGACAATCCATGCTTTTCTTCACCACATTCTGATACATCATAAAAGACTTACCTGTCCCGCTGCCGCCCAGAATAAGCTGTAAACCCATGATATGTCTCCTTTCCTAATATAATGCTTCCCTTTACTATCCATTTTTTACTATCCTTCACACATTACACCATGTAAAATCAAAAGAAATCGAAATGCTATCATAAATATGGTTTTTTCTTAATATACTGAACTATAAATAATCGATTGGAGAATACGTTATGAAAGATAATCCTCGCATTATGGTATTCCGGCTTAAAGAATTGATATATACCGGCATATTCATCATACTCGGCATATTACTGATCATTCTGATGGTTTATATGTTCAGCTCCAAAGGAAGTTCTGACAAAAATGCATCCGCCGGTGAATTATCCACAACTGCAAACGACTTTACAGGTTCCATGAAAACAGCGTCGGAAGTAACTACCCCTGCCGAAACCACCCCCGGGGCAGACGATGAGGCCCGGGCCTCCGCTGAAACAACTTCCGCAGCACCTGTGCCGGAGTCTTCCTCCGCTGCCGCAAACCAGTATATCCCCGGCGTTTATACGTCTTCGCTGATGTTGAATAACAGCACACTGGAGATACAGGTATGTGTGGATTCCAACCATATCAATTCCGTTTCCATCAACAATATGGACGAAGCCATTACCACCATGTATCCTTTAATGTCCAATTCCATCAATGATATATCCAACCAGATCGTCAACAGCCAGTCACTGGAAAACATTACATATACCGAAGATTGCCGCTACACCTATATCATCCTTCTGGATGCCATCGCAACTACACTGGAAAAAGCAAAAGTACAGCCGGAAGTCTGAAAAATCTTTATCCTTCCAGTTCCTCCAGACGGCGAAGCCACAGAGCTGCACAGGCATCGCTCGGCATCCTTAAATCTCCTCTCGGGGATACGGCAACGGTTCCCACTTTCGGTCCGTCCGGAAGGCAGGAACGTTTAAACTGCTGGCTAAAGAACCTTCTGTAAAAGGTCTTCAGCCATTTCAGGATCACCGGCGCATCATACATCCCATGAAATGCTTTTCGGGCAAGAAAATAGATTTTTTCCGGGTCATACCCCAGTCTTAAAACATAATACATAAAGAAATCATGTAATTCATAAGGTCCTACCAGGTCTTCTGTCTTCTGGGCGATCTCACCGTTTTCCCCGGGTGGCAGAAGCTCCGGACTTACCGGAGTATCCAGCACGTCCAGTAGCACCTTTCGCAGTATTTCATCGCTGCAGGTATCTGCATAAAATCGTACCAGATGACGCACCAGCGTCTTGGGAATCGAGGAATTCACCCCATACATGGACATATGGTCTCCGTTATAGGTCGCCCAGCCTAACACCAGTTCCGACAGGTCACCGGTTCCCACCACAAATCCATTATACTCATTTGCCAGATTCATTAAATACAATGTCCTCTGCCTCGCCTGAACATTTTCATAGGTCACATCATGAACGGATTCCTCATGTCCGATGGCTTCAAAATGCCTGGTGACCGCATCGGAAATCGGAATCTCCAGCAGCGTTGCTCCTATTTTGTTCACCATGGTGACCGCATTTTCATAGGTCCGTCCCGTAGTTCCGAATCCCGGCATGGTAACCGCCAAGATTTCCTTCCTGTCTTTTCCCAACAGGTCAAAAGCCCTGGCAGTGACCAGCAATGCCAGTGTGGAATCCAGTCCGCCGGATATCCCCACCACTGCCGTTGCGGCTTTGGTATGCTCCAGTCTTTTTTTCAGTCCCATGGACTGCAGCATCAGTATCTCATCACAGCGTTCTTCTCTCTTCAGCCTGTCCTTCGGTACAAAAGGCATATTATCCACATACCGTTCCAACCGGTATCCACCGGTCTCACCGGCTTCTCCGCCCATGGAAAAAGTTACCGTAGTATAGTCATCTCTGTGACTGCTCTGATAGGTGGTCATTTTCCGTCTTTCGTTTTTAATCCGTTCCAGGTCGATATCGGCACGAAGGGTTTCGTTGCGGAACCTCTTGGATTCCGCCAGTACCGCTCCGTTTTCCGCTATGATATTATGGGCGGAAAATACCAGATCCGTAGAAGATTCCCCTTCTCCCGCATCCGCATAGATATAGGCGCAAACCAGTCTTGCCGACTGTCCTGCGGCCAGATCTCTCCGGTAATCCGCTTTTCCGGTCACTTCGTCGCTGGCAGACAGGTTTGCGATCACCGTTGCACCGGCCATGGCGTGAGATATACTGGGCGGATTGGGAATCCACAGGTCTTCACAGATTTCCGCAGCCAACGTAAAATCCGGCTGTTCCTTCCTGCGGAATAACAGGTTCGTTCCCATGGGAACCGGATAACCGTCAATTTCCACGGTAATGGTCTTTCCGAATCCCGGTGTAAAATGTCTTGCCTCATAAAATTCCGAATAATTCGGCAGATATTTTTTTGGAACCAGACCGAGTATCCTGCCCTTATACAATACAGCCGCCACGTTATAAAGTTTCCCGTTCTGTTCATACGGAAATCCAAGCAATATCAGCATCTCATATTCCCCTGCGTAAGCAGCAGTCTTAATAACCTCTTCTCTGGCAGCTTCCAGCATTGCCGACTGCCAGAATAAATCGCTGCAGGTATATCCTGTCACACATAATTCCGGCAATACCAGCAATCTTACGCCTGCCCGGTATGCCTCTTCTATTTTCTCCCGAATCACGGTACCGTTATATTCCACATCCGCTACCTTTATCTTTGGTGTCGCCGCGGATACTTTTACAAATCCATAATCTGTATTCTGCACTGTACTTTTACCCTGCCTTTCCCATCGCTTCTGAAACCCCGTGCATATCGCAGGTGTTTCCATCATCTATATGTAAGTATAAACGGATTTCAGAATTTTATCAACTGTTACTGTCCGGCTGCGCCAGGGCAAAAGAGTAAATTAATGTTCATTCCCCTTGCTATGCCCTTTTCAGTGTGATATTATAAACTGTAATGGGCATACAGACGTTTTCCCGAAAACGCCTGTATCAACATAGAGTTTAGAAAGGTATGAGTGAATATTATGACGACAAACGAAAAAGCTCTGGCCCTCCATGAAGAATGGAAGGGAAAGCTTACCACCGAATCCAAATGTACCATCCGTTCCAGGGAAGACCTGGCTCTTGCATATACCCCGGGCGTTGCAGAACCATGTAAGGTAATCGCCGGAAACCGGGAAGCCGCATATACATATACGATCAAACAGAACACCATTGCCGTAGTCTCCGACGGAAGTGCGGTCCTTGGTCTGGGTAATATCGGTCCCTATGCCGCCATGCCCGTAATGGAAGGAAAAGCCGTATTATTTAAATCTTTCGGCGATGTCAACGCATTTCCAATCTGTCTGGATACCCAGGACACGGAAGAAATCATCCGGACATGCGTCAATATCGCTCCGGCATTCGGCGGAATCAATCTGGAAGATATTTCCGCACCGAGATGTTTTGAAATCGAATCCCGGTTAAAAGAACTTCTGGATATTCCGGTATTCCATGACGACCAGCATGGTACTGCCATCGTGGTACTGGCAGGACTGATCAACGCCTTAAAAATCACCGGCAAAACACCGGAAGGATGCCGCGTTGTGGTAAACGGTGCAGGAAGCGCGGGAATCGCCATTTCCAAACTGTTAATCTCATACGGATTTAAAAATCTTACCCTCTGTGATATCAACGGTATCCTCTGTGAAAACTCACCGAATCTGAACTGGATGCAGAAATCCATGCTGGAGATCACCAATCCCGAAAAACGCACGGGTTCCTTAAAGGATGCCCTGACAGGCGCCGATGTCTTTGTCGGCGTATCCGCACCGAATATCGTTACACCGGAAATGGTAAAATCCATGAACCGGGATTCCGTTTTATTTGCCATGGCGAATCCGGTTCCGGAAATCATGCCGGATACTGCAAAATCCGCCGGCGCCAGAATCGTAGGTACCGGCCGCTCCGATTTCCCGAACCAGGTAAACAATGTCATCGCATTTCCTGGAATCTTTAAAGGCGCATTGGAAGGCCGTGCCGCCCAGATTACGGAAGAAATGAAACTGGCTGCTGCTCTGGCCATTGCAAACGCTGTTCCGGAAGATAAACTCTGTGATGACTTTATTCTGCCGGAAGCCTTTGACCCTAATGTAAAAGATGCCGTATGCAAAGCGGTCATGGATAATATAAAACCGGATGGCAGAAATATTAAGGCTTAACGCCTATTTACGAAAACGGTTCGGAATCAAGGTTTACAAACTGGCATTAAACGGCGGTATGAGCTGTCCGAACCGAGACGGAACGCTGGGAACCGGCGGTTGTATTTTCTGCAGTGAAGGAGGCTCGGGTGATTTTGCAGCCTCCTTTCTTTTGCCTGTACCGGAGCAGATTCAACAGGCAAAACAACTCATATCCGCCAAGATCCGGAATCAGCCGGCCGGCTATATTGCCTATTTTCAGGCATATACCAATACTTATGCCCCGCCAGACTATTTACGGAAGATTTTTTATGAAGCCATCGCCCCGCCGGATATCGTTGCCCTGTCCGTGGCCACCCGTCCCGACTGTATCGGTCCCGAAGTACTGGAATTATTGCAAGAACTGAATACCGTTAAACCCGTATTTATGGAACTGGGCCTTCAGACCATTCATCCGGAAACTGCCCGCTTGATCCGGCGGGGATATGATCTGAAAGTATTTGAAGAGAGTGTCGGAAAACTGCATGACATATCGGTGGAAACGGTGGTTCATTTAATCCTTGGACTGCCCGGCGAAACCCCGGAAGATATGAGGGCTTCCGTCCGTTACATCAGCAGACTTCCGGTATCCGGCGTAAAACTCCAGCTTTTGCATATACTAAAACATACGGAACTGGGGATTCTCTATGAAGACCACCCGGAAAAATTACCGATTTTGTCTTTAGAAGAATATACCCGGATTCTCGGGGACTGTATCGAACACCTGCGGCCGGATATCGTAGTCCACCGTCTCACCGGGGACGGTCCCAGATCGCAGCTGCTGGCGCCCATGTGGTCCGCTGATAAAAAACGGGTTCTCAATTATATCAACCGTTATTTTAACGAACATAATATCATTCAAGGGAGGAAATACACAGATCATGGCGATTGAATCCACAACTTTATACAAGTTAATCATCCTTTATATGCTGAATAAAGTGAATTTTCCTTTGACAAATTCACAGATTTCCGAGTTTTTTTTAGAAAAAAACTATACCTCCTATTTTACATTGCAGCAGGTCATCACCGAACTGGTGGATTCTCATCTGATCAGTATCGAAACGGTCCGCAATTCTTCTTATTACCATATTACCTCGGAAGGCAGCGAAACGTTAGGCTTTTTCGGCAACAAGATCCCGGGGGCCATTGTGGATGATATGGATATCTATTTGATGGAAAATAAATACGAACTGAGAAATGAAGTGGGAACCATTGCGGATTATTACAAATCCACAACTTCCGATTATATCGTACACTGTCAGGTAAAAGAAGGGCGCAGTACGCTGATTGAAATTAATGTGTCGGTACCTACAAAAGAAGAGGCATCCTCCATGTGTGCCAAATGGAAGGATGCCAGTCAGGAAATATATGCTTTTATTATGAAATCATTGATGAAATAAGTTCCAGTATTTCGTCCCTGCCCTGTTTCGTCGTTGCGGAAAAAGGAATTACCGTTGTATCCGGAAGTACGTTCAGACCGTTCTTCAGCATCTTAATGTGCTTTTGTATCTGACTTCTGTTAATCTTATCCAGCTTTGTAGCTATGATGACAGGTTTATAACCGTTATAATTGATCCACTCGTACATATTGCGGTCGTTGGCGGACGGTTCATGTCTGATATCGATCAGCAGCAGCACCGCTTTCAATTGTCGGGAAGTCTGAAGATATTTTTCGATCATCACTCCCCATTTCTCCTGGGTTTCCCTGGATACCTTTGCATATCCGTATCCCGGCAGATCCACAAAGTATAATTCCTTATTTACATTATAAAAATTAATCGTCTGTGTCTTTCCCGGCGCGGAGGAAGTTCTTGCAAGAGCTTTCCGGTTCAGCAGCCCGTTGATCAATGAAGATTTTCCCACATTGGATTTACCGGCAAAGGCAATCTCCGGCAATTGATTGTCAGGCAGTACGCTCGTTATTCCGCATACGGTTTCCAGTTCTGCATTTTTTATTTTCATTTATATTCACACATTTTTCCTTTCTCATTCTATGATGGTATGTTCCAGTATCTCTTTCATAGAGTTCACAAACACGATCTCGATCCCCTGTTTGATCTCTTCCTCGATTTCATCCACATCCGGTTCATTATCTTCCGGTACCAGCACTTTTTTAATGCCGAATAATCTGGCCGCCAGAATCTTTTCCTTTAAACCGCCGATAGGCAGTACGTTTCCCCGAAGGGTTACTTCTCCGGTCATGGCCACATCGGAACTGACCTTTTTCCCGGTTATGGCACTGAACAACGCTGTGGCCATGGTCACTCCCGCCGAAGGTCCGTCCTTCGGAACGGCTCCCTCCGGAACATGCAGATGAAAGTCATTTTCCGTAAATGTCTTCTTATCGATTCCGTGCTCCGGCGCTATCATCCTCACATAACTGTAAGCGATATTGGCAGATTCCTTCATCACGTCTCCCAGTTTTCCAGTTAATTTCAGCTTTCCGGTTCCCGGCATCATATTTACTTCGATTTCCAGTGTATCGCCTCCGACACTAGTCCATGCCAGTCCACGGACAATACCTGTCATATCTTTCTTTTTCTTCTTCTCATCTTTATATTTAGGATTTCCCAGCAATTCCGTCAGATTTTTATCCGTTACCCTTAACTCTTCAAAGTTACCCTCCAGTATACCGATCGCCGCCTTTCTGCACAGCTTGCCGATGAGACGCTCCAGTTCTCTTACGCCGGCTTCTCTGGTATATTTGGTAATGATGGAATTCAGTGCTTTATTGGTAATATTTAATTGTTTTCTGTCCAGGCCGTTTTCCAGACGTTGCTTTTTGACCAGATAATCTTTGGCAATATGTTCTTTCTCATTGGATGTATAACTGCTGACCAGAATGATTTCCATACGGTCGCGCAGAGGTTTCGGAATACCGGAAATATCGTTGGCGGTTGCCATAAAGAACACCTCGGATAAATCCACCGGCATTTCCAGATAGCGGTCCACAAACCTGGAATTCTGCTCGCCGTCCAATACCTCCAGCAATGCGGATGACGGGTCTCCTTTATAATCTTTGCCCAGTTTGTCAATCTCGTCAAATACGATCAGCGGATTGCTGACACCTGCATTTATCAACGCTTCCGCAATTCTCCCGGGTTTTGCGCCGATATATGTCCTCCTGTGTCCGCGGATTTCGGATTCATCGCTGACGCCGCCCAGACAGATTCTGACATACTGTTTATTCATGGCATCCGCTACCGATCTGGCAATGGAGGTTTTACCGGTTCCCGGCGGCCCTACCAGACAAAGAACCGGGCTTCTGTAATTGTCCGTTTTTCCTTTGGTAAATATCCGGACTGCCAGAAATTCTATGATACGTTCCTTTATCTTCGTCAGACCATAGTGTGCGGAATTTAAAACCTCTTCCGCTTTCTTCAGATCCAGATTGTCCCGGGATACTTTATTCCAGGGCAGCGATACGATGGTTTCCACATAATTTTGGATCACATTGGCCTCCGAAGACTGCGGGGACATACGTTTCAGTTTTTTTAATTCTTTGTATAACTTTTCTTTAACATAGTCCTGTGCATCCAGCTGGTCCACCTGACTCCTTAATTCATTTGCAAATTCATCTTCTCCTTCATCCCCCAGTTCTTCCCTGATCAGCCGCAACTGTTCCCGCAGCACATAATCTTTCTGATTTTTCTCCACCCTTCCTTTGACTTTCTTTCGAAAATCGTTTGCAACCGCACAGATCTCAATTTCATTGCTAAGAAGGACAGCTATCTCATCCAGCAGCTCATCCACATTATCCATTTCGAAAAGTTCCTGTCGTTTTTCGTTGGATATGGACAGAATGTTCGCCAGCTTCCAGATGTCCCTGTATAAATTAGGGCTCTTCATTATTTTAGAGGTATATTCATTGGGAATCTTCCCGTTTATCTTTGAAAAAACATCAAACTTTTCCCGGATCACCTCTAATTTTGCCTGATACATGGGTACCGCCCATATCTCATCCGCAAGCTCCTCCGGTTCCGGCTCTATCACCAGACGCAGATAATTTAACTCCTCCGCCTGATAATCACCGTATATCTTTGCCCGTTGCTGTCCCTCGATCATGATACGGTAATTATTATCCCCTGTTTTGATGGCCTGTTTGATCAGTGCAATGGTTCCGTGCCGGTACAGATTTCTTGTTTTTCTTCCGTCTGCCGAATCCTGTTCCAGTACAGCCAGCAGGATTCTCTTATCCTCTGCCATGGCATTTTTAAACGCCTCATAGGATTCATTATCTATAATATCGATATGTGCCAGAACACCCGGTAATATCGTTCTGTTTTTCGTCACGATTGCCGGTATATCCAGCAATTGAATTTCAGTCTCCTCTGATTTTTTCATAGTCTCCTCCACTCTGCCAAAACAATATAAATCTAAAATTGGATTGCGGCATAACACTGCAATCCAATTCTTTTTAAGTTAAGACCGAATTATGGTTTCAGGCTCCAAATCTTTTCTTGGTACCTATTTTCTTTAATTCTTTTTCATTCAGCCGGATAATATCAGGTTCCGCATTTGACTCAATCACTTCTTTTGTTATTATACACTTATCAATCGTTTCGTCTGACGGAATCTTAAACATGATATCCATTAACGCTGATTCCATAATGGAACGCAATCCTCTGGCTCCGGTCTTTCGTTCAAAAGACTTTTCCGCGATCAATTCCAGTGCTTCGTCCGTAAACGACAGGTCTACTCCGTCCAGCTCAAACATTTTCTTATACTGCTTAACCAATGCATTCTTCGGCTCTTTCAAAATCCGGATCAGTGCTTTTTTATCCAGGGATTCCAGAGAAACCGTCATCGGAACTCTTCCGATAAACTCGGGTATCAGACCAAATTTTACCAGATCCTGGGGCATTACCTGTGGAAACAGTACGTCTATGGCTTCTTCCCTTCTGTCCGATATCTCTGCGTTAAAACCGATGGATTTCTTATCCATCCGGTTTTCAATGATCTTCTCCAGACCGTCAAAAGCCCCGCCGCATATAAACAGTATATTTGTGGTATCGATCGGTATCATTTCCTGATTCGGATGTTTTCTTCCTCCCTGTGGCGGAACGGAAGCCTGGGTTCCTTCCAATATCTTAAGAAGGGCCTGCTGTACACCTTCGCCGGAAACGTCTCTGGTAATAGACACATTTTCAGACTTTTTGGTTATTTTATCGATTTCGTCGATATAAATGATTCCATACTGTGCCTTTTCCACATTATAATCGGCTGCCTGAATCACTTTTAACAATATGTTTTCTACGTCTTCACCAACATATCCGGCCTCGGTAAGAGTTGTGGCATCTGCTATGGCAAATGGAACATTCAGTAATTTTGCCAGTGTCTGCGCCAAATAAGTCTTGCCGGAACCCGTCGGCCCAAGCATGAGTATATTACTTTTCTGAATCTCAACATCTAACTCTTTCCCTGACAATATCCTTTTATAATGGTTATAGACTGCTACGGATAATACCTTTTTTGCCTCATCCTGTCCGATTACATATTCGTCCAGAAATTCTTTAATCTGTTCCGGCTTTAAAAGATTGATATCCAGATCACCGCCTCTGCTGATCTCTTCCTCGAATTCCTCATCGATGATATCTCCGCAAATGTCAATACATTCATCGCAGATATATACGCCATTAGGTCCGGCAATCAGTTTTCTAACCTGGTTTTGAGACTTCCCGCAAAAGGAACATCTGCATGATTTCTCATCTATATTTCTTGCCATACAATAAACTTTGCCTTTCTCTATTTTCTAAAACGTCCCATTTCCGACAACGGGCATTATACTAACGACTCTCTATCACTTTATCAATCAATCCGTATTCCGTTGCTTCGGCGGCCGTCATATAATTATCACGTTCCGTATCCGTCTCAATGACTTCCAGCGGCTTTCCCGTATTTTTTGCAAGAATCTCATTTAACTTCTTCCGTGTCTTTAAAATATGCTCTGCAGCGATCTGAATCTCTGTCGCCTGCCCCTTTGCTCCGCCTAACGGCTGGTGAATCATGATTTCCGCATTTGGCAATGCAAATCGCTTACCTTTTGCTCCCCCGGACAACAGAAATGCTCCCATACTGGCTGCCATACCGATACAGATCGTAGATACATCGCACTTCACATAATTCATTGTATCATAAATGGCCATCCCTGCCGTTACGGAACCTCCCGGACTATTTATATATAACTGAATATCCTTTGACGGGTCCTCCGATTCCAAAAATAACAACTGCGCAACTACCAGACTGGCTGTAGTCTCATTTACCTCTTCCCCCAGAAAAATGATTCTATCCTTTAAAAGCCGTGAATAAATATCATACGACCTTTCACCTTTTCCTGTTTGTTCAACGACATAAGGCACTAAACTCATCTGAAAACCCTCCTACATATATATTTTCTTAATGGGCCCGCAATATGCGAACCCATTTTTTCCTTTTTTACCGGAATTAAACTTCTTTGGCAGAATCTGCCACTAAATCTGCTGCTTTTGATACAGCAATATCAGATTTCATGTTTTCTTTATCTTTATCCGTTAACAATGTCTTAAGCTTATCTGCTTCCATCTGGTAAGCAGATGCCATATCCTGGATTTCCTTTTCCAGTTCTTCTTCGGAAACCTGAATATCTTCTGCCTTCGCAATGGCTTCCAGAACCAGCCTGGACTGGATCCGCTTCAGCGCCTGCGGTTTCATCTGATCCAGCAGCATATCAGCCGTTAAGCCCGTATACTGGAAATACTGTTCTACCGAAAGTCCCTGCTGGCTTAACCGTCTCGAAAAATCTTCCGCCATCTGTCTGACCTGGGACTCGATCATCGGCTCCGGAATTTCCATCTTTGCATTTTCTATTATCTTTTCAATCGCAGCATCTTCTTTTGCAGCCTTCGCTTCTTTTGATTTGCGCTCTTCAATTTTATTCCTGATACTGTCTTTATATTCCGCAACCGTAGAGAATTCTGAAACATCTTCCACGAAATCATCGTCCAGCTCCGGAAGTTCTTTTTTCTTTATTTCCTTAACCGTAACCTTAAACATCGCCGGCTTTCCTTTTAATTCCTCGGAATGATACTCTTCCGGAAATGTTACGTTGACCTCGGTCTCTTCGCCGATCTTCTTTCCGATCAGCTGCTCCTCAAACGTATCAATAAAGGAATGGGAACCGATCGTCAGCGGATAATCCTCACCTTTGCCGCCTTCAAATGCCTCTCCGTCTACAAATCCTTCAAAGTCTATGACCGTCATATCGCCATCTTCCACGGCTCTGTCATCCACGGTAATGATTCTGGAGTTCTGTTCTCTCTCTTTATCGATCTCAGCCATGATGTCTTCTTCCGTTACCTCAGTTTCGGTCTTTGAAACCTCAACACCTTTGTACTCACCCAGTTCGACTTCCGGTTTTACCGCAACTTCTGCAGTGAATATGAATTCTTTTCCCTTTTCAATCTGTACGACTTCGATCTTCGGCTGTGATACTATTTCTAATTCGCTTTCCGACGCTGCTTTTTCATATGCGGCAGGGATCATGTCATTAGCGGCATCTTCATAAAATACACCGACTCCGTACATTTTCTCAACCATCTGACGCGGTACTTTTCCTTTCCGGAATCCCGGTATGCTGATCTTTGACTTCTGTTTCTGGTATGCTCTCTGCAAAGCGTTTTCTACTTCCTCAGCAGATACCTCGATCGTCAGTTTAGCCATATTTTTTTCCAGCGTTTCCACTTGTAAGCTCATTAAATTTTCCTCCATTCCGCCTTCTGTCAGGCTCGCTATTTTTCAGCAGTATATCGGTTTTTAATCATAATGTTTTACAATATATGCCAATCAGAAATACTGCAGTAATTTCAAAATTATTCCATTTTCAGTGTAACATCGTTGTATTATATCATAAAGAAATCATTTAGTCTATCATTTTTTCTACTGTACCAGCGTTTCCACCGTCTCCAGTACCTGAGTGGCTCCCGTGTTAAATGTAACGACCAGCTTTTTGACCTTATACAACCGTCCGTTTCTCTTAATATCCTCTTCAAACGTTTGGGTAGCAACAATATATTTTGATGTGGAACAGCTGATGGTTACCACGTCTCCGGACAACAGTTCAATGACTGCGTTGGGAATATCTGAGTCCTGCCACAACTGATGATCCGGGTCAGTGATCAGTTCCCTTTTTGTGGTTTCCTGCTCCGGCTGACTGCCCGGTTCCTGCCCCGTTTCTCCGGGCTGACCGCCGGAATTTCCGGGAATAATTTCATTCGGGACCCCCGTCTCGCTGGAAATGACCTGATCCTGATTTATAGCCCCCACAGTTATATTTTCATCATCCGTAATCGTCACCTTTACATTATCGGTGTATGTGCTGTCGCCATACCGGAATTTATATTCCACATTATAGGTTCCCGGTTTATCATACTTCACGCCTGAGGCATTTACCTGTACCGAATAATCTTCTTCCCCTTTTGCAAAATCCAGCATGGAAGTATAATCTATATCTGTCCCTATCGGCGAGATGATATTATCAATATCGATCTTCGGTTTATCTTTGGAAAAGTCCACGGTCCCCGTTGCCGCTCCGGGTTCTTTTCCATATGAAATTTTTTTCTCTTTTCCGCACCCATATAGCATGGATACTGCCATCACCGTCACGGCCGCACAGAGAAGCGGCCTTCTGCCATATTTCATTTTATCTTTCCTCATTTCGATTTCCTTTCTGCTATTACAGGAATTGGATCTTTCCGGCTATTTCATCGGATGTTTCTTTGTCCGCCAGTATTCTTATCAGTTCCAGCCCCAGCTCTATGGAAGCTCCCATTCCTCTGGCAGTGGTTATATTGCCATCAGTAACAGCTTTTTCCCTGACATATTCCGCCCCCTGAAGTTTATCCTCATACCCCGGAAAACAGGTAGCCTTTTTTCCGTTCAGCAGTCCAAGCTGTCCTAAAACGCCTGGCGCCGCACAAATGGCCGCAATTTTTTTTCCGTTTTCATCAAATTTCCGAAGGGCCTCCACAACCCCGTCATGGGCTGCCAGATTCGGTGTGCCGGGGCCTCCCGGCAAAAATAACATTTCTGCATTGTCTGTATTGATTTCACTAAATATTTTATCGGTTTTAATCGTAATATTATGAGAGCCCGTAACTTCATACCGGTCGGTTATGGATACCGTTTCAATTTCTATATCCGCTCTCCGCAGTAAATCCACGACTGCCAGACCCTCGATTTCTTCAAAACCTTCCGCAAAAAAAGCATAAACCAAACTCATGATAATTACCAAACGCCGGGCAAACTGCCCAAGGCTGATCCTTTCTTCAAAATTGACTGCAAGCACGGTGCTTCCCTATACTTTGCCATGCAGAGAGAAATTCCGCTCCGCTCCATTTCTCTCACGGGCTTCGCCCTATAAAAGTATTTCGATTTGTATTTGCTTTCGTGCAAGCACGACGCAAATACAAATCGAAATACTTTTGCATGGCTCATGGCTTACGTGGACATTATATCATATATCCCGTTTTTTTTCTAATATGTTTATAAATTCTTCATAAAATTATGATAGAATAAAATAAATTCTTGGTGTATGATGATTAACGAATTTAAAATGAATAGCGAGGCATTGGCAATATTATGGAAATCGAACGTAAATATCTCATCCGGCAGATTCCGTTTTCTTTGGATGATCATGTGTTTCACCGGATCGAACAGGCTTATCTGTGTACGGAACCGGTGATCAGAATCCGCAGAGAAGACAGCCGCTTTTATATTACTTATAAATCCAAAGGATTGATGATCCGGGAAGAACATAACCTTCCCCTCACGGAAGAAAGTTACCGGCATCTGTTAAAAAAAGCAGACGGCAATATCATTACCAAAAAACGCTATAAGATCCCATATAAAAATACAAACGGCAGTTATACCATTGAACTTGATATTTTTTCGGATATCTTTGAGGGACTGATCCTGGCTGAGGTTGAATTTACCACCGAAGAAGAAGCTCTGGCTTTTGTGCCGCCGGACTGGTTCGGAGAAGATGTTACCTTTTCTTCCAAATACCATAACAGTACATTAAGCAGTTCAAATCTTTAAAAGGAGTTGATCTTATGAATACTTCCGCAATATTTCATCGTTCCACCGATAACTTTTGTTATGCATTAAACAAAAATGATATCGTTATTAACATTAAAACAGATTATGATATCAAAGAAGTCATCCTCTGTCACGGCGATCCCTTCAGCGCAGGCATCATGGGAGGCAATGACCGTTTTAAATACCTGAAATCCCGTTTTACGGATCGTAAACGCCTGAAAGACCACCTGTTCTGGAGTATTACGGTGACACCTGAATTTAAGCGTCTGGCTTATTTCTTTATTCTGACTGACTTTGACGGAAATACCTTCTATCTGCTGGAAGATAATTTTTACACACCGGATGAATTTAAATCTTACAGGGGACGGTATCAATATTTTTATCTACCGTGGATGAATCCTGCCGATATCTTTGAAACGCCGGGCTGGGTAAACCGCACTATCTGGTATCAGATTTTTATCGACCGGTTCTGCAATGGTAATCCCGAACTGAACCCCAGGGATGTGAAACCCTGGGGCGATGCAAAAAAAACGGTCCGATATTCAGATTATTACGGCGGAGACCTGCCGGGCATCACTTCAAAACTGGATTATCTGGCGGAATTGGGTATCACCGGACTTTATCTGACTCCGGTCTGCAAAGGCCGAAGCAATCATAAATATGATACCGCCAGCTACTCCAGGATCGATCCTCACTTTGGTACGGACCAGGATATGATAACTCTTGTCAGCACCGCTCATAAACATGGAATAAAAATTATGATGGACGGAGTATTCAATCACAGCGGCGCTTTATTTAAACCCTGGAAGGACGTATTAAAAAACGGACCGGAATCCAGATATTTTAACTGGTTCATCATTAACAAATGGCCGTTTCAGTCCTGCACGCCTTTTAATACCAATGCAAAATCCGGTAATTACTATACCTTTGGTTTTTTTGACGATATGCCGAAACTTAATACCAATAACCCAGAAGTTATAAGATACATATTAAAAATATGTAAATCCTGGATTACGAAATATGATATAGACGGACTTCGTCTGGATGTGGCAGGAGAGATTT
Source organism: uncultured Lachnospiraceae bacterium (assembly GCA_910578175.1). GTDB lineage: Bacteria > Bacillota > Clostridia > Lachnospirales > Lachnospiraceae > Bovifimicola. The sequence continues at coordinate 24,435 of CAJTPF010000011.1, forward strand.
CCCACGTATTATGCAAAGCACTGCGCCGGGAATTAAAATCCCTGAAACCGGATTTTTATATTATAGGCGAACTGTGGCATGATTCCACGCCATGGCTGAGAGGGGACGAATACGATGCGGTAATGAATTATCCGTTTCAGGACAGTATCAATGATTTCTGGATGGATTCCCGGAAAACATCCGTTGATTTGGAATATGCCATTAATCGCTGCTATTCATTGTATATGAAACAGGTGAATGATGTTTTATTTAATTTACTGGATTCCCACGATACCATGCGTTTGGCTACCAGACTGAAAAACATTTCCAGGTTTTACCAGCAGCTTGTCATATTATTTACCATGCCCGGTACCGTCTGTATCTATTATGGTACGGAAATCGCCATGGAAGGCGGAGGCGATCCTGACTGCCGGCGGTGTATGCCATGGACGGATATTGAAAATGGCGTATATGCCGACAGGATCTCAACCATAAAATCCCTGATCAGCATCCGGAAAAGTCTGCCGGCCGCAAGAAGTGATAATTACCGTTTTAATATCATTGAAAACGAACCACGGATATTATCTTATACAAAATATGATGATAACGGAAACGCTTTACACATTATTCTGAATTGCTCCGACAACGATTACCCGTTTGAATCTCCGGGTAAAAAAATTATATTTGCAAAATTCTATAAAAATTATATAATAAAACCAAATGGATTTTTAATATACTGATGCCGGTATCAATCGATTAATCGTTTTGTACACCGAATAAAGATTGGAGTAAACAGATGGAATCACAAAAATATAATAAATTAAAAGAAAATGTTGAACATGGAGATTTTACATTTCCGTATATCTGGTATTATACCGAGCTTCCGGAATATTATACCAGTTTTCCAATGCACTGGCATGAAGAAATGGAAATCATCAATGTTTTTGACGGGGAAATGGAAATAAACATCGACCTCTCAAAACATATGATTCACAAAGGGGAAATAGCCGTGATCCGACCGGGAGAGCTACATTCTTTCCGCCAACACAAAAGTTCCCAATGCAAATTTCTCTCCCTGTTGTTTCATCCGAGCCTGTTATATAATAACTTAAGCGACTCTACCGCTTTTAGATACATAACTCCGTATTTTGAAAACAAAATAACCGGCCCGTCAGTCATCATACCTGAAACTCCGGGATATCAGGAAATCCTGAACAACGTTGACCGGTCTTTTGAAATCTATGACCGTAAGCAGCCATATTACGAATTAGAGCTAAAGGCAAAACTTTTTGAGCTGCTCTATTTGATCCTGAGTCAATGCTGTTCGGCTAATACCTATCCGAAATCCCTGAAGGCTTCTACCAGCCGCAATATCAAAACCGTGATCGACTATATACAGGCCCATTACAATACCTGCATCTCTATTTCCCGGCTTGCGGAACTTCTGAATCTGAGCGAACATTACTTTATGCGTTATTTCAAAGCACATATCGGTATCACCTGTATAGAGTTTATTAACGATTACAGATTAAATATAGCCGCCAAACTGCTTTCCGAAACCGGTAAACCTATCAACGAAATCGGAGCGGAAGTTGGAATTTCCAATATTTCCTATTTTAACCGCCTGTTTAAAAAGAAATTTAATGTCACTCCAAAGGAATATCGTTTTAAAAATCACAAGATTGAATGAATTACATAAAAAACTGACAGGTATCTCAACAGAACCTGTCAGTTTTTTAATTTATTTTATTGCTGCTTATTTGCCATAAACGGCATCAATGCCAATCCCAATGCAGATACTGCAAATAATGTAAACCACAGAATAACATCTGTTTTATCAGCGGTATCCGGAACATTTCCGTCAGATCCAACTGAGGTTTCCTGTCCGTCAGATACCGATGGTTCCCTATTTCCGCCAGGATTACCGGAATCCGACGGTTTTTCAGGTTTTATCGGATTTCCCGGTTTATTTGAAGATTCCGCTTCATCTGTCACATCTGAATCCCCCGTTGTTTCCGGTTCCTTTGTTTCAGATGATTCTTCAGACGGACCGGTTTCGGAAGAATCATCCGTTGTCCCGCCTGATGTCTCTGATTCTTCTTTGTGATTATTAAACAGTACCGCAATCATTTCCGCTGTTTTTACGATACCTTCTGCATTTTCCGCAGTCACGGTATAATCGTCACTGCCGGTTTCCGTCACCATATAGCCGGTACCTGCAGTCAGACCGCTTGCAGATATACTTTCGCCATCTGCCAGTTCAAAAGAAGCGACACCATTTACGAAATTCATTTCTCCATATATTCCGTTAACGGTACTGTCATCCAGCGTAACCGTAAATGAAAATTTTTGCGTTTTATCGGTCCTGTCGCCGGAAACCGTCTTAGATACCGTAATTCCTCCGGTTCCTTTGTTTGTAGCTTTAAAGTTGATCGGTGCATGGCTGAAATCTACCCGAAGGGAAATACTTCCGTCAATCAGTCCGATATTATCCTTATCTCCTTTATTTAAATTAATCCAGTTCTCTGCAGCTTCCGTAGCATTGCCATCGCTTTCGTTAAATGTGATCTCCGCATAATCCTGCTTCTGGCGGTCGAAATATGTAAGAACGATCTTTTCAAGCGTATTTCCTGCTGCAGGTGTAACGGTCAGTGTAACTTCAGGCGAATAGCGGTCAATATATGTTACATTTTCTGCTGCCTTTGTTTTGGCTCCATCTGCAGACGTTACTTCCGGTGTTCCTCCGGTCAGAGTCACCTTACCTCCCAGACTGAATCCGTACGGAGTCTTTTCAACTATATAATGTTCCGGCGCTTCTTCCTCCACCAGACAGTAATCTCCGGCCGGCAGTTCTTCTTCTATTGTAATTTTTCCGTTTTCATCGGTAATATAATCCGTGTCAGTGTACAATTCCTTCGGAACATATACGCCGTCAGTAATTTCCGCCTTATACAAACGGAAAACAGCGCCCTCCAGTAATTTCGGTTCATCCGTTCCTTCTTCAGTCTTTTCCAGCGTTATGCCGGCTTTTACCGTTACCGGCATAACAGAAGCCGGATTGTAAATCCGGATATACTGGTCAAACAGGAATTTTAACGTACTGCTTCCGATGGTGCTCATATCCCATTCATCAACCACATAACTGCTGATCTGGCTGTTATCCGCACCTTCAATTCCGATTTTGACTATTCCGCTATGTGTCAGCCCGTTTAAAAGAATCTTTTCTTTTGTCCATTCGGTTATTTCACTGCCCGGAATATCATTTTGGATTATACGGCAGCCGTTGGGCCTGATATCGATCCTGGTACCTGCCCTTTCAATCAAAGGTATTTCTATTTCCGCATTATACTTCTTATCTGCTCCATCCTCTTTGATGATAGCATACGGACCCACTTCCAGTTCAAAACTGGCAGATTCCAGTCTTGGCCATTCCAGCCTTCCGGCTGTACATTCCGGATATCTGCGGATCGGATTTCCCCTGAAATCAAAATATAAATTCTCTCCATAACTTCTATACCACTTTTCTCCGGTGAGCACATCCGGAGCCATCTCTCCCGACTCCTCGGCCAGTTCAGCGATATGATCGATATCCAGCGGAGATAAATCTGCTATTTTATTATAGCTTAAATCTATTGAATGCATATTTCTCAGCCACTCAATTCCGGTTATATCATGAATCAGTTCTTCTTCATCTTTCAAAGTTCCTGTGGACTGCTGCATCATATCTATTCTCTTACCCAGATAGCAATACTCCGCAGTATCCGTCAGAGTATCATAAAAAGCCTGAGCTTCCGCTTCAGTCAAAAATACTTCCTCTATATTTTCATCCGTTACACCGGTGGATACCTTCACTTTATTCGCCCGTACCGTAAAAAGCTGCTGCATTTTCCATCCCTGGTATTCTACATATCCGTCACAGGATGACAGGACTTCTTTAACACTCTGGATCCCATCCCCCCAGTGATCTTCTCTTTCTAATGAATCATATACCGCTGCTGCAAAAACTTTATCTGGAATTACCGTCTGAATCTGGGAAATCCCCCGTTCCCTGTCTGTTCCGTCAATAGTCTGCGTACTTCTTATGTTATTTTGTGCTCCAACAGTCACGACACCCATTCCAAGAGATAATATCATGATCAAAGACAGCAACACCGCAACTATGCTTCTTTTATTTTTATTCATTTTCTCTATAAACTCCTTGCTCTGTCGTAGTAGTTATTTTTGTCCCTCTCCAAGGACAAATATGCTTAAGCTTCTTTGTCTTTGGTATCATAATCAAAAATTTATCATCTCCCTCCTTTCTTCCTTTCAAATTACCAATATGCTAAGTATACACCCAAAAAAAAATTAATTCCAGTATTTTCATAAGGTGCTTCTTCTGATATACTACAATAATTTTGATATTTTAAGTTCTTTTTTCTTAGACAGGTCTATGATCTCCTCTCCCGTCATTACCACGGGCCTGCCCAGCGCCGCCTTATTGATCATCAGTATTTTCGCCTCGGTACCGTTATTCAGCAATACTTTATTGCTGACATAGGTTTCTGCCGTTTTTTCCAGGAACAGCAACAGATATCTGGGATCATAAACTGATATTTCATTCTGAAAATATCCTATGACATCAAACGGACAGATACCTTCCCTATATACCCGGTCTGCCGTCATTGCGTCATAGACATCAGCCACCGCCACGATCCTGGCCATCTCGTCGATCAGATTTCCTCTCAGTCTGCCGGGATAGCCCCTGCCGTCATATCGCTCGTGATGCATCAATGCAGCGTTCTTGATCCGCTGGTCAATCGGACAGTCTTTCAATATTTCGTATCCATACACTGTATGATTTTTTATGATCTCATATTCCGGATCCGTGAGCTTTCCAGGCTTGCTGATGATCTCCTTCGGTATCTTCACCTTTCCGATATCATGCAGCAGACCGGCAGCCGTCAGAATATATGTGTCTTTCTCCGAATAATCCAGCCATCCGGCGATCATATTACAGATCAACGCAACATTCATGGAATGTACATAGGTCAGATCATCATACCCCCGCATACAGTTCAGCACATCCAGCATACTGTTGCCGGTTTTGTTTGATTCAATGATATTATTTACATCTTCCAGCATCCGTCCAAGATCGACTTCCGTATTTTTTACAACGATATCATTCAGCATAGATTTAAATTCATCTACGGAAGTATGAAAGGTTTTTGAAAAGTTTTTAAAGTCTTCCGTTTCTTTTATTTTCTCAAAGTATCCCGGCTGCTGATAGATATCATTATATTTCTGCCGGTTTTCATCCTCCTTTATATTGATTCTGATAATAATGATCTTGTACTCTTCCATCCGCTCGATGATCATTTTGTTTAGGATTGTCCCATAAGGAACGATCAGTCTTCCCGTTCCATCGTAAATATCATTTGCCAACTCCATCCCCGGTTCCGCTTCAGACAATAAAATTCTCTTAACAGCCAATAATATCTGCCTCCTTTATCAGCTTCTGCCTGTATTCTTTCTCTGCAATGGGTCTTGAAAAATAATATCCCTGAATTTCATCACAGAATATATCTCTCAAAAATTCATATTGTTCCCTTGTTTCCACTCCTTCTGCAACTATTTTCATATCCAGGGATTGTCCCAGCGATACAATAGTCGAAACCACGATGTCAACCTTCGGATCCCCGATATCATCCACAAAGCTTTTATCCAGTTTTAAAACATCAATCGGCACCTTTTTCAGCATATTCAGTGAAGAATATCCAGTGCCGAAATCATCCATCAGTATCTTAAAACCGATGTCATGCAGCTTATCAATGATTTTATTTAATATGCTTTCTTCTGAAAACAGAGTGGTTTCCGTAAGTTCCAGCTGGACATATTCCGGTGAAACATCATATTTTTCCAGGATTTCCCTGTATTCTTCAATAAAACGGAGATTATAAAACTGCAGCTGCGACAGATTTACCGATACCGGAACCACTTTATAGCCTTCATCTAACCAGCTTCGGATGTCCTTACATACCTGTTTAAACATATATTTATCCAGCTCGACAATAAAACCGTTGCTTTCAAATAAAGGAATAAACTCATTCGGAAAAATCATGCCCGTTTTGTCGTTATACCAGCGTACCAATGCTTCCGCGCCGTTCAGTTCACATGTTCTGGAGTCATACTTCGGCTGATAATACACTTTAAATTCATTCTGTTCCACTGCCCGTTCCATCCGGTTTTCGATCTCCTGGTCCCGCAGGATTTTTTGTCTGAGTGTTTCATCATAAACCGCATAAAACTGATTGTGTTTTCCTTTAACGGACTGTTTGGCAAGTTCCGCCCTGTCAATGGCATTGTCCAATGCAAAATCATAATCTGTTTCTTCGTTTATTATGTATATCCCGATAGATAATATGATCTCATAATTTTTTTCATTCAGAGATTCCCGCTGACGCACCATTTCGGAAAGCACTTCGATCCGTTCTGTCATTTCAGATTCATCTTCATAGTTCAGTAATATTACAAACTGATCCGCCCTTCTGTGGGCAAAGGTTTCATCCTGCCTGACGATCTCGTTGATCATTCCCCAAATATAACGTATGACCCGGTTTCCTTCTTCATATCCGAAAATATCGTTGATCACTTTAAACTTGTCAATATCGATGCTTACCATTGCATACGGACGGCCTGCCGCAGCTTTTATGATATCAGCCGCTTCCCCTTTAAACTTTTCGAATGAAATGCCGCCGGTTAATTCGTCCACATACGCGATCCGCTCAATCTTTTTGCTGTTGCTCCTCTGCATCTGTCTGACGATCAGGAATGTGATCAAATACAGAATAATAAAAAAAGCAATTACGATATACGACGAAGAGATCACTTTATCATTGCCTGTCACCATGACGTTTTTCGGAATCATCACCATAATATACCAGTCATGGCTCTCCAGCGGACGGCAATACATATAACCGCTTTCGGCAAGCCATATATTCAGCCTGCCTTCCTTTGACGACCCTATGCCGTTGCGAAGTTCGTTTATGTCTGCGGCATCATTCTTCCCGGAAGACGAAAGGACATCAAACAGATTATTCCCAATCTCTATCCCGGCGGCTCCGGAAGACTTGCATACAACAGTCCCGTCTTCATTCACCAGCAGAGTGATTCCGTCGTTTGGGTATTCTTCTATGCGCATTGCCTGTTCAAAATAAAACTCTTCACAGATGGCGAAAATCACACCGCATATCATGCCTTCCTTTTCAATCGGCACACTCAGTACAAGTACATGTTCGCTGATACCTTCCACGAGCATACTTGTGATCCACGGCTTTCCCTGCATCGACATCTTAAAGTTTTCAGATGTTGATACATTCAGTTTCATACCATTCGTTGCGGCTAACCTTCCTTCCGCATCCGCAACACCGATACTGATATAGCCGCTGTCTTTGCACAGTTCTTCTAACAGTTTTGTCTGCTGCTGAGATTCATGATCATCCAGATTTATCAAAACCTTTGAATACCCTTTCAGATTTCCATAAATCTGCTTCATCATCCGGCCTGTTTTTTCTGCTCCCGACCTTGAAAAATTCTCAAGCCTGTTTGTAATTTCTTTATTGTATTCTTTTTTCAGGTATTGTGCATAACCCAAACTTGCTATCACAGCGAAGACAATCAAAACTGCGATCACTACTATTGTAGCCGGCAAATTCTTTTTTGCCCATTTCATAGTGTATCCTCCGCGTTCCAATCCTACGATTACCTATTAAAAAGTATACCTTATTTCCGGGGTTTAATCAATCAGTTTCTATATATTTATGACATGGTTTAGCAAACAATATAATACTGTGCGGAAAAGTGCGGAACATTCAGTGTGATACTGCCGTTTTCCGTTTTATAAAGCTTCTCACCGTCATCTTCCGCTCCTCCTCCGAACTGACACAGTTCACTGTCCAGTAACAGCCTGTAAACACCGTTTTCCTGCAAATCCAGTTTATAATCCACATAATCTTCTTCCGAAAAATTAAATACCGCTATCAAATCCTGTTTCTGCCCATTCCTCTTCAAAACATATATGCATTTTTCTTCCTGGTGACAGTCCAGCCACTGAAAACCGGATTCTTCATAATCATTCCAAAAGGAAGGATTTTCCAGATAAATATGATTTAATTGCTTTATAAATTCATGAAACTGCCGGTGTAGCGGATAATCCAAAAGGTTCCAGTCCAGTTCCCTTTTTTCGTCCCACTCGCGGAAATGCGCCAGTTCATTGCCCATAAAATTCAGTTTTTTTCCCGGATGTGCCATCATATACATATACAAAGCCCTTGCCTGGGAAAATTTTGTCTCATATTCTCCGTCCATTTTCTGAATGATGGTTCCTTTTCCGTGTACCACCTCATCATGGGATAATGGCAATAAGAATCTTTCACTATAATAATACATCATGGAAAAAGTCAGCTTATGGTATGCTGTCCTTCTGTTTTCCGGACGCTCTTTAAAATAATTTAGCGTGTCATTCATCCAGCCCATATCCCATTTATAATCAAATCCAAGGCCGCCGTCTTTCACACTTCTGGTAACTCCCTGATAGGAGGAAGAATCTTCTGCACACAAAATAACCGAAGGATACATTTCCTTTAAATTCTGATTCATCCGCCTGACAAATTCCACCGCATTCTGATTCACGCCCCTTGCCGGATTTCCCTGCCAGTATATGATATTGCTGATGGCATCCATACGAAGTCCGTCAAAATGATATTCTTTTATCCAGTAATGGGCCGCAGACTGCAAAAAGCTCTGAACTTCTCCCCTGGAATGAATGAAATTCTTACTTCCCCATTCACTGTCTCCCACATCCGTATGAGGATACTCATACAATGATGTCCCGTCATAATTCGCTAACGCATAATCGTCTACCGCAAAATGCACCGGTACAAAATCCATAATGACACCGATTTCATTCTGATGGCATTTATCCACAAATTCCATCAGTCCGGCTGCTGTCCCATAGCGGGATGTGGGACTGAAAAAACCGGTATTCTGGTATCCCCAGGATTCATCGCAGGGATGTTCGCTTAAGGGCATGACTTCTATATAGTTATAACCGTATTCCTTCAAATATCCGATGATTTCATCCGCCATTTCGCTATAAGAAAACCATCCGTTTTCATCTGCTTCGTTTTTCCTCCAGGAACCCATATGCAGTTCATAAATGTTTAACGCACCGTTCCGGCAGTCCGAACGTGATTTCATCCATTTAGCATCCTGAAAGTGATACTCAGACAAATCCCGTATGATGGAAGCATTATGGGGACGAAGTTCCATTCCGAAACCGTATGGATCACAATGGTCGATAAATCCGCCGTCCCTTTTGTAAATCCTGTATTTATATTTCATTCCCTGTCCGGCCCCTTCAATGAAACATTTAAAAAAATTTCTATCGTTTTCCCGCTCCATCCAGGTTTCGCTCCAGCCGTTAAATTCCCCGATCACCGCTATTTTCTCAGCATTCGGTGCAAACGTGGAAAATTCCGTACCGTTTTCCCTGACATGGGCTCCCATGTATTCGTATGCATCAAATATCTTTCCAGTATAAAAACCATATTTATCCATTTCTGACGGCCTCCTTTTTAATTGACTATCGTCTATTATTTTATTATAATCAATTATAATCAAATTAGCCGGAAATACCATCTACACTTTTATCAGAATGACAATTATTATACTTTTTCAGGATATTGTCTATTTCGACGACAGAACACATCCGGTCATGGAACACAAATTTTTCAATTGCCTGAATATTATATTAATGAAAGGAATCAACTATATGGATCTGCGTGTTCAGAAAACAAGAAGCAGCATCATGAATGCCTTTATTGAACTGCTTTCCCAAAAGCCCATTGAAAAAATCACAATCAGGGAACTGGCCGATACGGCACTGATCAGCAAAGCAACTTTTTATCTTCATTTTAAAGATATTTATGATCTTTCCGAATATCTGGAGAATGAACTGTTGGAATCCATTATAAAAGATATCCCGCATCCGGAATATCTGATCACGGCTCCCAAAGAAGGAATCCGGGAAATAACCACCTCTTTTTCCGCACACAGCCAGCTGGCCAATATTTTATTTCCCCGCAACAAAAAAACCCTGCTCTTGGAACGGCTGGAACCCAAACTGAAAGAGCTGATATTTAAAAAATTTCCAGAATATAAAAATCACCTGGAAGCAGAAATATTGTTAACGGTTCTGATTCAAGGTGATTTCCATGCATATGCCCAGTTTTCGGAATCCAATTTCGACGAAACTGTAGATGTACTGGGACGTATCTCCGAATGTCTGATTTCTAATTTTTAAATTCTTCCTTCTTTAAATTTTACTATCATTTCATTGGTAAGACTGTAATCTTCATTTTCCGCCTGAATTTCCTCTCTGGAAAACCAGGCGGCTTCTGCCAGTTCTTCCTCTTCCAGCGTGATATCCGCACTGCCGTCCAGATCCGCAAAATATCCGCATAAGAGCGTTCCGGAATTCGCCCATGGCTGGCTTTTATAATACCGGATATTTTTTACCCGCAGCCCCACTTCTTCCATAACTTCCCGTTTCACGGTCTCCTCCAGAGATTCTCCGATTTCGTTAAACCCGGCGACGAGAGCATATTTCTTATACGTTCTTCCTGCATATTTGGTCAGGAGCAGTTTATCCCCGTCTGTTATGCCCACGACGATTCCCGGCGATATCCTGGGATAAATTTCATTTCCGCAACTCCCGCATTTCAGCAGACGGCTGTCAGAGTCGTGCTGCAGAGGGTTTCCGCATCTGCCGCAGAATCTGTTATCTCTGTACCAGCGGAATAACTGATGCCCCGTGTTCCCTGCAAACACCTGATGTTTCGGTCCCGCTCCCCGCAGTTTTCCCATATCAATAAATTCCAGTCCCGGCACTTTCCCGTTCCCGAAATTCTGATAATCAGAAGAAATTCCCTGAAAATAATCGGTTTCACTGATAGAAAACAGATATCTATACTGTATACCCGTATGTTCCAATTCCGAAGCAAGCGGATAACAAACCTCTCCTTCCTTCCAGTTTTTACTGCGGACCAGAATCTTGTCTTCCTGAAACAATAGTATTTCGCTGTTTCTATCCGGCTGTTTCGAAAAGTACGAATTATTGAAACGATATGGGCGAATCTCCTGTATCATGTTATGCCTCCATAATTTTATTCTGAAAACTCTATCCTGTTTCCCGTGATATTCATTATAAATCTTTCTCCAAATTCCTTCCCGAGCCGCTGAATATTATCGTCTCCTGTACAATGGGAGACCGCCAGAAATTCCGGATTCAGTTTTTTTAATTCTTCAATGGTCCTGTGCAGCCGCTCCTCTTCCGCATGAATCAAATGAGTCCCTCCTATGATCCCGCGGATGGGTCTTCCTGCGAAACGCTCCCGGACCGTTTCCGTTATATTGATGATCCCCGCATGGGAACAGCCTGCAAGAAGTACGATTCCTTTTGCCGTATCCAGGCAGAGAACGATTTCATCCTGAAAGCGGTCCGGAAAAAATTTCGAATTTTTTTTAATCAGAAAACGATCATCCGGCGTCTCAAAATCGTTTTTCCTTTTAAACCCCCGTACCAGCCATATTCCTTCATACAGTTGATAGATTTTGTCCTCTATCACATGAACGGCTGCGGCGCTTTCTTTCAAAAACGGCACATTGGAAATCTCCTCTTCCCGACACTCTTCCGAAAGAAAAGGATTTCCATTATAAACTATAGTACCATCCGGATTTTTTCTGAATTTTCTTTCAAAAAAATCCCTGCCCACATATATTCTCTTTCCATGATTTTGTTTCAGATATGCCGGCAGACCGCCGGTATGGTCATAATGTCCATGACTTAATATGATATCGTGGATTTCGTTTAAATCTATATTCATTCTATCCGCATTGTCTAAAAATATGCCTGTCTGTCCGGTATCAAATAACAGCGGTCTTCCATTATATTCCACTTTCATGGAAAGGCCGTGTTCTCCCGGAACACCTAAGACAGGATTCGAATGGTTCTCTATGATGGTAGTTACTTTAATCATTGATTTCACCCGCTTTTGCTCCTGTAATATCTAATGCAGCACAAGATATATGACGGCAATGGAAATAACGATCTGAATGATGGCAAACCGGAAAACCGTATGCGTATTCGACCAGTCCCAGACTTTTCTAACATGGTCGTGAAGAGGCGTGCGAACCTCCTTTAAAATATGTATTTTGAAAAACCGCAATAAAAACACTTTTACAAGTCCAATGCCTCCATCCAGGATCAGAACGGCGGCCACCGGAAGATACAGCACCGGACTGCCGGACTTTAATACTGCCGCCGCAATGAACAATCCCATAGCCCTGGAACCTGCATCTCCCATCAACAGCCGGCTGGGAGTTGCATTATGCCACAAATATCCCAGAATGCACACAATAAATATCAATATTATATAAGAAAATTTTGCATCCATTCCCCGTATCCAATTAATGACATATATGGTAGACAGTGTTATGATCGCAAGCGTACCGGACAGGCCGTCTACTCCGTCCGAACAGTTCGTTACATTTATGGATACCCATACCAATACAACGATCAATATCCCGAATACCACCCTTGGGATCGTCACCTGTTTGTCTAAAACGGCTATATAAATTTCATTCGGATTAAAATTTAAAAAAGTAACCGCCAGCATAACGGCTATGATCAGGTCTAACAATCCTTTTTTATATTCTCCCCACGGCGCTTTCGCACAATCATCCAGAAAACCGGTCATCATGGCGGCGATCACCAGGATCAGATATATGCTGATCTCAACATTCATCTTTGCAAATATGATCGCTGCCGCTACAAATACCAGAATAAATAAAAATCCGGCCCCTCTAGGTTTCCCGGCAGAAAGGGTTCCGTCATGGGCATATGCCCGTCCCATATCCTTTGGCAGTAATCCCGTACATTTCCAAAGCAATACGATGGTCAGAACAAATGCCGTCATAATTCCTAAAAAAGCAACCGTATCATAATTTATATCACGAATAAAATAATTTATCATTGGTGATACTCCTTCCATATTTTTCAAATTAAAAAATAGTATAACACTTTTAGTATTTTCCGTGAACTACTTTTTTCATTTTTTAAAGGAATATTCTTAATTGAAAAAACATTCGGTTTGTGTTAAAATTTTAGCTGATTATAGCAGATTGTGAAACTTATGGCCTGTGACTGTACGGGCGTTTTACGATCTGCTATAAAATATAATATGAAAGGACATATCATATGAACAAAAAAGAAATATCCGAAATACGCAAACTGTTTACTCCCGAAAATTCAGTTATCACGAGAATCTGCGGTTGTTACATAGACGGTGAGAAAGAAATCAAATGTAAAACGAAAGAAGCCTTTCATTCTCTTTCCGAGGAAGAGGCCTTTAAATATTTTGAAATTTTCAAACACAGTCTGTCCGGTACTCTTGGAAAAAATCTTCTTAATCTGGAATTCCCTCTGGAACAGGAAACAGAGGACGGAACCCAGGAATTCCTTTTAAGGCTCCGGAACAGTAAATTGGAAGATGACGGGCTGTTGGACGAGTTTTATAATAAGATCATCGAAAACTATGAATATCCTTCCAACTACTATGTAACTTTAATCCATGCGGTATATGACGTTCCTGGTAAATCCTCTGCTGGTGACGAAATGTTTGATGCCTCCGATGAAGTATATGAGTATATGCTCTGCAGTATTTGCCCGGTGAATCTGGATAAATCCGGTCTCAGTTATCATGCCGACGACGGAAGGATCGGAGAGCGTACCAGAGACTGGCTGGTTGCCCCTCCTGCCAAAGCCTTTTTATTTCCTGCATTTAACGACCGGGCAACGGATATACACAGCCTTTTGTATTATTCCAAAAATCCGGAAGAATTACAACCCGGCCTGATAGAAAATGTATTTGGCGCCTCGGAACCCATGAGCGCGGATAACCAGAAGGAAACTTTTCATGCCATTATCACGGAGACCCTTGGCGACGAATGTCACTATGAAGTCGTTAAAAACATACACGAGACTTTAAATGAAATGATCGAAGAAAACAAGGACGAGCCGGAACCGCTGGTCATCACAAAAAATGAGATCCGGCATATTCTGGAAGAGAGCGGCGTTCCCAACGAGCAGATGGAATCTTTTGAAAAAACATACGATTCTACCGCCGGCGTAAATACTTCCATGCTGGCTTCCAATATTGCGGAGATCAAAAAATTTAATATCCAGACACCGGATGTGATCATCAGGGTCAATCCTGACCGGACGGACCTGGTACAGACCAGAATCATAGACGGCAGACAATGTCTGGTCATTGCCGTGGACGACCATATCGAAGTAAACGGAGTAAATGTCCGTACGATCCGGGAACAGTCTTAATATGGTTGAACGGGAAACGGAACCGCCGCAACATTGCTCCGCTTTGTTTGGAACGATCTGCGTCAAAAAGGCTTTGATACGTTATACCTGGCAGCTGACCAATCTTCACGTTATGAGAAGTACGGATGGAAGTTTCTCTGTATGGCGCAGAGCAATGGGGAAGAGGATATGAACAGAATGTATATTCACAGAGCAGAATAGATATTTAAAATTTTTTTCTAATCATCCGGCATGTGATAACCTGTCTTTACCCGTTCTGCCCGGAGTTCCCGTTCCCGCACCCGACAGCCCAGATATATCACCTGCACGCCGGATGCAGCAGCCTGCTCCAGCACCAGTCCGAATTCCGGATGGGTCTCCGTGTTGGGATATACCACGTCAATTCCTTCCATTTGTATCACAAAGATCAGATAACATTCGAATCCCCGGGAAACGGCCCCGGTCAGTTCCTTTAAATGCTTTAGCCCACGCTCCGTAGGTGCATCCGGAAAATAACCGGTTCCGTTCCGTTCTAAGGTAACGCCTTTTACTTCTGCCAGACATTTTACCGTATCATTGCATTTCCGTTCAAAATAAAAGTCCAGCCTGGAAGTTCCATAGGTATATTCCGGTTTTATAAAACTAATATCCGGCTGCCGTTTCAGCCATTCCGCCGCCACCTTATTTGGCGCCTGGCTGTCTATATTTACCAGCCCCAGTCCCTCTTTATAGACGGATACTAAATCATACTTTGTCTTTCTTGCCGGATTATCCGACCGCTCCAGTATCACCTGTGCCCCGGGCAGCAGTAATTCCCTGCATCTTCCTGTGTTTTTTACATGAACGGTTTCCGGCTTATCATTAATCAATACATGTGCGATAAACCGGTTGGGCCGGTCTATAAACGTCCCTCTGACAATGGTTCCGTATTGCATTTCAGTATTCTCCGTTTCTGTCTTTTTTGTTAATTACATATTTGTTATTAAATTTATTATCTTATGCATTTTTCTGCCAATAAACTTATCTTTATGCAGCACTAACTGAAAATCTCGTTCAATATATGAATCCCTGATCGGTACTGCAGTCAGCTCCGTATATCTTTTTAACAGTTTTGGTGACAATATGGAAATCCCTATACCGGCTTCCACGGCATTTAAAATCGTCTGCGTATTATTGCAATTCCATAATACATTTAATTTAACGCCTGCCCGCTCATAAGCCTCATCAATGACCATCCGGGTCCCGCTGTTCTCTTCCCGGAGGATCATGGGTTCCCCGTTGATTTCCGAAAGGCTAATGGTTTCCTTCCCGGCATACTTATAATCTTTTCTGCAGATCATCATCATTTCATCTTTCATAAAAGGTATGGCTTTCACATCTTCATCCGTGATTCTGCCTTCCACCAGCCCCATATCCAGCGTATTATTTAATATACCCTGCCGGATATTTTGTGTGTTGTCAATGCTGACAAGTATATTTGTTTCCTTTATCCGGCTGATATATCCTGGCAGTAAACTGGTACCGATGGTAACCGTTGCTCCGATTCTGACTGGTGTCGTATCCTCTGCCGAACTCATCTGACGCTGAATTTCATTTTGAAGATTCAACATTTTTCCCGCGTAAATCCTTAACTTTTCTCCTGCTTCGGTAATATACAGTCTTTTATTTAACCGCTCAAATAATCTGACGTTATATTCCCTTTCCAGTTCCGCAATGCTGCCGCTGACCGTCGGCTGGGAAATAAACAGTTCTTTTGCGGCGGTACTCATACTTTTAGTTTCGGCGACTCTTAAAAAAATTTCCAAATGTCGTATTGTCATAGATTCCTCCACACGTTGCCTGTCGGGCGTTAATTATATTTTATCACCTTTTTATATTTTGTATAGGAATTTTCCAATATTAAATATAAATTATATATATTTTACTTATTCATTAAAATCGATTATCATAGCAATGCAGATACCAAAAATAACGTCCTTGGAGAGGGACTTTAAACACTACTACTCTTAATATTCTACGAGGAAAATATGATATGAATCAATCAGAAAACAAACATATTGAAAAAAAGCAAAATATTTTGCGTATTTTATGGCAATTATTCACTGCAACTTTTACCCTGAGCGCTTTTACCTTCGGCGGAGGCTTTGTGATCGCTTCCCTGATGAAACGAAAATTCTCAGATGAACTGGGTTGGTTCAGTGAGGAAGAAATGCTGGATATCACAGCCATTGCCCAGTCTTCTCCCGGACCGATTCCCATCAATGCCTCCGTCATAATCGGTTACCGGATGTATGGCATAACCGGTTCTCTGGTCGCCGTGCTGGGAACCGCGCTTCCTCCGATGATCATTATTTCCGTTATATCTGTATTTTATAACCAGTTCCGCTCCAACCGCATTATCGCTATTGCCTTACAGGTAATGCGCGCCGGTGTTGCCGCCGTAATCTTTGATGTCGTATTGAACCTGGCAAAAAACGTATGCAAAACAAAACGGATATTATACATCGGCCTGATGATTGCAGCATTTGCCGCCGTATGGTTCTTCGACCTGAGCGCAATGATAATTATCTTTGCCTGCCTGTTTATCGGAATCATGGATGCGGTAATTGATGCCATAAAAATCAGAGAAAAAAATATGGATTAAAAAATCAAGAGAAAAGAAGGTTTTAAATATGCTGTTACTACAATTATTTTTTAGTTTTATACAGGTAGGACTGTTCTCAGTGGGCGGAGGCTACGCTGCCATTCCACTGATACAAAATCAGATCGTTGATATCCATGGTCTTATGACTTTAGAGGAATTTACGGATCTGATCACCATTGCCGAAATGACTCCCGGACCGATCTCCATCAATTCTGCTACCTTTGTAGGTATGCGTCTTGCCGGTATTCCCGGTGTGATTCTGTGTACCTTCGGGTGTATCCTTCCGGCTTTTGTAATCTGCAGTTTATTGGCATACTTTTATTATAAATACCGTAAACTGGGAGCCGTTCAGACGATCCTTGCTTCCCTGCGGCCTGCGGTTGTGGCTTTAATTGCTTCCGCCGGTCTCTCCATTCTGTTACTGGCGCTGTTTCAGGCAGATAAACATAATCTGCAGATTAATGATTTTCATATTGTGGAAGCCGTTTTATTTGTGGGTGCATTATTTATTCTCAGAAAGTACAAAGCCAGCGCCATTACTATTATCTTTGGAACCGGAGTGGTAGGAACACTGGCATATCTGGTGATTCCGGGACTTTCATAGATATAATTTCCGAGAAGAAAACGTTGGTTTGAGACAGAAATGAAAAACAGCATGTTTTGTAGTGTATGAATTTGTATATTCTGTTTTCATTCTCTATCTCAAGAAACGTTTTTTCTAAATTTTTAAAACAAATCGGCTGATAGCTTATAGTCAGTTAAAATATTGGCTTAAATATTTTTTTCTAAATGTCTCTAAACGCAATATATCTCTGCCGAATACAAAAATACGGTAGGCATGTTTATCCTTGGAATTTTTCCGTACGGAATGAACGGAGCAGTTCTTTCTTCCCCCGTTCCGAAAATTCAAAACAATATTTATCATTTACTTTTTCTATTACGATTCCTTCCGGTGCAAGATGTTTGCCAATGGGATTGTGATTTGATAATTTTTAAGG
This sequence comes from uncultured Lachnospiraceae bacterium, assembly GCA_910578175.1. Taxonomy (GTDB): domain Bacteria; phylum Bacillota; class Clostridia; order Lachnospirales; family Lachnospiraceae; genus Bovifimicola. Next base: position 42,469 of record CAJTPF010000011.1, read on the forward strand.
AAAATATCAGATATTATAATTTCCAGTAATTCATATAAAATCCACCCATAAATGCGGCATTCCTTTATACTGCATTTATGTACCAAACTACAACTTTCGTAACACGTAGTGCCTTTCATTCACAATTTCTTCCAGTATTTTTCTAATTGATGAAATATTCCGACTATATTTACAACATCCGATCCAACACAAAATATTATTGTATAATTCATCTGCCCGCAGGCAGCCTCATGGTATCCTTTATTTGCCAGATATGTATCCCTGCTAACCGGAAATTGCAGGGGATTTTCTTCCAGACGGTCATATATGTTATTGATTTCATCCAACAAATGTGCGGCTGCCTGTTCATTCTTTAACTGATAAATCAAGTATTGTAAAATATTATCAAGTAATTCATCAGCGTGTTCCGTAACAATCAGTTTATAAGCCATATTTCGTCCCCATCTCTGCTAAAGATGTTCTGGCATTCTTGATCTGTCCGCTTTCTATCTGCTGTTCAGACAGTTCAACATCTCTATATACGGAAAGTCGATACATGGCGCTTTCATAAGTTTCCATACTCATAATAACCATATCCCCATATCCATTTTTTGTGATATAAATAGGTTCTTCGGATTTGTGGCACATATCGGAAATCTCCGAAGTATTTTTTAAATCTTTAATAGGAATAATTTGCGGCATTTTATATACCTCCTCTCTGTTATACCTAAATTATACCATAATTATCCCCTTTTTCAACCATAATATGTATAAACTGTTTGGTATAATGTACCTGTCTATGTTCCATGCTATGCACTTGCCTCTACACAAGGGCAAAAACAAGGGATTTCCTGTGTACCGGAAGAACAGCAATGGGTAATAATATAATCTATATTCCAATTATGTTTTTCCAGATTCCGTCTTCCTTCTTTAAATTCCTTTTTTGACGGCATTTCTTCTTTCCACCATGATACATGATTGATTCTGCAGGACTTCTTTTGTCTATCCAGTTGTCTTTTCTTTCTCCTAGTATCCCACCAGACATATCATGACTTCGTGCGCCCCCAAATTTATATATTTTAAAACCCCCAATTTCATAAACCTGCCCACACATCAGATGGATATCTGACGGTTTAATAAACTGTACTTTTCCGCCATTCCAAGTATCCGTCTCTATAGTTGACAGCAAATCATAATTTTCATGGTTTCCATCCACCCATAGTGTGGTAAACGGCTTTTTCTCTAGCCAGTTTCTCCAATAATTCTGTTTCTTTGAATTGTCCCAAAAGCCAAAATCACCACAAATAATAACATAATCGTCTTTTGTCATGTACTTTTGTTCCGGAAATGTGTTGGTGTTAAATTTGCAATACTCTCCATGACAATCTCCTGTAATGTAAATCATGCTATTCCTCCCGATAGAAACAATTCCTTACAGCGGAATCTGCATCAAATATTGAAATCTGTTTTTAAATTATATCACAAAGTGTTCCGGTTATCCCATTAACATTATTTTTATGAACTTGTATTTCTGTTGATTTTCTCATGTATATTCCATTATAATTCCTTCTAATATAAATCAAAAGACAAAGGAGCTTTTATATGATTACTTTAAAAACGCTGACAGAAAAATATTTAAAATATTGTGCAGTCCAAAAGAAGTTAAATTTTAAAACCATTAAAGCCTATAAAATTGATTTAAATCAGTTTATTTCTATAGTTCCATCGAAATATCTGCCAATCAGTAAAGATAACCTGCTCTCTTATATTTCACAAATTCATAGTTCCTATCAGCCGAAGACGATAAAGCGAAAGATTGCAAGCGTAAAAGCATTTTTTCGTTATCTTGAATATGAAGAATTTATTGAGTCAAATCCGTTTAATAAAATCGATATATCTTTTCGTCAGCCGATACGGCTTCCTAAAACTATTCCTGCCAATATCATTCAGAAATTCCTCTGTACCATTTATCAGGAAAAACAGGTTCCTGCAACTTTGTATCATAAAAAAACGGTCATTCGTGATATTGCTGTCATTGAATTATTGTTTGCTACCGGAATAAGGATTTCGGAACTGTGTTCCCTAAAGCAAAAGGATTTGGATATTGATAACCGGCAGGTGCTTATTTTCGGAAAGGGAGCGAAGGAGAGAATTTTACAGATTGGCAATGGGGAGGTTATTTCCGCATTGGTTGAGTATAAGAAACTTTTTGAAAAGGAATTGGCTGATTCTGAGTGGTTGTTTGTTAATAGGTTGCATCATCGGCTTTCGGAACAGTCTGTGCGATTTATGATAAATAATTATGTGGAATTGGCGGGGATCGAGATGCATATTACACCTCATATGTTTCGACATTCCTTTGCGACGTTGCTACTGGAGGCGGATGTGGATATTCGGTATATTCAGAAAATGCTGGGACATAGTTCGATAAATACTACGGAGATATATACCAGTGTGTCTTTGCATAAGCAGAAAGAGATATTGGAGGAGAGGCATCCGAGGAATGGGATGAGGGTGGAATGAAGGATAATAAAAAGTTATCCAATCATAAAAATCTGCAGATTAAAAGCATTTATCTAGCATTTTGGAAACAAAGACAATTAGTATAATGAGCGTTTACCTATTTAGAGTATAACTGAAATTTATATTAAGTTAATAGTTTTTAGAGTAAATTCATACAAGGGAGTGTTAACTACGTGAAAGATTATAAAATTTATCCTCGTCAGTTTATCAACGAAAAAATACCTATTGAAAAAAACAGATGTTTTATGCTTATGCCATTTAATTCAGATTTTGATTACATTTATGGTGTGATAAAACAGGATTTAAATGACAATGGATTTATTTGTAATAGAGCTGATGAAATTGCTGGATCAAAACCTATATTAAACAAGATTCTAATGGAAATATTAAAATCCCGATATATAATTGCAGATTTAACAAATTATAACCCTAATGTTTTTTATGAATTAGGGATTGCGCATTCTTTTAAAGATGCACAAAATATACTTATGATAAAGCAAAAAAATTCCAAAATACCGTTTGATTTAACACATTTAACTTATATAGAGTATGACCTTAGCAATCTTAGATTTCTTACTGCAACAATACGTAATTTTATTCAAGAAAATAAATATGTATCAGATTTCCATGAAACTTTAAATTTGTGTGGTATTACAAATTTAATTTGTGAGTCAAGAGAAAAGTTTATCGACTATCTTCAGGAATATTTTGGAGCAAATATAATAATGATAACAAATATCTTAAATGATAGAAGTGATATTTATGATGATAGCGAATTAATTAATTTTTATAAAGATTATGAGGCTTTAATACTACATTTATTAAAAGAAAGTAAGAACGAAAACCAAGATGGATTGCTAAATGTATATTACAATCTTTTAGCACATTGTCATTCGGCTAAAATAGGAGAATCATTTGTATATAATTTTATGAATGAATTATTTATTTTCATTGACGATATGGAAGAAGAAATTCTTTCCTGGAAAACTGATTTAATGTTAACACTTGCCAAAAGAAAAAAATTAATAAAAATAACATTGCCGTGGATAATTGACTATTTTTCACGTTCAAAATCATCATCTATTGATTTGAATCGCTATAAATTGGAAAGTTTTCTGATGACAACAAATTACACGGAAATCAACCAAATGATAATTGATTCTCTGTTCGATTCAGATTGCCATATTCGTGAACATATGGCAGATATTATTGGGGAAAAGCGATTGTATAATGGAATAAGCGCTCTTTTAAAACAACTTGAAAGGGAGGAAAATTATTTTACAATTTCAAGTATTATTGAAGCAATAGGAAAAATAGGTACATTTTCAGAGCTAAAATATATTCTTAATTGGATGGAAATTTACGAAAATAAAATAATAGAACAGCATCAATTTTTCCTTCTTAAACACGTATATAAGACAATATGCCGTTTAGATAATACTCCTGATGAAAAGTATGCTAAAACATTCTTGGATAAATATTCACAATATATGAATAGTTATATTGTAAATTAAACTTTTTTTAATTAAACACTCAGACTCTCCATATTCTATAGAATGGATAGTTTGAGTGTTAAATATAATCGTATAAATTGCTTGATTTCAAAAATATATCATTAAAGCCATTCTGATTTTTGGCATTGAGATATTTCCCATTGATTGTTCCATGTCATCATTTTCAAATCACAATAACGGCAAAATGATTTTGGCTTCAAAACATATTTTTTAATTTCTTTTATAGATTTTATCTGACTTAGCAAAAGGTAATCATCATTTTTATGTTTGAATTCCATATCAAAACGCTTATTAATTATATTAATATATGCTGATTGGGGACAAGAATATATTTTTCCCTCTCGCAATTGAAGATAAATACCACCACAACGACACACCAAATAATTTTGCAATGGATTTTGTTTGCCTTGGACGTCTAATACTATATGTCGAAAATTCGGAATTATATTATCTCCGTAGAATGTCATTTGAATATTTTTATTTTTCACAAAGGTCATAAGATTATTGTAATTTATGTTTATAGGATATTTTGTAACAGATATAATGATATTGTTTCTCTGACAAGCATCCCAAAATTTTTGCGGCATTTCTTTTATAATTATACCATTACTTACAAGAACTATGTTTATATCTGAAAAATAGGCTCTACTTAATTCAATTATTTCTGTAATATGTGGATGCAAAAGAGGTTCCCCGCCCATTAATCTAAGGGTGCTGAAAAAGATTAGCCCACGATTTTTAATATTGTTATAGTATCCTTCCAGCTCCTCTAAAGATATGTAATACTCATCTGCAACAGGTGCGTAATGGGAGCAGCTTTTACAATTTAAATTACAATGATCTGTTACATGTAATTCTAATGTTTTTTTATGAGACAAACGTTTCATTAATATTCCTATCAATTAAACAAATCACCTCACTCCCCAAAAATCAAAAATACGATTAGTGTCAAGATAGTCAATTAAAAAATGTATATTGAAATTGTGAGCAATTATTTCAAATATATACTTAAGGTATTTTTTTTGTATACATGAATCAGCTTCTTTATGAAGCATCATAGATAGAAGAGATTTTATGCAACGTTCTACAAATGAATAATATTCTTTTATATAATAATCCATTAAATTATCTTCTTCTAAAACCGTTCTTATTTGTATCAACGTATCAAAACAATTATCTATAAGATTTTTTGAAAAAACATGTGTGACGGAATCAAGGCGCTGATAATAATGATAATAAGTATCAGGAACTAAACTAACTCGTTTCGCATGGAGGCACGCAAAAAAGGAGAAAAAATCATCTTGAAAGCTTCGGTTTGAATTAAATTTAATTTTATTATCAACAATAAAGGTTCTGTTGTATATCTTATTATTAACAATAGGGGTAATAAAAGAATTAAAATTTTCAGATTTTGTTAATAATTTCAAAGCGTATTTTCCGTTTATACAATTATGAATTTCATATTTATACCGAATATGGCCAGATATAAAATTGTTAAACTCATCTTTAATGCCACATGTTGCAATATCACTATTATCATTTTTAATATACGACATGAGATTATAATAGAAATCATTGTCTAGCCAATCATCCCCATCTACAAATCCAATATAAGCTCCGTTTGCGTACTTAATTCCCAAATTTCTTATATCTCCGACACCCATATTTTTGGTCATAAAATATGCGGATACTTCAGGAAAGCATTTTTCATATTCATGAATTATTTTAGCAGAATTATCAGTTGAAGCGTCATCAATAATAATTATTTCTCTGTTTTTAAATGATTGATTTATTATTGAATCTAAACATAATTCCAAATGATTTTGTACGTTATATACTGGAACTATTATACTTAATTCAGGCTTAATATTCATTCTTAATCCTCCTCAGATATGGAAACAAATTACTTAAAAATAAATAACAGATAACTTTTTATTATCCTTCATTCCATAACCAATCCTTATTAAAAATCTTATCATTTCCGACACAATTCGTCAAACATTTTCCGTCGACATCTTTCGACATTTCCCCATATTCCAACCACTCTCTTCATGTCCAATTCCCGTTTCCCACAGCCCAAAGAATTCCTTCATCTCCTCCTCTCCCCCACATACCTCCCACAACTCCATATCATCCCCCCCGCCAGCATCCCATAAACCACTCCCCCAAACCAAGCATCCGGAATCCCTGCCATCACATGATACTCCTTAAAATTATCAAACCCTCCAAGCCCCTTACACAACATCAAATCCTGCATCCCCCTGTTCATATACGAATACAAAAAATACGGTATATATACCGCCCCAAGCGTTACCACATACGTCACAATATTCCTATGGGACAGCACCGCCACCCACATAACAAATACTCCAAACACCACCGCAAAAAATGCCCGTGTTGCCATTGTCAAAAAAAGATACTGTATTATCGACATATCCAGATTACTGTTTTCCATAACCATCAGACTTCTGATATCCGCATTCAGATTCCCCAAATCAAATTTCACATACTTTGTTACGAATTCCAGAACCGGAAATAAAAAGCCGATACCGGCGGAAATCGTCAGCACCACCGTCAGCCGGTTATAATACAGCCGGCCTGTCCCATATTTCGAAGACCTTATCATCGGAACCGTTCCGCAGGAATGATCCTCCGTAAACACCGGCGCGATCATTATAATAAGAATGACAAGCATTATGACATCCATTTTCATATTCTCTATATAATCCTTGATTCCGATATCATAAAAATATTCGGGAGTACCGTCCACCCCGGAATAATACCCGCTTTTTTCCACAATATACTCTACCGTACGAATCCGGTTTTTAGCGGTTTTTATATCCCCGGATACTTTCCGGTATGCTTCCGCACCTATCTCATTTCTTTTATACTGCGCCTCATACATTTCTTCGTCACTGATCAGATTCTGCAGCCGCTCATACTCCTGCTCAATCCATGTCTGCTTTTCCACGGTATATTCCCCCTGCAATTCCTCCATATAATACCGGTAAACCTTTGGATTAAAGCCTTCAAACATAACCGACCGGGACTGCATGGACAAAAATATCTCCGCAGCAATTCCCACCAGCAGCACGATTAAAATCTTCTTTTTGCAAAACAATTTATAAAATTCTAATTTCAACATTGTTTATTCCGCCTCAGCATTAAAATAGTACATATACACATCCTCTAATGTAATGGAATCCTTTTTACTGCTCCATTCCTCATCTGCAATCAATTTCGCAGCCTGCTCCCGCTCCTCAAATCCTATGATATTCCCTTCCTTGATTAAAATAACATACTTGGCAATGGAATCGATATCCGAAACAATATGCGTAGACAGAATAATGGTTTTATCTTCCGCCAGATGACTCAGCAGATTCCGGAAATTCAATCTCTCTTTCGGGTCAAGGCCCACCGTGGGTTCATCCATGATCAAGATCTGAGGATCGCCGACCAATGTGACCGCAATCCCCAGCCGTTGTTTCATTCCGCCGGAAAAGGTTTTCACCTTCTCATTTTTTTGTTCCGACAGATGAACCATTTCCAGTACCGAATCCACTCTGCCGGCAATTTCGGATTTCTGCACTCCCCGCAATACCGCAAAATATTCCAATGTTTTTCCTGCCGTAAAATCACCGTAATACCCTACCCGCTGGGGCAGATATCCGATATTTTTACGATATTTTTCCTTCAGTTTCCGTATCTCTTTTCCCTCGTAAGCCACTGTTCCGGCCGTGGGTTCCAGAATATCTGAAACAATATTCATCAGAGTTGACTTTCCTGCGCCGTTCGGCCCGAGTAAACCATAAATTCCGGTTTTAAATTGAATATTTATATCATGCAATGCTTCTTTTTTTCCATACCTCTTACTAACACCTTTAAGCTCCAACATCCTTCTATACACCTCGCCTTCTAAATCTCCTGATATACAATGGATAACCGACAGCCACAATCATTCCGGCAAGCACTATATTTACCAAAACCGTAACGCTGAGAACGGAAACCGGATAATTCAGAATATTCAGCGGTTCATATTTCTTTAAATACCCTATACCGTCACCAATCAGAACAAACGGCGAATACATGCGGACAAAAGAATAGAAACTGCCCTGGTGTATCAGCGTTCCCGAATTCGTTACATAACTGCCGGAAAAATAATAACACAGCCCAAATCCGCCAATACCGATTAACGTGTTAATTGCCAGCGGAATAATGTTTTTCTGAAAACAGACGGATATCACGGTAAATATACAGATCAGCACCAGATACCCCAACGCCCGCAGTACCGTGACCACAACTACCAGTTCTGCCAGATTCAAATGATAGGGTGAATGAATAAAGAATTCTATATTCTGAATCGCATCCTTCCATTCACTCAGATTACCATATGTAAATGACAGCAGCACCATACTCACAGTCTGCAGCAACGATAACAGAACTGCAAATCCCATGGCGACCGCCAGTTTCACTGCATAAGTACGTCCTCTGCCCCGATAGGAAGAATACACCAGCGTAAACGTCCCCTTTCTGTGTTCAATCAGAAACAGACTGCAGGAAACTATCACCAATAGCACAATATTTACAAAATCCACGATTTCCGATACCATAAAAATACCTGCAATATCTTCCAGCCTGCTGCCATCATGTATCACCAGTTCCACATCACGGCTGTACATTTTCTCTATTTTTTTATTTACTCTGGCATAATATGTATCCCGGGAATTCTTCAGACGTGCGGCATTTTTCACCACCTGCTCCCGATATGCCTTTACCTGCCTGCAGACATCCGCTTTACTGTACAAATACTGATATTTTTGAAATACCAGAAACTCAGGACTGTTTTCAGGATTAACTTCCACATAATCCCGTTCTTCGAACTCCCTCTGCTTCTCCTCAGTTAAAGCGGTTATAAGGTCCATTCGTTTTTCCGAATAACTTCCCATACAATCTTCATATGAATGTTCTGATTTCATATCCACACTTTTCTCATTCTGTTTCTGACAAATATAGCATTGATAAGAATAATACACCCCATAAAAAAATGTAATTAACAGTCCGGCCAAAAGTATTCTATTCAAATGTTTTTTTATCTCAAACCCCATTACCGTCACCTGTTTACATATTGAATTACTCCAATATGTATTCCTTATAATTTTTTCCGTCCGGGGACATTTCTGCAATGCCTCCTTCAAACCAGCTATACATTTTATCATTTATACGGAGAATACCGTCTGCCTCCATATTCTGATATTCCGTATAATCTGCAATAAATTTGCCTTTTACATCATAAATACATTTCTTTGTACCAGAACCTCCATAAATATATCCATTATGCACAGAAAACATTAACATATCATCTGCAAGTTTTTCATTACTGCCATCTTTCAATGAATATCGGTTTAACTCTTCAAATTCATTGGAAAAATAAATATTTTCATTATCATTGTCACAGGCAAATACTTTTCCGTCCCAATCCATCATTTTGGATTCCTTTGTCTCCAAATCAACCTTTACCAGTTTATATAAATCATTGACATAATAATATTGATTTTCATAAATCATACCCCATGGAAATTTTCCCACATCACTATACCAGTAAAGCACCTCAAAATCTTTGTTTAACAAATAGGCATGCCGATGTCCCTCAACTTTTAAAATATCATCACTGAGCACTCTCACATAAAAAATTGAAGTACTGTCATCCACAGCCAAATCCGCATCCATCTCTTTTGGAACCGGATTGTCAAACACAACTTTACCCGTATCGCAATCCCAAATATATCCTTTGTCTTCGATTCCTCCGTTATTATAATGTGCTTCATTATATGATTTATAAAGCTTACCGCCAAACACAAAGTACTCTCCGTCACTAACAAAAGCTTCACAGGATTCATCTTCATGAGGGCATGATGCAATCTGACAATTTACCGTTAACATTCCATCCTTATCTAATTTCCAATAAGCTTCTGAACCATTATCAAAATATTTATTCTCATCATCATACAAGCCACTCAGACCGTTCAGTCTCTCCGCATTTTTTATTTCTCCTGTCCCGCCAAAATAATTCAGATCCTTCTTTTCCTGCTCATTGTTTCCACAGCCTGCAATGAAGGTACCAAGAAAAATCACACCTAAAAACAACCCTGCCGCCTTTTTATTCATTTATCCCGACCTCCGTATTCATTGCTTTTCTTACCATACAAAAATTTTCATTTGTTAAATCAACAGTCACTGCAAATATGGTATGCTTTCCTTTTGTCAGACCCTCTGTTTTTATTTGTTTATCCATATATCCGCCTTCTTTTTTCTCCCACAGCAGATACGGTCTGTCATCAAATCCATTGTACAACTCACCGTCACACACCAGTATTGTCAGATACTGTCCCGGTTCATAAGCGGCATCTGCCGTATAATGCAATTCTCCATTGTCGCTTTGAATAATATAGTCCATTACCTCGCCGGCATGGTCGGAGATATCCTGTATATTCTTCTGATAAATACTATACAGGTCTTTGGTAAAAATATATCCGCTTCCCGGTTCATAAATTTCCGGCGGAAGTTCTCCGCCTTCTGATACAATCTTTTTCTGACAAGCCAGAATATCATTTTCAAATATGGTTACTTCCTTTTTATCATAAAAAGGTATGGCCATAAATAACAACTGCTTTGGAGTCTGTCCGCTTACGCCATAGGGAGTAAATATCACAGAATGCATGCCTTCCGCTGCATTTTTTATTGTCAGTGTATGCAGCGCTCCATTTTCATCACCATCTAAAGAAAATGGTATCATTTTTCCGTCTAATATAAGCATACATAAAACCGGAATATCATCATAAGAAGAATCCCCCATCTTGGCATAGAGTTTTACACCGATTTCCAAGGGTTCTCCACTGTAAACTATGTTCTCCCCCAGATATAAAGCATACTTTTTTTGTCCTGTAGCAGGATTCACAACACATTTATATATGTTTGTTGCAAACTCCGTAGAATATTGCCTGTCTGCTGACGTCACTTCCTGCTCTGTATCCCGGTTCCCAATGTTTTCCTTTGTCTCACTGCCTGTCGGCTCAGAATTACATCCGGTACAATTCCAAATTACTGCCAGTAACAGCAAAATATAACAGAATCTTATTTTCATATTTAATACCCATGCATATCACAGGCACCCCTGTGATACTGCCCCAGTAAACAGGTTGAACGAAGGGCATTTTACATTTTCCTTTCTTTTGATAATTTCTTTCAACCTTCCTCCATTTGGAATATTAAAAACTTATATATCATTATTTGAAACAGATTTACAACCCTGCTTTAAGATTAAATAGTACATCATTGTTTGTATGTTTAACTAATTATAAATTCTCTTTGTCATGCTTCCATATGTATCATCACTCACAGATATCAACGCTGTGCCTTTTCCGCTGGATATGCTGATCGCAGCATCTGCAGATGCTGAAATTTTATATGCATTAACAGCGCTTGCTTTCTTCACAACATTCGATGTTGAATTACAATACAAAACGACTTCAATGCTAACATTATCATACTTAAAAGCATCTTTCTGCAAAGCACTGCCTGTCAGTCTGTAAATTGCACCGCCATGTTTTGCGGAAGATAACGAGCAATCCCATGTTTTATTATATTTCCCTCCCGTAGTCGTAAACGATTCCGCCTTTGAAACCATTGTATCCCCCAGCATACCAATTGCAACTATTGCGGATAATCCTGTTACCCCTAACACTTTTTTTAATTTCTTCATCCCATCGTCTCTCCTTTTCATATGAAAAATTTTATAATGATGTACTACTTAACTTTCCGCTTTTTCTGATAAACGCTTCACATATCACATAATGCCGTAATATACAAAAAATACCTCTTTTACAGCAAGATCATTGAACATTCAAACTATCTTTTGTAAAAGGGGTATTTAATTATTCTTTAAAATTCAATTAATTTGTATTTCTTTAAAACCATTTGAATTATTATAACATTTTATTAATAACAATACAACGTATAAGAATTATTTTCTTTAATAAAAATACTAACGGTTACCATTCAGCCAAATGCCTGAACCGTAACCGTAACATCCAATCCTGCTTCATTACTGATGCTGTTCTGCATACTCCAAAAATTCTTTCGTCTTTGACCAGTATTTTATTCCCCAGTTTTCAAAATTCCACTCTTCCATATACCCGTTACATTCATAATCGATATAGTAGATTGATCCGTCCTGAACCACAAAATTCGTCGGAAAATAATCAATATTCAATCCGGCCGGATACAGTACCTTGCACATTTCGCTGACCTGTGAGAGATACTCCGGATTCATTTTCTCCTGCAATACCAGGTCATATATGGTCGGACCGTCTATGTATTCTTTCAAAATCCGCTCATTTTCCATATCGATTGCCAGCATCTTAGGAATCCGTATTCCGGTTTCCAGCAACCGCTCATAATCATGTTTTTCCGCCTCTATCTTGTTTCCAAACTGATAATAGCTGCATGGCTCATGGTGAATCTGTTTTAACACATAGAACTGATTTTCCTCTGAGGCCAGCCAGGAATATCCTCCCTTTCCCTTTCCTAAGAGTTTAATAATCTTATATTCCTTCCCGTTCACACATAATGTTTCAATATCCGGATGTTCCATCTTCTCAATCACCCTTTCCTGTTTTTAAACTGCATCCTTTTTCTCAATCCCATGAACAACAGCCGCTGCACATATCAACGAACCGATAAATAATATTATAGGCACTGTTGCATTATCGCGCAAGGAAAAATCGCCTACCGTTCCGTTCATCACCAGAAACAGCAAAAAGGAGGCAATAATTGCGGCTTTGGATGATTCATCAGGTTTCCGATAAAAAGCGCGATAAAGCCCAGTGTAACCGTAAGAACTGATTTCAGACAGATCTGAACATAAAATGCGCGGCTCATCATATCAAATCCAAGCCGGAAACTCTGTTCCATACTTCCGGACGGCAGATATAACAGAAGATAAATCGCTGTTTTTCCTATTGCCAGTGCAGCAACGCAGAATATCCAGACTGCCGCCATTTCGGAAATAATAATTTGTTTCCGCCGGATAGGATATCCGAACATCAGATTCCGAATTCCGTTTTTTGCCGGCGCTATGACAAATACAGACATCATAACCGCTGTAAATACAAGAAAACAGAGATTTGTAAACATTTCCACCTGTACCATCATCGTATCCATTCCCGGCGCCGAATCCGGTACCCCGGTCTCGGGATCATTGGCAATCCCCAGGTAACATTGTGCAAACAGAAACACGGCCAACACCACAATAATGGCAAATGCCCCCAGCCCCAATCCAAATGCTTTATCCGAATCACTATCTTTTGCGGACATAATGATAATAGGCACTACGCTGTTGGTTCTGATTTTTTTCATAACCGTCAGACCATCCATCCGGGGCATCATAATATCCAGCAATACCAGCTCATATTGATTCTTATCTGCCAGTTCACAGGCTTCCTGTCCATTAAAAGCAGATTCCGTTTCAAATCCTTCCGATATCAGATAATCCTTTACCATAGTGTGTAATTCCATGTCATCTTCAATAATTAATATCATCTGCTTTCATTCCAAAAATAAATCTTTTTTCAGTTCTTCCATATCCGGATTCGTCCTGACATGTTCAAACATTTCTTCTCTCGTCGTTACGAATCCCATAGCCATTACTTTTTCAATTAATTTAGGCTGAATAGAAGGATACGTCAGGCTGTCCGGTGAATCCGGCAGAGTTTCCATAAATATAATTTTTTCAATCTCATTGTGCAACTCCGGATTAAATCTCCCAATCACTGCATAATACAACATCCCAAAGCTTTCTTCCCCTGTCTCATTCACTTTGGTCTTTCCTGTCACGGAATAAACCCCAACCGATTTTAAATTATAATCAACTGCCCCTGTTTCCTCATACAATTCACGCCTTGCCGCCTGCCGGACAGTTTCATTTTTTTCCCTATGCCCACCCGGAACTTCATATGTATTCCTCTCTTTATGCTTACACAAAACCCATTTTCCATGAAAGCGTGAAACAATTACAACAAATTTAATCAGCGAATCTTCTATAAAATCATAAAATTTAACTTCCATCCTCTTATTTCTCCTTCAAATCAGATTTTTGTATTTCATTTTCCATTTTTACTCTAAATGTATCCATTCTCCCAGCAATTTTTTAATAATGCCACGCTGTGCCTGTTCGCTGAACATAAACACCTCATATTCCGTTCCTTTGGCGCTGATCTGCGGCTTTAATGAAATCCCCAGCTCCCGTCCTTTCTCATACAGGGTTTTCTTCCAGATACCTTTTTCATATTCTTCTTCCAGATAGTGTTCGGCTTTCAGTTTCCGCATGATTGCCGCACCGCTGGTTTTCTTCATGACTGATTCATCTCTCAATTCATTCAGTTGATTTGACAAGGCCGTAATCTGACATTCGGGAACAAAAACTATCTGTTCCGCCATTTCTTCGGTCAGCAGAAACGGCTCTTTCCTGCTCTTCTTTCTGCCTGACTTTTCCTTTCTGTCTGTATCATTTCTTTCCTTCATATCTGCACCTGGCGTATCCTTCAAATCCTGCAACTCTTCATAAAATAATTTTTCCCTGTTTCCACCGGTAAAATCCTGAATAGCCTGCTGAAAACGGGCACCGTATTTTTCATACTTATTCTCGCCGACTCCGCTCACGTTCAACATCTCTTCTTTTGTAAACGGCAATTTCACACACATATCAATCAGAGTTTTATCCGTACAAATGATATACGGCGGCATTCCCGCTTCTTTTGCCAGAGTCAGGCGCAGAACCTTAAGCTGTTCAAACAGTTCCAGTCCTTTGGAATTCAAAATATCCGATGTCCGGTTCCATCCGGATTTTTTCTTTCGAATGGTTTCCGAAGCATCCTCCCTGCCGACTGCTTCCTGCCCTTCCAAAGACAGTTTCGGCATTTTAATCTTTACCGTAATTGTCCCCTGCAGGATTTCCATGGCTTCTCTTCTAAGTTTTAATATAGCATATTTATCCCTCGTAACAAACAGATATTCCCGCATGACCAACTCATTGATTACCTGCTTTAACTGTTTTTCCGCTGTTCCCTGTTCCAATCCGAAACAGGAAAGGGCATCCAATCCATAGGAAACCAGTTTTGCTTTTTTCTCTCCTCTCAGCGTTCCCACAATTACATTCATCCCGAACCGGCCTCTTGTTTCCCTTATACAGCTTACAATATTTTTACACATATCCGTAACGTCCGTTTCTTCAAATTCCGTCAGACAATTGGAACAGTTTCCGCAACCGCCGGAAGTCTTTTCACCAAAATACCGTAAAATATAAGTTCTCAGACAATCTTTCGTCGTACAGTAATATGCCATCTGCCGCAGGCGTTTCATATCCTGCTCCCGCAAGTCCATACTTTCTTCTCCCTCCAGATCCGCCCGGACCTCTTTATTATCAATTAAAAACTGGTTAATCATTACGTCCTGGGGAGAATATAGCAGAATACAGTCCGCTTTTTCCCCGTCACGTCCTGCCCTGCCTGCCTCCTGATAATAATTTTCCATACTCTGGGGCATATTATAATGAATCACATATCGTACATTAGATTTATCAATACCCATTCCAAATGCATTGGTGGCGACAATAATCTGAACCTCATCATAAATAAACGCATCCTGATTATTTTTCCGCTCCTCATTTGACAAACCTGCGTGATACCTGGCAGCGGAAATTCCCTGACTTTCCAATAAGTCAAACACAAGTTCCACATTTTTTCTGGTGGCACAGTATATGATACCGCTTTCCCCCTTGTGTTCCCGTATGTATTTCATCAGCGTTTCGTTTTTCTTTTTATTATCATTAACTTCAAAATACAGGTTTTCACGATTAAATCCCGTAACAAGAACATTGGGCCGCTCCAGCTTCAACACACATAAAATATCCTCCTTCACCTGTTCCGTTGCCGTTGCCGTAAATGCACTGATAACCGGTCTCTTCGGAAGCAGCTCAATCAGTTTTACAATGTTCAGATAACTCGGCCGGAAATCCTGTCCCCACTGGGATATACAATGAGCTTCGTCCACAGTAACCATAGAGATATCCACACACATTACAAACTGCTGAAACATGGAAGTTTCCAATCGCTCCGGTGCAACATATATAATTTTATACTGACCTTTCGATGCATTGGATAAAGCCATGGAAATCTGTTTTTCCGTCAGGGAACTGTTTATGTATGCCGCATGTATTCCTGCATCATTCAATGCCCGGACCTGGTCTTTCATCAGGGAGATCAGCGGCGAGATTACCAGTGTGATTCCTGACAGCATTAAAGCCGGAATCTGATAACACAGAGACTTCCCTGCCCCTGTGGGCATGATCCCCAGAACATCCCGTCCCTCTAATATACTGCTGATCAACATTTCCTGCCCTTCCCGGAATGTTTCGTATCCGAAATATTTCTTAAGTACCTCTAATTGATTCATATTAATCCTCCAATGTATTTCCATATCAATAATTTTATAGTATACTGTGTGAAATATAAAATCAATCATTATTTTTGTCATATACCGGGTGTTTTCCCATACTTAAAACCAGAAATAAAAATATCTGCCGTAACATCTACACTTTTGATGTTCCAACAGACATTTTTTTAATCCCTTATATAAATATTTTTTCACCTTCTATACCAATACGCTGTTCATCAGTTCCCCGCACTCTCATATATCCGGATTCCCTTTTGGAATACCAGATATGCCACGCCGCAGAACACAACCGCAATCATCCATTCGATCCCGATGACCCCCGGATTGCTGCCGCTTCCGAAAAATCCTCCCATGCCCAGAAAATAACTGGCCGGCAGGTACGCCACAAATGCAAACGGAACAATCCATGTAATGATAAACCGAATGGGTTTTGCATATATCTCTGAGGGATATTTTGCAAAATCCGCCATCTCATATGCGGTCTGCAAAAATGGTCCGCTGCATTTTACCCAGAACGCCAGCGAAGCAAAAAACAGCTTAATGGAGGTATAGATCAATGCCCCTGCCAGAACAGACAGAATAAAAAAGAAAATATGTACGGCATCGATAATCACCACACCCTTCATCATGGAACGTACTATCAGAATACTTCCCACCAAAAGTTCTCCCAATGCATCCGGCTGCAGTTTTTCACCGATGATCTGAAATAAAACATTCATCGGGCGCAGCATATAGCGGTCAAAATCGCCGTTTATTACCATACGCCAGGCTACCATCCAGATATTATCCGTAAATAAATGGTCAATCCCTCTCGGAATCTGTGCAAATCCGTAAATAAAGATCAACTGGTCCAGTGTCCAGCCCTGCAATGTGGGAATCTGCTGAAACACCAGATAGAGAAATGCGATTCCCACGATCTGTGTGAAGAAAAAGCCGAATAACCCCATCAGAAAATCTACTTTTGACTGCATGATAACCTTAAAAAATTGAGAGATCAATACTTTGTATAATCTTAAATAACGTTTTATCATTCTTCCATTTTTCCTTTCTCTGAATTTAATGTTTCGGATGATTCAGCCTCCCAGCACCACCAAACGTCTTGTAACCTTTCTCCAGATCAGACTTCCCAGCAAATACAGAAGGATCACCCATGCGGCCTGCCGTCCCAGAACAAAAGCCAGCTCTTTATGATCATATTTTCCCAGATATATCATAACCGGAGTATAGACCATAGAGGAAAACGGAAGAAAATCAAATACTTTCTGTACCACTCCCGGAAAAAAGCTGAGGGGTATCAGTTCTCCCGTCAGGAATTTTAAAAGGGCTTCTTTTACCATCATCAGACCAAAAATATATGTGGTGAAAAAAGCTATCATTCCAAAACAAAAATCAAACATTACAAAGATAAGAAAACTCATAAAACAACTGATCAGGTATAACAAAATATTTTCAATTTCCGTGACCGGCATTCCCAGACATTTGTACTTATAAATTTCCAGTCCAATCCAGATAAATATTCCGGGCATCAGAAAACGATACACCATATCGCCTGTTGCCCTTATAATCAAGCTCATACGATAATCAATAGGTTTGATCAGATTCATCGCCACATCTCCCTTGACCACATCATGGCTGACCCAGTCGGAAATCGAAATGGCTACGATGGAACTGGTTACATAAACCATAAAAACATAGACTACCATTTCATCTTTCGTCAGTCCGCCCAGTGAACCGCTGTCCGTACTTCCATAGATGGCCATCCACAGAAAATACATAATAAAAGAACTAAACAGACTGATAAACATAAACAGATAAAATGCACCCTTATATGCCATTTGACGCTTTAATTCATTGGCGGCAAAGGGAAGATAAATTTTCAGTTTCTTTCTCATATTATTATTTCCTTTCACCTATTTCTTTTCATTGGTAATTCCATTATTATAGATCTGCTTTACAATCTCCGCCAGTTCCGTTTCCTGAATCTGAATATCCTGTACTTCCGTTATCTCCATAACCGCATGAATGACCTGGGGCACCTGAACCTTATGCTTATTAAATGTAATGGACAAAATATTTTGGTCCTGGTCCAGTTCCGTTTTACAATCTTCTTCCGGCACACCCAGTTTTTCTGCCAGATTCAGATTCAATGCCTCTTTGGAACGTTTTACTTCCATGGAAATCTTCCTTCTGGTTCCATAGGTATCTTTCAGTACCTCCAAAGAACCGTCATATATTTTTCTGCCGTTATCAATAATTATGATGCGGCTGCATAGTTCCTCGATATCTCCGATATCATGAGTGGTCAGAATAACCGTTGTCTGATATTTTTCATTAATTTCTTTTATGGCCGCCCGGATATTATCCTTTACCACCAGGTCCAGTCCAATGGTTGGTTCATCCAGATACAGCACTTTGGGATTATGCAGCAACGCGGCTCCCAGATCGGCCCGCATTCTCTGCCCCAGGGATAAGGTACGCACCGGACGTTCAAAAAACTCCGAAAGGTCCAGGACCTTGTTTAAAAACTCCATCTGCTTTTTGTAGTCTTCATCAGTTACATTGTAAATCTCTTTCAGAATCGTAAACGACTCGCTCAGCGGCAAATCCCACCACAACTGTGTTCGCTGGCCAAATACAACGCCTATATTCTGTGCATTTGCTTTCCGGTTCCGGCTGGGATCGATACCGTTGATCAGGCATTCCCCTTTGGTGGGCGCCAGAATTCCCGTCATCATCTTAATGGTAGTTGATTTGCCTGCACCATTACTTCCGATATATCCGACGATTTCTCCATCATCAATGGTAAAAGAAATATCCTCTACTGCTTTCTTTACGATCTTTTCATTGGAAAAAAGTCCTTTAATAGCTCCTTTTAATCCGGGATATTTCTTTGGTGAAACAAAATCTTTTCCAATATGTTTTACTTCTATCATATAAAATCTCCTTCCGCTGTCCGAACCATTGCTGTATTTTCATGACTTCTTCCGTCATATATCTTTTGTTCCACATTAGCTTACCATAATTTCTTTTCATTTGTAAATCCCGATTTTTGTTATAAAAAAACAGGAGACAGAAAAATCTTCTGCTCCCTGTATTTTCAAACGGTTATTTTAATGACGGACAGAGAAATATCGTATTAATATTTCCTTAATATGATTATATCGTCTGGCATAGGAATTCTCTACCCGGATTAGCTGCAGATTATGGTCCCTGCAGATTTCATTCTTTTTTCTGTCCCGCTCCCGGACAACGGCATCCTCAAAATGTTCCTTTCCGTCCAGCTCGATGGCCAGTACCGGAATCTGCTGCCTGTTCATCTGCTCATATACTACAAAATCAAAGCGCCCGCTGTAAAACAGGTCGCTGTATGTATCATTGTTCTGAAATACCTGTGAAATCGCCACTTCTTTATAAACCACAAACCGGCTTTGGGATAACCACAGATTTTCCAAAGCATGATTCAGATTCTTTAAAAATGCTTCCTCTGTGGCAGAGCTGAAAGGTTTTACCCCTAATGCCCTGGAATTTGCTTTCTTCTGGGTTACCCTGGATTCTCCGTTTGTTTTCACATACCGGACCAGTTCATATAAATCATCATCTCCGTCATTCTGATGGAGTCTGGCCAGATTTTCGGTATTTGATAATACAATTAATTTGTCTTTTGCTCTGGAAGTTGCCACATTAATTAATTCCTTGTTGTTTTTTAACCATTCATAAGTACCCGCCTGGGTCTGCTCCGTAATTGCCGTGGAAAACAGTACCACATCCTTTTCATCTCCCTGAAATGCATGTACCGTCCCACAGGTCACATGCCCCAGATGTTCCCTCTGAACGGCTTCTTCTATCAGTTTTTTCTGATTAACAAAAGGCGTTATCACTCCTATGGTCTTGTCACGGTTCATTCTGGCAAAATTCATGATTTCCTCTACCTCTGCCGGAGCCGTATTTTTATAATCCGTCTGGCTGTTCTTTACATCGATATACATCAGCGGTTGTTCTTCCCTGCTGCCCGACTGAATCTGCAGTCTGGAATTATAATATTTCTGATTGTTAAACTCTATGATTTTCTTATGACACCGGTAGTGATAGTGCAGTAAAATTTCATCACTGACGGCATCGCAGGCAAGATATGTTTTGTATATGGAATTTTTCCGGTAATCATATTCCTCTGAAACATTATATTTCTTCTTCAGTTTCTGATTCACCATTTCATCCAGAAGAATCACCGGATTTAACTGCTGGGGGTCTCCCACCAGCATCAGGCTTTCCCCGCGGATGATGGGAACCAGGGATACCGCCGTATTGCACTGACTTGCTTCATCCATGATAACCATATCAAACACTGGCTCCGGTTCTCCCAGACGGTGGGCCGAAATACAGGTAGTTGCCAGTATCGGGAAAATTCTCTGCAATTTTTTAATATTTTCTCTTTTGCCCAGATATTTGTTAAACTCTTCCAATTGAACCTCTTCATCTTCCATCAGGATAATATTTTTTAATTCCTGATTCTTCGGTTCATCCAGTCTCTTGATATATCTGGCGGATGTAAAATACAGATATTTTTTCAGTTCCTCCGTATCATCTTCTAAAAGAGCCAGAGCCTCTTCATCCGTAATCGTCCCTGCTTCCCGGATTTTATTTTTTACCTGTTCCATCTGTCTTCCGCTTAAATCCGCCTGAAAAGGGAGCATCTGCATAGTGGGCTGACAGGTATTTTCAAATTCCAGCAGCCGGTCCAAAGTTTCTCCCCGCTCTTTCCAGTCCAGTAATTCTTCATAACGTTTCAGCAGATTGGATAGTTTTTTAATCTTTTCAATCCTGTCCTCCCTGTTTCTGTCCAAAGTCGCCCCGTATATGGTAATACTCTTTGTCAGTTCATATATATCTTTCATATGAAGCAAAGCTTCCCTGACTTTTTCGGTATTGCCCAGACGAAGAATGGGAAACGGAATCTTCTTTCCCCGGTAACTGATATCCAGCAGTTTCTCAACCACGCCGTTAATCGGATGATTATTATAGGAAGCGAACAGTACTGTTTTTTCATTAAAAAATGCCGTCAGAATGGTATTGATTATGGTGTTGGTCTTTCCGGTTCCCGGCGGTCCCTGAATATAGGAAACCGGATATTTCATGGCATTATTGATGGCCAGAAGCTGGTCCAGATTAACCCGTTTATTGATCAGTACAATAGGATAGGCTTTGGTACGTACCGGACGGTTCAGTAAATCCCCGAAAAACGCCCGGACCGGAACCGTAATCTCATTTTTATTGTACATATTGATAATGGCCTCATATTCCTTATGTAAATCCAGAATAATATCCATACCCATTCCTATGATATAGGGCATATCATCCACACCCATGACCTGTCTGTTATGCTTTGTCACGCAGTCCTTGATTTTTTCCTGATTCCGTTCAAAGTCTTTCAGCAGTTCATAATCCTCTGCATCCAGATATTTCCGCACATTCTCGGTTACGCCGTTCATTGTATATTCCGTACAAATCGTAATTTCACCGTCAGGCCGCAATACCCTCTGCTTTACATCCAAATCCAGCTTTCGATAGGCCAGTACATACAAACCTTTTGCGGTATGGATACTGAGCACATTCATGCCTAATTGCTGTATCCTCAGTTTTCCGCTGTGTCTTTCCTGTCTTTCCGTTTTAAACTGAAAATTTTTTACAATAAATTTAAACTGCTCATCGCTTAACTCATACATTTCTCCCGCTAATTTTTCCCGGTCCAGAAAACGGACCAGTTCAAAATCAGAATAATAAGGAATGGTGTCCATACGATTACACCGTTCCAAATAATTCAAAATTTTCAGATTGGCAGCATTATCAAACAGACTTTTATATTTATGGGGGTTCAGATAAATGTCCTGTACCAGTTTCTGATTTACCGGACAATAGGAACCCTCTACAATATTGGAAGAACGAATGGAATCGATATATATGGTATCAAAGGTGCCTGTGGTGAATTGTCCCAAATGCAGACCGTCCACGGCAAGCGTCCGCTTTCTCACATCCAGATTCCTGATTCCGATCCAGTATTTTGTAACTTCATCTTTTTTATTCCGGTACTCTATGCTCAGCCATTTTCCCTCATGAATGGCTCTGAAAATGTCACGGTAAATAGTATTCATGTTAAAATCCCTTGTGTTATTTGATATTATTTTATAAATTCTTTTTCTCGTCAAATCTTTTAATGTCACATTCTATTACAGATATTTTAACATAACTAAATATTTTTTCAAGGTGTTCTAATCTTTTCCTTCTGATTCCCGTATCTTTATCCCGGTATAATTTTTCTTATAAATTACATATGCCAGTCCCCCCGATATCAGTTCCGTAAAACCAAAGGCCAGCCAGACACCTTCCGCCTCCATCCATCTGCTGAAGATAAATGCTGCCGGTATAATGATAACAACATATCTTAACAACGAAATATATAACGACGGAACTCCTTTTCCCAACCCTTCCAGTGCGCCGGAACAGGTCACGGAAACAGCCGAAACGATAAATCCTAAACTAATCATATGCAGGGCAGTCACGCCGATTCGCACCGTCTCTGCATTGGAAGTAAATAAACCGATTAAAGTTTCAGGCATAAGCCATGACAAAGCGGTTCCTGCTGCCATAACTATCAGTGTCAGATTCATGGTCGTATGATATATTTTTTTTACACGCCCATATTCACCTGCCCCGTAATTATATCCGATCAGCGGCCGGATTCCCTGGATAATGCCGTTTGCGGTCAGATAAATAAAGGTCTGCAGTTTATAATACACCCCTAATACAAGAACATATTTTTCGGAAACTTCCGAAAGTATTCCATTTAATGCTGAAATCAACAGTGAAGGCAATGCCATATTAATTGTGGCCGGAATTCCTACCGAATACAGTTTTGCAATCACCTGTTTCTCCGGACGTATGCATTCCCGTTTTATTTTCACCGGTATCGGCCGTATTATATAAAATGTCAGATACACAAAAAGTGAAACACATTGTCCGATTCCGGTGGCGTAAGCCGCGCCTGCAATACCCATGGCCGGAAAAAAACCGATTCCGAAAATCATCAGCGGGTCCAGAATAATATTAACTATAAAACCGCACATCATACTAAACATGGATATCTTCATTTTTCCCACCGACTGAAAGATTTTTTCAAAGGATATTCCCAATGTAATGATTACCGAAAATACAAACGCCCGATTGGAATATATTAATGCCGATTCTATAATCTCATTATCAGATGTGAACATTCTTAAAAACCACGGCATTCCGCCGATACACAAAACCGTCAGCAGCACACCGTGTATCGTATTCAGTATAATTCCCTGTGTCACCGCCTGATCTGCCCGGTTTCTGTCATCTGCCCCCAGATAAAAGGCCGCGTTTACATTGATTCCAATCCCGAATCCCACCGCAATGGAATTGATGAGGTTTTGTACAGGATATACAAGCGCCAGAGCCGTCATGGCCTCTTCGCTTAATTTTGCCACAAAAAAACTGTCAACAATATTATACAGTGAATTGACAGCCATGGAAATAACCATCGGCAGGGACATGGACAATACCAGTGGCAGTACCTTCTTTTCCCGCATATATGTCTGATTCATAAATTTCTCTCCTTTTACAACATTAAAAGCCACACAACTACGATTGGTAATTGTGTGGCGAAAAAAGATTTCTCTTGAAAAATCCACTCCTGAAAAGGTTTTATGTTTATAAAATAGCATAAATTTATCCGGTTGTCAAATCCTCCTCTTTCCGTTTATATTGTTTTCTGATATAAAGCATTCCTGCCAGATCCGCCAGAAACCAGCCGACAGGAATGGACCACCAAATTCCCAGAACACCGATTGACGAAACGGAAGACAGCATATAAGCCAGCAGAACCCTGGTACCCAAAGATATTATCGTCAGAACAAGAGACATTTCCGGCTTTTCAATCCCCCGGCAGAATCCGTACAGTAAAAATAAAATTCCGATTCCGCAGTAAAAGCTTCCTTCAATTCTTAAATAATCCGCACCGATTCCTATAATCTCCTTCTTACTTCCGGTCACAAAAAGCCGCATCAGATAAGGCGCCAGAACAAAAATAACCGCTGATGCCATCAGGCAGAATGCCGTGGAAATCTTTACCGCCTGCCGTATGGCTTCCCTGACTCTCTCTTTTTTACCTCCGCCATGATTCTGGGAGACAAAAAGAGAAAATGCATTGCCGAACTCCTGTGCCGGCATATAGGCAATGGAATCAATCTTTACTGCCGCCGCAAATGCCGACATCACTGCCGCCCCAAAACTGTTTACCAGTCCCTGTATCATCAGAATCCCAAAATTCATGACCGACTGCTGAATACATGCCGCCGTGGAATGACGTACGATTTCCGCCAGGATTTTCTTACGCACTATATAATTCTCCGGTCCCGGGCGCAGTTCCGGTTCCCGGACCCATACATAAACCGAGATACCGATGCCGGATACCGCCTGTGCGATGACCGTTGCCAGCGCCGCACCTGCCACTCCCATGTTAAAGACCACCACAAATAAAAGGTCAAGCGATATATTCAGTATCGCCGCAATTCCCAGAAAATACAAAGGAACAACGGAATTACCAATCCCCCGCAGTAAAAATGCAAAATAATTATAAAGAAATACAAAGAAAATTCCGCAGAAAATAATCCGCACATACTCCTTCATCAATCCATAGACCTCTGCCGGAACCTGCAGTATATGTAAAACCGATGAAATTCCGGCAAATGCCAGAACGTTTATTACAATCGTGACAGCTGCAATAAACAGAAACGAGGCGGCCATGCAATCCTTCATTTTCCGTCTGTCATTTTTACCAAAGCAGACAGAAAAAACAGAGCCGCTACCCATACACAATCCAATGATAACAGAATTCAGAAAAGTCATCAGCGTGTAGGCCGAACCCACTCCTGCCAGGGCATCGGAGCCCAGATACCGGCCCACGATCAATGTATCCGCAATATTGTAGCATTGCTGCAGAAGGTTTCCCAATATCATGGGACCGGCAAATAACAGCATTGATTTGATTACACTTCCCTGTGTTAAATCCTTTTCCATGACTGCTGCCATTCCTTTCTCTTTATTCCGTATACCCCGGCCTGAAGATTCGAAACCCAGAACACTTCCGCAGCCTCGAATCCGGCTGATTTTAAAAGCTCCAGATGTTCCGATAATGTGATCGGAAAATATGAAACGCCAAAGCGGTTTATATGCTCCTCACATTCTTCCCGGGTTTTCCCCCTGTGTAACTGAAATGTCTTCCATTTTTCCAGACCAAGCAGCTTTCCTTCTTCACTGAATGGTAAAAAGTTCTCAAATCCTATATAAATCCCATCTATCTTTAAAGCTGCATAATAGTTTTGCATTGCACGAATCTTATCCTCCTTCCGAAGATAATGATTCACCATGACTGATGTGACAACATCAAACTCGTTTATATACGGCAAGTCCAGGATATTGCAGAGATTAAATTCTGATTTTGTTTCTCTGAACCGTTCCTTTGCTATTTCTATCATTTGAGGGGAAGAATCTGCAAATACAAATCTCTTTATATCAAAACCGGAAAATGCTGCTTCTGCCATTTTACCGGTTCCGCATCCCACATCCATCCAGGAAAGATCATCATTTTTATATACCTTGAGCAGATTTATGATTTCCCTGTAAAAATCCTGATAATACGGAAGCGTCTGCACTATTTTTTTGTCATACTCCGCCGGATCAAATGCGGAACGAATATTATTTGCCTGACCGGACATAAATACCGACTTCCTCTCTTCTGCCTGATAAAATCTCTAATTTCATCCATATTATAGGATAAAGCATGGAAATGGTCAACAAACATTCCGGTTTCAGACCGCTGTCCTCATCCTTCTTCCGCTTCTTCACGGGGAAGGAAACGAAACAACATGGAATGGTCTGCCGCATTTTTCAGCCGTATCGTGATTCCCTCAACGGAATCCTGCAAATATTCCGACAGTTCCTTACAATTTTCATAATATGTTTCAACCAGGACATCTGTCATACGCTTCAGTCTCCGGTTGATGTCCAAAAGAGCTTCCGTCTTAAATTTTTGCTGTATCCGTAGGTGATCCGGTTCCGTAAAATATGGTTCCTCCAAAATTTTTTCTGCCAAAAATCCTCCTGTGACAACCGTAAAAATAACTTCACAGATATTTTCTGCCATCTCTTCATACCATGCATTCTGTTTTGACAATATATTTATGATATATGCTTCCGGAAAACGGTTTAAAAACATTTGTTCCAACCGGATACATTTTAAATATTCATAGATTTTATCTATGCCTGTATACCCGGAAATATCCCTTAATACCGGATAATCCAATGTTAACCATGTGTTTTGCGGCTCAAATTTCACATCATACCATTTAAAAAATTCCGGCAGTCCCTTTATGACCGTTTCCTTCAGAAAAACATTCCCATAATCGGCGAAGTCTGTCAAAAGTTCATTATACATCTCCAGCGCCTTTCCGGTCTTTTTTTTAACATACATATACCCTGTTTCATATGCCTGCTGTGCAGAACATAACTCTTTTCCGACAGCGATCAGATTTTCATCTGACCGTTCCAATTCCCGGATACAATACAAAACGGCTTCCATCAACTGTTCTGCCTTTTCGTAAGTCACGGAACTATCTTCAAACGCCGTATATTTTTCCGCCAGTCTGCTCACAACAGGTATCAGTTCTTCCATTTTATAATCCACGGCCTGTTACCTCCAGCAAAGTTCTTTTAAACAATCCAGATACAGTTCGTAATCCCATCGTTTCACCTCATCAAATCCCGCGTATTCTCTCCTTCCCTCCGAAGATCGGTATCCCCGGTAACCGGCCCGGATCGCCTGTGAAAAAATATTCAGACATGTTCCTTCCAGGTAATCCAAATCTCCATAACATATGAACTCAAACTGTTCGTTCATAAAATGCAGCAACTCGTCATCCGTTATTTCATCATTCATTTCATTTTTGTACAGATAAAATATTTGCTGCAGCCGAACCACAGTAGTGACATAATTACTTTGGTCAATATAATCCGAACCACAAAACTCGTTTATGATTTTTAATGTTATACTCTCTCCAAATTCTACCCTTTGTTCTTCCTGCAAAGCATGATTCCGTTCTTCCAGGATCAGTTCTGCATCCCGTTTGCTTAAAAAAAGCCCGTACTGTTTCGTCCTCTGATTTGTTTCAATTACCTTATTTAACTGATTCTGCTTCTGTAATAATAACCTCCAATCCTTCTCCAAGAACATTCCTCCTTTTTTGATATTGGAAAAAGATTATAACACCGGGCAGAACCGGTTACCAGTCTTGAATTTGAGGTATTTTTGTGATATAATAATGACATAAGAAAAATACCGGCGGCCTGAAAACACTGTGGTTTTACAGACCGCCGGTATTCCTTTTATCACATATTCTTTTATTAATCTGACATCTGTACCATACACTTAAAAATTTTTTTCGTACCAATCGCAATTATCATAGAAACCGTACCCGCAAACAAAAAGACGGCAGACTCCCATCCCTCGCATACTTCAAACAGGATACCATAAAATACGTTTCCAATGGGCTGTGCGCACATGGAAACAGTCAAAATAACTGCTATGACCTTTCCAAGTAAATTCGGAGGAGTTTCCGCCTGAATAAAGGACATCATCTGTACCGTAAAAACCGTGGAAAATATCATTATAACAAAACAGCACAGGGTCATTACCGTATAGTTTACCAGTCCCGATGAAAAAAGTATCAGCGTTGTTCCAACCGGAAACACACAGGCGGCGCAGATAATAATTAAATTTCCCGCTTTCTGTATCCCAAGCTTTTTTGCAAAAATGCCGGCGCCGATTCCGCCGGCCAGACCTCCGGCAGCCAGCGCCCCCTGTGAAAAGCCATACAGACGGTTTGCCAGTCCGGCATCTAAATGCAATACCTCTGTCACCATATACGGCAGTCCCACAATGATCATGGATGATAAAAATAAATTGATTCCGCAGGTAACCATTACACCCTTTCCAAGAACCGGCTTTTCTTTTCTGATAAACCTGATACTCTCAGAAAAATCACTTTTAATGATCTTCCATGCACCGCCGCCGGAATCCTGTTTTATATAAGGTATTTTTATAAAAAGTTCCATTGCGGAAGATAACAGGAAACATAGAATACCAATCCATAAGATCGGTTTTAATCCATATATACTGTACAAAATCCCTCCAAGAACAGGTCCCATTAAATTAGAAAATGAACTTACCGTATTGATGACGGAATTGGCCGCCATAAACCGTTCAGGACTTACCAGCGCAGGAATACTTGCCTGTACGGAGGGCTGGTATGCACCTGCAATTCCATATAAGATCATCATTGTAGCCGTCATCAATAGCGTAAGATTTATGTTACCCAGCAGCAGAGAAAAAGCCGTAATAACTACCGCCGTTAAAAAATCCAGTATGACCATAATGTTTCTTTTATTTACCCGGTCCGCAACAATGCCGCCCAAAGGTGATAACATAATTGCCGGTATAATCGCAAAAGCCGTTACGGTTCCATAAAGGGAAGAAGAGCCTGTTTGATTCAGCAGATACAGCGGCAACGCAAACCGGATAATGGCATTGCCGAACAGAGAAATGATCTGACCGATGACCACCATCGTATAATCTTTTGAAAATAACTTTTGATTCATGTACTAAACCTCCATTCTTTCGATTCCTTTAGCAAGAAACCGATACATTCCGCCGGCAGTAAATGCAGAACACACTGCTGCTGCAAAGCTGGTCATTACAATATGTTCCGGCATACCTGCAATGAAATTCGGGACAATACACACAATCAGCAGCGAACATATAACTGCAGCCATAACCGAACGTTTTATCCAGCCTGCCGCAGAAGATATGATTCCAATAGCGGAAGATATGATTCCGGATAACAAACCGGCTAACAGCACCGGCAAAATAAAAGAACCCTCTGACGACTCCGGCATAATTCCAAATATTTTCGCTGTAATATACATAATTCCCAGAACAGAAGTATTACTGATAAACGCCGCCCCCGTGGTAATACACAAAAGAATTATACATTTTACATTCAGGATTTTCTTTCGCCTGACAGGATATGTAAAAAGCGTAACCGCATTTTTCCCGCAATACTCATCAACGATCATCCTAGCCCCGGCAACCGCCGAAAAAATACTGAAACAGGCAATCGTCAAGGCTGTGGAAAGTGCGTATAATCCGCTCCACTCAGTAAACAGTTCCCCCTCCTGCGGTGTATAGTCCCCCAAAAAGAGAAAAAAAATTCCCATTGCCTGCAGACTTATGAATATTCCAAACACTGCCCACAGATAAGAAGACAGCCGTATCTTCATCATTTCAATTTTAAACAGATTCATTTAACCTTTCCTCCTCATATAATTTATAACATAATCTTCAAAGTTTTCGCCACATTCCGCTTCCTGTTCTGCCACGGAAAATTCCTGTTTTATATAACCGTCGGATAAAATTCCTATACGGTCCGCCGTATGACGGATTTCTCCAACCATATGGCTTGACAACAGGACGGACATGCCCCTGGCTGCCAGATTCCGCAAAAGTTCTCTCATTTCCGTAATTGCAACAGGGTCCAGCCCATTCAGCGGTTCGTCCAGAATTAACAGTTTCGGACCGTGAATGACTGCCCTGGCAATGCCAAGCCTCTGCCTCATCCCCAGGGAATACCGGGAAACGCATTTCTTTCCTGCATTTTCAAGGCCTACCATAGCTAAAGTTTCGGTTATATTTCCCTTTTTTCCCATTAATGCAAGGTGCATGGAAAGTATTTCAACCGCATTCAGATGCTCATAGAATACCGGTATTTCAATCATGCTTCCGATATCAGACAAATATTCCGTATCAACACCTGTTTCTCTGCCCAATACCCTGATACTCCCCCGGTCAGTCTGCTGCAGCCCAAGTATCATCTTCATCAGCGTGGTTTTTCCTGCACCATTGATACCTAAAAGTCCATATATTTCTCCTTCCCTCATTTTAAAACTGCAGTGATTGATTACCTGTGAATAACCATAACTTTTTTCTACCGAATTTACTTCTAATGTTATATTCATTTTTCCTCCTTTTAATACCGACGTTCGGTATGTATTTAGTTCTAAATATATCTGCCCCTGATATAAGGGCAGATTTTTTAATGATAAACAGCTAAACTATAGTTTCCGTTATTTATTTTCCCAATAGATGTTCGTCAGTTCCTGCAGCCGTTCCATCAATTCATCATCCACAATATCCAGACCGAATCCCTGCATCATCTGACGGAATATCATAAATTTCCGAAAAGATTCGTCCGGGGTACTGTCAAATATCATAGGATTCGTCCATATATTTGCAACCAGAATGATTAACTCCGCCAATTCTGCGGGATAATCTGTCTGAATAGAGCCATCTGCAATTCCCTGTTTAATAATGGGCAGAATATAATGCGGCGCCGCTTCATCCACCGTTTCACGAAAAATACTATAGAGCAGTCTCGGATTGTTTCCCAAATCGGGAGCCACCGTAAATATATCATTCTGAACCGGTCTGGAAATAGATTCTTTAAAAATTGTTCTTAGTTTTTCCTTTCCGCTTAAATCTGTACGGTCACGGATCTCTGCCAGCATCTGATTGGATTCTTCGGTCATTTTGTCCGTAACGGCAACCAGAATATCCTCTTTCGACTTAAAATGGTGATAAATAGCTCCTTTACTAAGTCCGCCCAGATTATCAATAATATCCTGAATCGATGTATGCTCATATCCCTTTTCCATAAACAGCCGGAACGCTGCCTCCAAAATCCGGTTGACGGTTTCCTCCGGATGTTTGTTTCTTGCCAATAATCCTGCACCTCCTAACATACTGTCGGTATGTTTATGTTATCATACCAACGGTATGTCTGTCAATCTTTAATTATGTTCATAATATGGTTTCAGATATCCCTTTATATATCTCCCATATCTTCTACGACTTTTGTATAATCCAGTAATCATAATATAAAGTATTCCGCTGATGACCGATTAACGGCTCTTCTGATTTTATAAACCCATTTTTCTTTAACGCTTCTATACGCTCAATGGCATAAACCGCCGCTTTGGTTGCAATGACCGAACACCCGAACCAGTCGTAAAACGGCTCTGTGATCAATGATAAAATATCTCCTATCCATTCTGAGCTTTCATAATCCCTTGCTAAATCTAACCTTAAAATCCCACAGTCATTATAGAAATCCTCAGACTTCCTTTGAAACATTTCTATTGTTCCGATTACAGTTCCGGCTTTTTTGTCAACTACCGAAAAGCGGACAAACCCCCGGTTCTCGTGATATTCAATTAACCAGTATTTTATCGTGTTCTCCATATCCTCTTTTGTGGCGCAATAAAAATTACTGCCATGGCAATTGTCGCTGTTTAAAAAAGGCAATACAAATTTATCATTATACACACTCATTAAATCCTCTGCATCATTTTTTTCAATCAATCTTATTATCAGATTATC
>CAJTPF010000011.1:74603-84477 GCA_910578175.1 uncultured Lachnospiraceae bacterium
GTTTTTCTCCAATCTTTTTATTATAATTTTATATCCCTTTTGTATAATTGTCTATTGCAATTCTTAGTAAAATATGTTATATTTCTTTAAATACTAAAATTCCATCACTTTCATTTTTCTTATGAAATACAATCCAGAAGGAGTATACATAATATGTCTATTGTTGAAACATACTATTTAATTGATTTTGAAAACGTTCACGAAGATGGTTTATCCGGTTCAGAAAAATTAGGAAAATATGATCATGTACATTTATTTTCTTCAAAAAATGCTCCCAAAATCAGCATTGAAAAATTAACTCGCTTTAATTCTGTAGACTTATCTTTCCACGAAATACCTGTTGGAAATCAATCTTTAGATATGCACCTTGTTTCCTATCTTGGATACTTAATTGGTATAAATGCTAATAACAAGTATAAATATGTCATAATCAGTAATGATTCTGATTATGACAAGATTATTTCCTTTTGGAAAAATAAAAACAAGTCTCTTGTTATTCGGCAAAATAAGATATCTAATCTCTCTAATACACAGAATCAAGCTAAACAACAGACATCTTTTGATGATAAAGCTATCCGTTCATCCACTATCAATACAGATTTTTCCAAAAAGAAAACTCAGCTTAATTCAAATATACAACGAGCCGTCAGCAGTGCCGGATATTCCGCTCCAACCAGCAACAAAGTTGCATCTATTGTTGTAAAACATTATGGGGAAGATAAAGTTTTAAGTAATGTACACAATGAACTTAGAAATAAATATTCTGACTACTTGAATTTATACAATATAATAAAACCATTAATTACTCAGTTTTTACCATCAAATACAAAAAATGCCGCAAATCCTTCGAATCAAAATGAAATACAAAAAACTTTAAGCAAAGCAGGATTTGACAATAATATCATGGTTTACATTACAAACGTTATTTCCAAACATCGTAATGACAAGAATAATAAAAATATGATATACAAATCTCTTATAGCAAAGTATGGACAAAGTCAAGGACTCAATATATATAACCATATTAAAAAAAAATTATAATATTTATC
This sequence comes from uncultured Lachnospiraceae bacterium, assembly GCA_910578175.1. Taxonomy (GTDB): domain Bacteria; phylum Bacillota; class Clostridia; order Lachnospirales; family Lachnospiraceae; genus Bovifimicola. The sequence continues at coordinate 75,653 of CAJTPF010000011.1, forward strand.
CATAACAATATTGTACTTTCTTAAGACGCCTGCCTCCTATGCAGTCCTCTATGTATTGGTTGCTTTTCCAAAACCCGGATTTTTCATAAAATCTTTTTGCACGATGATTGTCCTCAGGTACCTAAAAAATACCTCCGCCCCCATATTTTTTAATTCATGAATCACCACATTCAGTAATAATCTTCCATATGCTCCTTTCCGAATACTGTCAAGCTATTCTTTTGGTACAATACTTTTTTATACATATTTCCAGGTTTCTTCATAGACTTTGCTTATAGCAAGTCTGTCATCTGATTCATATAAATATCTGATTTCCAAAGAAGCACCTCTTTCATAGACAATTTGTATTTTTTATCATACTATCACTGTTTTTTATTTTTGTTGCATCAAAACACTGATAGTTATTGATGAATTATCATGTATTCTTCTTTCCCTTATCAATGGTTTTCCACCAATACCAAATTCTTATCTGAGACTTCTTTAATTGTTATTAAAAAAATTCTTGGGGTACTTTCATAATTTCGGAAAATACCTCCGTCAATCGCCTGATCAGTTCTTCTTTTTGCTCATCAGAAAATGCTCCGCTCTCAACTGTAATATACGGCTCCAGAATCAGGTCTGATACCTCTTTCCAGAAAAATTTTTCTAATATTTGTGTCTACTTACTTGACAATGGTTCAACTTTCAGATTCCTTTTTGCCAGAATATACACTACTCCGCATATATCTGTTCAATTTCTGCTTACAACCGTTTCATTCAGAATTTATTGATCATCTTTATATAACGAGTAATAATCAACCTGAATATTTTCCACCCGTTCCTTTAACCAACCCATGGCGTCATCCAATGCCTTATTATAAACAATTGGCGCCAAATGTGTACAAAACAAATCAAGTATCTGCCGTTCCTCAATAATTCCGATTTCTTCTTCACGAATATCCAGATAAAATGCTCTTATTTCGCTGATGATCTGCTTCTTTTGCTTATCGCTCAACTGAATGGCTTCGTTTAAATTTCTTCCCATAATGTTTCACCTCTGCAGTATTAAACAATTTCTTTTATCCAATTTTCTTTTGTGTTCCCGGAGCATACAGACGGAAGATGTCCATCATTGCAAAAATATGCTGTTTAACTGAGCATCTATCTTTTTCTTCTGTATGATATCATCACATGAAAAGACAAGCAACAGGCTGTGATATATATTAACGCAAAAACAAAATCACAAAAAACATTATAACACAAAATAAAAGAAGTATGGTAATTGATCGAAACTTTTCCTCATTCCAAAGTACATACACATTGTCATATTCTGCCACACCTTTAAACCATTTTACATCATGTGTGCAGAAAGCACTGTCATAGCTTCCTCTCCATAGTCTTTAATTAATTTCTATAAATCAGTTAAGATTATGGTTAACGGCCATTGCCATCAGCCTATTTCGGGCATGGAACAAACTGCTTTTTCAATATCAAAATATTCTTCTCGTCACGGTAAGAGTACTCAACACTGTCCATAAAACTTTTTACGATAAAGATGCCCATCCCTCCGGAATCGCGTTCTTCAGCTAAAGCCGTTGTATCAGGATCAGGTTTTCCCGTCGGGTCATATGGACATCCGTCATCCGTAAAAATAACCGTTATCTCCTTTTGCCCTACCCTGCATTCTACCTTTGCCTCGCCCGCCCCACTGTATCGGACGATATTGGAAAAAATCTCATCAACAGCGATATTCATCTTTACCATGACCTTTCCCGGCACATGGAAACTCTCCAACGTATGCTCCACAAATGCCATGACCCGTGTTATGCTTTCCATCGTCGGTATGACGGTAATCCTGTTTTTTGGCAGAAGCCTTAAGTGGAGCATCGTAATATCGTCAAACTGGGGAGCCTCCCCCACAAACCTGTCTACATCGTTTTTTACGATACGGCATACTTCTTCCGCGCTTCTGCCGCAGGCAGTGTTCAGCACCTCCAGCAGACGATCATTGCCATAAAGCTCTATGGAGCTGTTTGTTGCCTCCGTCACGCCGTCTGTATAAAGATATATCTCGTCTCCGGGTGCAAATGGTATTTCCCCTATTCGGTAACGGATCTGTTCCATTTCACCCAAAACAAATCCCGGCCGGAATACAAGGTATTTAAATGCTCCGTCTCTCTGCCGTATCAAAGGAGGATTATGACCGGCATTTGCAAATGTAAGCGTGTATGACTCCAAATTTAAGATTCCCATAAAACAGGTTACAAACATTTCCGCCTCATTTCCTTCACACAGCGCCCTGTTGGTTTCCGTAAGAATACCGGCAACATCTGTTTCCTTCTCCGCATAACTCTTAAGCAATGTTTTTGCCTTCATCATAAACATCGCCGCCGTGATACCTTTCCCTGAAACATCTGCAATCAGAAACGCCAGGCGGTTTTCATCCAGCAGATAAAAATCATAAAAATCCCCGCCTACTTCCTTTGCCGTATCCATTGTGGCAAATATGTCAAAATCACTGCGGTCAGGGTAGGGTGGAAAAATACCGGGCAGCGTAGAGGACTGGATGATCTTTGCCACCTCCAGTTCCTTATCAATCCTTGCCGCTGCTTCCGCAATATACCCTTTTAATGTCATGACAGTAGAATTGATATCATCGGAAAGCGATACAAATTCTTCATTTGTACGTACATTGACAGACACGTTCAGATTACCTCCCGTAATCTCCCCCAGCGTCCGGTTGATCTTATGGATATTCTCAACCACAAGCTTTTTAATCAGGAAATAAACCATGGCAAAGAGAATGACAAATACAAGAATTTCCATAAACAATGTCACATAGACAGAAAGATCCCTGGAAAACAGCACCTCTTTTACCGGCATGGCAGCAATGATATAGTATCCTTCTGCTACGGCATACATCAGATAACTATCCTCACCATAAACGGAAGACCGATACCTCACATTTTCCTGCATCTTCTCCGTATCTATCCAAATATCTGTGACTTTCAGATTTTTTCCTTCATTTCCATACGGATCGCTCACAATATTCCAATCATCGGTAGAAACGATCATGCAGCCGCTTTCCCCTATATGACGGTTTCTTGTAACGCCGATCACCTGCTTGTCTATATCCTGCCGGAACCGTTCCGCATTGTATCCCACCTGTACAAAACCGCCGTCCTTTAAGGCTGCCCCGGCATACTTCATATAGGTAATCCCGTCCTTTGAAAGCGGCTGATAACTCTGGACGAATTCCTGTTCTCCATTTAGAAGGACGAGAAAATCTCCTGACTGTTCTCCGGAAGACATATCAAATCCGATATACTCATTTGTTGTGGAATATATGATTATTCCGCTTTCATTAATTATATTGATTTCCGAAAAATCATTTCCCGGCTTTTCTCTTATTTCCAAAAGGAGATTATTATCTACGGTCATAGCTGCATTAATATCATCCGCAACGCCATAAGTCAATTTCAAAAGATTCTCATCAGACGCATCTTCAATGTCTGCTTTAACATCTTCAATATTCAGTGCAAGCAGCGCCTCACGCTCACTGACAGAGAAACTGGTCTGTAACAGATAAATAAATATACTGGTTACGCTAAATGCCGCAATCACAACAAACAACAGCCACCTTGAAAAAGTCTGCGACAGCTTTTTATATTCTGACTGGACTTGCAGTTTTTCTTTTCCTATAAAAGATACCGCCATCAATGAAAGCATTACGGAAACAGCATTTGCCAACATCATCGGTGCAGAACAGGTTTTTACAAATGTAAACGCCCGATGTACATCGCCCATGTTTGTGAAAAATATCATCAACATATGCAGAACTTCCATGACAAGTCCTATGGCAAATCCATAATACCATGCCGGTTTTTTATTATCGAACATCCATTTTCTTAACACTGCGCCAAAAAAACCGGCAATAACCGTTGACAAAGAGCAGGCAAGGCGTGTATAAACGCCGGCTCCCCACAGAACGGCAAACCATCGTTCCACACCACCGATGATCCCCGCCAGGATACCGGCAGGAGATCCGAAAATCAGCCCGGCGCAAAGCGGTGCGGCATCCCTTACATTGATAATAACACCATAAGCCGGTGTTCCAAACTCCGAACAAAAAACCGATACAATACCAAACACGCAACCATAAAAAAGTTGTTTATGCCTGGCCTTCCATCGGCCAAGTTCTGTCTTTTGATATAAAAAGTAAAGACAGACAGTAGCAAAGACCGGGCAGAGGGCGGTTAACGCCAATTTCAGATATATCATAATGCCTCCCAATACCGGGTTAATCGTTTACTATTGTCAGTACATCAACAGAACCGGTTACCTCAAAGACCTCCATCACATCCTCATTCACATTCCTGACAATCATCTTTCCCTGCTTATTCATGGTCTTCTGTGCAGAGAACAATACCCTAAGTCCCGCCGAAGAAATGTACTCCAAATTCTCCAGATTCATAATGAGCGTTTTTACGCCCCGCAGACAGGTTTTAAATTCTTCCTCCAGTTTCGGAGCAGTAACCGTTTCCAGCCTGCCAGCTATTTTTACCGTCAATTCATCCTCGTTCAAATTTTTTGTGATCATCATATCGTTATCCTCCGCTTTCCTACTTATTATCACTTCACAATTTCTTTCATATGAGGTATCTTAAAAAAGTCGCCGCTTCTCCCAGCACATAATGGACGATGCACAATCCCCATATATTTCCCTGTTTATGGTAGAGGACGCCCAATGCTCCTAACAAAACCGAAGCCCCGATCATAAACGGTAATCCGTAAGCGATATGAAGCACACCGAACATCAATGCGGATACAGCAATTGATGTCGCTCCCCCATATTTCCCTGTAAAAATACGGTTTAAATTCTCCTGCATAACCCCCCTTGCCAGAAATTCCTGCAGTATTACCGTAAAAGGATAAATGACGTCAGCAAAGGTTCCAACACTCCAATCCCAAAAAGGCGCGCCTTCTGGGAAAAATCCTGGCACTGTCTTCAAAATTGCAATCTTTCCCAAAATCAGAATAACTATTCCTGCCAAAGTAATCAAAATATTTGGAATAAAGGTAGCCTTTACATTTTTAATCCTGAGTCCAATGTCCTTAAGGGAAAACGAAGTGTTTTTCAGTATAATAAAGAACATTATTACAGAGATACCTTCAATCATCAGACTCATCACCCAGGCAGGAGGCTCCACACTTAGAAAACGCAAAAAACTCCATAAAAAAAGGTATATGCATACGCAGATCATCAATACTGCAAATATTGTGGAAGACTCCCGGCGCTGTCTGTTCAGCCTGGCAACCTCTGTGACATCCGTAAAAAGAACAACGATCCCTATTTTCTTCTCTTTTGTTTCTCCATATAAAAAGGATGAAGTCAGATTAAAATAACGCAGTTCCTTACTTTTTGCTTTATAGACCGCTTCACCGCTGTGGGCATGATCCTTGTCGTAAACAGCATCTAAAACAAACTGATGAAATTTATCATTTGTTTCATCTGAGTCCCCTGCCAGAAATACTTTTCCATACTTTCTGCCGGTCATATCCTCATCCTCACCCAGCATTGCGTGTCCCCGGTCATTGAGATATAATATCTGCCCATGCATATCCAGCACCAGCACGCCGTCATTCATATCCCTTAAAATCCTCGGTATAATTTCCTTTATCTCTGTCTCCATGCCATGCCTCCCTGTTAAAACTCCAATCATTATTTTTCCGGTCATGTCGTTTCCTATGGTCGCGCGCTAACTATTTTTTCTCCGGCCTCTTCAGATATCCGGCAGTAAGGTTCACTTCCTTTTCCACTAAAAATTTCTTCCGTTCCACCCCCATTTGCAACATTCCTCGTATTTTACATAAATGAAATCTTTTCTAATCTGAAGTTCTGTTTCATATATTTCACAAATCCTTTTTGTCATTCCGTCAAGACACGCCTCCGGAATGCTGCCAAATACTTTGATTTCTATCATAGCTGACGGCTGTGCTTTGGAGCCTCTGAAATATAAATCACAATTATCTGCAAACTCCAGCATAAGCCATTCTTCCGACTTTCCCGGTATCATTGCGATCGCACTGCCGAGTTTTTCTTTTACCGAGTCCTTCTGTTGCTCTGTCATGGGAATACTCACTCTTGAATTTATAAATGGCATGATTTTCCTCCCTAATCCCCAATATCTGTATGTCCCTGTTCAAACTCCCACTGAAGACCATATTTATCAATAAAATAAAAATATTTTGTATTCCCTAAAATATCTGCAGCCTTCTGTTTTGCCTGCATATCATTTTCCTTCGCCTTATCAAAATAATAGAATTCTGACGGCTCTGTTTTACTGATCTGGAATACCCTATAGTCCTGTGTCGTATTGATCAGCGTAACGTCAGGCTGCGCCTTTATATATTCAAAAGCTTCTTCTATATTGGTTATTTTCAGTGCAACATGCCTTGCACCACTGATATCGTTTGCCGCAAATATAATCGGTTCCTTCCGCCCCTCCGGTCTGTGGTAACACATGATTTCCAACGTAAGACGAGTTCCCGGCACATCCATGAAGCCGATGGAAACATCTCCCTCTTCTGCCTCCTTAATAAAACCTCCCGCCTGAAAAAAACCTTTATTTTTCCAGTGGGGAATATGCTGAATCGGAATCGCACCTAATATCCTTTCATAATATGCAAATGCTTCTTCCACATCATCCACAAAAATACATACATGTGATAATCCTATAAAATTTGGTTTTTCCATTTTAACGCTCCTATCTGACTGCCTTTTCGGCACTCCATTTTGCTCTCTTCTATTTTAATAATCCGTGATCCCTTGCCAGATTCTCTATACTCCTGTCATATGTAGCCTCTGCTTCTTTTGAAAAGAAACAGGCTGGAACCCCTTCATCATGATCACGGTGATGTGCAACGCAGGCACAGCATTTTCCATGATTCGGACAATCGTACGTACAAGGGCATGGTCCTTTGTTTTCACAAGTGTTCATAATTTTTCCCTGTATAATGAAAATGCATTATATTCCTTTCTTTTATTATTTCACCATTTACTATAACAAAAAAACCACTAAAAAAGTGGTTTTGGCATATTTGGTCGTTTTTTAGGTATAATTGGTTATAGGAATTCATATAATCAATATATTTTTCATCAATTAAAGCACATAACTTATTCCATACATCATATAAAGATTTTCCAACTAAAGCCGTCATTTCTTCTTCGTCAGGTATCATATCAAGCATATAAGCCCTCCTTTACATAATTCACAATTTCTTAGTCTTCGCTGTTCATTCCTTCACTGACCATATCCCGTATAAGATAAAAGGACACTCATATCAGAATGTCCTCCCTGCACCACCCTCCAATACACTTCTATTTTTGCCAAAAGCAACATTCAACGGTCAAACAATGAACCTGTACCGCTATGTGTACTGCCATCGTTTTCCGTATATGTTGAGATAAAACGAGGCTCACGCTTTGCACAATGATAAAAGCGCATTAAAATATCCACAACATCTGCTTTCCTCTCTATTCCCAAACGATCTGCTAATACCTGCTGTGCTTCATGCAAATCAAACTCAATGTCCCCAACGTTTTCCATATGATCCTCAAAAATTTCTTTTGCAAATTCATACAGACTCCCTCTATCTTGATATTCTCCCTCATCTAGATAATCTTCCCAACAGGGGCAATTTACCATAAATTCAAAAAACTCTTGCAGGCTATCCGCAATTCTTCCACATTCACCTTCGCTTCCCCAAAAACCTATTGAACCATCTTCCAGCAAAATATATTCACTTCCACTCCCTGCTTTGGCAAATGTTTTCCCAGGAATATTATAGGTTAGATGTCCGCCTTCGTCTTGGGGTGTCTTAAATTCCGAAAGAATTTCCACATCGCAAATATCACACAGCAAGCCTGATAATTCATTATCTTCACGTAGCATTCTGATAAAATCCATTTAACAGCACCTCCAATACAAATCCTGATTTTTTCATTTGATCATACCACTTCCATCACCAATCGTGACACCAGATAGAATAACTGCTTCAAAGCCAATCCAAACATCATTGCCGATCACGATATTTCCTTTGTTGTCCCATGCGCTTGTAATCTTTTTTATGTCCAATCCCCATTCCTCAAAAAATATTGGAAATGGATATGTTGAAAGTGAAGACATCGCATGATTTGCACTGGTAAACAGAAACTTTGCTCCACAGGCGATAGAGCAGAACTTACCAATTTGCAGCTGATCTCCATTAACCGGATAATGATATAATACATTATTCTTTTCAAATTCCTGTGGGTCATGCACAAAATCATTGTACATTGTATAATCACCGATTTTATTTGGATTGTCAACACTTTTTTCGCCAACTTTTTAAGGTAGTTTTCCCTGTATTGTACCGGTATCTGATATCCTAAAGCCTATGGTATTATCATATGGGCATCCCTTATGGTTCAGGAAACATTCTATATCAAATGCCTCCGGCAGTTCTTGCCTGTCCAGTCGTAATAATGGAACGAGACATACCATGTTTCACATTGTTCAACTTTATATGCCGCCATAATCCGTTACTTCTTAGTTTCTGCGAGCGGCATGCCAGGCGAATGCGCTTGCACATTCATTTGGCGACCGCCGTAAAAATGCGAATTTCTGATAAGTTTTTGTTGCTGTATTATCTTAATTATGCTAGAATATATGGAGAATACAGAATTGAGAGGTCAGCTATGGACGTAACGATACGAAAAATACAAAAACAGGAATATCCGTTACTGGACAATTTTCTATATGAAGCAATTTTTGTTCCAGATGATATCGAACCTCCTTCCAAAA
>CAJTPF010000012.1 GCA_910578175.1 uncultured Lachnospiraceae bacterium
AATCGGAAGATCGTGAGCATTGAGGCAGGGGTAGAGAACGCCAACGATTTAAGAGACCGCAGGGATTTGCTGTTAGATAAACTTTCCGGTCTGATAAATATTTCATATGTCGAAGAGGAAAACCATTATGTGACCGTTAAGGCGGAAGGCGTACCGTTTGTAACGGATGGTGGAGTCTTCCATATGGAAACGGCCGAACTGGATGCAGATAAGGGCTCCAATTATCTTTCCTGCATCTGGCCGCATTTGGATAATCAGGAAGTATTTAATCTGACGGAAGAAATTTCCACGGCCAAGAAAAATGATATCGGAACATTAAAAGGTTATCTTCTGGCCCGGGGAGATTTTGTCGGAAAGTACACGGATGTGGATGCAACGAGACAGGAGAACTATGATCTGACCACGCCTCAGGGGCAGGCCGATTTTCAGGCGGCGCTTGACTTCTATAATAAAAACGTGGACTGTTCTGCTATAGTAAAGACACAGAGCCTGTTCGATGCCCTGATCAACGGGATCGTTACGACCATTAATGATATTTTGTCTCCGACTACGACCGAAGCGCCTGACGGTGTAACGACTTTTACGGATGCAGACGGCAACGTATATCAGGCGGGATCGGTTAAAATTCTGGATATGAATACATCTACCGGAGATGACGGAGAAATGCCGCCGGAAGAATTATTCTCCAGAGCTGAGACAAAGCGGTTTATTGAAGTTACCGGTGATGATGGAAATACATATTATATGTATAATGAGTATAATACCTTTGGAAAAGAATCATTATATACCTTATCCAATATATCCATGAACCAGACGATTGTGGAAAACTATGATAAACTTCCGTTTAAAACACTGGAAGGCGATAATGATATGACAAAGGGACAACAGCTGGTAGAAGCATGGGATCTGAAATTTGCAAATCTGGACCCGGATAATACGACAAAACTTACATTTAAGGAATACTATAAGGAAATGATGTATTCCATCGGTAATACGGGTAACTTATACAGGTCTATAGCATTGAACCAATATACAACAGCCAGCCAGGTGGATGATGCCAGAACACAGATCACAGGCGTTTCTTCTGAAGAAGAACTTGCCAATATGATACGTTTTCAGAGTGCATGGGATGCTTCTTCCCGATATGTAACAACCATAGCGGATATGCTGGAATATATCATAGAAAAACTGGGTTAATACGGAAAGGAGAACATTATGCCATCAACATTTTTTGGATTAAATATATCAACATCGGGAATACTTGCAGCACAGGCAGGTCTTCAGACAACAGCTCATAATACAGCAAATGAAAATACGAAGGGATATACCAGACAGGTTGCAACGCTACAGGCTTCCAGCCCGGCAAGGGCATATGCCAGATACGGAATGATCGGTTCCGGCGTGGACGTTGTATCTATCGATCAGATGAGAGACAGCTATTATGATGTGAAATTCAGAAGTAATGAAGCGAAACTGCATGAGTATACGACAAAAAGGAATTACACATTACAGATCGAAGATTATTTTAATGAAATCGAGACCGACGGCTTTTCAACGGAATATAAAAATATGTTTTCAACGTTAAAGTCTTTGCAGGGAAATCCCTCCAGTCTGAATTATCGTCTGGAATTCCTGCATTATTGTAACAGTGTGGCAGATTATTTTAATGAGATTCAGACAAATCTTGAGGGACTGCAGAGAGAATGTAATACAGAGGTCAGCAATCTGACAGGAAGGATCAACAACCTGTCTTCACAGATCGCTTCCCTGACAAAACAGATCAACACGGTGGAACAGACAGGCGCTGCAGCCAATGATTTAAGAGATAAGAGAGAATTGCTGCTGGATGAACTGTCGTCTATCGTACCGATTGACATATCAGAGGATACGACTGTGAACGGTACGACTCACTATCAGGTAAAGGTAAACGGTTTTATTCTGGTAAACGATTATGATGCTCATGAACTGAAAGTGGTTGCCCGGGAAAATCCTAATAATAAATATGATACTCCGAACTTATACGATGTTTATTATTATTACAATGAAGAGCTGGGTACCGGAACGGAATTTAATGTGCAGTCTATGGGATTGTCAGGGGAACTCAGATCGACTCTGGATATGAGGGATGGAAATAACGGAGCCGCAAATCCTAATCCAAATGCTGAGATTAAGTATAAAGGTATTCCTTTTTATTATGAGAAAGTACAGGAATTTAAGGAGACAATGGCAAAGGCATTTAACGATATTCATCAGAACGCTACTATCATCGATGAAAACGGAAATGAAGTACCGGCTAATTACAATCTGGAGAATAAAACCACCGAGGACATTCCGATCTTTGTATTGTCAGCAAACGGAAAACTCAGTGTAAACCAGGATCTGCTGGATCATCCGGAATGGATGGCTGTATCAACACATCCGATTCAGGACGGTGTGGATAATGCCGGGCTGATAGACCGGTTCCTAAAGCTGCAGGATGCTCCGATCTACCGTAACGGCAAGGCTACCGAGTATCTGGAAAGTATCACTACCGAGATATCCATTGATACCAACAAGGCAAAGACATTTGAAAAGAATTATGAAAATATACGTACGAGTATAGAAAATCAGAGAATGTCGTATTCCGGCGTGGATGGTGATGAAGAAGGTATGAATATGGTAAAATATCAGGAAGCTTTTGATCTGTCATCAAAAATGATATCCGTAATGGCCAGGATTTATGATAAATTGATCAATGAAACTGGCGTATAGTCGTTGAAATGAGGTGCTGACATGAGAATAACAAATGGAATTTTAATCAATAATTCGTTGACGAACATTAATGCAAATAAATCAAAGATCGATAATCTGCTGACACAGCTGACATATGAAAAGAAGATACAGAGACCGTCCGATGACCCGATCATAGCCATCCGCGCTCTGAGATTCCGTTCAACTCTGGCGGAAATCGACCAGTATCTGACTAAAAATATACCGGATGCCGACGCCTGGCTGACTGCCACCGATGATGCCATGGGAAATATTTCCGAAGTTCTTGGTAAGATTACTAAATATTGTAATGAGGCGGTCAATGGTTACTATGATGAAACAAATAAAAATACCATTGTAGAAGAACTGAAGGCGTTCAGAAGCCAGATTTACAGTGATGCCAATGCGGATTGTGCAGGCAGGACCATATTTACGGGATATAAGACGGACTCCACACTGACTTTTCTTGAAAATAATTCAAACAAGTATCAGATTACACAAAAATTTAATGCGGACTCTTTTGATAAGGTCAGCAAAGTATACAACAGTCTGGATATAACGGGTATAAACGGAACCAACGTGGGGGGTGTGGATATTGACGCGATCAAGGTACCGGAAACCGTTGATTCTTACAGGGTCAGACTGGCATATGACGGAACTCTGGAAGAAGACGGACTGGTCATCACATCACAGAATCCTGCACAGACATATACAACGGTATTAAAGGATTCTGCCGATCCTTCTGCATACAGACCGGGGGATGATGAAGTCTATTATCTGGCGGATACCGGAGAACTTATTTTTGGCGCCAATGTTTATAATGATTTAATGACGGCGGAAGGCTTCAGTTTTACATATACAAAGGAAGGCTTTAAGAAGGAAGAGCTGGATCCGACACAATATTTTGACTGTGTGGATATTACAGATCCGGCCAATCCTGTTACTTATACAAACAGAAATCAGGAAATCTGCTATGAAGTAAATTTCAATCAAATGCTGAAAATAAATACGCAGGGAAAGAATGTCTTTACCCAGGATATGACCAGGGATCTGGATGATATCATTAGTGTGGTCGATCAGGTGATCACTGTTACCAATAAAAAAGAAAATTTACAGAAATTATATGATGAAACGGAAGAAGGAAGTACAGAACGGGAAAAAGTACAGAAACTGATGGATCTGTGCGACAGGGAGCTGGACTTTGTTACGGAAAATGTAAAGAATGCGTTTTCCAAGGGGATCACATTATATCAGAAACATCAGGATATGGTAGGTCTTGCCAGAGCGGATGTAGGTGCGAGACAGAACCGGCTGGCTCTCTGCGAAAGCAGGCTGGAAGCCCAGAGCCTGACGGTAAAAAATCTCAAGAGTATAAATGAAGATGTAAACGTAGCAAATGTAGCTGTGGAATTAGACCAGGCCCAGAGTATCTTTGATGCTTCCCTGAAGTCTGTTGCCCAGGTTGTTCAGAAAAAGCTTTTAGACTTCTTATAAAAACAATTATGAAAGGGGCAGTAAAATCATATGAATATTATGACAAAGCTCTTTGGAGAAATTGGTATTGATATTAATAAAGTTATTACATTTAAAGCAGGACTTATCGGTTTTAAAGAGTATAAACAGTTTATGATCATTCATGATGCGGAGGGAGAGGAATCGAAGATTTTATGGCTGCAGTCTATTGACGAGCCGGATCTGGCGCTTCCGATCATAAATCCGCTGTTGATCAGACCGGATTACAATCCGGTTGTTGAGGACGAGCTGTTTAGAAATATCGGAGAACCGGATGAAGAGGAACTGATGGTTTTTGTAACGCTTACGGTTCCGGCAGACATTACCAGGATAACTTCTAATTTAAAAGCGCCTATAGTTGTCAATCCCAAAACCCTGAAAGGGTGTCAGCTTATAGTGGAGAATGACGAATATCCGGTCAGATTTCCGATTTATGAGATATTAAATGATAAGGAGGGGAATTAGGATGCTGGCATTATCAAGAAAAAAGGATGAGGCAGTGATCATTAATAATGATATTGAGATCACTATTATTGAAATAAAGGGAGATCATGTAAAACTTGGAATTACAGCGCCTAAATCCGTACCGATCTATCGGAAAGAGGTATATCTCCAGATTCAGGAAGCTAATCAGGAGTCTGTAGATGTTCAGGGTATGGAAGCTCTAAAGAAATTACTTAAGTAGGTTAATTTTTCTGCGCAATTTGCCGATAAAGAACGTAGAAGATAAAATTTTATTTATTCACATGGAGGTGGAAAATATGGCTATTGATGGAGTAACAGGCGCAACGGCCACATATCAGGCGCCATTGGCTAAAAAGGTGGAAAGTTCAGGCACGACGGAGCAGCTTCGAACAAGTACGAATTTTGGTGAAGATGGAATGGTAAGCGAGATTTCCAAAGATACCAGGATTATCCGGCAGACGAAGGATTCTGCTACGGAGGATGGAGGCAATGAAGGGAATCAGAAACAGCCGTCCGACGAAACGATGAAACAAACTATCAGTGATATTAATAAGAGACTGACAAATAATACAGAATGTATATTTGGCGTCCATGATAAAACTAATAGGGTAATGATTCAGATCAGAGACAAGGATACGAAGGAAGTGATCAAAGAGGTTCCGCCGGAAAAAACTTTGGATATGATTGCCAAAGCCTGGGAACTGGCCGGTATTCTTGTGGATGAAAGATTATAGGAGGTGTTCGCATGGGTGTATCATTATCAGGACTTGCATCAGGTATGGATACGGATTCGATTGTTGCGGCTTTGATATCAGGATATAATATTAAGAAAGACAAATACGTAAAAGCCCAGACTAAGCTTGAGTGGAAAATGGATGCATGGAAGGAACTGAATACAAAGATAAAGAATTTTTATCAGAAGTATCTTAGCGATATGCGTTTTTCCACAGCATTTAATAAGAAAAAATCAGCAGTTTCAGGTACTAAAGCTACGGTTTCTGCCAGCAGCAGCGCCGTAAACGGTACCCAGAAGTTAAAGATCAATAAGTTGGCTACGTCCGGCTATCTTACCGGCGGTGTGGTTTCGAAATCAGACGGTAAGAATATTCAGGGTTCCACAAAGTTATCGGAGCTTGGCGTTGAAGACGGAAGCAAGATTACGATTAATGCCGGCGGTAAAGAGAAAAGCATTACCGTAAAATCATCTTCAACGGTCAATGAGTTTGTGGTTGCTTTAAAAGATGCTGGTGTAAATGCCAGCTTTGACGAGAAGAATCAGAGATTTTTTATAAGTTCAAGAGTGAGCGGTGAAGCAGGAGATTTCAGTCTGATCGCTGATAATGAAGCAGGCGCTAAGACTCTTCGTTCACTGGGATTGGCCATGACCACGGAGTCGGATATGGAAAACTACCGTTATTATGCCGGTATGACTTCCGATGAGTTGAAAACAGTGATAGAGACAGCTTATACAAAGCAGAAAACGGCAAAATATGATCCTGATGATGCTGCGACCGTAAAGAAACTGAAAGACGGTTTGAAAAAGGGAATTGAGGCGGATACAAAACAGGTAACAAAGCTGGAAGCGGAAAATGAGAAGCTGGATTACAGACTGGCTGCTGCGGCAACTTATGATGCTGAATATGGTAGTCTGTCAGAAGAAGACAGGACTGCTTTTATGGTGAATCTGAATCAGCAGATCAGCGCTTTAAGTGAAAAAGAAGACCGTACCGAAGATGAAGAAGCTCAGTTGAAACGGTTAAAAGAAAAGAATAATGTTTATGTGCAGCTAAGCGCAGAAGATGCGGATAAAGACAAATATCTTGAAGATTTGAATAAGTCCAAAACGGATACTGTAGCGAAAATTGAAGAATTAAAAGAAGGTATCACATTAGCAGAAGAAGCACTGGCGGATGATGAAAAATTCAGAGGCTATGTTGATGGATTAAATGATGAAATTGAGGCAGCAAATGTTGCATTGAATGAAAGACTTACGGATTTCTATAATACAAAGCAGGAAATGGCCAAAAAGTATGTGGATGCATATGATTTGGTTCATACGGACGGAGTAGATACTACTTCGGCGGCGTATAAGGATGCCATGGCATTACTTGGTAATACCGGTTCGAAGAACGGACCGACCCGTATTGAAGGTAAAGATGCAGAGATCGAATTAAACGGTGCAACCTTTGTTTCAAATTCCAATACATTCCAGATCAACGGCCTGACCATTACTGCGAACGACCTTACGGATGAAAACGAAGAAATCACCATCACTACGGAAACGGATTCACAGGCTATTTATGATATGATCAAGAATTTCTTTAAGGAATACAATACTCTGATCAATGAAATGGATAAATTATATAATGCCGATTCTGCAAGAGGTTATGAACCGCTTACGGATGAAGAAAAAGAAGCATTATCTGATAAAGAAGTAGAAAAATGGGAAGCGAAGATCAAAGATTCCCTGTTACGAAGAGATTCTACATTAGACAGCGTTTCCAGCGCCGTTAAGATGGCGTTCCAGTCATCTTTCGAGATTAACGGAAAGAAATACAGTCTGGCTTCCTTCGGTATCAAGACTCTGAGCTATTTCTCATCTTCCGATAATGAAAAGTCGGCTTTTCATATTGATGGAGATAAGGATGATATTTATACAGCGGGCAATCAGGATAAACTTATGGCAGCGATTGGTTCTGATCCGGATACGGTAGCAACTTTCTTTAACAAGCTGGCCCAGAATGTATATGATACTCTCTATAAGAAGATGAAGAGCTCGACTTTGAGCAGTACCAATACGGTATATAATGACAAAGTCATGAAGAGAGAGTATGATGAATATACAGATATCATCAAGAAGTGGGAAGATAAGATAGATGCTTATGAAGCTAAATACAGAAAACAGTTTACTGCAATGGAAAAGGCTCTTGCAATGCTCAATTCACAACAGTCTCAGTTATCAGGATTATTTGGATAATTTTTGGAAACATATGTCATTTTAATGGCACTAGGAGGAAATCAATATGGCTTTACCAAATGCGTATTCTAATTATACAAACACTAAGATACAGACCGCATCGCCGGCCCAGCTGACGCTGATGTTGTATGATGGAGCCGTGAAGTTCTGCAATCTGGCGATTAGTGGATTAGATGAACATGATTACTTTAAGACCAACGAGAATATCAAAAAAGTTGAAAAAATAATCGAAGAGTTTCGGGCAACATTAAACTTTAAATATCCGGTAGCAAAAGAATTTGATAATGTTTATGAATATATCAATCAGAGACTTTTGGAGGCTAATATTCGGAAAGACAGGGAAATACTGGCAGAGGTATTGGAACATCTCAGAACGATGCGTGAAACATGGGTTGAAGTCATGAAACGCGGGAAAGTGCAATGACCGGCGTTTGTACGATTAGAAAGGTCTGATATATGGATAATTCTAAAAATTATATTACTATATTGATTGACAGTCTGAATAAGAAAATCAAGCTGCTGGAGTATATCCTTGTGGAGAATAAAAGGCAGCAGCTATCCGTCAGCGGTGAGAAGATGGATGAAGAGCTTTTTGAAGAGACCATGGAAAAAAAAGAAGGCTATATCAATCAGATCAATGATATCGATCAGGGCTTTGAAACGGTATATCATCATGTCCGGGAAGAACTTTCCGGGAATCCCGGACAATATAAAGATGAAATATCCCAATTAAAAGAACTGATTTCAGTGATCACTCAAAAATCCATGGAAGTCCAGCTTAGTGAAAAAAGAAATGAGCAGCTGGTCACAAAGAAATTTTCTGATATAAGAAAAGACATACATAAGTCAAAGAATGTTAGTAAAGTTGCAACGGATTATTATAAAACAATGTCTAAAATCGGCGTGGTTGAGCCGCAGTATCTAGACAAGAAAAAATAATCTGAAAAAATTTTAAAAAATTTGAAATTTGGTATAAAGTATTCGGATTTTAATCCGATATAATATACAAGTAAAACAAAAAATAATTTACTTATTTGCGACTGACCCCAAGGAGCGTACGGCCGAAGGAGAGGTTGCAGAACACATTATTTAAAATCTAAAAACAAGTCATAGTAGCATGGATGTTACTAAAAGTTCAAGGAGGAAAACATTATGGTAGTACAGCACAATCTTTCAGCAATGAACACTAACAGACAGTTAGGTATCACAATCAACGGTCAGGCTAAGTCAACAGAGAAGTTATCTTCTGGTTACAGAGTTAACCGTGCAGGTGATGATGCAGCAGGCTTAACAATTTCTGAGAAAATGAGAAGCCAGATCAGAGGCTTAAACAAAGCTTCTTCCAATGCACAGGATGGTATTTCATTAATCCAGACAGCAGAAGGTGCTTTAAACGAAGCTCATTCTATTCTTCAGAGAATGAACGAGTTAGCTACTCAGGCAGCTAACGATACTAACACATCTTCTGATAGAGGAGCTATCCAGAAAGAGATTAACGCTTTAGTATCAGAGCTTGACAGAATCGCTTCTACAACACAGTTCAACACAATGAACTTAATCGATGGTTCTTTCTCAGCAAAGAATCTTCAGGTTGGTGCTTTGGAAGGACAGAAGATCAGTATCTCTATCAAAGCTATGAACGCATCTTCTATCGGTGTTACAGGCTTAAGCATGGGATCATTCACATCTGCAGGTTCAGCAATGACAGCTATTCAGGGAGCTATCAGTAAAGTATCTGCACAGCGTTCAGCTCTTGGTGCTCTTCAGAACAGATTAGAGCATACAATCGCTAACCTGGATACAACATCTGAGAATACTCAGGCAGCAGAATCACGTATCCGTGACGTTGATATGGCTAAAGAAATGGTTGAATACAGCAAGAACAATATTCTTCAGCAGGCTGGTCAGTCTATGTTAGCACAGGCAAATCAGTCAACACAGGGTGTTCTTTCAATCTTAGGCTAATATTTAAATGGACTATCATAAAAGAGGCAGCTACATTTGTAGTTGTCTCTTTTTTATTTTAAAACCTGTGTCAGAACAAAATTAATTTATCTTGGTATAACCGGGAAAATGTATTATAATAAAACATACAATAATATTTGGTTATAGAAGATGGAGCAGATGAAATGGAACAGAACGGATATATTTATATTGCAGACGGAAATGAAAAAGTATATAAAAAAATAGCGGAAGAAAAAAAGGGCGTCGGTTATATAATGCTTTCGGATGAAATGCTTTTTTACAGGAAGGAAGCATTGCAGGATAATGAAATTTTTATTGAAATAATAAAAAAATATTACAGACCGTTGTTGGAAAAACAGGATATTTTATTGATCAACAGTGAAAAGCAGGTGGTTGAAGTTATTTCTTACCTGAAGGCGGAGAAAGAAGATCATATTCGAATGATATCGGAAACAGCCGGGGAACTGGCATTAATTCCGACAGCCGGCAGAATATTAAATTACATACTTGATTATATGGTATCAAAAAATATTTCATTTTTGAAAGATCTTTATTTGGAATGTGAAACCGGAAGGTTTAAATTCAATACTCTGATTTTGAAAAAAACGGCGGAATTTTTTTCGACGGCAGTTCCTGAGAAGGAAAAAGCAAAACTGATTCTTATGTTACTTCAGGAAAATATCTTAAAAAATGATGTGATCCATGAAAATCAGAAGATTAATGATAAGGTATATGATATTTATCATTCACTGCAGCGTCATGAGCAGGAATTAAAGAACTATAAACAGCAGGCCATTGAAAAAATAGAGCAGGATCAGAAACAGAAAAATTTAATTGTATTCCATATGGAGAGTATATCCAATGAAATCTTTGGAAATCATAGATATGAATTCAGGAGTATTGAACGACTAATGAACCAATCTATAAATATGGGGAAATTTTATTCTTCAGCCACTTCTTCAGCTATGGCTATTTCGGATTTTATTCATGGGAATGATTTTGAAATGGACAGATTTACTAATTTTCATGATATGATGGTAGAAGGAAAATATGGTAAAGGGTTGTTTAAAATTTTAGAAGAGCAGGGATATGTGACTTTGGGTATCGGATATAATTATTTTCCGAAAACGGAAGAGGTCAATAGTCATGGTATATGGGATTCGGAATGTGGTGCCTATAAATGGATCGATGATTATGAGACTTTTATGCGACAGCTTACAGGGTTTATTGAAGAACACAAAGACACTCCGTTTGCCATTCATGTATGGAACCTGATGCCCCATGTAGGACAGAAATGTCAGGATACCGAAGATGCAGTGAATTTTTATGACAGAATTAATATGGCATATGAATCATTAAATATGACAATTGAAACAATCTGTGATATACTGAAACAGAATCGGTTAACGGAACAGACGGTCATTGCCGGGTATGGAGATCATGGGGACGATAAATGGACAAGAAGTATGAATGCCGGATTTACCCACACCATTGAACCGTATCACAATATTGTAAACACACCGGCATTCATATATGACAGCAGACTGGAGCCTTTGTATACGGACGAACTGGCGAGTCTGATCGATTTGAAACCTACGTTGTTGTATCTTACGGGGAATGAAACGAAAGAAGAATTTGCGGCGGGAGGTATTAATCTTTTTAAGAAGACAAACACCTGTGTATTTTCCAGAAGATTGTTTGCAAATCAGCAGCATTATGAGAAAATTCAGGCATTTTCCATGATGAAGCTGCATGATTTTTCAGACAGGGAGTTCCGAAATCCGGCATATGCCATAATAAGCAAAAAATATACTTTGCTGGTCAGCAGTCAGGGATGCGAGATGTTTATGAATCAATTAGACCCGTTTTCCTATAATAATATACTGAATTTTTACCGGATGGATGAAAACGGCAATCTGGTATCCTTTGATAATCAGGGAGCCTGGCGGGGGCACTTCAGAACGATCATGATGCGGGAGGAACAGGTGTATGATGTGGTTTCGGCTTTCTATGATCTGTCTGCAAAGTTAAAAGAGAGGATTCGGCTGCATGAGGCTTTGATCGGAGAAGAGTTAAAATATGCTTTTAATGAAGAAAATTTCTGTAAGATACGCGGGCGCGGTTTTATCAGGTTAGGTGAGAAAGGATAAACAGTATGAATATTGCATTGATTATTGCCGGTGGTTCCGGACAGAGAATGAATCAGGATATCCCGAAACAGTTTTTAAATGTTCAGGACAAACCTATTATAATTTATACTTTGGAGGCATTTCAGAAGCATCCGATGATAGATGCCATAGAAGTGGTATGTCTGGAAGGATGGCATGAAATACTCTGGGCATACAGTAAGCAGTTTGGCATTAGCAAGCTGGAAAATGTGGTTTCGGGCGGAGAAAACGGACAGGGTTCCATTCGGAACGGCGTTTTTGATATTCAGGCGAGACATGAGGAAGGCGACATCGTTTTGATCCATGATGCCATTCGGCCAATGGTATCCGAAGAAATCATATCGGATTGTATACGGGTATCAAAAATAAACGGAAATGCCATTAGTGTGATACCCTGTGCGGAAGCAATGCTTTGTACGGACGACGGAGAGACATCAGAAAGACAGATAGCCAGAGATAATCTAAAGCGGACGCAGACTCCCCAGGGATTTCGCCTGGGGGATATCGCAGAAGCTCACAGGGAGGCGCTGGAGCGGGGAATCACCAATTCGGTTGCTTCGTGTACTTTGTATGTTGAACTGGGCAGAAAACTCTATTTTTCCATTGGATCAGAAAAGAATGTGAAATTGACCACACCAGATGATATAGAGATTTTCAAAGCGTTATTAAATTCTAAAAAGGCGGATTGGATGAAATAAACGGGGGTAATATGGATTATCAGAACATTATAAATCATAAATTTTATAAAGAAGATTTGGATTATATCTGTGAGTTTTTAAACACCCACACAGACAGAATAAAGGGAAAAGTTTTTGTTATTACGGGAGCCGGCGGATTGATTGGCTCTTGCATGGTTGATGCGTTGATATACTGGAATCAGTTTTGTGGGAATAAAAGTGACAGGGTTACAGTAGCAGCGGTTGGAAGAAACACACAGAAGTTAAAAGATCGTTTTTCTTATGTATTGGATAAAGAGGATTATGATCATCTGAAGTTTGTGGAGCAGGATTTGGGAGTGGATTTTAATCTGAAAGAAATTTTGAACTCTGTACTGGACCAGGATGCAGATTATATCATTCATGCGGCCAGTAATTCAGACCCTAAAAATTTTTCTCTTCATCCTGTGGGAACCGTTACGGCTAATATCACAGGTATGAACCGTATTTTGGAGTATGCAAAAGAAAAAGATACCAGAGTGTTGTATGTATCTTCCAGAGAAGTGTATGGGTTTATTGCGGACAAGACGGCATATGAGGAACAGGACTATGGACTGGTGGATTTTAACGGGCTGCGTTCCTGCTACCCCGAAAGCAAACGGGTGAGTGAACTGTTGTGCCGGGGATATGCGGAAGAATTCGGAGTCAGTACGGCTATGGCAAGGCTGGGATATGTCTACGGGCCCACAATGCTCATGAGTGACAGCAAAGCCATTGCGCAATTTATGAAAAAGGCAGTGGCCGGTGAAGATATCGTGATGAAAAGCAGAGGAGAGCAGGTACGCTCTTATTGCTATGTTGCAGATATTGTGGACGGATTGTTCCGGATTCTGCTGGATGGGCGCAAAGGGGAAGCTTTTAACGCCGCCAACAGAAATGCAGAGATATCCATTCGGGAACTTGCGGAGAAAATAGCCGGTTGCGCCGGAGTCGAGGTGGTGTTTGAACTGCCGGACGAGGTGGAAGCGAAGGGATATTCTGTACCCCAGGATGCCATTATTGATGAGAAGAAATTGAGAAAAACCGGTTATGCACCGAGATATGGAATTGAAGAAGGCATCCACAGGACTTATGAGATATTAAAAGCATTATGGAATGGCTGATCTGAGTGCCATTCAGATGAAATCTCCGGTTTTATTGCAATAACTGGAGATTTTCAGTTTCTAAAGAAATCTGTGTATTTGACCGATATATAATGTATTAATGGTATGTTTATGTCTGATTACAGTGAGGAGGACGATCCATGTATCATGTGATTGTATATGGAATTAGCGGAACCCTGGAATTGAATAAAGATTATATTGAAACACGTTTTAAAGTCGTGGGTTATTCGGATTCAAATCAGGAGAAGAAGGTAACATTGAAACAGCCGGAGTTATATGTGCAGCCTGCGGATCTTGCGAAAGCGGAGTTTGACTATATACTGATAACCAGTATTTTTGATGAGGAGATTAAAGAGTCACTGGTTAGTAAATACCATGTACCCCAGGATAAAATATTGTTGTTTGATGAATGGCAGGGCCTTAGATTTCAGAAGCAGTTTGGAGAAAGATATCCGGATAAGACTTTTTATGTTTTGTCCAGATTTACAAGATATAGGGACGGATTGTTTTCTCATATATATTCATATCTGGAACAATTACTCTGGATAGATAAGCATGATATTATTCCGGTAGTGGATATGATGAATTATCGGAATCAGTATCTGGAAGACGATAAGACGGGATTGGAAAATTCATGGGAATATTATTTTGAACCGTTATCGGGCGTTACGTTAGAGGAGGTTTATGACAGTAAGAACGTTATTCTCGGGTATGACAAGCGTTCGGATTTTAGTGATTTATCCGGTAATCTGGAAAGTCTGTCCATGGTATGGAAAAAATATATCCATATGAAACCGGATGTAGAAGAGAAGATAAATGCTACAATAAAAACATTATTTGACGGAAAAGAGAGAATTCTGGGCGTGCTGTACAGAGGAACGGATTACAAGCAGCTGAAACTGAAAAAGGTTCCTGTCCAGCCGGATTTGCCAGAATTATTTGAATTGATAGATGAAGAATTAGCAAGGGGCAGTTATGACGGAATATTTGTCAGCAGTGAAAGTGAAGATGCGTTAGCGCAGTTTAAGAACAGATATGGAAAAAATGTTATATATACGGATCAAAAAAGATTTTCAGACACTAAGGGGAAATGGTTGTCAGAAATTGAGTTTCATAGAGAAAATGACCGGTATCTGCGGGGGTATGAATATTTGGAAACGATCATGTTATTATCAGAGTGTACTTCCCTGATCGCGGGTATCTGTCATGGTTCCGTATGTGCAAAGATAATCAACGGCGGAAAGTATGAGAATGAACTGTTGATAGAGAAGGGTGTGTATTAGAATGAAAATAAATTTACGACACTTTTGGAGGTAATATTTTGATTTTCCAGGAATTAAAATATCAATACAAAAAAATAATCGGCTGGGGAACCGGCGGTGCTTATGAGAAATACGGCAGAATGTATGAGAAATATATGGATTATGTTATCGACAGCAATCCGCTGAAATGGGAAACCGGTATCGGTGCATTGACCATTCATTCACCAGAACAGCTTTCATCGGAAAATAGTGATGAATGTTTGATAATCATATTTTCTTCGTTTGTGGAAGAAATTCGTGAAGGTATAAAAGTAAAAGGGAATTTTGATGTAATAGCCGGTAGTGTTGTAAATTATTTTTGCGAAAAAAAGATACAGTTGTCCCAAAAGAAAGAGTTGTCAGAGGCATTTTCGGAATTAAACTGGAAACAGACTGTGTGCTGCGTCAGTACCATGGCTTATACGACTTCCGTCGGGGGAGGAAATAAATTTGTTTCCGAACAGAATAGTATCCTGAAATCTGAAGGATATGATGTGCTTCAGATCGTACCGCTGCAGTATTACTGTTCATTTTGTGAAGACGGGATGATATGGCTTTCCTGTAATGAAAAGACATTAGGAGTTTATTCATTGAATGACATTCTGTTACATATGGACAGATGCAGGAGTATGATCATTCACAGTCCGAATTATGCTGCCCGCCTGATCTGTAAACTATATAGGGAAATGAAGGCACTCAGGCGGTGCTTGTTTTATTTACATGATTTTGCCTGTGTATGTTCAAAGAGATTCTTGCCTGTTGAGGATAAAGCTTGTTTTGATGAACTGAGATCGGAATGTGTGAACTGTGAAGAAGGAGAGAACAGACGAAAGTTGTCTTTGGAATACCAAAAGCTGTTTTATAATGATAATGTGTTATTGATTGCTCCGTCTCAGATCGTAGCGGATAAAGTATCGGAAGTATATCCAAAGGCTGCTTTGGAAGTGATCCCCCATTATGTTTATGAAGTAGAAGAGATAAAAAAGCAGGTAAATGATAAATTGAAGATTGCTTTTTTAGGAGCAGCCAATAAGACAAAGGGATATGGGGAGTTTAAAAAAGTTGTATGTGAATTGAAACATTTATATGAGTTTTACTGTTTTGGAAAATGCAGTGATAAAGATAAAATAGATGGCGTAGAATATGTTGAAATACATATGGAAGGGAACGGAGAACAGTTATGTATGAAAGAGGCATTGAATCGGTATAAGATAGATCTGGCGTATTTGGGTTCCTTATGCTGTGAAACATATTCTTTTACTTATATTGAGGCATATGAAAATGCTGTTTCTGTTCTGACAACGGAAATGAGCGGAAATATTTGTGAAGCCGTAAAAAAGAATAAGAATGGATATGTAGCAAAAGATACTGATGAGTTAGTCCATTTCCTGAAAAAGGGAGGATCGGAACTAAGGGAAATTTTGTTACAACAGAATAGAAAGATCGTGAACAAATCAAATAATCTGAAGTTTTTGGACTATATGTAGAGATGCCGGAGGATATTGAAAAATGAAGAAAAAATGTATTATCTTTGGAGCCTCGCTATATGGAAACAGGGCGTATGGTATATTGGATGAAAAATATGAAATTATAGGTTTTGCAGATAATGATTCAAAAAAATGGGGGAAAGAATTCTGCGGAAAAACCGTATACAGACCGGAAGAATTGAAAGATATGGAAGATATTCAGGTTATCATTGCAAGCCAGTATTATTCCGCTATCAATTCTCAGCTACATAGTATGGGAATTAAAAATATAAGGGTGTTTTATTATTGTGGAAATGTGCAGCATGACAGTATGGAAAAGAAAGAATATAAATTATATTCTTTATCTGATAAAAAAATATTTGACACTTGTATTTTTGATAAAAATTTGGCTGGAAAGATAAACAGTGATTTTTCTGAAAATTATCGTATGAAGGATGTTGCGGACAAAAAAAGAGTGTTATTTTGTGCATATATTTTTCCGCCATTGGCTGGGTCCGGAGTACAACGTTCCTTAAAATTCGTAAAATATCTTAAAGAGTCAGGATATGAACCGGTTGTGCTGACTGTGGGAGAACATAATCATGAAATTGAAGAGGATTTCAGCTTATTCAGTGAAATTGACGGAGTCCGGATTGTTAGAATTGATAACACGAAATTTTTACCGGAGGCTTTATCGGAAGAGGAACAGCAGGAAATTTTCAATTTGTATGCAGGGGTCGTTCAAAGTGAAGAGTGGATAAATGATTATAAGGAGATAATCAGGAGTGATGGTTGTTCCAGACTAATTCCTGATAATAAGATATGTTGGGTGAACGAATGTTTAAAACAGATTGAGAAACGTTTGGATTTATCGGAAATAGATATTGTTTATACTACGGGAGCGCCATTCAGCAGTTATATTTTGGGATATTACCTGAAACGTAAATATGGATTTAAGTGGGTGCAGGATTACAGAGATCCCTGGGGGACAAATGATTATTATAATGAGAACTACTACAGGAATGAGTCCCATACCATAAATTTACAACAACGGTTAGAGAGAGAACTGATAAAAGAATCGGATGCGATTGTTGTAGCCTCAAAAGCCTATGTGGAAGATTTTGTAGATAAATATGGAGTGAGCAGGGAAAAGATAACAGAAATTACTAATGGATATGATGAATCGGATTTCAGAGATATTCAGATACCGGAAGAAAAGAATGATAAATTTACATTGTGTTTTAACGGTGCGCTTTATGGAAACAGAACACCGTTAAACCTGTTAAAGATTATAAATAACCTGATTGAAGAAGATATAGTAGGCCAGAATGAAATCACATGGATATTCAACGGAACGATTGAAAAGAAATGGAGAAGTGAATTAGAGCAAAATGATAAATTTAATATTGTACAATATAATGGTTATTTAAATCATTTGCAGAGCATTCAGGAGGCTATAAAGGCGGATATGCTTATTTTGTATGGTTTAGAGGGAAGAGGCGTTCAAAATGGCGTTTCGGCCGGCTATCCGGGAAAAGTATTTGAATATATAAGAATGAAAAGAAGAATTTTATGCTTTTCGTCAAAAGGTTCAATATTAGAAGAACTTCTGACCAGAACAAAAACCGGACAGAATTTTGATTATGATGACTTTAAAGGAATCTCTCAATATATATTAGATCATTATACTCTTTGGAAAGATGGAGAAAGGCAGATTTGTGGAGATGAGACTGTGATTCAGAAATACAGCAGGGAATATACAACCAATCAGCTTGTAAGAGTTTTTGACAGAATATTATAGGGAACGTCTTATTTGAATGTTATGCTGAAGTGAAAAGACAGAAAGGACGGAAATGGTGGGTAATAAAATATTTCAAAAAAATATGCAGGCACTGGCAGATATTTTTCCTAAAATGGTGCAGCAGATTGCAGATTATTTGGAAGAATATGATCCAAAGAACGGTAATGCGTATGTTGATAGTTCCGTAAATGGGGAACCGATAGTCCGGGTTAATGAGAACGGACGTAGCTGGTATTTAAACAGCAGGTATAATGCCACAGAAAGTTCGTACAAGTGGGCAGAGCAGTATAAAGATAAAAACAGACTTGCAGTATTTATACTGTATGGTTTATCTGACGGAAGCCATATCAGAGAACTTTTAAAAATCACATGTGAAACAAATTTCATATTAGTTTATGAACCTAATATTGATGTGTTTATGAAAACGCTTGTCAATATAGATATATCTGATTTAATATATAGTCAGAGAATAGTTATATCAGTGAATAACTTAAATATGGAAGCAGCACATGAATTTGTAACAGCGGCAATTGATTATAGCAAAATCCGGTTGGTGGAGTATGGAAGCCTTCCAAATTATAACAGTATTTATCCGGAAGGCTGGGTTGAATTGATCCGGCTGGTGAAAAATGCAGTAGAGGTCCTTGTTTTAGACAGAAATACCCAGATAAGTTTTTCACATGAATTTATTTTAAATATGTTGTCAAATTTTGACGATCTGCCGCAACAATATGTGATTAATCAAATAAAAGATAAGTTTGATACCTGTGATCTATCAAATATTCCGGCAATCATAGTATCGGCAGGTCCGTCCTTGGATAAAAATATAAACGAACTGAAAAAGGCGGAGGGAAGGTCATTTATCATTGCAGCGGATACGGCTATGAAATCTGTATTGAACGCCGGTATAACACCGGATTTGATAATGACGGTAGATCCTCATAAACAGCCATATTTATTTGCCCATAGCCAGATGCTCCATCTGCCAATGGTAGTATGCCCGCAGTCAAATAAAAAATTATGGGTGCTTCATAGAGGAAAAAGATTTTATTTCGTTGATGATAAATCTTATGTCAGTGATTTATATATGAGGTATGCAGATATAGAAGCAGCTCCGTTAGAGACAGGAGGATCGGTTGCCAACAATTGTTTTTCGTTGGCGCAATATTGCGGATTTAAAACGATTATTCTGATTGGTCAGGATTTGGCATATACGGATAATAAAAAACATACATCTGCAGCATTTAACGGTGCAGATTTTGATAAAGTGAATTCTGATGAAAAATATATTGAGGTTGAAGATATCTATGGAGGAACAATACTGACCAACAAGGGAATGGAAGCGTACTTGAAGTGGTTTGAAAAACAAATAGTACGATATCCTGAATTAAAAGTGATCGATGCTACGGAAGGCGGAGCAATGATTCATGGAAGTGAAATTATTTCCTTAAAAGAAGTGATTGAGCGGGAATGTACGAAATCATTAGATATTAGAGGAATGATTGAAGATATTTCACCAATATTTGATGATGCTGTAAGAAAAGCTGTTTATAAAGAATTTGCGGAATTACCCGATACTTTGTCAGATTTTAAGAAGAAGATTAATCTGGGAATCCGAGATTATGATAAACTATACGAATTATTCCGAAAAAATAAAACAGGTTCTAAAGAATATGAAAGGTGCCTGAAGGGAATTGAACAGATAAATTTTGATGTTGAACATGTTCCGTTCATGGAACTGGCGGCAATCTATAACCGGAAAACAGAATATGAGATTCAGGGAACAATGAATGATGAGCGTGAGGACCAGATGGATGAGATCAGGAGCATTGTAGAATCCGGTAAAAAATTGCTGAATTCATATAAAGACGCCATTGATCAATTGATCGGGGATCTGGCAGAAAAGAGGAGGATCAGTATGCGTGAATTATATGAAAATTTATCCCGTGTCCGTGTTTATATGAGCAGGGTGGTTTATCATTATAGAAGGGATGATTTTTTAAATGGTAATTTAAGATTTCGGAATTTCATTAATTCGCTGACAGAGGTAATTGATCTCATCAGTGTTCATCAAAATTCCGGAGACCAATTGTTTGAAATTGATTTTGAGTTTTTTAATTCCATGTTACATGATATTTTATATGCACAGGAGAATAAAGATTATCTTTATGTTGCAGATTTGATGGAAGAGAAATATATATCATATATTAATGGATTGACAATGAGTTTGATAGAACATGGGCTGGTACCGTTTGATGAGTATGAGCGGGAGAATCTGGAGGCACTTGGGGAAAGATATCCGGAGTTATTGAATGAATTATCTTCAATGGAGCCTGTTGATGAAAACAAATATCAGATAATTGTTACATATGCCGGAGGTATAGCCGTCCGTATCAATTCTCAGATAACGTATGAAGGAACCATAGACCCTTATGTTGAATCAGTACAGAAATTCGAGAATAGTTTTGAACAGGGAATCCGGGAATACACGATTGTTGGATTGAATTTTTCATGGGTCCAGGCAATCCAGCATTTGGATCCTGAAAAGGATATCTACATATTTGAACATGATATTAATCTGTTTAAGATATTTTTTAAATTCCGTAAATTGTGCAATATCATCAGTTCGCAGAATATACATTTGATTTATGATAAGGATTTTTCAAAATTAACCGGACATCTGAAGAATTTAAAAGGGAAATTACTGATTCATCAGCCATGTATTACCAATATAGAAAATCAGGATATAAGAAAAACATTAGAACTTGCATTTACATCAATTAACTCTATTTTGAGCCAGAGAAAACTGTTGGAAAAGAATTTTTTAGATAATTTGTTTTTGGGACCGAAGATCATAGATGAAATCAAAGACGATCTGAGAGGCAGAGATATAATTTATATTGCAGGCGGACCGTCTCTGGATAATGATATAGAGACTCTGCAGTCAATAGTAAATGACGATCGTTATTTAATCATGGCAGCAGGTACGGTTGCAAAAAAATTGTTGAAAAACAATATCATTCCGCATTATATTCTTTTATCGGATGCTAAGAGTTCTATCATTGAGCAGATAAGAGATATAGATGAGAATATTATGAAGCGGAGTTGCCTGTTATATCTGTCTACAGTATCTTCCTCTGTTATAGAATATTGGAAGGGAAAAAAATATATGTTGCTGCAAATGGATTTTGATAAAGCTGAAATATATGCCTCCAATATTGGGGCCGGGTTGTTTGAGACCGGAGGTTCGGTTTCCACCCTTGCAATAGATCTGGCGATCCAAATGGAATGTAACAGTCTGATTTGCGTAGGATTAGACCTGGCATACACCAATGATAGAATTCATGCCAGTAACTGTAAAGAACTGGAGGAAAATGAAATAGGGGAATTACATGATGTACTGTCAGTACCTTCCGTGGATGGTTCTGAAATAAAGACAGCAAAGGTATATGAGATTTACCGGAAATTTATTGAATCCAGAATTGCCCGCCCGGATGTGAAAATGAATATCTTTAATACCGCAAAAGGGGCTTATATAAATGGAATGAAACATGAGAATCTGGAGGATGTGGTATGCAGAAAATAACAGAAAAGGTCAGAAGCGTTTTGACAGAGTTAGACAGTATTTATGAAATGCTTTGCAAAAATAATACAAATCCTGCAATGAAAGCTATCAGTCAGATCATGCCGGAGTTAAATGAAATCATCATGAAATTGATATCGGAGATTCCATATTACCGGCAGTTAGGAGTAGATTTGCCTGAAGATGTGATTCTGGCACAGCTGCAGAATCTTTTGGAAGCATTTGAACAAAGTGATACGGTAATGCTGGCAGATACCTTGAAATATGAACTGACAAATACACTACAGGTTTATGATGAGATCCTGGTCCAACTGGAAACAGAATCACAATAAAAATTTTAATTATACAGAAAATGAGGGATAGAATGACATCAGAAGAGTTGATAGAAAAGTTTTTAGAAATAGAGGAGCAAAATCATTTCTTTGATTTAAAAATAGAAAATATTAAGTTCTGGATGTATATTCGATTTGATGTATATACTTCGTTGATGGAAAATTACGGCTTATTTAATAGAAATATTTCTGTTGATGGAAAATTCGATGATAGAATGGATTTCATGGAATTGATAAAACGTATGACGGTAAAAAATCAATTTTTTTTAGCAAAGAAGGAAGTTTTGTTTTTCAGTTTTATCAGAAAAATAAAGGAAAATGGTAAATTTAAGTGTGGATTTACAGATTTGCTTGCTGAAAATATAGGTAATTCTCATTATATTTTCGATATGAGTAATGATGGATTTTTTTATTTTCCACGAAGTATTTCTGGTGTAAAGAATTTTGATATAGGTTCGTATAAGGCTTTGTGTTCCCAAAAGGATAAAATAGTTTTTGATGGACGTATGTTAGAAGAAAAAATATACAGTATACTGGACGAGAACTTTGAAAATGCATTGACAACAAAACAAAAAATAAAAATAAATTCCGGATTGGTCAATATCCTGAATGAAAGAGGTTATTTTAGAAGTTATTATCGTTTTATACTAAGAAGAATAAAGCCGAAAGTAATAGTTCTTGTCTGTTATTATGATTATAGAATGATGGTATTATGTGAAACCGCAAAAGAACTGGGAATACCAGTGATCGAATTGCAGCATGGAGTGATTGGGAAAGAACATATATCATATAATTTTTTCAGTAAAAGAAAGTTAAAAAGTTTTCCGGATTATATTTTTACATTCAGCCGGGAAGACAGGGAAACGGTCAGGTTTCCGTTGAGTACAAGCAGGATTTATGCTGTTGGTTATCCAGAGATGGAACATAAAATAAGAAAATATGAAAAATTGCGATTGAAAGCCCGTAAGAAAAAGAAAATATTATTTATTTCCCAAAGCATTAGAGAAATATTTGAGTATGCGGCAGAATTATCCAAACGGATAGATTTAGGACAATACGAAATCATAGTAAAATTACATCCAAGGGAGTTTGGCAATTGGAGAAAAGAGTTTGGAAATATTTTAAAGGATGCAACGGTTACGATCATAGATAATCTTGACCGGGATATTTATTTTTATCTTGCCCAGGCGGATTATGTGGTGGGGATTTTTTCTACGGTAATGCTGGAGGCAACGATGT
The DNA here is from genome assembly GCA_910578175.1 of uncultured Lachnospiraceae bacterium. Lineage (GTDB taxonomy): Bacteria > Bacillota > Clostridia > Lachnospirales > Lachnospiraceae > Bovifimicola. The sequence goes on from CAJTPF010000012.1 coordinate 23,377, forward strand.
TTGATACAAACATAATAATAATAAAAAAGGCTTCCTATACATATATGAAAAAATTATATGAAAACGATATGGCCGTATTGATTGACAGTGTAGAGGAATTGCAGAGAATCGTTGTTGATAATATCAGCACCAGTAATTCTGAAAAGACGTATTTTGAGAAAAACAGTATTTCCAATATGAAGACGGCAATCCGGGAAATTATGAGAAAGGATAAAAAATAATATGAAAATGAAGAAGATCATCAGACCGGTGGCAGAATGTTTGATTTTATCGGCGGCCGGTTTAGGGATATACAATTATATGACAAAAGCGAGAGCGAAGGATAATTTATTGCTGAAAAGATATAAAAAGTATTACGGATTAACTTCTTCCTGGCTGTTAAAGAATCTATCGGATGTGGATTCGGTGAGGAACTATTTAGAACAGTCCGGATATAAGAAAATCGCGGTATATGGAATGGGAAGTATTGCAGAATTGTTAAGCAGACAGTTTGAACGATATAGCGATATGGAAATTAAATATTATATTGACAGAAACGGCAGGGAATTGGTATACGGACTGGATGGACTGGAAGTCGTTGATATTGACGGAATGGCTGAAATGGAACAAGTGGATCTGGTGATTGTTACGGCAATTGCAGATTATGATGATATTCTGGGAGAAATTAAGACAAAATATAAGTCCCTGAAGGTGGTTTCATTGGAAGAAATCATTAATTAGAGTATTGAACATTGAATTTTCAATATGGGAAGTTTTTCAGAGAGACTGGTGATTCCCGTAGAGATGAGGTTGAAATGAAAAAAATATTGGCAGTGATTCCGGCCAGGGCCGGTTCAAAAGGAATACCGAAAAAAAATACAAGATTGATGGCCGGAAAGCCGTTGATCTGTTATGCGATTGAAAATGCATGGAATTCAAATCTGATTACGGATATAGCTGTTTCAACCGATGCCGAAGAAGTAAAGGCAGTCGCTTCAAAGTATAAAGTGAAAGTGATCGACAGACCGGAAGAATTGTGCAGGGATGATGTGACTTTAGACAGTGTCGTATTTCATGCTTATTGTGAAATGCGGAAGAAACAGGAGTATGATATAATCGTAACGCTTCAGCCTACCTCGCCCCTTCTGAAGGTTGAAACCCTGGACGCAGCTATAGCGGAACATATTGAAAAAAACAGGGATACAACCATTGCCGTGGTAAATAAGCCACACCTTGCCTGGGGGATGGAGGCAGGAAATATTGTTCCGTTATATGAAAAGAGGGTTAACAGGCAGTATTTGCCGCCTTACTATAGCGAGACAGGAGCATTTCTTATCGCAGATTCCAGGTGTGTGACCGAAAAAAGCAGATTTGGAGAAACAGTCGGTGTTTTTGAAATGAATGAAAACGAGTCGGTTGATATAGATTCCAGACAGGACTGGGTGCTGGCGGAAGCGGAATTATCCAAGAAAAAGATCATCTTCCGGGTGGACGGATATAAAGAGATCGGATTGGGACATGTATACCGGGCGCTGCAGTTAGCCTATAATTTAACGGAGCATGAAGTATTATTTGTTCTTGACTCGAAAAGTGATTTAGGAATTAATAAAATCAGCAATAGTTTTTTCAGATATGAAATCATTCATTCCAATGAAGAGATAACGGATATAATAAAAAGAGAGAATGCAAGTATTCTTGTCAATGATATCCTGGATACCCGGAGAGAATATATGGAACCACTGAAGCAGCTTGGAATAAGGATAGTTAATTTTGAAGATCTGGGAGAAGGCAGACAGTATGCGGATGCGGTAATAAACGCCTTGTATGAAACGGAAGAAGAGAAAAATATTTATTGCGGTGAGAAATATTATTGTGTACGGGATGAGTTTATACTTTATAATGAAAAAGAATTCAGAGAAAAAGTAAATAACGTATTGATCGTTTTCGGTGGGACGGACCCTGAAAATCTTACGCTGAAAGTCATTGAGGCAATTGAAAAAACTGGTTATAAAGAAATAAACTACACATGTATATTAGGCATGGGCTATGGTGATGAAACATCATTGCTGGAAAAAATAAAAAATATGGATTATAATATACAGATACTGAGAAATGTGAGCAACATTTCCGAATATATGTATAATGCGGATATTGCGGTTTCTTCACAGGGAAGGACCATGTACGAACTGGCATGCATGCGGGTTCCGTCAATCATCATTGCACAGAACAGAAGAGAGCAGTCCCATGCTTTTGGGGATATAGCCAATGGATTTATTAATCTGGGACTGGGAACGGAAATAGACGAGACAACGATAGCAGAAACGTTGCTGTGGCTGATTAAGAGTGATGTGATGAGAAAAAATTTATATAACAGGATGAGAAATAAAAATCTCATGCAGGGAATAAGAAGAGTCAAAAGGATCATTTTGGGAGATTGAAAAAACATTGGCCTGACCGGGCGGAATGGAGGAACGATTGAAGTATGAAAGGATATTTTGAAGCGCTGGAGGAACAGGGCTATTATCTGATAGCGGAAATAGGCGTTAACTACTATGATATTGCGGCAAAAAACGGAATATCATTATTGGATGCTGCAAAATTGATGATAAAAGAAGCGAAAGAATGTGGCCTGAATGCCGTTAAATTTCAATCCTATAAAGCAGAAAAGCTGGCGGCAAGGATTTCTCCTTCTTATTGGGATCTGAGTGAGGAAAGCACAAGATCACAGTTTGAATTATTCAAAAAATATGATCTGTTTGGTGAGAATGAATATAAAATCCTGAAAGATTACTGTGATGAACTGGGAATTATGTTTATGTCCACGCCTTTTGATTTTGAAGCGGCGGACTATCTGCAGAAGCTTATGGAAGTCTATAAGATATCATCTTCCGATATTACCAATCTTCCTTTTCTGGAACATATTGCGAAGAAGAATAAACCTGTGATCATATCCACAGGCGCTTCAAATCTGGATGAAATTCACAGAGCCATAGAAGCGATCAGGAGATATAACACACATCGCCTTACGATCATGCATTGCGTGCTGGAATATCCCACACCGCTGCAACATGCCAATCTGTTGAAAATTCAAAGCCTGATGAAGGAATTTCCAGATGAGATCATCGGTTATTCCGACCATACCAAACCAACCGGTGATGCCATTGTGCAAACGGTTGCATTTGGTATGGGAGCCCGGGTGATAGAAAAGCATTTTACACTGGATAAAACGTTAAGAGGGAATGACCATTATCATGCAATGGATACCGGAGATGCAAAAAAAATAATCCAAAACTTAAAGCTGGTAACACAAATAAAAGGTGATGCCGCCATATCCTGCCTGGAGAGCGAATGTCTGGCAAGGGAAAATGCCAGAAGATCCATAGTTGCCAAATGTGATATTAAGGCCGGAACAGAAATTAAAAAAGAGTTGTTAACCTTTAAAAGACCGGGAATAGGAATTTCACCGGACAGATTATCAGATATCATCGGTAAGCAGGCGGTTACAGATATTGAAGAGGATACGATATTAAAGGAAGATATGTTTAAATAGGAGAAAAATATGATAGATATAATTTTTCCGGCAGATAAAATAAAAAAGGGCAGCCGTATCGTTATATGGGGAGCAGATATTACGGGAATGTGTTTCTGTGAACAGATCATGAGCCTGAAACATGCAGATATTGTTTCTTTTATTGATAATAAGATTGAAACAGGATATAGAAATATACGTACAAAGAAACCGGAATGGCTGCGAACAAATGATCAGAGTTATGATTATATATTGATTGGTTCTGTTAATCTAAAATCCATGAATGAAATAACAAGAATTTTGACTGAAGAATATAATATTTCCAGGGATCGAATAGTTGCCGAAGGATATATACCGTTTATCAAGTCTTCAGGAATTGCGGATATAAATTCCCCTTATGAGATAACCGAAATGTTACGGAAATCTGGGGATAACAATGAGATTTCAGAAAAATCCATAAAATATCTGATTGATACCCTGAATGACCAGGAAGTGATTACTGCCATAAGAAGCCTTTTCAGCAGTAATGGATCGGTAAAAACAAGGTTAACCTGTGCGTATATTTTATTTTCGGTGAATGCAGGTGACGGTGAATTGCTTGAATCGACTTATAAGATTTTGAAAAAATGCTCAATGAGTAATCCGATATGGTCTCATTATTTTATGTTTAATTTTTTAAATTATGTTGTGATGAAACATCCTGAGTTTCGATATCATAATTATTATCTTGACAGAAGAAAGATAATGAGCGATATATCTGATTTAATATACAAAAATAAAAAAAGAAAAGCTTTGGTAAAAGAAAAGAGGATTGCAATTGCTTCTTCGGCACCATTGTTAGGCGGGGATTGGCATATAACCAAATTGGTTGCCGGGCTGGCCAATGGTCTGAGCAGAAACGGATATGATGTAGCTGTTTTTATTGAATCAGGAGTATACTCAAAAGAAGACTTTTTTATTGGTACATATTTTGTTAAAACCGACGGTCTTTTAGGTTACGAAAGAAGTAACAGGAAGGCATTTGATGAGGATATACCGGTTTTTTATTCAGAAGGGAACTCTATGGGTGAACATGCAAATGATTATGTGGATAAAATAGTTGATTATAATCCTGAAAGTGTTGTTATTTTTGGTGCAGACCGGACATGCGCAACAAGAATTTTATATGATTTATTTCCGATTGTATTTATTCCAACCATTACAGATGGATCCATTGCATATTTTCATTGTATGGTATGTACAAGTATCACTCCATTTCTGACTATAAATGATAAATTTCCTTGGATATCGGAAAAACAGGAGTTGATGGAATGTGAGCCTTTACTTATATTACCTGTTTGTGAAAATGTATATAAGCGGGAGGACAGGGGATGGAAAGAAGAATTTATTGTAGTGACGGTAGGAAACAGATTGGAATCCGAATTGAATAATGAATTTATTGATGTAATCTGCAGGGAAATAAAAAACAGAGAAACTTTAAAATGGGTGATTATTGGAATATCATCGTTTACATATATCAGTGAGAAATATGATGAACTTGTAAAAAAGAAGAAAATCGAATTTATAACTTATGAAAAAGATTTATCGGCGTTATATAAAATCGTGGATGTATATCTTAATCCCGACAGAATTGGAGGAGGAACATCAGTTGCATGGGCCATGCTGGAAGGCATACCAGTGATTACATTGGATTTAGCATTAGACGGCTGCAATTGGGTAGGCAGGGAGAATGCCATTCATGGAGATTATAATGAGCTTGTAAAAGAACTGAAAAGATTGCAGGATGACAAAGAATATTATATGAATAAAAGTATAACAATGAAAGAAAAGGCTCTGAAGAGAAGTGGTGAAACACATGTTAGGGGGGTTATAGAAATAATAAATAAAGCAGTTGAGATTTTTAATCAACAAAAGAAAGAAGGAGAATAATGATACCATTTAATAAAGCAGTATATCTGCCAGCTGCATTTGAACATGTGGCAGATGTTGTTAAATCAAGTAAAATTGCAGGTGATGGAAAATATACAAAATTATGCAGTGAATGGATGGAAAAACGGTTTTGTGCTAAAAAGGTACTTATGACCACTTCATGTACGGCAGCATTGGAAATGACTGCTATCTTATTAAATATACAGCCGGGTGATGAGGTAATAATGCCGTCTTATACGTTTGTTTCTACTGCGAATGCTTTTGTACTTCATGGGGCCAAATGTGTTTTTGTGGATATTCGTCCGGATACGATGAATATAGATGAAAAGTTGATTGAAGATGCGATTACAGAAAAAACGAAAGCAATTGTTGTAGTCCATTACGCCGGTGTTTCTAGTGAGATGGAAACAATTATGAATATATCAAAAAAATATAATATTCCAGTGGTGGAGGATGCAGCACAGGGAGTGATGGCTGCTTATAAAGACAAAGCATTAGGAACGATTGGCGATTTTGGATGTTACAGTTTTCACGAAACAAAGAATTATACTATGGGAGAAGGTGGGGCGCTTGTAATTAACAATGAAAAATATTTGGAAAGAGCAGAGATTATTCGGGAAAAAGGAACCAATAGAAGTAAATTTTATCGTGGAGAGATCGATAAATATACCTGGGTAGATATAGGGTCATCTTTTCTGCCGAGTGAGTTTAATGTCTCGTATTTATATGGACAACTGTTGATGGCGGATGAGATAAATAATAATAGAATAGAAAGTTGGAAATTTTATTATGAAAATTTAAAAAAATATGAAGATCAGGGAATTATTGAACTGCCGAATGTTCCGTTGCACTGCGCACATAATGCTCATATGTTCTGGCTTAAATGGAAAGATGTGAACCAGAGAAGTGATTTTATCAATTACATGAGAGAGAAAAAAATAAGCTGTGTATTTCATTATGTACCACTACATTCATCATATGGTGGTAATAAATATGGCAGAATGGATCAAGACAGATATACTACGATGGAGAGTGAAAGACTGGTACGTCTGCCAATGTTTTATGCCTTAAAAAAAGAGGAATTGGAATATATGTTAGGGGTGATAACTGAATTTATTCATATGTTATAGTGTTTAACGGAAATTAGCATTATTGCTTTTTAAAAATGAAATTAAATATGGATTATGGAAAGGAATTAATTATGAACTGGAAAAAACTTGGAAGAATATATGAACCTGAAAATATATATGAAGGAGGGGTGTTCACTCATGGGTCAAATCCTTTTCCTGTCAATATAGAAGAGGATATTTTCCGTATTTTTTACAATATTAGAGATGAAAAAAACAGGTCACATTTAACATATTTAGATTTTGATATAGAGCATAAAACGATTATAAAAGTTGCATCAAAACCGATTCTCTCACCTGGCATACCGGGAATGTTTGATGATTCAGGTTGTTCATTAGGTTGTGTTTTGGATTTTGAAGATAAGAAATATATTTATTATCTTGGATGGAATTTGGGAGTTACTGTCCCTTGGATGAATTATATCGGTCTGGCTATATATAATATGAGTGATGATACCTGTCAGAAATTTTCAAATGTTCCAATTGTAGAAAGAAATGAAATAGACTATTTATCGATGTCATACCCATATGTAATTGAAGAGAATGGAAAGTTCCGTATGTGGTATGGTTCCAATATACAATGGGGAGAAAAGAAACGTGATATGAACCATGTTATAAAATATGCTGAGTCTGAAGATGGAATTCATTGGAAGAGAGACGGAAGCATCTGCATTCAGGGTAAAGATGAAAGCGAATATGCATTTTCAAAGCCGTCAGTTATTTTTGAGAATGGTATATATAAAATGTGGTATTCATACCGAGGTGAAAAATATAGAATTGGTTATGCAGAGTCTGTAGATGGGATTAGATGGACACGAAAAGATAATAAGTCAGGAATTGGTGTATCCAGTGAAGGATGGGATTCGGAAATGGTAGATTATCCTGTAGTATTCAAACACAAAGAAGCTGTGTATATGTTATATTGTGGTAATGGTTATGGTAAAACGGGATTTGGTCTGGCTATACTTGAGTAATGTTGTTAAGTTAAAATCAGATTGAAAGAAATTTTATATAGAAAGGAAGCATATCAGTTACTCTTTTTCAGTTATCTGATTTATTTTTGTAGCTGCGTGGAAAAAAATGAAAAAATTGATAATTTTTGGAATTGATGATATGGCGGAAGTTGCAAAGTTTTTTTTTGACAATGATTCCGAATATCGAGTGGAAGCATTTACTGTGGATCGGGAATATAGGAAAAGAGATACATTCTGCGAATTACCGGTTTATGATTTTGAAGATATAGAGAGAAAGTTTTCTACAGATGAATATGAGATGTTTATCGCAATTGGTTATTCGCATGTGAATAAAATAAGAGAAGAAAAATATAATGCTGCAAAGCAAAAAGGGTATAAACTCGCCAGTTATATCAGTTCACATATTACCTGTTGGATTGATAAAGAACAGATTGGAGATAATTGTTTTATTTTGGAGGATAATACGATTCAGCCGTTTGTTCAGATTGGAGACAATGTTGTTTTATGGAGTGGGAATCATATTGGTCATCATGCCAGAATTGGAAACCATGTTTTTATTACATCTCATACAGTGTTATCTGGCAGAACCTGTGTCGGAGACAATTGTTTTATAGGAGTAAATGCAACCGTCAATGATCATGTTACAATAGCTGCCGGTTGTGTGATAGGTTCTGGTGCGTTGATTACAAGAGATACGGAGCCGGGGGCTGTTTACAAAAATCAATATACATCTAAATATATTAAAACAAGCAATGAACTTAATTACTTTAAAAGTCATAATGAGTAGCATTTGAATTTATAAAAATCATGAATTCTGTTTTAAGGAGAAAATTAATGAAAAAAGTGGCGATTTTACAGTCAAATTATATTCCCTGGAAGGGGTATTTTGATATGATTAATATGGTTGATGAGTTTGTTTTGTATGACGATATGCAGTATACAAAAAGGGATTGGAGAAACCGGAATATTATAAAGACATTCCAGGGAATGCAATGGATAAGTATCCCGGTTGCCACAAAAGGGAAGTTTTACCAAAAGATTAATGAAACAGAAGTTATTTCATCTGAATGGGTGGATGAGCACTGGAAAACATTACAGTATAATTATGCAAGAGCTAAGCACTTTGATGAATATTCTGAAACTATAAAAGAATTATATGAGCAGTGCAGGGAAGAAAAATATTTAAGCAGGATTAATTATATATTTCTGAAAAAAATATGTGAGATATTAAATATTGATACAAAAATAACATGGTCATCGGAATATAATTTAATTGACGGAAAAACGGAAAAACTGGTAGGAATATGTAAACAAGCCGGTGCAGATTGTTATCTGTCAGGTCCGGCAGCCAAAGACTATATTGAGAATGAATTGTTTGCTAATGAAAGTATTGCACTGGAATATATGGATTATTCAGGATATAAAGAGTATTCTCAGTTGCATGGAGAGTTTCTGCATTCCGTTACTATTTTGGATATGATTTTTAATCTGGGAAAAGAGACGAATCAATATATGAAAAGTTTTTGAGATTATTGAAATTTTATTATTCGAAAGGAAATCTGCTTCATGAAAATACTTTTTTTAAGCAGCGAAGCAATAAAGTTATTTGATTTGCCCTGGGCATTTATGGAAGCCGGTCATACAGTCGAAAGTATTGATGCTGTATTTAAGTTTAATGAACATATCAAAGAAGCGGATGAAATACTGATTCAAAAATTATCTGAGACAAAGTATGATTTTGTAATGAGTTATGATTTTTTACCTGTGATTTCAGATATATGTAACCGATTGAATGTAAAATATGTTTCATGGACGTTTGATTCTCCGCTATATACATTATATACACCGGAAGCCAGATATATCTGTAATTATATTTTTGTATTTGATAAAGGACAATATGAACGATTGAAGAAATTCGGCATTCCGCATCTGTTCCATCTTCCGATGGCCATCAATCAAACCAGGATCAGTGGAATTGATATTTCACGGGAAGATGAGATACAGTTTCGGTCAGACATATCTTTTGTAGGGAATTTATACCATGATAATTTATATAATCAGATAAAACCTTACTTAACTGAAAATAATCAACAGTATTTTGAACAGATATTAAATCATATATTTAATGATTTTTTGGAAAAAAATATTGAATCCTATGTAGGAGATGAAATAGTTACGTTTTTCAACAATGCGCTGAATCGGGAATCCAGAAACCAATATCTGATGACTGACCGATACTATTATGCAGATCAGATCTTTTCGCGAAAAGTATCTGAAATGGACAGGATTGGCATGCTCAATCGATTAGGAAAAAAGTTCCAGATCCGGTTATACACAAGTAATGACACCTCCATGATTCAGAATGTAGATCTGAAACCGGCAGTCAGTTATGAAAATGATATGAATAAAGTATTTTATCTGTCAAAGATTAATATTAACCAGACCATCCGTTCCATTGAAACCGGATTGCCTCTTCGGATTTTTGATATAATGGGAAGCGGCGGCTTTCTATTGACGAATTATCAGGAGGAATTAGAGGATTATTTTAAAATAGATGAGGATTTAGTGGTATATCGTTCATTTGATGAACTGGAGGATAAATGTCGGTATTATCTTACACATGAGAAAGAAAGACTGCAGATATTAATGAATGGGTACAAAAAAGTGTGTGAGAATCATACATATGGGCATAGGGTCAAGCAGATTTTACGTTGCATAAAATGAATTCAGGCTCAAAATAAGTATTATTCATAATTTGTTCAGAATTACCGATATCTAAGTTGATTTTAAATGGTAATACTTTTGAATCAACAGGAGATATTTATGAATATTATTTTGATGTCAGGAGCGGCTGTAAACGCAGGGGACTTTCTGATCGTAAAAAGAAGTATGGAATTATTGAGGCATTGTTTTTATCAATGTGAGATTAAAGTTATAAACCGTCTGCATTCGTGTGACGATATGGTGGATGAGCTGAATGCCGGAGATGCAATAGTCTGGGCAGGAGGACCGTTATTTCAGCCAAATATATATCCGCAGAGTCTTCCGTTTGTTACTGATCTGGACAAGATAACCATTCCGCAGTTTACAATAGGTTTAGGCTGGAAAGGAGAGAATTTATCAGATAAGAGCGTTTATGATTATAAATTTTCAGACAAAACATATGGTTTTGTGACTAAAATGTCAGAAAGCAATGCCAAGATCAGCTGCAGGGATTTTTTTACCCTTCGGATGTTAAAAAATAATGGTATAGATAATTGCAGTATGACAGGATGTCCTGCCTGGTATGATTTAAAAAGAATAGATAAGTTGACAGTAAATAAAAAAATCGAAGAAGTGAAAAAAATATGTATTTCTGATCCATGGCGGTACAGTAGCTATTATCAGGTGATTGAATTGCTTAAATTGCTGAGAAGAAGGTTTTCAAAAGCAAAACTCTGTTTTATATATCATAGAGGCAATACACAGGAGGTATGCGGAACAGAACAATTTAATGAAATTTTAAAACTGGAAGACCGGTTAAAAGAAAATAATGTTGAAAGTTTTGATATTTCCGGTAGTGAGGAAGGGTTTCATATTTATGATGATTGTGACCTGCATATCGGATGGAGGGTGCATGCCCATATCTATAATATGAGTATCCGGAATTTAAGTATCTTGATCGAAGAGGATGCCAGAGGCGGTGGATTTAATGAAATTTTGGGTATGCAGTCCATTAAAGCATATGAAAATAATTTAAAAGACAAGAATCAGTATCTGGTTCGGGCGATTGATGACGGAATAGACCGGTTGATTCACACAAATTATTTTGAAATTGAAAAAGGTTTTTATATAATGAAAGAATATTTCAAAAAAATGGAAGACCATATAGAGAGTTTGAAGCAGATTTTATAAGAGATTAAATATATGATGTTTTTTTACTTATCGGCGGCATAGTATTCAGAGGATTCTGAAAAATATCTTGTTTTAAATCCTCTCAGGAGAACAGTTTTGATTTATAAAGTTGTTTTCCTGAGAGGATTTTTTGTCTCTAAATTAATATATTATATGTGGATCGGAAAGTTTCAATTGTATAACTGGTACATAGCATGCAAAATATGAATAAATTATGATGGTAATATAAGATATAGGATTTATAATAGGAAAAGAAAAAATGGAAATAAATATAGAGGAAAACGATAATGAAAAAACTGGCGATAATCGGAAACGGTACATATGCTAAAATGATGAATATGTATATTGATATGACAGGCTTCGGCCAGGTGCTTTTCTATGTGGCAGATAAAGAATATATATATGAATCCAAATTAGACGGAACAGATGTTATTTCGTTTGAAGAACTATATGAGAGGTTTTCGGCAGAAGAAGTGACGCTGATCATGGGAATTGGTTACACTCAAATGGGTAGTGTACGGAAGAATATTTTTGAACAATGTAAAGCAAGGGGATATTTATTTGAAAATTACATACATCCTACGGCAATCATAGCATCGGAAGCTAAAATAGGTGAAGGCAATAATATTCTGGAAGCAGTTATTATTGAGCCGGGAGTTACCGTGGGAAATGCCAATCTTTTTTATGGAGGAGTTATAATCGGACACGATTCAAGTATAGGAGATTATAACACATTTTCAGTTAAAGCAGTAACTGCAGGTTTTGTTACGGTAAAGAATAATTGTTTTTTTGGGGTGGCATCTGCTCTGAAAAATGATATAATCATATATGACTATGTATTGATCGGCGCAATGGCGTGCGGGTATAAAGATATGGAAGAACACTCGGTGGTGGTTCCGGCCGGAAGTGTAGTTCTAAAACATAAAAAGAGCATGGATTGTCTTCTGTAAAGCCATACATAAGTTTAGTAAATTTGATCGTTTGGTCATTGTGAAACGATAATTTAAATCATCAATAATAATACATATATCGGCAAATGTTGTATAATGGTTAAGGCTTATACAATTTTTGCCGATATATATTTTAGTCGGTTTTATAATAAAAGTCCGTAGTATTTAATAATAAGCTTTAATATAAAACAAAAGGAGACATATCATGTTAAACAATAAAACAATCTTAATTACAGGCGGTACAGGTTCTTTTGGTAAAAAGTTTCTGGAAATGATTTTTGCGAATTATAAACCTAAAAAAGTAATCATCTATTCCAGGGATGAATTTAAACAGAGTGTAATGAAGAGTGAATACACTGGAAAAGTGGATATGAGCAGGGTCAGATTTTTTATCGGCGATGTCCGGGATCGGGAGCGGCTGTACAGGGCTTTTGAAGGCGTGGATTATGTTATACATGCGGCGGCCATGAAACAGGTGCCTACCTGCGAATATAACCCGATGGAAGCCATTAAGACCAATATACACGGCGCCCAGAATGTGATCAATGCAGCGCTGGATAAAGGTGTAAAAAAAGTGGTCGCCCTGTCTACAGACAAGGCGGTAAATCCGATCAATCTGTATGGCGGAACGAAACTGGTATCCGATAAACTGTTTATTGCAGCAAATGCTTACAGCGGTTCTTCCGGAACCGTATTTTCCGTGGTAAGATATGGAAATGTAGCCGGAAGCCGGGGGTCCGTGATTCCGATCTTCCAGAAAATACTGGATGACGGAAAAAAAGAACTGCCGATCACAGATCTTCGGATGACAAGATTCTGGATAACCCTGGAACAGGGAGTACAACTGGTATTTAAGGCATTGGAAGAATCCAAAGGCGGAGAAACCTATATATCCAAGATACCTTCCTTCCATATCGGAGACCTGGCAAAGGCCATGTGTGAAGATTCCGTCATAAAGGAAATCGGTATCCGGGAAGGTGAAAAGCTGCACGAGGTCATGGTAACAAAGGATGATTCCCGTATGACGTATGAATATGACAAGCATTATATTATATATCCAAACTATACATGGCACAATGAAAGTATGATATTACCAGGAGGCGTTCCGGTGGGCGACGGATTTGAATATAATTCCGGCACCAATAAAGAATGGCTGGACGTGGAAGAACTGAAGGAAGCACTAAAGCATATGTAAGCGATTATAATATCAAGTAAACGGAGACGGAGAAAACTGAAAATGACAACATTTTATTCACCAGAAGAATTAAAAGAACTGGGTATAAAGGAATTTGGAGAAAACGTACTGATCAGCAGAAATGCAATCCTGTATTCGCCGGCCACACTGACCATCGGCCATGACGTCAGGATCGATGATTTCTGTATTTTAAGCGGAACCATAGTTTTGCATAATTTTATTCATATTGCACAGTTCTGCGGATTATATGGTGGGGACAGCGGAGTGGAAATGATGGACTTCACCTCCCTTTCTTCGAAATGCTCCATTTATGCGGTATCCGACGATTACAGCGGAGAATCCATGACAAACCCCATGATACCAATGAAGTACAAGCCGGGTTCTATTGACAGCAAAGTTACGATCGGAAAGTATGTTGCGGTAGGCGCTTCTTCCGTTGTACTTCCGGGAGTTACCCTGGCCGAGGGCAGTTCTTTTACCGCCATGAGCCTGTGTGCAAGAGATTCGGCAGAATGGACTGTAAATGCAGGCGTTCCGGCAAGGCGGGTAAAAGACAGAAGCAGGAAACTGCTGGAACTGGAACAGGAGTTTTTAAAAGAAAGAGGATAAACCTGCAGTATGCGGAGGTATATATATGCAGTTTTCAGATTATCTAAAAACTTATCGACAATGTATAAAGGAAATGCCACAGAAGAAAATTCAGGTGGCATTTCTTTCCATGTTTACGATAAAGGGCTTAAAGGAAGTCTTAACCGTGAAAGCCTTTGAAGAAGGCATCGGTATCGAGTGTTATGAAGGCGCTTACCGCCAGGTGGTACAGGAAGCGATCGGCTGGGACAGGGAGACCATGAAACCGGATATTACATTTGTGTTATGGGATGCGGAAAGCCTTTTGGGCGATTACTATGTGGATGCTTATAAATATACGGTTAGCGAACGAAGAGAATATGTGGAGGATAAATGGAAAGAATTTCAGCAATATGTAAATCTGCTGGAACAAAATATACCGGGTATCCTGGTTTTTCATAATTTTGAATATCCGGATGTTTCACCGCTGGGAATCATGGAGACAAAGCAGGAATTCGGGCTGATGGAAAGCATGGGATATCTGAACCGCAGTCTGGCAGAGTACTGCAGGAATAAGAATTCTGTCTATATATTTGACTATGCAGGCTTTAAAAGCCGTTACGGCGGGGCTCTCTTAAGGGATGAAAAAATGTATTATCTGGGGGATATGAAGATTTCCATGGAAGGTTTGATTTTACTGGCTGATGAATATTTATCTTATATCCGGGCGCTGGCGGGAAAAAGCAGAAAATGTCTGGTACTGGATCTGGACAATACGCTCTGGGGCGGGATCGTCGGGGAAGACGGCATGGAACGTATAAAACTGGGGCCGGATTATGAAGGTAAGGCATACCGGGAATTTCAGATTTATATCAAAAGTCTGTTGCATCGCGGTGTGATCCTGGCGGTAAACAGTAAGAACAATTATGAAGATGCCATGGAAGTCCTTGAGAACCATCCATATATGGTTCTTCGGAAAGAAGACTTTGCAGCTTTTAAAATAAACTGGCAGGACAAGGTCAGCAATATGAAAGAACTGGCTGAGGAACTGAATATCGGACTGGACAGTATGGTGTTTGTGGATGACGACAGGGTAAACTGTGAACTGATGGAGACGGGACTGCCTATGGTGAAAACCATTCATCTGAACGGAAATCCGGTGACCTATGTAAATGTACTCAAAGGTCTGACAGATTTTAATATGCTGTCGTTTACGGAAGAAGACAGAATGAAAAATGAACAGTACCGAAGCCAGGTCCTTCGAAATGAACTGAAAAGCAATACCGCTACATTGGAGGATTTTATCAGGAGCCTGGAGATTCGGACCAAGTTTGAGGAAATGAATGATTCCAATATCGGGCGTATTTCCCAGTTAACCATGAAAACCAATCAGTTTAACCTGACCACCAGAAGATATACCGAAAGCGATCTGGAACGGTTAAAGCAGTCCGGATATAAAACGCTATGTCTTCATGTTTCGGATCGTTACGGAGATAACGGAATCTGCGGGGTGTTGATCTATAAAACGGAAAAAGAGGAGATCATGGTCGATACCATGCTGCTGAGCTGCCGGGTGATGGGAAGAAAAATAGAAGATCAATACTTTAGATTTTTGGAGGAAACCGCAGAAAAAAAAGGGCTATCAGTCATAACAGGAGAATATATACCTACACCAAAAAACAGGCCGGTGGAAGGTTTGTATCAGGAACAAGGTTTTGTCTGTACTTTTCAGCAGGAAAACAGACAGATTTGGAAAAAGAATATATAAGAAAGGAAAATATAATACTGCCTGACTTGCGGTATTACAGGAAATCGGAATGGAACAGATTATAGAGATTTTAAAAAATGCTTTGGGAACAGACAATATCAATGAGGACACTACAAAGGAAAACTGTGAGGAATGGGATTCTTTTAATCATCTGGTAGTGATTGCAGATTTGGAGCGTGAACTTGCAGTGGAATTTACCATTGAGGAAACCGAAAGGATGGACAGTATAAAAGAGATTTATGAAATCGTTAAAGCAAAAGTGTAAAATAAATCACGAGGGAAATCGGAGGAGATTATGAAATTACACCATATTGGAATTGCCACAAAAGATATAAAAGCTACGAGAGATTATATTAAAAACCTGTATCCGGTCATACGAGAGACAGAGATCCTTTATGATGCTAATCAGGAGGCGGAACTCTGCATGCTTATATTAGAGGATGGTCTGGGTTTAGAACTGATCATGGGAGAAAAAGTGAACAGTTTTGTGGATAAAAAACAATATATTTATCATTTATGTTTTGAGGTGCAAGATATTGAAAAAGCAATTTCCGAATATCGGAAGTGCCGTGATATCATTATGACAAATCCCACACCGGCAGTATTGTTTGATAACCGGCGGGTGGCGTTTGTATTCAGCAAGATAGGCATCGTTGAATTAGTAGAAAAATAAAGGAACGGGTACGATATGACGAATATGAAAGATGGAAAAGAATTGATCGTTATCTACAAGGGTGATTCCAAATATGATACTTTGTGTGTGTTTTCGGAGGAACTGGGAAAGTCATTGGAAAGACTGGGATATCAGATAGTGACTGTAGACCTGAATGATGAAAATGATACCAATCAAAAGATCAATATGCTTGCAGGACTTGAGGTTAAGGCGTTTATCGGCTTTAATGGAATCGGTGCGGGGGTACAGCTCAGCGACGGGGCGTATCTGCAGGATGCTATGAACGGGCCGTATTACGGTTTTTTTGTTGACCATCCCGTGTATCAGTATAACAGGCTTGCAGCTCCCATTCGGAATATGAATGCTTTCGTTGTGGATGAATCCCATGCTGATTATATTCGTATACATCATCCGGATGTACAGAAGGTACAGATGATTCCTCACGGAGGCATCATGCCGGCAGAGGTACAGCCATATGAGAGCAGGACAAAGGATGTGGTTTTTTTTGGCTCTTTTGTCAGCCCGGAGAAAATTCTGCATCAGATTGACGAACTTCCGGAACAGGGATTGATCGACATAGTCTATAATGTCATTGAACGTATGCTGACGGATTTTCGGATAACCATTGATATGGCATTTGATGCCATGCTTCAGGAAAATTCCGTGAATCTCAGTCCGGAAGATTATCATTCCTTTATGTCATATATCCGTCTGGCAGATGTCTATGTGAGACAGTATTTCCGGTTTCTGATCATTAAAACGCTTGCAGAGGCGGGAATAAAGATCGAATTGTATGGCGAGGGATGGGGGAACCTGAAATGCAGTGCAAAGGAAAATCTGATCGTCCATGAACCGGTATCTTGCCGGGAAGCCTGTGATATTATGAATGAAAGCAAAATCGTATTAAATGTGATGCCCTGGTTTAAAAAAGGAAGTCATGAGAGAATATTTATGGCCATGTTATCCGGGGCGGTTTGTATTACGGATGAAAGTACATATATTAATGAGCAGTTTGCGGATAATGTTGAGATTATTACATATTCACTAAACCGGTTGGCGGAGTTACCAATGAAGATAAAATTTCTTCTTAAGGATGCCGCTGCTGCCGGGAATATCGCTGAAGCAGGAAGAAAAAAAGCGGAAAAATCTCATACATGGGATAACCGGGCAGAAAAAATAGCAGGTTATATAGATCAGGGTTCAACGGAAACGTATCTGGCAGAGATTTCGGAAATTCTTGCTTCATTGGAAAATACAAAATATAATATGTTAAAGTATAATAAATTGCAGGGGTTGTTTAACTGTCTGCAACAGATGTACCGGAAACTGCCGTATGAAGACCGGAAAAGGATATTCTCGGAATTGGAGAAGAGACAGGAAAGGAATTCCCCGGCAGTTCTTGCATTAAATTCATTTGCAATGAAATATTTTGGAGATCCGGAATATACCGTAAAACTTATAGATATGGTAAATGACAGTGACAAATACCGTTGGGAGATGAAACTGACCATATATTGGTATATCGTACAGTATTCTTTTACAAAGGGATCGATCATGAATGCTGAAGCAGGCCGTAAACTTCGGAGATTATATGCAAATGTTGTCAATGATATAAAAAATGAATGTCATCTGCAATACGAATTCCGCAATAAAGAGAAACGGAATTCCGGCCAGGTTGTAATTCTGATATCACAGTTTCTTACAATGGAACATGGTCCTACAAAGACGGTACTGGACCGGTGCCAATGTCTGATTGAGGACTATGGTATGGAAGTTGTTCTGATCAATACGGCAGAATTTATGTATAATGATAAAATGCTTTGTTTATATGATATGAATGGCGCTTCTTATAATGACAGCCTTTCTGGTAAAAAAGAAATGAAGTACATGGGACACAATATATCGTTTCATCAGTGCTCGAAGGATATGCCGTGTGCGGAGGAAATCTGCAGGATTGCAAAAATGATATATGAGATAAATCCTTATTTCATACTGAATATCGGCGGAAACAGCCCATTGACGGATATCTGCAGCGATTTCTGCCCTACGCTGACAATCTCTACAGTGCCGTCTTCTATGGCAACAACCCTGGGACAGTTCCAGGCGATTGGAAGACAGATAACGGATTTTGACAGGGAAATCTTAAAAGCAAACGGGAAATCCGAGGAACATATCATAGAGAGCAGGTTTACCATGTCTGTAAAACCTCAGGAATTAATCCTGTCAAGAAGGGATCTGGGGTTGCCGGAGGGTAAATTTGTAGTTATATTGGTTGGCGGCAGACTGACGGAAGAACTGGACGATGAATTATTGAATAAACTTTTATGTGATACGGACACGGACACGGTCATTGCACTGGCAGGCTGTTATAATAAATTCGCGGAAAAAGCTGAAAAGATTCAGGGATTTACAGATAAATTCGTGAATCTGGGATTTCAGAATGATATGCTGGCTGTGCTGGACTGCTGTGATCTGTATATCAATCCAAAACGGAAAGGCGGAGGAACTTCGGCGTTTGAAGCCATGTATAAGGGAATGCCGCTGGTCACGCTTCCGGTGGGAGATGTGGGTCTGGCAGCAGGGGCGGATTTTCAGGCTGCGGATTATGATGAAATGATCCGGCAGATTTCAGAATATAAGGCAGACAGGGAATATTATGAAGTACAGTCCCGGAAGGCACGAAAACGCGGAGAAGAACTGATGGATACTTCAAAAGAATTTGGTAAAATAGTTGATGAGATGATAAACAGAATGGAATAGCTACCGGATTGGAGGTTATGATGAAAATATTATGTATCATTCAGGCGAGAATGGGTTCCGAGCGTCTGAGAGGCAAAGTAATGAAGGAAGTTTTGGGGAAACCCATGATAACATATACATTGGACCGAACCTTAAAGAGCCGGTATATTGACCAGGTGGTTCTGGCCACATCGGATAAAGATACGGAAGATCCAATGGTGAAATATCTGACGGAGCATGGTTATAATGTATTCCGGGGAGATGAAAACAATGTGCTGAGCCGTTATGTGGAGGCAGAAAAAGTTTATGGCGGAGATATTATTATGCGGATCACCGGAGACTGTCCGTTGATCGATCCGGTGGTTATTGATGAGGTAATTACTTATTTTCTGGCTCATGATCTGGATTATGTCCGGGTGGACGTACCAGACAGTTTTATCCGGGGATTTGATGTGGAGATATTTACAAAAGAAGCCCTGGAACGGGTATATGAGATATCAAAAGGAATTTCTGGAGAATCCCCATATAAAGAGCATGTTACTTTGTATATGTACCGTCATCCTGAAGAATTTTGTGTCGGTACGTTTCGGGGAAGTGAACTGTATGATCGGGACTACCGTTTGTGCGTGGACACGACGGAAGATTTTGAACTGGTGACGAAAATATATGAACATTTTAGAGATGCATTTGTTAGTGGAAAAGATGTTATTCATTTTCTGGACGAACATCCGGAGCTGGCGGGGATAAATCAGGGTATTGAACAAAAACATGTTTAAAATAAAGGCTGTACTACTGCAGAAACAGCCAAAAAAGGAATGGATATGAAATGAATAAAGAAATCGTTATTGGAAATACATTGATTAGTCCGAAAGAAAAAACATTTATAATAGCGGAAATGTCTGCAAATCATCTGATGGATTATGACAGGGCAGTACGGATCATGGAGGCGGCAAAGGAATCCGGTGCGGATGCCGTTAAAATCCAGACCTATACACCGGATACCATTACGGTGGACTCCGATCAACCATGGTTTCAGATTAACCAGGGAACCATATGGGACGGGGTAACGCTGCATAAATTATATGAAACGGCCTATACGCCATGGGAATGGCAGCCAAAACTGAAAGAGGAAGCACAGCGGCTGGGCCTGGAGTTTTTTTCTTCGCCCTTTGATCTGACTGCCGTGGATTTTCTTGAGGAGATGAATGTCAGTGCATATAAGATCGCATCTTTTGAAATCACGGATATTCCATTGATTCGAAAGACTGCAGAGACTGGAAAACCGATTATAATCTCCACGGGAATCGCTTATAAGGATGATATAGTGGAAGCGTTGAAGACCTGTGAGGAAGCAGGAAACCGGCAGGTGGTCCTTTTGAAATGTTCTTCAGCCTATCCGTCTCCTTATGAAGATATTAATTTAAAAAGTATTGAGATGATTGCAGAGGATTTTCAATGTATTACGGGACTATCCGATCACACCATGGGTTCGGCAGTGGCAGTGGCAGGAGTGGCCCTTGGCGCAAAAGTAGTTGAAAAACATTTAACGCTGAACCGGGCGGACGGAGGACCGGACGGGGCGTTTTCCATGGAACCCCGGGAATTTAAAGAAATGGTTGACAATATCCGGATTGCGGAAAAGGCAATGGGAACAGCCACATATGATCTGACCCGAAAACAGAAAAACAGCCGGGAACACTCCCGTTCACTTTTTGTGGTGCAGGATATGAAAAAAGGTGATATCATTACCGAACAGAATGTGCGTTCCATACGTCCGTCCTGCGGACTTCATACCCGGTATTATGAATCCGTTCTTGGAAAAAAAGTAAACCGGGATTTGGAACTGGGTACGCCAATGTCTTTGGATTTTTTGGAGGATCAGCCAAATTCCTGATCATGAACAGAATCGGCAGGAGAGGTATGTTATGCTATATATAAGAGTGGATGGAAATGAAAGGATTGCCACCGGACATATAATGCGGTGCCTGTCCATAGCAAAAGCACTGAGAAGTCTGGGAGAGGAATCCGTATTTATACTGGCAGAACCCTATGGGAAGCCAATCATAGAAAAAGAGGGATTTCAGACGATCTGCCTCAACGGAAGTTATGATAAGATCACGGAAGAGACGGAACAAATGGAGGAGCTGATCGCCCGGCAACGGATTGAAAAAATGCTGGTGGATTCTTATTTTGTAGATGAAACTTATTTAGAACATTTACGCAGGAATACTTCATTGATTTATATTGATGATATCGGCGGAAAGATCTATCCTTGTGATCTGCTGATTAATTATTGCAATTATTATGACAGATACCGCTATGAAGAACGATATGGTGGCACAGCCACGAAACTGTTGCTGGGCTGCTCCTATGCTCCTCTGCGGGAGGAATTTTCCGGCCGGGGGGAGCGGCAGTTTGATGAATTCCGGGAAATCCTGATAACCACCGGAGGAACGGATACTTACAACATGGCATACAAAATCGGAACGGCTATGGCAGAGTGTCCGGTTTTGCAAAATATAAAGATTCATATTGTAGCCGGCCGGTTTAATACTCATATTGCCCGGCTTCGGGAACTGGAAAGCCGGTCTGAAAATATCGTGATACATCACAATGCCGGAAATATGGCGGAATTAATGATGAATTGTGATGCGGCAGTTTCGGCAGGAGGAACCACGCTGTATGAAATCTGTTACTGCGGACTGCCCACAGTCTGTTTTGCCTTTGCAGATAACCAGCTGGACGGAACCGGAACCTTTGGAGAGCAGGGAATCATGATAAATACAGGAGATATCCGAAGAGAACCGGACCGGGCCGTTAAGGAGATCGTGGTGAATGTCTGCCGTCTGGCAGAGGATTCCGGACTGCGCCGGGGATTTTCAGATAAAATGCGGAAACTGGTGGACGGAAACGGCGCCTTTCGTATTGCCAAAGAAATACAGGCATTATAAGGCAGAATAAGAGACGGATGACTTGGATTTTTGCCGGTCCGGCAATCAGGAAAGAAAGGAATAAGGATATTATGAGTCAGACAAGATATATTCCATATGGAAGGCAGTGTATTAATGAAGAGGACATTCAGGCGGTCATAGAGACGCTCCGCTCGGATTATCTGACCACAGGACCGAAGATAGAGGAATTTGAACAGAAAGTTGCCGGTTATTGCGGCGCCCGGTATGCGGTGGCGGTATCCAATGGGACCGCTGCCTTACATATTGCCTGTATGGCGGCGGGAATCGGTGCGGGAGACGAGGTGATCACTACCCCGGTTACTTTTGTGGCCTCCGCCAATTGCGTGTTATATTGCGGGGCTATCCCGGTCTTTGCCGACATCGATCCTGAAACATATAATATTGATCCGGAAGATATCCGAAGAAAAATCACGGATAAAACGAAAGCCATAGTGGCAGTACATTTTACCGGACAGCCCTGCGAGATGGATGAGATCCGCCGGATTGCCGAAGAGTATAATCTGCTTGTTATAGAGGATGCCGCTCATGCACTGGGGGCCGATTATAAAGGAAAGAAGGTAGGAAGTATTTCTGATATGACCACTCTGAGTTTTCATCCGGTGAAGCACATAACGACGGCAGAGGGGGGGATGGTTCTGACTGATAACGGTGAATTATACCGGAAGCTTTGTCTGGCCAGAACCCATGGGATAACCAGGGATACGGCGCTGATGGAATCCGGCGGTGAAGATGAGCCGTGGTATTATGAGCAGATTTCCCTTGGCTATAATTACCGTATAACCGATGTACAGTGTGCTTTGGGAATCTCCCAGATGAACCGGCTGGATGAATTTGTAGAAAAGAGACGGAGACTGGTCCGGCGGTATAACGAAGCCTTCCGGGATCATTCGGGAATTATCACACCGTATCAGAAAGAAGGTTGCCATAACAGTTATCATCTGTATGTGATACAGATAACAGAAAGTCCGAGAAAAGAAGTGTTTCAGGCACTCCGTTCAGCCGGAATCGGTGTGAACGTGCATTATATACCGGTGTATACCCAGCCGTATTACAGAAGCCATGGATATGCAGATGTATGCTGTCCGAATGCCGAGCAGTATTACCGGCGTGCCATCAGTCTGCCGTTATATCCGGAACTTACCGATGAGGAGCAGGATTATGTGATTGAACAGGTATTGCGGTGTGTCGGAAATCAGTTACGGTGAAATAAAGGAGAACTGTCATGAACAGTACAGAGAGACATATTCTGATATATGATTATAAACATTACGGTGTTTTAGACATCCGGGAAGCATTTGAAAAAAAGGGATTTCAGATTGATATCTTCAGCCGGCCGCTGAAAGATAACCTGAAAGACAGTGAATTTGAACAGGCATTGGAACAGGCGTTATCAGTATGCCTGCCGAAATTTATGTTTTCGTTTAACTTTTATCCGGTCATTTCCAATATCTGCAAAAAAAAAGGAATTCCTTATGTTTGCTGGGTATATGACAGTCCGCTGGTATCGTTGTATTCCTATACGGTCATTAATGATAATAATTATATTTTTCTCTTTGACAGTGAGCAGTACAACGATCTGCGGCGAAAGGGGATATCTACGGTTTATTATCTGCCGCTGGCTGTAAATGTGGACAGGCTCAGCAGATACCGGTCCGGAGAGGGGAAATATTCATGTGATATTTCTTTTGTGGGCTCTATGTATGATGAGGAAAAGCATGCATTATATAAACGGCTGTATCAGGGATTGAGTGAATACGCCAGGGGATATCTGGACGGAGTGATTCAGATCCAGAAGAATATATACGGAACTTCGGTTCTGGAAGCCGCCATAACGCCTGAGATATTGCAGGCCATGCAGGAAGCTCTCTGTGTTACAGTTAATCCGGACGGTGTGGAAACACCGGCATATACGTATGCCAATTATTTTCTGGCAAGGCGTGTAACGGAACTGGAACGCAGGGAAGTATTGGAACGACTCGGTAAACTGGGACAATTTAAACTGTATACCCGGAATTGGCTGCTTCAGCTGCCGGAAATCGTGAATATGGGGCCTGTGGATTATTATAATGATATGCCGTATATATTTAAAAATTCAAAGATCAATCTTAATATCACGCTTCGCAGCATTGTTTCGGGAATTCCGCTGAGAGTATTTGATATTATGGGATGTGGCGGTTTTGTACTGACCAACTATCAGCAGGATATGTTTGAATATTTTGTACCGGAAGAAGATTTTGTATTTTATTCCGATCTGGATGAGTTATCAGATCAATGTAAATTTTTGTTAAAACATGAGGATATACGAAAAAAAATTGCCGGGAATGGGTATGAAAAAGTAAAAAAATATCACACTTTTGATATAAGAGTGGAGGAGATATTAAATACCATAAAAATCTGATAGAAAGGGCGGGTGGATACACCCTGTAGTGAAGGTTTAAAGATGAAGAAAGAAAAGAGAAATTCGTTTTCCGGTTCCGTCGGCTTTGTACTTGCAGCAGCAGGAAGTGCGGTAGGACTGGGAAATATCTGGAGATTTCCGTATCTGGCGGCGAAAGACGGGGGAGGACTGTATCTGGTGATATATCTGATACTGGCGCTTACATTTGG
Organism: uncultured Lachnospiraceae bacterium; assembly: GCA_910578175.1. Taxonomy (GTDB): domain Bacteria; phylum Bacillota; class Clostridia; order Lachnospirales; family Lachnospiraceae; genus Bovifimicola. The sequence continues at coordinate 48,280 of CAJTPF010000012.1, forward strand.
TTTTACCCTGCTTACCACGGAAGTAGCCATAGGAAGAAAGACAAAACAGAGTCCGCTGACAGCATACGGAAAATTGAAGTCCAAATGGGGATTTCTGGGTGTGCTGGCATGTTTGGTACCGATCATAATTTTGCCGTATTATTGTGTGATTGGCGGATGGGTTGTGAAATATTTTTTGGCATATCTGACGGGTGAAGGTGCAGAAGCGGCAGCTGACGGATATTTTACGCAGTATATAAGCGGAGAATGGCAGCCGCTGCTGCTTATGCTGCTGTTTCTTGTTGTAGTGGCATTTATCATATTCCGGGGAGTGAATAAGGGAATCGAATCATTTTCAAAGGTACTTATGCCGTTATTGCTACTGCTGGTAATCGGAATCGCGGTTTTTTCACTGACGATTCATTATAAAGACGAGGCAGGCGTAACGAGGACGGGTCTGGATGGTTTTAAAATATATGTAGTACCAGATCTGGATGGAATGACGATAAAAGGATTTTTCACGGTACTGCTGGATGCCATGGGGCAGTTATTTTTTAGTTTGAGCGTTGCAATGGGAATCATGATCGCATATGGTTCCTATGTCAGGGATGATGCCAATCTGGGAAAATCCATTAATCAGATAGAAATTTTTGATACGGTAGTCGCATTTCTGGCCGGGGTTATGATCATTCCGGCGGTCTACACATTTATGGGAAGAGAGGGAATGAAAGCATCCGGACCAAGCCTGATGTTTGTTTCACTGCCGAAGGTTTTTGCTTCGATGGGAAAAATAGGCACGCTGGTAGGACTTTTGTTTTTTGCCATGGTGCTGTTTGCAGCTCTGACCAGTGCGGTATCCGTTATGGAAGCAGTTGTGTCCAGTTTTATGGACAAGTTTCATATGTCCAGGGTGAAAGCTGCCGCCATAGAAACGGGTATTGCCCTTGCAGGTGGTGCGTTGGTATGTCTGGGTTATAATAAATTGTTTTTTGAAATTAAACTTCCAAATGGAGCTTCGGCACAGATCCTGGATATTATGGATTATATAAGTAACAATTGCCTTATGCCGTTAGTGGCAATCGGAACCTGTATACTGATCGGATGGATTCTGAAACCGAGAATCATTATTGAAGAAGTGGAAAAGTCAGGCTGTAAATTTGGAAGAAAGCGGTTATTTGTTGTGATGATCCGGTATATCGCGCCGGTACTTCTGGTGATTTTATTGCTGAAATCACTGGGAATCCTGACAATAATCTAAAGGCAGAACCGCCCCGTAACCGGAGAAAGGTTACGGGGCGGTTCTGCTTTTAGATATAGCCATTATACATCATTCCGCTATAGATGGAAGTCAGATAAGGATTTGCAAATGTTTTCTTTGGATTCGGGTAGGAAATCATGATCTTTTTAACATATTTCATAGGGTTAATGGAAATATCGTCCGCTTTTGCTGCCAGACCGTTCTTAAATTCCCGGAGATGATCCAGGCTTTCTGAAATCGTTCCTTCGCCTGCAGACTGAAGGATCAGGGATTCGTCAAAATTAAGATATCCGTCTTCCGTAATATTTAATCCGATACTTTCCAGGTCGTTTTTATATCGTTCGGTCATGCGTCGGATTTCTTTCTGCAGGGAATGGGTCTGATCACTCTCCTGGGTAGTTTTATTGGCCAGATCCACAATATTGTTATAACTGTCAGCCATGGCTTTTATGGAATCAATGATGGAAATAACATCATCCTGATATTTAATACGGGAAGGACTGTTTTCAGGGCTGATTCCTTTTAGGGTGACTTCCAGATTTTTATTGATGGTAAAGGTATTAGTAGCAGAAGTCCTGTTTACACCGTTTAATCGGAATTCAGCATTGGCTGATGCCTGGCTCACATTGTTCAATCCCAGCAGCTTTATGGTGTTGTCTTCCAGCTGTTCATGGGTGTTGCCCACGGAAAAAATGGTTCCGTTAAATGAAGCCCCGGTGTTCTGGGAGGTAAGCATCAGTGCTGATTTATTAGTTTCATTAGTGATCACCTGTGCCGTTATTCCGATATCGGAACGGTTGATCAGACGGGCCAGTTTCTCCTGGACGGATCTGTTGGTATCCTCCGGATGAACCGTAAACTGGAATTCGTAGGAATAGTCGCCGATATCTACTTGAAAAGCATGGTTTCCCGTGGATATGGAAGTTCCGTTCGATCTTAAGAAATTTCCGGTATTGATCTGTGGTTTTGCAAGGGCATCCACCTGAAACTCATAGGATAAGATGGAATCGTTCTGTCCGGGATCCGGATTGCCTGTGTAATTAATGGATAGTATCTCTTCATCAGAGGATATCAGCTTTTTACGTATGCCATTGTCAGAGTCATTAAAAAATAAGTCGGTCTTTGATTTGATAAAGCGAGCATTTTCTTTTAGATCAATGGCATACCTCTGGATGTTTTCAGATACATCTACCTTGTATAAAGGGGACTTTTTACTGATCTTAACGATCGTATTGTAGATATTACGTAGTTCGCTTCTTTTATGAGTATCGGAACGAGTCGCCGGTTTACTGGCATAAGTGGTAAGATAATAATCATATACACTGCCAATCATAATGCTCACCTTCTTTTGAAAAAATCTTGATATTTAACATTATTATATCACAATAGATTTATGTTTTAAATAGAAAGTTTAAGAAAAATTTATCTGCTTCCGTTTGTCCAATCTTCAATCGATTGCCGAATATCACATGATTTTTACCGAACATCACATCTGTATTGGTTTTTCTTCTGGAAAATGGTATTTATAAATGGGGATAATTTATCATATATAATCCGGAACAGAAAGGAGAAAAGAATTTGATACGAAAGACAAAACGGATGGTTATGGGAATTATGGCAGTGATCTGTCTGGCACGGAACCCGGTATTTGTGTACGGAAAATACACATTCACATCAATCACTGAAAAACAGGAGAAGAGTTATTGGTGCTGGGTGGCGACAGCAAGAGGTATTGCCAGAGGAGAAGTGTTTGTTGGGAAAACACAAACGGATGCTGTGATTGCAGTAAAAGGAGAAAATGTTAATAAAGGAGGAACGGTTCAGGAATTGGAATCGGCCGCCGAATATTTTGCCCCCGGAAAAAATTTTTGCATACGATACCGGGCATTCACTTTTAGTGAGATCGTAAGCGCCATAGAAGCAGGTCATTTAGTAGGAGCTAACTGGGGCTATTATTACGGTTCTGTAAGAAATGGCGGACATTCGGTTTTTATTGTCGGATATAATTCTAATAACGGACAGCAGACGGTCGTATATTGTGAACCGTTGATAGGAGAGATTCAACAGAAAAAATACAGTGATTTTGTAAGCGGTTCCGAAAAGAATTATAATGTAAGATATGAGCAGAGTATTTATGTTTCATATAAGTAATCCGTTAAGTCGGCATATTTGGGAAGAGTATTTTTTATAGAATGCAGAGAGGGAACAGATTATGAATAAATTAATAAAAATACAAACGATACTGTGGATAGTACTGACGGCAGGTATGATGATCCTGAAGACGGCTGCTGTTTCTGCCGAAGAAACGGCAAGGCTGACCGTGGAACAGGTAAAAGAGGAAATTGAGAAATATATAAATAATGAACAGAAAGCTAATAAAACCATGTTTACACCCTGGGAATATGATATGGAGGAGTTATGCGAACTGAATGAATTATTTTTTATGATAAATGATTATATAGGGGGACAGGGAGTAAAAACCATCGTGGAAGAAGATCCGGTTAATGAAGACTATAATGCAGTGAAGTGGTATTTACCGTTTATAAATATGTCAGGAAAAACAGGATATCTGATTTTTGAAGAAAACAACGGAAAAATAGAATGGTCAAACAGTAGTATCGGAACATCACAATATTATGATATGAAGGTTCGGGAAGGAAAATATGAAGGAATTATTTTGGAGGAAGTGGAAGAAGAATTTTATTGTAATAGCGCCGCATATGGTTTTAAATTTACTTATATTAAAATGAAAGACGGAAGAGAATATGTGATTCCGTTTATCAGCGAAAATGTCAGTGAATGGAATTCATTGGTTTGTAAGAAAATATATACAGCTCAGGAGTTTTTTACGATCATGTACCGATATTATGATGAACCTACATTGGAGGAGCTGACAGAGCGGTCGGAAACTATGGATAATACGACTACCGGTATCACCTATTTTAGGGAGACGCCTTTGGATAGGAATACGGTTCTTCCGGGAAGGATGCCGAATGATTTAAAGGTAACAAAAAAATATATATTTAAGGTTGCCGGCGGCGGAGCAGCAGGGATTTGTATCATATGTCTGGTCATACGAAAAAAGAGAAAATCTTATGGATTTACATTATAGGATTCAGGCTGTTTCAGGCAAAGCGTGATTGTAAAGATATTATCAGCAGTGTTAATATCCATGGTTCCGTTATATTTTTCCGTGATCTCGCTTATAATCATCAATCCCAGACCATGATTTTTTTTATCGGATTTTGAGGTAAGATATTTTGTATCCCCGGGTGAAGATTTTGTCCGGGGATATAAATCTTTATATGGGTTGGAACAGACAATGGTAGTACGGCCATTGTAACACCCCATGGCAAAACGGATGATTCGACTGGATACAGGCTCTGCTTTCATACAGGATTCAATTGCATTGTCCAGCAGATTTCCCAGTAAGATACTTAAATCGATGGGAGCCACAGGTATGTCCTCATATTCCAGATGATATTTAAACTGAATCTGATTCTGGCGGCAGACATTCCTTTTATATGTCAGAAGTGCCGATACTACAGGATTTTTGGCATCGATAAAAGAATCCGTCCTGCTCAGGGATTCTTCCAGTCCGGCAATATAAGAGGAGAGACGGGGATACTCTTTCTGATCCAGCAGTTCTTTTATGGTAATCAGGTGATTTTTATAATCATGTCTGATTTTTTTGATTTCTTTTAAATTTCTTCCGGAATCTTCATATAATCTTGCCTGGTATTTGTGATATTCTAACTGCCGGTTCATATTCAGGGTTTGATGATAAACGGCAATGCTTTTTTCGTATATCATACAGATACAGAAAAAGATCAGGGCGGAAAATGCATAAATAAACTGCAGTTTATTAAACAGTTCTTTGTCAGTTGAGATTTTACTGATATAAGAAAAATAATAATGCATTATAAATTGAAAGAACAGGATTAAAAAGATAATGGAAAAAAAGCAATTAACAGCAGAATACTTTTTATATCGGCTGTATTCCTCCATGATCAGGATCATTGAGTAGGAAAGGATCAGTACCGTAAAAAAATTAATGTAGGTATTGCTTTTATATATTTCCAGATTATTCGGAAGACCGGTTAAACCGTTGACCGCACTAAGGAATGCTATCTCTGCGGCAGGGATTAAAATCGTAGTTAATATGTATAAGATAGCTTTTTTAAAGATGGATCCTTTAAATAAAAGAGATATAAAGATAATATCCAATATTACTTCAAATGTGGAGGATAAAACGGAACTGTCCAGATCAATACGGCGGTTGCTGGCTATTCTGACTCCGACGCAGAGCAGGCAGTAAAAAGAGATGGCCAGAACCGGATGAAAGCCTTTTAATCTGCATTCCAGAAAGAAATGAAACCATTTATATAATAGTATGGAAAATAATATGATCGACAGAAAAATGATTAAAAAACGTTCCATTTCTTTTTCCTTTGTTAAGTGATAGAATTTTTTCATATTATAACATAGATAAAAAATAAATAAAATAAGGAATTGTTTAACCGGAACACAAATGATAAAATATATATTATTGAATTACGGGAGCGATGGTTTTATGGCATATCGGATTGCTTTGTGCGAAGATGAAGAGTTTTACCGGAACGAACTGGTACAAATGTTAAACAGGTATTCAGAAGAAAATCAGGATTGTTTTGAAATATATTCTTTTAAAAGCGGAGAGGAACTGTTGGAGCAGTATTCGGAGGTTTATTTTAATATTTTGTTTCTGGATGTGGAGATGGAGGGATTATCTGGAATCGGAGCGGCGGAAAAAATCCGGACACAGGATGAAAATGTGGTGATGATTTTTGTGACGGCATATGAAGACTTTGCTTTAGAGGCGTTTCGTGTATCGGCCTATCAGTATTTGCTGAAGCCGGTAAAATATGAAAATCTGAATATGATTTTAAACAGGGTGCTCAATCAAATCCGGATCAATACCATTCATAAAGGATTAACGGAACAATTCATCTCGGTAGAATCAACGGACGGTATCATACAGCTTCATACAGATGATATAATATATATCGAAAAGATAAAGAACCGGGTTGATTATCATACGACGCACCGTATATATCAAAGCTATGATACGGTCAAATCCCTGATAAAACGGCTGAATCCCGTGGATTTTGTGCAGATTAACCAGGGGGAGATCGTAAATTGGAAAAAAGTGAAGGATATTTCGGATAACACTATTCTGGTGGGAGATGTGGAGCTGCAGATAAGCCGTAAAAATAAGAAGAAATTAAAAGAACGATATGACAGGGATGTTATGAAAACAATGGCAAAAAAACTGATGGATAAGGTTGAGTAAACGATTTGGAAGAATTGCGGCGGGCATATTGTAAGTTTTGCTGTTTTGGCTTCAATGCCTGCTATTCTCTGCCGGAAACGCAGAATTTTGTCTGACAAAAAAATGTTGACTTACCATGATTTGTATGCTATATTAATGGAGCAAAGGAAGAAGTCTTTTTTTTTTGCTTTAAATTCCGGAAACGGATTTGAAGCGGCACAAGCTAGAAATTGAAGTGGAGGTGGACTGTTGTGCGCGTAAAGATAACATTGGCATGTACGGAGTGTAAGCAGCGTAATTATAATATGACGAAGGACAAAAAAACACATCCGGACAGAATGGAAACAAAGAAGTATTGTAAGTTTTGCAGGTCTCACACATTACACAAGGAAACAAAGTAGTCAGGTTTGATTAGGAAAGAGGTAACTATGGGAGAAGCTAATTCAAAAGTAGCAGACAAAGCTCCGAAGACGAGCTGGTTCAAAGGCCTTAAATCTGAATTCAAAAAGATCATCTGGCCTGACAACGGTTCAATTGCCAGACAAACAACGGCTGTAGTTGTTATTTCTGTATTTTTAGGTGCGATAATCAAGGTTCTGGATATGCTTATTCAATTGGGTCTTGATTGGATAGTCTAGAAGGAGAAAAGGTGATTGTATGTCAGAAGCAAATTGGTATGTAGTTCATACTTATTCCGGCTATGAGAATAAGGTTAAGGCTAATATTGAAAAGACAATTGAAAACAGAAAGCTTCAGGACCAGATTTTAGAGGTTGCAGTTCCGATGCAGGATGTAGTCGAGGTTAAGAACGGTACAAAAAAACAGGTTTCCAAGAAACTGTTTCCGGGATATGTTCTTATCAACATGATCATGAATGATGATACTTGGTATGTTGTTCGGAATACAAGAGGTGTCACGGGATTTGTGGGTCCGGGATCGAAACCGGTTCCGCTTACGGAAGCTGAGATGAAACCACTTGGAATCAAGGTTGACGAAGTAGTAGTTGATTTTGACTTGGGCGATACGGTTACTGTAACAAGCGGCGTTTGGGAAAATACTATAGGCATTATCAGGCGTATAGATCATCACAAACAAATCGTTACAATCAATGTTGACATGTTTGGTCGTGAAACACCGGTAGAGATAAGTTTCACAGATGTAAAAAAGATGTAGAAGATGAATATCTGCTTATTGCAGAAGGACGTGGGAGGATAAGCCTTTCGAAATCCAATATGATTTTGGATGATTTCTTCCGATAATACCACAATATTAGGAGGTGCCATAATGGCTAAGAAAGTAGAAGGATATATTAAGTTACAGATTGCAGCTGGTAAGGCAACACCAGCACCACCGGTTGGTCCTGCACTTGGACAGCATGGTGTTAATATCGTACAGTTTACAAAGGAATTTAATGCAAGAACAGCTGACCAGGAAGGAATGATCATTCCGGTTGTCATAACCGTATATTCAGACAGAAGTTTCAGCTTCATTACCAAAACCCCGCCGGCAGCAGTATTGTTAAAGAAAGCCTGCAAGATTCAGTCCGGTTCAGGCGTTCCGAACAAGAATAAGGTTGCTTCCATTTCAAAGGCTGAGATTCAGAAGATTGCTGAACTTAAGATGCCTGATTTAAATGCTGCTTCTGTTGAAGCTGCCATGAGCATGATAGCAGGTACTGCCAGAAGTATGGGAATCACGGTAGTTGATTAATTCTTTTTGCAAATTATAAACAGTGGGAGGAGTCTTCCGCTAATACCACTAGGAGGTTTTTAGAATGAAACGAGGAAAGAAATATGTAGAAGCAGCAAAGGCGATTGACCGTGCTACTTTATATGATACAGCAGATGCAGTGGCTTTGGTTAAAAAGTCAGCAGTTGCTAAATTTGATGAGACGATAGAAGCTCATATCAGAACAGGATGTGACGGACGTCATGCAGACCAGCAGATTCGTGGTGCCGTAGTACTGCCTCACGGAACCGGTAAAAAAGTAAGGGTTCTTGTATTTGCAAAAGGACCAAAGGCTGATGAAGCAACGGCAGCAGGTGCGGAATTTGTCGGCGGTGAGGAATTGATACCGAAGATTCAGAATGAAAACTGGTTTGAATTTGATGTTGTTGTAGCTACACCGGATATGATGGGTGTTGTGGGACGTCTGGGACGTGTGCTCGGACCAAAGGGCTTAATGCCGAATCCTAAGGCCGGAACGGTTACAATGGATGTTGCAAAGGCTGTTGCTGATATTAAAGCAGGTAAGATTGAATACAGACTTGACAAAACAAACATTATCCATGTGCCAATTGGAAAAGCTTCATTTACTGAAGAGCAGTTAGCGGACAACTTCCAGACACTTATGAATGCAATCAATAAGGCAAAACCTAACACATTAAAGGGCCAGTATTTAAGAAGCGTAACGCTTACTTCTACCATGGGTCCTGGTGTGAAGTTAAATGTTGCCAAACTGGCAAATTAATCGCCGGTCATCCGGAATATTTTAAATTTGCTAAAAAGTGATTGACAATATATCAATAGATATGCTAGAATGCATATCGTGTAAAAAAGCCGAAGACAGCAGGTGCATTTGCTTAAATCATTGCCTGCCGAGGATGATTCAAAACATGAATATATGCCTCTTTGTCTGAACGGACGGAGAGGCTTTTTATTTTCAGGATATCGGAATCCTGCCATATATCTGTGTTTTTCGGCAACACTACTAATATAAGGAGGCAACAATTCATGGCTAAGGTAGAAGTGAAACAACCTATCGTTGATGAAATTTCTGAATTGCTTAATGGCGCAAAATCTGCTGTTTTAGTAGACTACCGCGGTCTCACTGTTGAACAGGATACAAATCTTCGTAAGCAGTTAAGAGAAGCCGGCGTGGTATACAAAGTTTACAAAAACACAATGATCAATTTTGCTGTTAAGGGTACGGAGTTTGAAGAATTAGGAAAGCATTTGGAAGGACCTACAGCGATAGCGATATCAAAGGAAGATGCAACGGCTCCGGCAAGAGTATTATATGAATTTGCTAAGGGTGCTGAAGCACTTGAACTGAAAGCCGGTGTGGTGGAAGGCACTTACTATGATGCTGACGGAATCAAGGTTATCGCTACCATTCCATCAAGAGAAGTGCTTATTTCCAAGCTTCTTGGAAGCATCCAGTCACCGATTGCAAACTTTGCTCGTGTTATTAAGCAGATCGCTGAAAAAGACGAAACAGTTGCATAATTAAGGAAATCAGTAAAAAATCAGCCCTACCGTCGAAAGACGGAACGGAACAGGTACGAATGTACAAAAATTGAAAAATGGAGGATATTAAAGATGACAACTCAGGAAATGATTGATGTAATCAAAGGTATGACAGTTTTAGAATTAAACGATTTAGTTAAAGCTTGTGAGGAAGAATTCGGTGTTTCTGCAGCAGCAGGCGTTGTAGTTGCAGCAGCAGGTGCAGGTGCGGCAGCAGCTGACGAAAAGTCTGAATTTGATGTTGAGTTAACATCATTCGGCGAGAAGAAGATGGATGTGATCAAGCTTGCAAAGACAGTATTAGGTTTAGGCCTGAAGGAAGCTAAAGAAGTTGTTGAGTCAGCTCCGAAGGTTATCAAGGAAGCTGCTTCCAAGGAAGAAGCTGAAGAACTTAAGGCTAAGTTCGAAGAAGCTGGAGCTACTATCACATTAAAGTAATCCTTATAGAATTGGTAGTGAGGGATTTGCCGGGGCAACCGGCAGATCCCTTTTTTGTGAAAAAATATTACAATAAAACCAAATTTTTCTTGACATAAAATTTGCAAAATGGTACAATGGACAATGCACTATTGTGTGAGATAGGTGAATTGTGCCTAAAAACAGATACCTTCGGGAATGGGGAAATCCTGCCCCATTCTTAATATATTATGATGCAAGGGGTGAATGTCGATGGAGCAAAACAGAATGCGTCCGGTCAAATCAGGAAAAAGCGTTAGAATGAGCTATTCGAGGCAGAAAGAGGTTCTCGGGATGCCTAACCTTATCGAGATCCAGAAGGATTCTTACCACTGGTTTCTGACTGACGGACTGAAAGAAGTGTTTAACGACATCTCACCAATTGAAGACTTTACAGAGCATTTGAGCTTGGAATTCGTAGATTTTCAGTTGTGTGAAGATGAAGCAAAGTATTCTATTGAGGAATGCAAGGAAAGAGATGCAACTTATGCTGCGCCGCTGAAGGTAAAGGTAAGACTCAATAAAAAAGAAACCGGAGAAATCAGTGAACATGAGATATTCATGGGTGATTTGCCATTGATGACCGCTACTGGTACATTCGTGATTAACGGCGCCGAACGTGTAATCGTCAGTCAGTTAGTTCGTTCCCCTGGCATATATTATGGTATAGCACATGACAAGATAGGTAAAGAATTGTACTCATGCACGGTAATTCCTAACAGAGGAGCATGGCTGGAATATGAAACGGATTCCAATGATGTATTTTATGTTCGTGTGGATAGGACAAGAAAAGTTCCGGTTACAGTATTGATCCGTGCTTTGGGTTATGGAACAAATGCCGAGATTATCGATCTGTTCGGCGAAGAACCAAAGATTTTAGCAAGCTTTGCAAAGGACACTTCTGATAACTATCAGGATGGTCTTTTGGAATTATATAAGAAAATCCGACCAGGCGAGCCGTTAGCTGTTGAAAGCGCGGAAAGCCTTATTTCCAGTATGTTTTTTGACGCCAGACGTTATGATCTGGCAAAGGTGGGACGTTATAAATTTAATAAGAAGCTTGCGCTTAAAAACAGAATAAAGAATCAGATACTGGCGGAATCCGTAGTTGATGCATCAACCGGTGAAATACTTGCGGAAGCAGGTACCAAAGTGACCGAAGAACTGGCATTGGCGATTCAGAATGCGGCAGTACCTTTTGTATGGATCCAGACGGAAGAGAGAAATGTAAAAGTCATTTCCAATATGATGGTTGACATCAGTTCCTATGTGGATTTTGACTGCAGGGAACTGGGAGTGACGGAACTGGTATTTTATCCGGTATTATCCCGGATTCTGGAGGAGAATACGGAGGAGGAAGATTTAAAAACGGCGATCAAAAAGAATATTGCCGAACTGATTCCGAAACATATAACAAAGGAAGATATCATTGCTTCCATTAATTATAATATGCATCTGGAAGGCGGCATTGGTAATTCCGATGATATTGACCATTTGGGCAACAGACGTATCCGTGCGGTAGGTGAATTACTGCAGAACCAGTACAGGATCGGTTTGTCCAGAATGGAGAGAGTGGTTCGTGAACGAATGACCACCCAGGATATGTCGGATGTATCACCGCAGGGACTGATCAACATTAAACCGGTAACCGCGGCAGTGAAGGAGTTCTTCGGAAGTTCCCAGCTGTCCCAGTTTATGGATCAGAATAATCCGCTGGGTGAGCTGACGCATAAAAGACGTTTATCAGCACTGGGACCGGGCGGTCTGTCCAGAGACCGGGCCGGATTTGAGGTTCGTGACGTACATTATTCCCACTATGGAAGAATGTGTCCGATTGAGACACCGGAAGGTCCGAACATCGGTCTGATCAACTCGCTGGCAACTTATGCAAGAATAAATGAATACGGATTTATCGAAGCGCCGTATCGTGTGGTAGATAAGACTACCGACCCTGAGAATCCTGTTGTTACCGATGAAATCTGGTATTTAACGGCAGATGAAGAGGATGATTATATAGTTGCCCAGGCGAATGAGCCGCTGGATGAGGAAGGACATTTTGTAAATTCCAATGTTTCCGGCCGTTACAGAGAAGAAACTTCCGAGTTTCAGAAACAGAATGTTGATCTGATGGACGTTTCGCCGAAGATGGTATTTTCGGTGGCAACATCCATGATACCGTTCCTGGAAAACGACGATGCAAACCGTGCGCTGATGGGTTCCAACATGCAGCGTCAGGCGGTGCCTCTTCTGACTACGGAAGCGCCTGTAGTGGGCACCGGTATCGAGCATAAGGCGGCGGTGGACTCCGGCGTGTGCGTTTGTGCGAAAAAAGCAGGCGTGGTGGAACGTTCCACATCAAAGGAAATATCCATCCGCTATGACGACGATAAACAATTAGAGACTTATAAACTGATCAAGTTTGCAAGAAGTAACCAGAGCAACTGTTATAACCAGAAGCCTATCGTATTTAAAGGAGAACATGTAGAAGCCGGACAGGTGATCGCGGACGGAGCGTCTACTTCCAACGGTGAGATTGCGCTGGGTAAAAATCCGTTGATCGGATTTATGACCTGGGAAGGTTATAATTATGAAGATGCGGTACTTTTAAGTGAAAAGCTGGTTCAGAATGACGTATATACATCGGTTCATATTGAAGAATATGAAGCGGAATCCAGAGATACCAAACTGGGACCGGAAGAGATCACAAGAGATGTTCCGGGCGTAGGCGACGATGCCCTTAAGAATCTGGATGAGAGAGGAATCATCCGGATCGGAGCGGAAGTAAGAGCTGGAGATATTCTGGTGGGAAAGGTTACTCCGAAGGGAGAGACTGAACTGACCGCCGAAGAGAGACTGTTAAGAGCTATTTTTGGTGAAAAAGCAAGAGAAGTCAGGGATACATCCCTGAAAGTTCCTCACGGCGAATATGGTATCGTTGTGGATGCCAAGGTATTTACAAGGGAAAATGGCGACGAACTGGCGCCGGGTGTGAATCAGACCGTCCGTATCTATATTGCCCAGAAGAGAAAAATCTCCGTGGGTGACAAGATGGCCGGCCGTCACGGTAACAAGGGTGTGGTTTCCCGGGTACTGCCGGTAGAAGATATGCCGTTCCTGCCAAACGGACGTCCGCTGGATATCGTTTTAAACCCGTTGGGCGTGCCTTCCCGTATGAATATCGGACAGGTGTTGGAAATTCATTTAAGTCTTGCTGCAAAAGCCCTTGGATTTAATGTGGCAACCCCTGTATTCGACGGTGCAAAGGAAAATGACATTATGGATACCCTTGATCTGGCAAATGATTATGTCAATACATCCTGGGAAGAATTTGAAGAAAAGTATAAAGATATTGTGAATCCTGAGATCATGCAGTATCTTTCAGATAACAGAGCCCACAGAAAAGAGTGGGCAGGCGTTCCGATCACCAGAGACGGTAAAGTCCAGCTCAGAGACGGACGTACCGGCGAATTTTTTGACGGTAAGGTTACCATCGGACATATGCACTACTTAAAGCTTCATCATTTGGTTGACGATAAGATCCATGCCCGTTCAACGGGTCCTTACTCACTGGTTACCCAGCAGCCGCTGGGCGGTAAGGCGCAGTTCGGCGGTCAGAGATTCGGTGAGATGGAAGTCTGGGCGTTGGAGGCATATGGCGCTTCTTATACGCTGCAGGAGATTCTGACGGTTAAATCCGATGACGTGGTGGGCCGTGTGAAAACCTATGAAGCCATCATCAAAGGCCGTAATATACCGGAACCGGGTATACCGGAATCCTTCAAAGTATTGTTAAAGGAACTGCAGTCACTGGCACTGGATGTAAAGGTATTACGGGAAGATAATACGGAAGTCGATATGAAGGAAAATATTGATGAAGCAACTATTTCCTATAATTCGGTAATGTCGGAAGATAAGAATTATAACCAGAATAATAATGAAGATTTTGGAAAACTTGGATATCAGACACAGCAGATTTCAGAGGACGGATTCGAAGATGTAGCGCCGGAAGAAGATCTGGACGGCGAATTTGAAGAAGAATTAATCTTGGATGAATCCTATGATGATTCAATTGAAGAATAGAAGGGAGTGTCTTGGATGCCTGAAACAAATAATGAAACATATCAGCAGATGACATTTGATAAGATCCGAATCGGTCTTGCATCCCCTGATAAGATCAGAGAATGGTCTTACGGCGAGGTAAAAAAACCGGAAACCATTAATTACAGGACATTGAAACCGGAACGGGACGGTTTGTTCTGTGAGAAGATTTTCGGACCGAGCAAGGACTGGGAATGTCACTGTGGAAAATATAAGAAGATCAGATATAAAGGCGTGATTTGTGACAGATGTGGTGTGGAAGTTACAAAGGCCAGCGTGAGAAGAGAGCGTATGGGTTCCATCGAACTTGCGGCTCCGGTATCCCATATCTGGTATTTCAAGGGAATTCCCAGCCGTATGGGTCTGATCCTGGACCTGTCTCCACGTACATTGGAGAAGGTGTTATACTTTGCATCTTATATCGTACTGGATGCAGGCGAAACCGAACTGATGTATAAGCAGGTTCTTTCTGAAAAGGAATACAGAGAGGCATATGATAAATACGGTTCTGCCTTTAAAGTAGGAATGGGTGCGGAAGCAGTGCTGGAACTGCTTCAGGCCATCGATCTGGAAAAGGAATCCGAAGAACTGAAGAGTGCATTAGAGGATTCCACCGGTCAGAAACGTGCAAAGATTATTAAGAGACTGGAAGTTGTTGAGGCATTTAAGGCATCCGGCAATAAACCGGAGTGGATGATACTTCAGGTCATTCCTGTCATCCCACCGGATCTAAGACCTATGGTCCAGCTGGACGGCGGACGTTTCGCTACTTCCGATTTAAATGACTTATACAGAAGGATCATTAACAGAAATAACCGTCTGGAGCGTCTGCTGGAACTGGGCGCACCTGAGATCATCGTAAGAAATGAAAAGAGAATGCTGCAGGAAGCGGTAGACGCCCTGATCGACAACGGTCGCCGGGGACGTCCGGTAACCGGACCGGGAAATCGTGCCCTGAAGTCTCTTTCCGATATGTTAAAAGGTAAGCAGGGACGGTTCCGTCAGAATCTGCTGGGTAAACGTGTGGACTATTCCGGACGTTCGGTTATCGTAGTCGGACCGGAACTTAAAATATACCAATGCGGTCTGCCAAAGGAAATGGCTATTGAGCTGTTCAAACCATTTGTTATCCGTCAGCTTACCGCTAACGGAACGGCACATAACGTTAAGAGTGCAAAGAAGATGGTGGAACGTCTGCAGACAGAAGTATGGGATGTTCTCGAAGATGTGATCAAAGAACATCCGGTTATGTTAAACCGTGCGCCTACGCTACACAGACTTGGTATTCAGGCGTTTGAGCCTATTCTGGTGGAAGGTAAGGCGATCAAGCTGCATCCGCTGGTATGTACTGCGTTTAACGCCGATTTTGACGGCGACCAGATGGCGGTTCATCTTCCGTTATCCGTGGAAGCACAGGCAGAATGCCGGTTTTTATTGCTTTCACCAAACAACCTGTTAAAACCGTCCGATGGCGGTCCGGTAGCGGTTCCGTCCCAGGATATGGTACTGGGTATCTATTATCTGACACAGGAAAGACCGGGTGTGAAAGGTGAAGGAAAGATATTTAAGGGTGTAAACGAAGCGATACTCGCATATGAAAACGGTGCGATTACCCTTCATTCCAAAATATTTGTAAGAGTGACCAAGACAACGCCGGAAGGCGAGGAAGTTACGGGAATCATCAATTCCACATTGGGAAGATGTATCTTTAACGAAATACTTCCGCAGGATTTGGGACTTACCAAGCGGGAAAATAAAGAAGATTATCTGAAGCTGGAAGTAGATTACCATGTAGGTAAGAAACAGTTAAAAGGAATTCTTGAAAAGGTTATCAATATTCATGGAGCAACCAAGACCGCAGAGGTACTGGATGATATCAAAGCCATGGGATATAAGTATTCTACCCGTGCAGCCATGACGGTTTCCATTTCCGATATGACCATTCCGGAAGAGAAAGCTCCGCTTCTGAAAGAAGCTGAAGAAACCGTGGAAAAGATCACAAAAAATTTCCGCCGGGGATTTATTACCGACGAGGAGCGCTATAAGGAAGTCATCAAGACATGGCAGACAGCCGATGATAAGATCCAGAAGGCGCTGATGGCAGGTCTTGACCCGTATAATAACATTTATATGATGGCGGATTCCGGTGCCCGTGGTTCGGATAAGCAGATTAAACAGCTTGCAGGAATGCGTGGTCTGATGGCGGATACCACCGGTAAGACCATTGAATTGCCGATCACATCTAACTTCCGTGAAGGTCTGGATGTATTGGAGTACTTTATTTCTGCCCATGGCGCCAGAAAAGGTCTGTCGGATACTGCACTTCGTACAGCCGATTCCGGTTATCTGACCAGACGTCTCGTTGACGTATCCCAGGATCTGATCATCCGTGAAGTGGACTGCTGTGAGGGAAAAGAGATTCCGTTTATGGAAATCGGCGGTTTTCAGGAGGGCGCAGAAATAACCGAAAGTCTGGAAGAGAGAATTACGGGACGTTATGCGGCTGAAACCATTACCGATGCCGAAGGAAATGTAATCGTTAAGGCAAATCATATGATCACACCGAAGCGTGCTGCTAAGGTTGTGGCGACCGGCAGGGAAAAGGTTAAGATTCGTACCATTTTATCTTGCAAATCCCATATCGGAGTGTGTGCGAAATGTTACGGTGCCAATATGGCCACCGGTCAGGCGGTACAGGTTGGTGAAGCAGTAGGTATCATTGCGGCCCAGTCCATCGGTGAACCTGGTACACAGCTTACCATGCGTACCTTCCATACCGGCGGTGTTGCCGGTGGCGATATCACGCAGGGTCTTCCGCGTGTGGAGGAACTTTTCGAGGCAAGAAAACCGAAAGGACTTGCAATTATCGCTGAGTTCGGCGGCAGAGTGGAAGTCAGGGATACAAAGAAGAAGAGAGAGATCATTATCACCAATGAAGAGACCGGGGAACAGAAGGCATACCTCATTCCGTACGGTTCCAGGATCAAGGCCCGGATTCAGGACGGCGTAATTTTGGAAGCCGGAGATGAACTGACGGAAGGTAGTGTAAATCCTCATGATATTCTCAGGATCAAAGGCGTTCGTGCCGTTCAGGATTATATGATCCGTGAGGTTCAGAGAGTATACCGCCTTCAGGGTGTGGAGATCAACGATAAGCATATAGAAGTGATCGTGCGTCAAATGTTGAAAAAAGTCCGTATAGAGGATAACGGTGATTCCGAATTCTTACCGGGCTCACAGGTTGACGTCCTTGACTTCAATGAAATCAATGAGAAACTCATCGAAGAAGGAAAAGAGCCTGCAGAAGGTAAACAGATCATGCTGGGTATCACAAAAGCCTCTCTGGCAACCAATTCCTTCCTGTCGGCAGCTTCATTCCAGGAAACCACAAAGGTGCTTACGGAAGCAGCTATTAACGGTAAAGAAGATCCGCTGATCGGTCTGAAGGAAAATGTGATTATCGGTAAGCTGATTCCGGCAGGAACCGGTATGAAGAGATATAGGAGCGTCAAACTGGATACCGATATGAATGAGATACAGGTATCGGAGGAAGATGACCTGATGATTTCGGAGGATGATATATTCCAGGTATCGGAAGAAGAAGATATTTTAATATCTGAAGAAACTACGGAAGAAGCTGAAGCACTCAGCGATATTCTGGAATAGAGAATAAATTGGCCAAAAAGAAGAAATGAACTGTCTGAAGAACAGTCATTTCTTCTTTTTTATGTATAAGTCAAATGGAGCCGGAGACAGATATTACATGTTTTTGTAATAAAATATTGCAATCTGGGTACGGTCCCTGAGGTTTAATTTTTCCAGAATCACGCTGATATAGTTTCGTACGGTTCCTTCGCTTAAAAACAATATATCAGCAATCTCCCTGTTGCTCAGCCCGTCAGCGATCTTTGTAATGACCTGGATTTCCCGTTCGCTTAAATCATATTTTTCAAAGGACGGAGCAGCAGAATACAGGGAAGGCAGCTTATTTATGATATTGTCTCCGAATACACGCTGGCCGTTCATAACGGCATCGATGGAGGGCAGGATACAATCAAAATTTTGTTTTAATATATAGCCTTTTGCTCCAAGTTTCAATGCCCTGGCAATATATTCATCATCTTCAAAGGTGGTTAAAAACAGTATCTTTGCATCCGGAAAACTGTTTAAAATGCTTTCTGCGGCATCCAGTCCGGTAAATTCACCCATACGGATATCCAGAAGCATTAAATCTGGACGGTACTGCTCATAGAGGCGGACGGCTTCCTGTCCGTCATGTCCCAGCGCCGGAATTTCGATTTTATTTCCACTTTTCAGGATCATCTCCAGTGCGGTACAGACCAGATTATCATCATCGGCTATGATTACTTTATATTTTTCTGACATTTTAAAGCTCCTTTACTAATTTTGACCGGTAATTTTTGTTTCAACTGGAATTGTAATATATATGCGGTATCCGTTGTCTTTCGTTATGTTTATGGTACCGCCCAGGGAATTGATCCGGTCGTACATACTTACGGTCCCCATTCCGGCGGTTACGGCGGAAGAGGAAAATGCGGTACCATTGTCATGTATGATGATTTTATAAAAACCGGGCAATTCCGAAATATTTAGCGATACATGGCTGGCATTGGAGTATTTCATTATATTGGTCAGGGATTCTCTGACAATATAGATTAAGGCATATTTTGCTTTGGAAGAAAGATCCCGTTCCACATCATAGATGTACTCAATAGGGCAGAAATCAAAAGAGTTTACCATTTCCGTGATCTTAAGATTTAAATCGACTGACTCCTCATGAATATTGTGGATACTGGCCCGTATACTGTTCATACCGTCCGTCAGCCGTTCGTTTACTTCTTTTAAATGCGAAGCGACCGCTTCGTCTCTGACGACGGCAGTCAGGGCGGCGATCTGAAGGATGGAACCGGACAGCGTGTGTCCGATGGAATCATGAATCTCCCTGGCAATACGGTTCCGCTCGTTTAAAGTGGCATTGGTAACTTCGTAATCCTGCTTTGCGATTAATTCCCTGTTCTTTATATTTAAGTTGGTATTATAATCTTTTAAATCCTGCCGGATCTTTTCAAAATGCCTGGATTCCTCCAGATATTTATCCGTACGGAGTTTCAGGATAAAGCAAAGAACGGTTAACAGCAGAATGGAGGAAGCTGCAAGAACATTCAGCTCATTATGATGAAAATATAAAACAAAGACGGCCGGAATACATACATAGGTATATGAAGTATGGAAAAAAGGATAGCAGAATAAAGGGATAAAGTAAGACAGCGTATGACTGGGCAGACTGAATAATAATGCGGCCATAAATAAAAACAGACTAACGATAAATTTATCAAAATAAATTGTCAGACAGGTATAAATAATGGACATGCAAATACTTACTATCATCATTTTATCGTTTCCAAAAGAAAGCAGAAAAACCAGACAGCAGATAAAAATTATGATATTGTCCAGAATACGTTCCATGTTCACACCATCAACCTGTAGTTTTTTAAAATCTTATATTAAGTATACATTAATTTATAAAATGAATCAAGTAAAAGGAGGATCGTGATTGAAAACGGATATGACAAATGTCATTCCGTTTGATTTCAAAAGTCACTACACAGTAAATGAAAATGATATTATAATCTGCTTATGTTATTAAACAAGGAAAGGGCTGTGAAAACCATAGTCAGAGGAAAAGGAATGAAAGGAAAATCCGTTATGAGCGATAATAAAGAAAACAGGTCAGATCGTTCTATTATCAATAATATTGTTGAGATTAAAAATCTGACAAAAGATTACGGAGAATTAACGGCAGTAGATAATCTGAGTTTAAACATCCGGGAGGGAGAGATTTTCGGCCTTCTGGGACCAAATGGTTCCGGCAAGACTACTACGATAAACTGTATGTTGTCCCTGATTGGTTATAACAGAGGGAAGATCAGTATATTCGGAAAGGAAATGTCAGCCAGGGCGTACGATGTTAAAAAAGAGATCGGAATAGTGCTACAGGATGTGGCCGTATTTGAAGAACTGACAGTCGAAGAAAATATCCGCTATTTCTGCGGATTGTATGTTACGGACAAAATTGAACTGAACCGTTGCGTGGAAGAAGCACTACGGTTTGTGGAACTGTCGGATTTCAGAAAATTCCGTCCGAAAAAACTGAGCGGCGGCCTGTTAAGAAGACTGAATATCGCCTGTGGGATTGCCCATAAGCCCAGATTCATCATACTGGATGAACCTACGGTTGCCGTAGACCCCCAGAGCCGAAATAATATATTGGAAGGAATCAAGGAACTGAACAGACAGGGGGCAACGATTCTGTATACCTCCCATTATATGGATGAGATAGAACAGTTATGTACTGATATTGCCATCATGGACAGGGGAAAGATCATTGCCAGAGGGACCAAAGAAGAAATAAAGGCGATGATCGGAATTGAAGAAAAGATAGAAATCCATATTTCCGGATGTGAAGATACGGAAGCCCTGATCAATTTATTAAAAAAAATGCCTGCAGTCAAGAGTGCCGGGTTCAGGGAAGAAACCCTCTGTATTGTTTCACAGAAAGGAAAATATTGCCTTGCAAAAGTTTTGGGACTTCTGGAAGAAAATAATATAAGAGTAAGAAAAGTAATATCAAAAGAACCGACGCTTAATGATGTGTTTTTAGAGATCACAGGTAAGGAGTTAAGAGATAATGTTTAGCAGAATATTTAAATATAGGATACGGATGATACTGCATTCAAACGACAGTATTTTCTGGCTGCTTTTGTTTCCTGTGCTGTTATCGGTTTTATTTAATCTGGCGCTGAAAGATACCATGTCCGGTGAGTCATTTCAAAATATAAATATTGCCGTGATCGATGATGAGAATTTCCGGAGTGAAACTGTGATGAAAAGCATTTTGGAAGAGGTATCCGTAACGGAAGGAGCGGCAGCGGATGAAAATACCATGTTTGTCATACGCCATGTGGGAACGGAAGAGGCGGAAGCGTTATTAGACAATGAGGAAGTTGATGGATATATTTATTTTCAACAGGGCAGTCATCTGGTGATCAAAGAAAATGGAATCAACCAGACTGTCATTAAAACATTTCTGGATATTGCAGAGCAGAAAAAAGAAATATATAAGACCATGCTGGAGAAAAACAACGGCAGTATCGGTACGGAGCTGATGGAATCTCTTTCCGAGTCAAAAGAGTACATTTTAGATGTGTCCAATGGCAGGGACAAAGCGGATACATCATTACCGTTTTTTTACAGTATCCTGGGCATGGCATGCATGTACTCGGCTTCCATGGGCTGTCTGGGTCTGTCAAATATTCAGATTAACCAGTCGCCGGTTGCGAAAAGAAACTGTATGGCTCCGGTTAAAAAGATAAAAATGATACTCAGTGACTTTGCTGCTTATGGCATAATGTGTAACTGTATCATACTGATCATATTTCTGTTTATTTCAAAAGTTATAGGCATTGATTTCGGAGACCGGTATGGACTGGTTTTACTGACCAGCCTGATCGGTTCCTATACCGGACTGAGTTTCGGATATTTTATCGGCGCTGTCATAAAAAGCAATATGAATATTAAATTCTATCTGGTAACGGCTGTTTCAATGTTATGGTCATTTATGGCGGGTATGATGTCGAACACCATAAAATATATGATCAACCAGCATGCATGGATTCTGAACCGGCTGAATCCGGTGAACTTAATTACCGAAAGTTATTATAAGCTTTATTATTACAGAGATCTGGATAAATATTATGAAAATATGATCCTTCTGCTGGGAATGATAATCTTTTTTCTGGTAGGAACCGTATTGGCACTGCGGTATCAGGAGCATAATTCTGTCCGGAAAGAAAGAAAAGAGGTGACGGCATGACGGAATTCAGAACATTTTTAAAAATATTAAAAAGTAAGTTCTTGATAATCATGATATATGTCGGAATCTTTACGGTCATGATGGCCGCCGGAATAAATGATGATAAAAATAAGGGAGGTATTTCTTATTCGGCTTATAATTTTAACATTGCAGTTATCGATCAGGATAAAAGTTCTTTTTCAAAAGCCATTACATCTTATATAGAAAAGAATATGTCGCTGACTGACATCATTCAGACTGAGGAAGGCATGGAAGATGCGCTGTTTGAACGGATCGTTGAGTATATTCTGATCATTCCAAAACACTATCAGGAGGATCTGCTGTCGGGAAAAAATCCGAAGATGAAAAGCAAAAAAGTTCCGGATGCATATGGGGCTAAATTTGCTGAAACGGTTATCAGCCAGTATGTGGATACTTTTTATTTATATCAGAATCAGTTTGACAGCATGGATGCCCGTATGGTTGAAACCGTGCTGGAACTGACAGATCGCAGTGTAGAAAAGGGAACTGCCGTTACCGTTAAAAACCAGAGCCTCTCATCTGATAAAAAACATATGATCACTTCCTTTAATTTTGCCGCATATACGATTTTAGCCTGTGTCATCTGGGTAGTGGGAGAGATACTTTCCATATATTTTGAAAAAAATCTCAGCAGAAGAATGAGCGTTTCCCCTATCTCTCAGACAAAACAGAATATGAATCTGATTTCCTACAGTTCCATAACCATGCTGATAATCTGGGGAATTTCAATGGCAGTTAATCTGGTGCTGCTGGGGGAAACCTTATGGAGCCTGGCCGGATTTTTGATGACGGTTAATATGTTTTTGATCTCTCTGGTGGCACTGGCCTGCGGATTTGCGGTTGCGACGATCTTCCGGTCAAAAAATGCCAGAAATGCGGCGGCAAATGTGATCGCTCTTGCATTCAGTTTTATCAGCGGTATTTTTGTTCCGTTATCCATGCTCAGCAATGAGGTGAAAAGTATAGCGGCTTTTACTCCGACGTACTGGTATGCCATGGCCAATGAAAAGATTGGGGAATTAGACGGATTTTCTTTTTCGCGTTGTAAAGAAATATTTCAGTTTTTTGGTATAGAATTGCTGTTTTTTGTTATGGTAATATCTGTAGGATTGGTTTCAAAAAGACAGGGGCGGAAGGACTAGACAATCTGCCGCACAAGATGTTATTATTGTAATAACTATTATGATAAAGTCAGGTGATGATATGAGAGATTTGATCAGAGTAAAAAAATTAAAACTTCTTGTGTGCATTGCGATCGTATTTTTGGAAATGCTCCTGCCGTGGAAACCTATATATGCGGCTCCTCCGGAGGACGAAAATCCCCCGTATCTGATTTCTGTCAACCGGGCGCGGAATTGTGTGACCATTTACAAGGGGAATGAGGCTGGCGAGTTCCGGGAGGCAGTTCTTTCCATGGTATGTTCTACGGCTGCTGACGGAGTCAGTACGCCGCTGGGGTCTTTTACGCTGAAAGACAGAAGAGACTGGGGCGTATTAACAGATGGCGTATATTCTCCGTATATTACCCGGATTGAGAGCAGCGTGCTATTTGTGGGTTCCGCATATTTTTCAGTAGGTGATTTTTCAAATAATGTTTCGGAACTGGATGCGGAAACATATAACCGTCTGGGAGAAGCGGCAACGGGAAACGGATGTATCCGCCTGACGGATGCAGATGCAAAATGGATTTATGATAATTGTCCGGCAGGAACCCGTGTGGAAATTTATGACGATGCGGAAAATGCAGGACCATTGGGAAAACCGGAGGCGATTAAAATACCTCTGGATCATATGTTCGCAAACTGGGATCCGACCAATCCGGATATCAATAATCCATGGCTGCAGATGAAAGCACGGATTGAAGGAATCTCGGATATAGAAGTGGAAGCGGGGGTTGAGTTCAGTCTGCTTTCCGGTGTGACCGCATACGATACCTGCGGTAATGATATCACGTCGAAGATCGTTCTGATGGGAGAATATGATTTTGAAAAACCGGGAACATATACGATAACCTATATTGTGGAAGATGCCGTGGGTTCACAGTTCAGTAAGAATGTCACGGTTACGGTTAAAGACCGGAATCAGCCGGAAACGACTACCCGGGAGCCGGAATCAGATATAAACCAGAAAAAGTATGAGGAAAAGGAAAAGAAGAATAAGTTTATCTCGGTTCTGGCTCTGGGGTTTGTAACGCTTCTGATGGCTCTTATACTGCTCCATTGGTCAAAAAGGGATTGAAGTATGCTTTACGGCACGGGATTTTGTTTATTTTCAGAAAAATATCTTGACATTGGGTTTACTCAAATATATAATGAGAAAGCGTGCATACGGAGATATTCTGTCTTTGTGCGCGGTTTAGCCTGTGAACAGGCATAGGCATAGAGAAAATCTATAAACAATATTCTGATCAGGAGGTGAAAATAATGCCTACATTTAACCAGTTAGTAAGAAAAGGAAGAAAGTCTGCTGAAAAGAAGTCAACTGCACCGGCTCTTTTAAAGGGATACAACTCTTTACAGAAAAAAGCTACGGATACAGCTTCTCCACAGAAAAGAGGAGTTTGTACAGCAGTTAAGACAGCTACTCCTAAGAAGCCTAACTCAGCTCTGAGAAAGATTGCCAGAGTTCGTCTTTCCAATGGTATTGAAGTAACAAGTTATATTCCGGGTGAAGGTCACAACCTTCAGGAGCATAGCGTTGTTCTTATCCGCGGCGGCAGGGTAAAAGACTTGCCGGGTACAAGATATCATATCGTAAGAGGTACACTTGATACAGCAGGTGTTGCAAAAAGACGCCAGGCTCGTTCTAAATATGGCGCTAAGAAGCCTAAGGACGCAAAATAGGAAGTAAATCACAGGTTGAATGGATTTAGTGCCGGGAATTAGAAATATTGTTTATAAGTTAATCATATATGGATTTAATTACGACAATAATTTGTTACCGCACGAAACACAACATAAGTGAGTACCGTTGAATTAAACAGATGGCAGCCAAGAGCTGGCCAAACATTGTTAAGGAGGGAAGAACCGTGCCACGTAAAGGACATACTCAGAAGAGAGACGTATTAGCAGATCCGTTATACAACAATAAAGTGGTTACAAAGCTTATCAATAACATTATGTTAGACGGTAAGAAAGGTGTAGCACAGAAGATCGTATACGGAGCGTTTGCAAGAATTGAAGAGAAGGCCGGAAAACCGGCAATCGACGTATTTGAAGAAGCAATGAACAACATTATGCCGGTACTGGAAGTTAAGGCGAGACGTATCGGCGGTGCAACCTATCAGGTGCCGATCGAGGTAAGACCTGACAGAAGACAGGCATTGGCGCTTCGCTGGCTTACATTGTATTCACGCAACAGAGGCGAGAAGACAATGCAGGAGAGACTGGCGAACGAGATTATGGATGCATCCAATAATACTGGTGCAGCTGTTAAGAAAAAAGAAGACATGCACAAAATGGCAGAGGCAAATAAAGCGTTCGCTCATTACAGATTCTAATAGAACGATGGTTAGGAGGAAGAACCTTGGCTGGAAGAGAATATCCATTAGACAGAACGAGAAACATTGGTATTATGGCTCATATCGATGCAGGTAAGACGACATTGACAGAGCGTATTCTTTATTATACCGGTGTAAATCATAAGATTGGTGATACACACGAAGGTACTGCTACCATGGACTGGATGGCTCAGGAGCAGGAAAGAGGTATCACAATTACTTCAGCGGCTACAACCTGCCATTGGACACTGGAAGAGAATGGTAAGAAGAAGGCCGGAGCACCGGAATACCGTATCAACATTATTGATACGCCGGGACACGTTGACTTCACAGTTGAAGTTGAGCGTTCGCTCAGGGTACTGGATGGCGCCGTAGGTGTATTTGATGCACAGAACGGTGTTGAACCGCAGTCAGAAAACGTATGGCGTCAGGCTGATAAGTACGGCGTTCCGCGTATGGCATTTATGAACAAAATGGATAAGCTGGGTGCGGATTTCTTTGGTTCATGCGAACAGCTTATCACAAAACTTGGAAAGAATCCTGTACTTGTACAGATTCCGATCGGTAAAGAGGATTCATTCCAGGGTGTTATAGATTTATTTGAAATGCAGGCATACATTTTTAATAACGATAAGGGTGATGATATCACGATCGGTGAGATTCCGGCAGATTTAAAAGATCAGGCGGAGGAATATCATGATAAGCTTATCGAACAGTGTGCAGAGCTGGACGAAGAGATCATGGAGAAATACCTGGAAGGAGAAGAACTTGCCATCACAGAGCTTAAGGCTGCATTGAGAAAGGGTACTATTTCAGGTGATGCGATTCCTTGTCTTTGCGGAACCGCATACAAGAATAAAGGTATTCAGAAGCTTCTGGATGCTGTACTTGAATATATGCCGGCTCCTACAGACGTTCCGGATATTACCGGACAGGATGAGGATGGAAACGAAGTAACGGTTAAATCTTCAGATGATGAACCGTTCTCAGCGCTGGCATTTAAGATCATGACGGATCCGTTCGTTGGTAAGTTAGCATTCTTCAGAGTGTATTCCGGTACATTGAACTCAGGTTCCTATGTGCTGAATTCTACAAAGAATAAAAAAGAAAGAGTTGGTCGTATCCTTCAGATGCATGCCAACAACAGAAAAGAGATAGATAAGGTTTACTCCGGCGATATCGCTGCAGCAGTAGGTCTTAAAGTTACTGTTACAGGCGATACGATCTGTGATGAACAGCATCCGGTGATCTTAGAGTCCATGGAATTCCCGGAACCGGTTATCGAGCTTGCTATCGAGCCTAAGACAAAAGATGCTCAGGGTAAGATGGGTGAAGCTTTGGCAAAACTTGCCGAAGAAGATCCGACTTTCAGAGCACACACGGATAAGGAAACAGGCCAGACGATCATCGCAGGTATGGGTGAGCTTCATCTGGATATCATCGTAGACAGACTTCTGCGTGAATTTAAGGTGGAAGCTAACGTAGGCGCTCCTCAGGTTGCTTACAGAGAGGCCATTACGAAAGCAGTGGACGTTGACAGTAAGTATGCAAAACAGTCCGGTGGACGTGGACAGTATGGTCACTGTAAAGTTCATTTCGAGCCTATGGATGCAAACGGAGAAGAATTATTTAAGTTTGATTCCACTGTTGTGGGTGGTTCCATTCCGAAGGAATATATCCCGGCAGTCGGCGAAGGTATCGAAGAAGCTACACGGTCCGGCGTACTTGCAGGATTCCCGGTTGTGGGTGTTCATGCTACAGTATTTGACGGTTCATATCATGAAGTCGATTCATCAGAAATGGCATTCCATATTGCCGGTTCCATGGCGTTTAAGGATGCTATGCAGAAGGCATCACCGGTTATTCTTGAGCCTATCATGAAGGTGGAAGTAACGACACCGGAAGAATATATGGGTAATGTTATCGGCGGTCTGAACTCACGCCGCGGACGTATCGAGAGTATGGAGGACATCAGCGGCGGCAAGATGGTTAAAGCATATGTTCCGCTGGCAGAAATGTTCGGATATGCCACAGTGCTTCGTTCAGATACACAGGGACGCGGTAACTACTCCATGTTCTTCGAGAAGTATGAGCAGGCACCAAAGAATGTTCAGGAAAGCGTTATCTCGGCAAGAGGCAGATAACAAATAAAAACAATTCAGCAGGCAGTTGCAATTTGAGATAAATTGCTAAATTAATGCTTGAAAATATTGTATTGATGCAATATAATTTATAATAGCCTAGCCCGAATCGGGCATAAAAAATATGGATTTGTAAGGAGGATTTACGCAAAATGGCTAAAGCTAAATTTGAAAGAACTAAACCACATGCAAATATTGGTACCATCGGTCACGTTGACCATGGTAAAACAACATTAACAGCAGCTATCACAAAGACACTTTCCGAGAGAGTTGCCGGTAATGCTGCCGTAGATTTTGAGAATATCGATAAAGCTCCAGAAGAAAGAGAAAGAGGTATTACAATTTCTACAGCTCACGTTGAGTACGAAACAGATAAGAGACATTATGCTCACGTTGACTGTCCGGGACATGCTGACTACGTTAAGAACATGATCACCGGTGCTGCACAGATGGATGGTGCGATCCTTGTTGTTGCTGCTACAGACGGTGTTATGGCTCAGACAAAGGAGCATATCTTACTTTCCCGTCAGGTTGGTGTTCCTTATATCGTAGTATTTATGAATAAGTGCGATATGGTTGATGATGACGAATTACTTGAATTAGTAGAAATGGACATCAGAGACTTATTAAATGAATATGAATTCCCGGGTGATGATACACCGATCATCCAGGGTTCTGCTCTGAAAGCTCTTGAAGATCCTTCAGGAGAATGGGGTGATAAGATCATGGAACTTATGGCAGCTGTTGATGCATGGATTCCTGATCCGGAAAGAGATACAGATAAACCGTTCCTGATGCCTGTTGAAGACGTATTCACAATTACAGGCCGTGGTACAGTTGCTACCGGTAGAGTAGAAAGAGGAACTCTTCACCTGAATGATGAAGTTGAAGTTCTTGGTGTACATGAAGATGTACGTAAGACTGTTGTAACCGGTATCGAAATGTTCAGAAAGCTTCTGGATGAGGCTCAGGCTGGTGATAACATCGGTGCTCTTCTTCGTGGTGTTCAGAGAACAGATATCGAAAGAGGTCAGGTTATTGCTAAACCGGGTTCTGTAACATGCCATAAGAAGTTTACAGCTCAGGTTTACGTTTTAACAAAGGATGAAGGTGGACGTCATACTCCGTTCTTCAACAACTACCGTCCACAGTTCTACTTCAGAACAACAGACGTAACAGGCGTTTGTGAATTACCGAAGGACACAGAAATGTGCATGCCTGGTGATAATGTTGAGATGAGCGTTGAGTTGATTCATCCAATCGCTATGGAACAGGGTCTTGGTTTCGCTATCCGTGAGGGTGGCAGAACAGTAGGTTCTGGTAAGGTTGCTACTATCATCGAATAGTTTTAAAATTCATAATATTATACAAAAGAAAAATGCCGTACCCTTCCTTTTATAGGAGGGGTACGGTATTTGTTTATAGTTTAAAGGTCCATTATCTGATCAATTGTATATATGCCGAAATACAAGTCAGAATGTTAAGTGATGAATTGTGGGGAGATTATGAAGAATAAGCATTTTTTCTGATAGATTAATATTTAGCCAGGGTAGTACAGAACAGCATACATTTAATAATGTATGCTGTTTTTATTGTAAATAAAGAACAAAAATGGTATAATCAGATTATTGAATCTGAAATCTGTTCGGAGGTATTAAAATGGAAGGCAGAATCTTCGGTTTTATTATATGGTGTGTTTTCGGAATCATATTCATATGCTTGGCTGTATTTTCATGGTTTTCAAAGAACCCAGTGGGATTTTGGGCCAATGCGGATGGGTGTGAAGTCCGGGATATAAAAAAATATAATCATGCACTATCCGGATTGTTTGGTCTATTCGGTATTGTGACGATTGCTTTGGGAATTCCTCTGCTTGCGGGACAAAATTCTGCCTGGATACTACTCTCTGTCATGGGAGTCATGATAGAAACTATCATTGCCATGGCTGTTTATACTCTTGTGATTGAAAAGAAATATAGGAAATAATAGAAAACCCCGGAATGAGTCTGGAAGATAACATATTCTAAAAAGGTGATATTGGTCATGCAGCAAAGCAAAGAACTGGAACAGAAAATAGATAATATTAAATATGATATTGAAACTTTGGAAATGGAAAAAACCGGTTTAATGAGAAAATTACTTTTTTTGAAAGAGAAGCTGATCATTAATTTCGTGATCCTAATTCTGATCTTTTTCTTTTTAATGTTTACTGTAGGTTATGAACCTTTTGAACCCTATTCGATTGCGTTTACTACGGTATTGAGACCCTTATATTTTCTGCTGACCGGGGTATATATTTTTTTTCTGATTCTAAAACCGATTTGGGAAATCTATTTAAATTGTAATCTTAAGTCCGGAAGAAAAGCTGTGGATTGTCAACACTTTTTTAGACAACTTTTTTAAGGTTGTTTTCCCTGTATTGTACCGGTGTCTGATATCCTAAAGCGGAATGTATTCTGTGATGGTTATACCAGTTCACATAATCCCATAACTTCAATTTCAGCTCTTTCAGATCTGCAAATGTTTCATTCCATACGAATTCTGTTTTTATGATTTTAAATGTCGCTTCTGCTACGGCATTATCATAAGGGCATCCTTTATGGCTCAGGGAACGTTCTATATCAAATGCATCCAGAAGTTCTTCGATTGTCTGGTTTTTGAATTCGTTTCCCCGGTCTGTATGGAACAGGCGGATATCCTGCAGACTTCCTTCCACACGTTGGAATGCTTCTTTTACAAGTTCTGCCGTTTTATGCTCTCCCGCACTGTAACCTATGATTTCCCTATTAAAGAGGTCTATAAGTACACATATATAATTCCAGTCTGTTCCTACCCTTACATATGTCAGATCGCTTATTACAACATCCCTGTATTCCCTTCCCTGGAACTGGCGGTCCAGAACATTTCCTGTTTTGGATTCGTTGCAGGTGTCTTTGTGTGGCTTAAATTGTGCGGTTGTGTAATTGGAAACCAGACCTTCCTGCTTCATAATCCGTCCAATCCGGCGTCTGGATACCTGTTTTCCTGTTTTCATCAGCTCCTTCTTTATTTTGCGTGTGCCGTAATTGCTACGGCTTGCTTTGAAAATTTCTGTGATTTCAGAGGAAAGCTCTGAATCGTTG
>CAJTPF010000013.1 GCA_910578175.1 uncultured Lachnospiraceae bacterium
TTGTGAAAGTTTTGGTTCAAATACAGGAGCATAAAACTTCTCATAAAATGTATCAAAAAGGATTTTTGCTGTATCTTCATCACAGTTACAATATGTTTGAATATAATTGATTCCTTCTTGTTTTTGCTTTTCATCCATAAAATCAAGCAGTGCATCACATGGCTCCTGATCTTCTAACATTCTTAACATACTTTCCATATCCATAATAATTTCTCTATTCTTTCTTATTTATTTTATCTATTTATAATACTGTAATAATTTAACTATAGCTCAGGCTACATATTACACAGTATAAGTCTGTAAAATTTTGTTTTTAAGAATCTTTCATAAAAATGATTCTAAAACTTACTTCCACAATTTTTACATCTCCACGTCTTTCCATTATCCCCCATTCCAAAGATTCCAAATACCGCTATTTTGGCAATCTTTTTTGTGGCGGTTATTTTGGCGAGATTGGTTGAATTGCAGATTGGACATTTCGGTTTATTCAACCAATCCTGTGCTACCTGATTATTATGTGCAACTTCCTCCAGTGATTGAGAAGTGGTATTATTTACCCAAAAAAAACACTTTTCAATTAAACTATCTAAAATTATTTTAGCCATATCTTCATTACAATTACAATATGTTTGAATATAGTTCATTGCTTCTTTTGTCTGTTTTTCTTCAATAAAATCACCCACTGCATCAAATACTTCAGGTTCTTCAAACATACTTAATTTGCCAAAAATATTTAAAATTTCTTTAGCCTCCTTTTCCTCACAATTGCAATATGTTTGAATATAATTCATTGCCTCTCGTACTTGATTTTCTCTTATAAATGTATACATTGTCCACCATGATTCTTTTCCTTTATATAAGCTTAACATACCTTCCATATTCATAATAATACCTCCTAATCTATTTTTATTTTATTATACTATAACAACTTTAACTACGCAATTTAAAACTAAAGGAGAGTCTTTAAACGCTTTTAATAGAATTAATAGTATAATAAATGATAGCACAATTTCATATACGAATTTAGGACCTGCATTAACTTCTGCCTCCAAAGAATATTCCACGGAAGCATTAAAAATGGCTATTGCCCAAACAGAATTAACAAAAAAGCAAATCAAGGGAATCTTATCAACAAAAGGACTTACTGGTGCAACTCTTAAAAGCACCACAGCAGAATTAGCCCAAATCACAGCTACCAATCAAACTGCCGCAGCTCAGGCAGGAGCCACCGTTTCTACCAATGTTTTCTCCGCTTCTCTGAAAAAGCTGGGCCTGGCATTGAAAGGCCTGGTTGCTTCACATCCTGTTTTAACTGCCATGGCAGGAATCGCAGTTGCTGCATTTGCTGCCGTAAAAATTTTTGATGCCCTGACGGAATCCAACAAAGAATACATCGCAAAACAGCAGAAAATCGTAGATACTGCCAAAGA
This sequence comes from uncultured Lachnospiraceae bacterium, assembly GCA_910578175.1. Taxonomy (GTDB): domain Bacteria; phylum Bacillota; class Clostridia; order Lachnospirales; family Lachnospiraceae; genus Bovifimicola. Next base: position 1,431 of record CAJTPF010000013.1, read on the forward strand.
GAATATCAAAAATTATGATGATGAAATATCATCACTGGAAAATTTACAGGAAAAATTAAAAGAAGCAAAAAACAACAAAGAAGAACTTGCGAAAATACAGGGAGATTTAAATAATTCAATTGGATATACACCGGGATTGCTGAACAATGAATCCGGAGCTTATGATATTGCCAACCAAAAAATAAAAGACAGAATCGCACGGTTAAAAGAATTAAAACAGGAAGAATTAAACAAGAAAATAACTGCACAAAAAAATATTTTTAATAATCGTGAAATTGATAATGGATGGGGAGTCGATCACAAGCTCAGCCATTATTCAAAGCAAAAGATACATAAAGAAGATTACAAATTTCTACAAGTAATATTTGGCGAATATTTGGGGGACTTGGATTCCGAATCCTTAACTCTGCAGGAAATATACGATATTCTTAAAAAAAATGGATTTGGAACAGATAATAAAGATGGATATCCAAATATGTCAGATTCAGAAATCTGGAGTCATTTAATAAATGTTGCAAATAACGATTCTATACTTGGTCTTCCTTCGGCTCAAGAAATGCAGGAATATTTTGATGAACAAACTCAAAATGTACAGGAAATTTTTAAAGATTCCGGTATTTTTGAAGATTCAGAAAGTATTTTTTCCACAGAAGAATTAAATGCAATGATTCAAAGTCTTGTAGAAGGCGGATATGCCTCGGATTTGGAAGGTATTCAACAGGCACTTGAAGCCTTGATGAATAATAGTGAATTGTCAGGACTCATCAATCAATACTATGAATCTCTCTTTGATGAATCTGTCGATTCCGATGCCTTATACAGTCAGATAAAGACACAGTTTGACGAATTGGAAAACCAATATCCAATGCTAAAAGGCACCTTTGAAAACTTTTACAATAACATGGGAAAAGATGTGGAAAAAGCAAGCAATATAACTTTAAAATCCACTCTGTTTGATTCTGTCAAGTTATTGAAAGAGAATATGGATTCTCTCACCTCTTCCACCTCTTCCCTTTCCTCTGCGCTGGCAACCCTTTATTCCGGCGATTACAATTCCAGCGATTTGTTATCCTCCATATCCGCCATCAACTCTGCCATTTCCGAATTCGGTGACAAAGTATCGATTGACTGGGAACATATATCTTCTGTTGATGAACTGCAGAACGAACTGTTAAAAATCTCCGAAGCCTATGCAGACTCCATGATGGCCAAAACCGGGATGAACGACAGTGCTTTTGCAAAAGTAGTAAAAAATTCTATAATAGAAACCGTAAAACTGAAAGCACAATTAGACGGTGTTAATTCGGCCTTCGATTCCTTACAGAATAATTACAAAACCTTAAATGATACAATAACTGCTTACAATGAAAACGGATATATAACCGTTGACCAGTTACAATCATTACTGACTATGGACAATAAATATCTTGCCTGCCTTACAGATCAAAACGGAGCATTAACCTTAAACCAGACAGCTTATGCCAATCTGACAAAAATTCAGATCGAAAACGCCAAAGCCGCAGCTCTGACCAAATATGAATCTGAAATCGCACGTATCAAACAGGATGCACTGGCAAGATCAAATAAAGAACTCAGTGACGGTATCGGATCTGAGTCCGATGGACTTATCGAAAAATTAAACTCCTTAGCAGAACGTTTTACCATTCTGTCAGGTACTGTATCTTTCACAAAAAAAATACTTTCCAAAATAAAAAATGTAAAAGATGATTTAAAATCACAGGCAGAAATTGAAGCTGAAAATAATTATATTGACGAACAGGCAAAAAAAGAATTAGAAGAAGCTAAAAAAGTTTATGATACCAGTTTACAATTAATCCATCAAACAGGCGCTGCTGCAGATAAATCCATGGATGAAATATTTGGAAACAAAAAAGACTCCGATTCATCACCTGCTGATTCCGCTTCTGTTGCAGCCGATACTACCTTCAACTGGATAGAAACCCGTATCTCCCGCCTCCAGCGCCGCTTCCAAAACATGGTAGACTCCGTCACCGGCTATGTATCCTCCCATTTCAAGCTAAATAAAATGGAAGAAGAACTCCGCAGTCTGGACGAACAGATCTCCGCATACCAGTCCGCCGAAGCCCTCTATTTTCAAAAAGCATATAACATCCCTCTGGACGAGGGCTTCCGCCAAAAAGTAATCAATGGTGAGATCAGCGTACAAACGCTAAGTAACGAAAGCCTTGTCAATGCAGTAAATGAATTTAAGGAATGGTATGAAAAATATCTGGATGCCGTTGACCAGAAAGTAAAACTGACAAATGACAGACAGGCAAAGATCCGTGAAAAAATGGATCTTCAGGCTGCCTTTCATCAGACACGGCAAAACCGGCTTTCCGCTGCGGCCGACCGATTTAACGACACCATCGACAACAAAACTTCCCGCGGTAAATATGTTACTCCTGCCTATTATCGACATCTGATCCAAAATGCGGAACAGCAGATCGCAGAATACACGGCAGAAAAAAACCTGTGGCAAAATTATCTGTCCACACTGGAAGAGACTTCCGATGAATACGAAGGCGTCATGGATTCCATCGAAGGCATTGATTCCTCCATCCGCTCCTGTATCGCAGATCAGCTGGAATGGAAGAAAACCATTGCAGAAACCGGCTATAACCGCCTGGTTTCCAAATATGAGGCTTTAGAAACCAAAAGCGGCAGCCGGACCGAAAAGATTGAGTACCTGGAGTCCATCGGCGGTTTCGGTTCGAAATCCGACTACAATACACTGATCCGTCTGAACGGGAAACAGATTCAAAACCTGTACGCACAAAATGCAGAACTGGAACAACTGCGGAACAACTGCGATGCCGGTACGGATCTGTGGAAAGAATATACAAAAAATATTCAGGATAATAATTCATCTGTTCTGGATCTGACCCGGTCTACCGCAGAGTATGCGGATACCCTCTATCATCTTCCGATTGAAAAAGCCTCGGCCAAAACGGAACGGCTGCAGAAAGACTTTGAGTTGCTGGAAAAGAAAATGGAATACGCCGATTCCTATGTATCCAAAAATAAATATCTGGATAAAGAAAACTCCAACGAATACGGACAGCTTACGGCTTACCGGGAAGCTTCGGCCGCCGCCGGAAAATCATTTTACGGTAAAAGATCCAATCTTCTGAAACAAATCGATTTCCAATCCCTGAACGGAAACGATATACGGATCCTGCGGCAATGTATAAATAACGGAACTGCCATTCCGGCATCCATAATCGCAAAAATGGACGCTTCTTCTGCAGCCCGGGCAAATAAGTATAACGCCTCATTAAAAGCCAAAAATGAAGCGGATCTCAACTATGAATCCTACCGTTACGACTACATTAAAAATAAAAAAAGCCGCGGGGAGCAGAAACTGGAGCATATAAATAATCATTACGAAACGGAACTAACCAAGTGGACGGATGAGGCAACCCTTTATAACGCAAAAATCTCACTGAAAGAAAAGCTGGGAGTCACACAATCCCGGACCGATTACAACCGTCTGATCGCAAACAGCAAAAAACAGGAACATCTGCTGGAACATCAGCGTTCCGCCATTTATGCCCAGATTCAGAAAAATTTAACGTCCGGTGTATGGAGTTATGACAGTGAGGAATACAAAAAAGCAAAATCTGCACTGTACGGTATTGATGAAAACATTTTAAAAGCCAAAACCGACCAGCAGGAATGGAATAACGCCATCCGGTCGATTCCTGTCAACACCATTGAAAAACTATCTTCCGTATTGAATCTTGTAAAATCCAGACTGGAAGGACTTATGGATCTGGCCGAGAAACATGGAAACACCGTTTCTCCTTCCGCATTAAAGAAACTGATCTACCAGTCGGTTTCAGTCGCAGATCAGGCCCGGGAATCCATCGAACTGTATACCGAAATGATAAATAAGAAACTGACCGGCGGGGACTGGGCAAAACTGACAGAAAAACAGCTGGCCAAGGTCTGGAAGTATATCGAAGCCGGAGATATCAGCCGGTTAAAAAACTACTTTACCTATACGCTGAACATAGACCCTGCCACTTTGGAAGAATTTTTCAGTGACATTGATAAGATCGCCGATGAGACCGATAAAAAATTTCAGGCGGAAATACAGGCAGAAGAATATCTGGACCGTTTTTTTGACCTTTATATCGACAAACTCAATAAAGTCAAAGAAAAACTAAATGAGATAAACGATGCCAGGCAGAAAGCGCTGGAGCTGGAAAAGCTGGAAGCCGGTCTGCAAAAAGCAAAAGATAACAAAACCATATCTATTTACCGGGAAGGCGTCGGTATGGTATATGAAGCCGACCAGGCCGCCATAAAAGAGGCGCAGGACAATCTGGATGACTTTTATTATGAACAGATGATCGATCATTTGGATAAGATTTCGGATATTCTGGAAGAATTAAAAGAAACGTTTAATATCTATACCGATAATGGAACTCTCAAAGCCGATTACGAAAGCATTATCGCCGACGCCTTAACTTCTGCAGCCGACTTATATGCCAAAGGATTACAATCCCTTGGCGGTAACTCCGGTTCCTTTGATTTATACAAAAATCTCATGCAGTCAGGCGGACTGCCTGAGATCCTGCTGGAACAAAATCTGGCGGATATGAAAAACAGAATGAAAGACAATATTTCTGCGGTTTCTTCCGCCTCCGGCAATAAAATAACAAATATATCCCTGAAACTGGATAATGTTTCTTTGCCAAACATTAAAAACGGTCAGGATGCAGAGAAATTTATCCAGGAATTAAAACGCATCAGTTTAGACGCGCAACAATTTGTAAATAAAAAATAATACATCCCGGCTGTTCCTTCCCAAGGGAACAGCCTGTTTTTAGGAGGTCAGACTTTGAACAATATAAATATAAACCGGATCATACTGGAAGCCATTGATACTGTCACGGAAAAAAAGATCAAACAAATGAATCTGCCGGACATCTATACCGGAACGATCGTCGATTCCTATACAGGCGGATATATCGTGTTATCTAACGGTACAAAATCCAAAATACCGGATTCCTGTATCCGGACGACCGGTAGTCAGGTTCTTGTCTGCAGACTATCCGGCGGCAGTTCCTTTATCATCCATCCTTCTGCTGCTTTATCCCAACGATCGACCAAGGAGGCGTAACATGACAACCGTAAACGTAAAACCCGTGCTATCCCGTACAGCGGGATTCGATGCTTCAAACGAATATGCGATTCATTATAAATGGGAGGGACCCTTTGCCATAACTTCCGCAATCCTCACTGTCTATCAGGACAATGCCGTCATTCAGACCATAGAACATAGCAGCATGCTCTGTTCCATTCCGATCCCGGCAGATACGTTAGTCAACGGAACCGAATATAAAATAACCGTAAAAGTTAAGAACAATACCTATGAAAGTCTGGAAAGTTCCGCGCAGATCCTGTATTGCGATACCGCTCCGGAAGTTTCCATTGACGGAATCCTGTCTGTCATCGCTTCTTCCTGTGTCACCCTGAGTCTGAATTACCATCAGGCAGAAGCCGTACCGGTTCATTCCTTTCGCTTATCCGTCTGGGATGCTAACGGAACAAATCTGATCGACCGATCCGAAGAATTATATTCCCCCGATTCCGTCTATGTATTCGACGGATTAAAAGATAACGAAACCTATACCTTCCGATTATACGGAACCACCGTTCATCAGACTGCTTTTGAGTATTCTGTCAAGGCATATGCCGATTTTATCCGTCCCGGAATCCGACAGGGCATCGAACTCAGCCAGTCGGATTCCGACGGAACCGTCAACATTGATGTAACGGTCATTCCTGTTTCCTATGAGGGCAATAACATATCATTTACGGATAACAACACGGCGGTAGATATCACCCGGCCGGGAGCTTCCGTAACCTATCAGGGCGGATTCAATATTAAAAATGATTTTACTCTGCAGACGGATTGCAGAGCTGTTTCCGAACATTGTAAATTACTGGAACTGACTGCCCCGGAAAATCCCGCAGCCAGAATCGAAATACACAGCGCCGTAAAAAATAACTATGAATACCGTGAGGTTCCGAACGGAACCAAAGATTCCTATCAATACGGAACTTCCTGTTATATACGAACGGTACGGAGCCGGGAGTTTTATCTGATCTTAAAAGTCTTTCAGAATCCCTCCGGCGAGATCCTGTTATTGGAAAGCAACCATCTGGATGCAGATTCCATCCGTGATAAACCGATCAACATATGGTTACAAAAGAAAAAAAATCTTTACGGAATAAAAATTGCAAAAAAGGAGGAATGATATATCATGCTGCTTGGCAATACCTATATGGGAAATCCACAGGAGATCAATGCAGCCGCACCTGTAATAAATATATCACAGATCACGCTGACCGGAGCGGTCTTCGATACATTAAAATTATGCAGCGGCTCAGATTATGAATATACTCCGGCCATTTTGCCGGAATCGGACAACAATACCGTATTGTTGTCCAAATTTAACGGAACCCTGGCGACCAACGATATTGAATTTCAGATCGGAAAAACCAATTATTTTATTATTAAAAGACGGGAACAACGAGATTCTACAACAAAATTCTCGGTCATCGGAAAAGTTTCTTCCCGGGAAATTATCTATGACGAATCCGCCAATACCTATCATTTTACCTTTTCGGACCGGACCCCGGGCTTTAGTACGGTCTATGAATACTCCGTGTGCGCGGTATCTGACAATGTAGAAGGCGCTTCGTTTACAAAAACCATTTCATCCGGATTTAACGGACTGGTGCTTACCGGTCCTGACAGCGAAAACCGGGTCGTTACTTATGCCACACAACTGGAACCTTCCGCCACACAGCAGATCAATGTAAAGACAAACCTGATCACAACCCTTGGCAGTCCCTACCCTTTTTCCTTCAGCAGCAAATCTTCCAATTACCGCAGCGGAACCGCAAAGGGATTATTTCTTCCCGCTTCGGGCGATGTCTACGATCTGGAAACCGCCGGCCGCTATCAGGAGGACTTTATACGATTTCTTTCCAACGGAAAAGCGAAACTGCTTAAAATGTTTGACGGCAGAAAATGGCTGGTAGTGATCCATGACAATATAGATATCGACTGTTCGGAACATGCTGATAAAGCAATCATATCCTTTAACTGGACGGAAATCGGCGACTCTGAGGATTATGATGCCCTGGCAGATCATGGTATCATTCCCACGGAATGAATGATTAAATGAAAGGAGAATGGGTATACACATGGAAATTACACAGTCTGATTTAAAAATATTAAAAAACCATCATAAAACCATTCTGGTAAAATGCTACCTCTATCCAATGTTTTCCGATAAAGGAAAAACCACTCTCAATACAAACTATAAACCCATTGGAAATCTGGAAGGAGAAATCACGGGCGGCAGCTTCAATATGGATGCATCTTCCGATATCCGGCGGACCTTAAGTTTAAGCCTGTTTGTGAAAGATTCCTCTCTGGAAATCGGAGAGGATAAAAAAATATGGCTGGATAAATTGATCGGTGTGCAGATCGGATTCGAGTACGGACCGCAGCAGATCCGCTGGTATCCTTTGGGAATATTCGTCTTAAAAAGTGCAAACTACAATTACAGTGAAGAAACCAACGAATTATCCCTGGAATGCAGCGATCTGACCTGTCTGCTCAACGGGGAACGGGGTGGAATCGTCCGGGGCGCAAAATCTGTATTGATCGAATCCGGCGCTACCGTTACGCCTGCGGTCACCGACGCTATCCAGTCCGACCATGCAGGATTCCTTTTGACCCATGAGCATTACACTATGTGGAATGACGATATTCTGCTAGGATTTTCGGTGCATATTCCAAAAGGATCCAATCCATATCCTGTCAAAAATTCCCCTCCCGTCTATCTCAATATAAATAATCTTGGATATCTGCCGCTGGTAGATTCCAAATTAAATCCCATCCGGTTGTATAAACTGGAAAATGATAAACCCTACAGCTTTAAATACGCAAAAAAAGTAACCGGTAATGAAGCAAAGGATTATTTTATATTCAATGAAATGAATACCATACAGGGGGCAATGGAAAGCTGTCTCCGGCAATTCGGCGGTATAACCGGATATAATATTGCAACTATCGGTTCCACTCAGACAAAAACCCCGGACAATCCTTATCCCTGCCTGATTCCCTACGACTTAAGTTTTGACTGCGGAGCATCTGCATATGAGATCATCACCACCCTTAGAAATCTGTATAGCGGATATGACACCTATTTCGACGAAAACGGAATCTTTATCTGCGACGAAATTCCTAACGGTGCTGACGAAGACTGTTTGTTTGATGAAACCGTGCTGGAAGAACTGGTAATATCCGAGCAGGACAGCTATGATCTGACCTCCATCAAAAATATAACCGAGATCTGGGGAAAATCACTGGAAACCCAACATTACTGTCCGGCCCCCGTCTTAACCATAGATACTAAAAACCGGATATTAAAAATCGCATTATCAATCGAATATTATGCCACGGATGAACAGGGAAATAAGAATCAGCCATATACTTACATTCCCAATGAGTTAACCGGATTTACCTGTCCGGAAATCTCCGGTATGTACAGCCGGACAACCATAAACTCCTACCGTGTACAGATAAAGATCAATGATCTGGAATATATGGATCTCATTCAGGATTATACAAGCAAAACGCCGGTAACTGCTGCCGATCTGCTTGACAACACCGGATACTGCTTTAAACCAAACTATGCTGATACAAATTCCATATGGCATGCCATATTCTACGGCGCCTTTGAGGTACATGCCGTAGATATCCTGCGCAACACGCCGCCTGCTTCCGATGAAATGGAAGCATACAGAAAACAATTTAATTGCAATGACATTCATATCACCCGGATTCCCGATGCCCGGTTTTCCGTGGAAAAATGCGGGGAACTTCATCGTTGTCTGTCGGGAGGCGAATATGAGAATATTTATACTGCCGACCTGGCAAGACAGCGGGCCGTCTATGAAAACTGGAAATCTGCAAGGTTTACGGACGGTCTGACCATTACGTCCATCCTGATACCATTTCTTGATGTGAACAGAAAAATCAAATATAAATCCAAACGGACAAAGGAGACGGATACCTATCTGATCAACAAGGTATCTTTTTCATTTTCCGATTTTACCACCACCATAGAAATGCGAAAATATTATCCTGACTACCCCGAACTAACCACCTAAGGAGGAATGACCATGACTTTACCAAATGAAATAAAAGAATCATTATCTGCGGCTTTTGCAGACATCAGTACGGAAAACGTTGAAACCGTAAGAGCATATAACCGCCTGATGGAGGCCGCCATAGAAAGCGGAAACTTTTCAGAAGTAAATTCCTACTGGAACGAAAATGAAAAAACATTAAGCGAGACCATATTGAGAGCTTCCACCGTTAATAATATCCAGAATGCCATTCTGGCTCTGGAAAATTATATTATAGAAGGAAAACAGACGGTTAAAACAGGCACGGCCCCACCGGAAGATTTAAATAGCGGTGATATCTGGATACAGACGGATGAAAACCACCGGATAATTGCCGTTCATCAATGGAATGGTACCGGTTTTGAAGATTTTTTAATCAGACATCCGGAAATCACCCTGAAAAACGACAGCACATCCGCTTCTTCCATGAATACCACAACATCCGAAGATTTTAGTTTTACCACGATCGATACTGTAACAAGGGATACATCCGGTCATGTTTTAAAAGTAAATATGAAAACCATTACCATACCAAAAAAGATTTATATGGGAGCTGCCGAATCTGCCAATAAATTTAAGCTGCTGGGTACCCTTAGCACCGATGGTGTCTTAAGCAACGGTAATCTGGCATCATATTCCTCATTCCCCAATGACTTATACTTTATTCCCGCTACCGGAACCATCGTTGCCAGTCAGCTAAAAGGAAATGCGGAAACCGCTTCTAAAATATCAGTCAGTGAACTAAATCCTTCTTCTGCCAAAGCATTTTATCCTGCCATGGTATATAATTCCGTAGCAAACGGCAATTCTTTGTTATATGACAATAAAAATATCCATTACTCGGTCCTGACCGGTACAAGTACAAAAGCCGGTCAGGCCTATCTTATTTTAGGAAATCCTGATCCTCTCGAAACCGAAGAAAATTCGTTCGGCGCTCTTCGGCTTTATGGACAAAATTCATATTATGTGACTATTTACGACAGTCAGAATTCTTTAACTGCTAACCGTATCATTTCTATTCCGAATAAAAACGGAATCATGGCCGTAACATCTGATATAAAATGGGATACACTTGGATACACTCCGATCAATCCTACTTCCTGCCAGCGTATTACAAAATATTATAATGCCAGTGCAACTGCAAAACAGCAAAAACATGTTACGATCACATTCCCATGCACCATCCAGGGAACCGTCTGTCATCCCAGAGATCTGATCCGCATAACCGCCTGCCGCAACACGTCGTCTTCTTCCGGAGTCGGAACCGCCATACTAAAAAGCGCAACCGTTTCCGGCTCTGCCAGCTTCGAACCCATGGGCGGAAACAGCCTGTCCATTGAAACCCATAAAACCTCCCAGGGAACCGATACCGCCACATTACAATGTTATATCGATATTTACCCCTTTGGATTCTTATTTATAGAAGCCTCCGATGAATGTAGTGTAAAAATAGCAAACAGTTTTTAAACAGACGATAAATCAGAGAAAGGAAGATTTCAGATGAATATTAAATTAAATGAACACATGATCGATGCCATCAGTTGCAATTGTATCGGCAATCAATTGACGATCTATCAGAATACAGTCTCTTATGATGAAATTCTGAAACACATCCGCCCGGTCAATGATATACGGATATTAAAATATGATGGTTCTGTCATTGAAAGTTATAAAAATATGGTATTAGACAACACAGAACATCCGGATAAAGATCAAACGGAAATGAATCTGACATTTATTTTAGCCGAATCTAACAATGAACCGGAATTAACTGAGGATAAAAATATCTGACAAAGTATGGAGGTACAAATGAGAATCAATATTCATGCCGGCCACAACCCCGACGGCAGAACCGCCTGCGGCGCCGTAAGCCTGCTCCGGGAAAGTACGGAAGCCCGTCTTGTAAAAGATAAGGTGATCACATATCTAAAAGAACTGGGACATACGGTTTACGACTGCACCGTAGATAACGGCAGCAGCCAGTATGACGTACTGGCCAAAATCGTCCGAAACTGCAATTCCCATACCGTTGACCTGGATATCAGCATACACTTTAATTCCGGCCGAAACGACACTGCCGGAGACGGCAGCAACGGCGGCACGGAAGTATGGGTATATCGTCCGGACAGCACCGCATCCCATTACGCCGAAGCCATTGCAAAAAACATATCCGCTCTCGGGTTCCGAAACCGCGGAATAAAAATAAGCAAAGACTTGTACGTCCTTGCCAATACCAGGGCAGAAGCCTTATTGATCGAATGTTGTTTTGTAGATGATAAAGACGATGTGAATCTATACAACGCCGACGATATGGCAAAAGCGATCGTAACCGGCATTACCGGCCAGAGCATATCCATTGGTCCTGCCGGTTCCGTCCAACCCCCTGAAAAGCTTATCCCATGCGCAACCATTGAAGATTTTACAAAATGGCTGAATTCTTATCTGAAAATAGACCTTCCCATAGATGATATTTTTGATGAAAACGATAAAAAAGCTGCAATTTCAGCCTTTCAGAAGATGGGCAGTATTCCCGTCACCGGTCGCTGGGATACAGGTTCCGGTAAACTGGCCAACCGAAGCGCCATGCATATCCGTCTCGGCAATAACGGAAATCTGGTCAAACTACTGCAGGGTATGCTGATTGTAAACGGAATCTATTTCGGTGAATTGCACGGAATCTTTGACTTAAACACAACCAATACAGTATTGCATTTTCAAAAATACTGGAATCTGAACCTCCACGGAATTGCAGGTACCCAGGTATGGAAAAAACTGTTGGGATAATCATAAAACCATAAAAATGGGACTGTCACGGAAAAACAAATTTCTGTTTCTGTGACAGTCCCATTTTTTTTACGATATTCCATCAACAATCAATTCCGGGAATCCCGAATCTAGTTAAATGCTGTCATTAATTTCATATAAATATGCCCGTCCCTGTTTTCCGATCATACGTATAATATCCAGATGACGCAGAATCTGAACCGCAATTCCGGCCATTCCCGAACTTACATGGGCCGCCTTGGCATAGTCGGCAGCCGTAAACGTATCCCCCAGTTCAATGGGAAGCATCTGCATATAATCTTCCCTGCCGTCGATCCTCAGTTCTCCGGCAAGCCCCAGGGGAATCCGGTCATACCGGACCGAACCCTTCTTTTTATCCCGGCTCCAGCCGTTTAATAACCGTATCTCTTCCAGATCAATGAGCAGTAAACACAGATGAAGATGCTCGTCTGACAGATAATTTTTAATCCGGTATAATTCCTTAAACGCATGATAAGGGGTTCCCTTTTTGGGAGATTTTCTTCCTGCTGTGATGGAACCGCTCTCTTCATCCAGCCATCGCAGATATTTGATATGTGGAATCGGATACACTACGGTCACTTCATAATGTTTCAGGAAACAGCCCAGTTTCTCTCTCAGTTTATTAAAATTGGCAGTCTGTATCTCAATGATATTGCCTTCCCGGTAAATATCGGCCACATAGCCGTCCACCGGAATCTCATGATAATCCGTATCCGGCTCCATATAATGCTTTACAATAGCATGAACCGTCTTCTCACCCAATGTTCCGATTCCCTGTCTGTCACGCTGAATCCCTAAAACCTTTTTTTTTGCGGTTTCAAAACGCTCTGAGGCAGACTGACTGATGTATTCCATACTAATCTCCATTCCGGTGATAATTCTGCTCCCGGTTCCCGGAACCAGATCCGTTCTACTGCTTCATAATATCAAACAGCGATATCTGGTTGGATTCCGGCAGATCACCCAATATTCCCAGCTCATCCATAAAATCAATGATGGTTTTGCTGACCTTCGTCCGCATCCTGAAATCATCCTTGGATAAAAACGGTCCGTCCTTTGCCGCTTCCACAATGGAATCCGCCGCTTTATCCCCCAGACCGTCTATGGCGCTCAATGCCGGCATGATCCGGTTTCCGAAAATCTGAAACTTTCTGGCCGCCACCTGAAATAAATCGATCTGTTCAAATTCAAATCCCCTGGCATACATTTCCTGCACCAGTTTCATATCCTTTAACACGTCTTCTTCCTTGGCGGACAATTCTTTTCTGTCTTTCCGCTTTTTAAAATCCTCGATAAAGTATTCCAGTTTCTCTTTTCCCCGGCACATATATTCGTAACTGAATGCCGAGGCGCGGATACTGAAATAAGCGGCATAATAGGCCAGCGGATAAAAAACCTTAAAATATGCGATCCGGTAAGCCATCATAACGTAAGCGGCCGCATGTGCCTTAGGAAACATATATTTAATCTTCTGACAGGATTCAATATACCAGTCCGGCACGTCATGTTTTTTCATTTCCCCGATCCATTCCGGTTTCAGCCCTTTTCCCTTACGGACGGACTCCATGATCTTGAAGGACTCCTCGGAATCCAGCCCCATATTGATCAGATAGATCATAATATCGTCCCGGGTACAGATGGCGGTGGAAATGGTACAATCCCCTTTCTTGATATAATACTGGGCATTGTTCAGCCAGACATCCGTACCGTGGGACAATCCGGAAATCCGTATCAGATCGGAAAAGGATTTTGGTTTCGTATCCTTTAACATCTGAATAACGAAATCTGTTCCAAACTCCGGGATTCCCAGGGAGCCCAGTTCACAGCCGCCGATATCTTCCGGAGTGATATCCAGGGCTTCGGTTCCGGCAAACAGCGACATCACCTCTTTATTATCCAGCGGAATATCTTTGGCATCCAGTCCCGTGATATCCTCCAGCATACGGATCATGGTAGGATCATCATGGCCCAGGATATCCAGTTTCAGCAGATTGTGGTCTATGGAATGATAGTCAAAATGGGTGGTAACGGTTTTGGTGGTCATATCATTGGCGGGATGCTGTACCGGTGTAAATGTATTGATATCCTTGCCGATAGGCAGTACGATGATTCCGCCGGGATGCTGTCCCGTGGTTCTCCGGACTCCGGTACATCCTTCCGCAATGCGGGTAACCTCGCACCGGCGTTTCCGGATCCCCCGCTCTTCGCAGTACTTCCTTACATACCCTTCCGCCGTCTTATCTGCCACGGTACCAATGGTTCCGGCCCGGAAGGTCTGACCCTTTCCAAAGATAACCTCCGTATATTCATGGGCTTTACTCTGATATTCTCCCGAAAAGTTTAAGTCGATATCCGGCTCCTTATTTCCCTTAAAACCGAGAAAAGTTTCAAACGGAATATCAAACCCTGCTTTCACCAGCTGTTCCCCGCAGTCCGGGCAGACCCTGTCCGGCATATCGCAGCCGGATGCCCCTACATACTTTTTCACCTCTTCGGAATCAAAATCATAATAATGACACTTTTTACAGTAATAATGGGCCCTCAGCGGATTTACCTCGGTGATACCAGCCATGGTGGCCACAAAGGAAGAGCCTACGGAACCTCTGGAACCTACCAGATAACCATCCTCGTTGGATTTCCACACCAGCTTCTGGGCGATGATATACATTACCGCAAATCCGTTGGAAATAATGGAATTTAATTCCCTCTCCAGGCGCTCCACAACGATTTCCGGCAGATGTTCCCCATACATTTCATGGGCGGTATTATAACATATGTCCCGAAGGGTTTGGTCGGAATTCTCAATGACCGGAGGACATTTCTCCGGGCAGACCGGAAACATATTTTCCGCCATATCCGCAATCTTATTGGTATTGGTCACGACTACCTCATAGGCCTTTTCGCTTCCCAGATACTTAAACTCCTCCAGCATCTCTTCGGTGGTCCTTAAATATAGCGGCGCCTGGTCGTCCGCATCCTTAAATCCTTTGCTGGCCATGATGATCCTCCGGTACACCTCATCCTGGGGATCCAGAAAATGGACGTCACAGGTGGCTACCACCATTTTATTAAACTGATTTCCCAAATCCACGATTTTCTTATTGATATCCATCAGATCTTCAATGGAATGAATATTTTCATGCCGTTCATCTCCGATCATAAACCGGTTATTGCCCAGCGGCTGGATTTCCAGGTAATCATAAAAATTCACCAGTCCTGCGATCACTTCTTCCCCTTTTTCCTCCAGAATCGCCTGATACAATTCCCCTGCTTCACAGGCAGAACCGATGAGCAGTCCCTCCCGGTGCTTTAAAAAATCACTTTTCGGCACCCTTGGCCACCGGTGATAGTAGGTAACATGGGAATCCGACACCAGCCGATACAGATTTTCCCGGCCGGTTTCATTGACCGCCAGTATGATGGCATGATAGGAACGTTGTTTCTTAATGTTTTCCACGGAAACGCTGGCCATCTCATTCAGCCCGTCCAATGTAAATACGTCCCGGTCTTTTAACATCTTTACAAATTTCACGAATATCTCTGCGGTACATCCGGCATCGTCTACCGCCCTGTGATGATTTTCCAGAGAAACGTTCAATGCCTTCGCCACATTGTTCAGCTTAAACTTACTGATCTGTGGAATCAGGATTCTTGACAGCGGCACCGTATCCACAATGGTAAAGTCGTGGGGCAGCTTCTGTTTTTCCGCCTCGTTTATAATAAATCCCGTATCAAATTCCGCATTGTGGGCCACCAGGACGCAATCCCTGGCAAACTCCAGAAATTCCGGTAAAATTTCCTCTATTTCCGGCGCACCCATGACCATACCGTCGCTGATCCCCGTAAGATTTTCTATCTGAAACGGAATCGGCTCTTTTGGGTTGACAAAGGTACTGAACCGGTCCACGATCTTGCCGCCGGATACCTTTACCGCACCAATCTCAATGATTTTATTTTTCCGTACGCTTAATCCGGTGGTTTCCAGATCAAACACCACATAATCATCATCCAGAGACTGATTCCTGGAACGCACCACGATCTCCTTTAAATCATCTACCAGATACGCTTCCACTCCGTAGATCACCTTAAAATCAAAAGGCTCCTTAAAACCGAATTTTCCCTCCAGTTTCTGCAGCGCATGCCAGGCTTCGGTAAATCCCTGTACCACGCCATGGTCGGTAATGGCAAGGGCCGTATGCCCCCATTCCTTACACCGGGCGATCAGGGATTTGGCATCCGCCACACCGTCCATATCACTGAGTTTTGTATGACAATGCAGTTCCACACGTTTTTCGGCGCTGTTATCCATACGCTTCACAGAAAAATCCGTAGTCTTCATGATTCCGTTTACCGAACTGATGACCAGGTCGTTATCAAATTTATCCAGAACCGTTATACCCTTTACCTTGATATATGTACCTTTTTTCAGATTTCCCCGCAGTTCCTCCAGATTTTCATCCCGGACAAACATCTTAAAAACAATGGAATCCGTATGATCGGTAATAGTAACGCTGACAATGGTTCTTTCATTTTTAATCGGACGCTCTTCCACCAGACGAATCTGTCCCCGCACCGTTACTTCTCCCATTTCCCCGTCAATTTCTTTCAGTTCCACGGCCGGATCATCAAATTCCCGGCCAAAGATAACGTTTGGATTGTCGGAACGCCGATACCCCCGCTGAAATCCTCCTTCTTTTTTTCGGAAGGAATGATCGCCGGTTCCAGCAAAAGACTCCCTGCTTCCGGTATTTCCTTTTGCCGTTTTGCCGGCTTCCGGCTTTGTATTTCCACTTGAAACTCTCTCTCCCTCCGTTTCCGGATTTCTGTTTTTCGAAGCCTGAACCTTCTCCTCCACCCGGGCAACAATGGCGGCTACTTCGTTTTCCATCTGAATTTCATTCAGTTTCGTATACCGGCTCTGTTCCGGCTCCAGATATTCATATCTCACTTCCACGGGTATCCCGCAGCGCTCGTTAAAGATTTTTTCCAGTATCCGCTTCAGTTCTCCGGATTTAACCGTGGAAATGACCGTTTCCGGTACCTTTAACACCATGACATCTTCCTGAAACGATATTTCCGCCCGGCTCAGGATACTATATTCCATACGACTGTAACGGTAGATTTCCATCAAAATACTGTCCCGGTATGCTTCATACAGATTCTCCGGATTGTACTGTGCCGACAGATGAAACTGTTCAATTATTTTAATCCGTACCCCCTGCCTTGCAAACAGGTTTTCAATACATTGTTCCACTTTAAAGACCGCCTCTTTCTGAATCAGGCGGTCACTGTCAATGTATATACGAATACAATTTTTGGTGCGGTTATTTACCACACGTTTTACCATCACATTGCCGAATATCCCTGTCAATTCCCCGCTTAACTGCAATGTGGAAAATACTTCAAAAAAATTCTTTGGTTCCATATCCGATTACCATCCTGCCGTCATTCCGCTTTTTCTGCCATCTGTTTCAGTTCTTTTTCAAATTCGGAAAGCAGTTCCTGTTCCGGTACTTTCCGGATGATCTCACCTTTTTTTATGATCAGGCCTTCCCCATGTCCGCCGGCAATTCCCAGATCCGCTTCTCTTGCTTCTCCCGGTCCGTTCACCGCACATCCCATGACAGCCACTTTTAAATCCCCTTTATATTTTTCCACGATGGATTCTACCTGGCCGGCCAGTCCGATCAGATCGATCCGGGTCCGTCCGCAGGTAGGACAGGATACCACCTGGATCCCTCCGGTGCGGATTCCCAGAGTCCGGAGAATGAGATTTGCCGTCCGGACCTCCTCTACCGGATTCCCGGTAAGGGATACCCGTATGGTATCGCCGATGCCCTGATATAATATAATGCCAAGACCTACCGAGGATTTAATATTGCCCGAATACAAAGTCCCAGCCTCGGTGATTCCCACATGGAGTGGATAGGAGGTCTGTCCTGCTATGAGTTCATGGGCCTTGACACACATCATAACATCCGACGACTTAATACTGATGACCAGATTGTCATATCCCATGGATTCGATCAGCCGGACTTTATCCAATGCACTTTCTGCCAGTCCTTCCGCCGTCACCTTACCGTACTTTTCCAGAATGTTTTTTTCCAGGGAACCGCTGTTCACACCCACGCGAATGGGGATTTCCCTCTCTTTTGCCACATCCACAACGGCCTGTACTTTTGACCGGTCCCCGATATTTCCAGGATTGATCCGTATCTTATCCGCACCGTGTTCCATGGCGGCAATGGCCAGACGGTAATCGAAATGGATATCCGCTACCAGGGGAATGGATATCTGCTCCTTGATTTTGCCGATCGCCCCGGCGGCCTCCATCGTAGGCACTGCACACCGGATAATATCGCAGCCTGCCACAGTCAGCTCTTTGATCTGGCTGACTGTAGCTTCCACATCTTCAGTCTTTGTATTGGTCATGGACTGAATCAATATATCGTTTCCGCCTCCGATAAATCTGTCGCCAATCCGTACGACCTTTGTATGCTCTCTCACCATTTCATTCTCCTATCAAATCTAAAGTATCTCACTTCCGAAAAAACATTTTACAGTAATTTTCCGATATCATTAAATAAGATCAGTACCATTAAGACCATAAGGACCACCATACCTATCAGATGGATGACTGCTTCTCTCTCTTTCTTTATCGGTTTGCCCCTGACTGCCTCAATGAACAGAAATACCAGCCTGCCGCCATCCAGTGCCGGCAGCGGGAACAGATTCAGGACACCTAGGTTCACGCTGAATAAAACGATGAGATATGCAATATTTAAAAATACATATCTAACTCCGTCACTCTTTGATTCCTTATAGGCATCTCCCACGATACTGACGATTCCTACCGGACCGGATACGTCATCAGTACTCACCTGTCCGGTAAACAGCATATAAAAACTCTTTAATGTGGATTCCATATCATAACGAAGCTCCGTAAAACTATAACGCAATGTCTGAAGCGGGGAAGCATCCACTCTGTACATACTGAAATTAAACCCGGTAGAATACGCCCTGGCCGGCGTCATGGTAAACGTCAGTGTTTCCTTATCCCTGATCACGGTAACCTCTACCGGCTCTCCGGTCAAAGGCTTCTGATCCAGTAATTCTTTTAACTCCGAACCGCTTGCCACCTTATTTCCGCCAATGGACGTAATAATATCACCCTGTTTGATCCCTGCCTGTGCCGCTGCACTGCCTTTTACTACTTCCGTTGTCTTACACGGGTCTGCAGTATCATAATACGAAACCCCCATACTATATCGCTCCGTAGCCGGCATCTGGATCTTATGCTCCTTGCCGTCACGCTCAAACGTAATATCAATATCCTTCCCGGTCGTGGAATGCATATACTGATATAACCACAGATCTCTGGATATCACGATCTTCTTTCCGTCGTATTCTTTGATAACATCGCCTTCCTGCAGTCCCGCCACTTCTGCGCCGGAACCTTCCGCCACATGTACCACGGAACACTGATCCCAGCCTTCCATTCCTATGATCACGATAGACAGTACAAACGCAAGGATAAAATTAAAGATCGGCCCTGCGGCTATCACGGATATCCTGGCCCATACCGACTTGCTGTTAAAAGAATTGTCGCTGTTATCATCTTCATCTTCCCCTACCATCATACAGGAACCGCCGAACGGTATGAGTTTCCATGAATATTTCGTTTCTTTCCTGGTAAAACTCACAATCCTCGGCCCCATGCCCAGGGAAAATTCCGTTACACCGATTCCGTTTTTCTTTGCCAACAAAAAATGTCCAAATTCATGTATCAGTACCAATACACTGAATACAATCAAAGATAAAATTATACTCATTCTCTAACCCTTTCCGGACGCCTGCATGCGCTCTCTTACTGATTCATATGCTTCCTGCTCCGCCTTTAGAATCTCATTCAGATCAGGATTTTCCACCTTCTCATGTCTTTCCATGGCATATTCAATGATATCCGCAATTTCCAAAAAGCGGATATTTCCGTTTAAAAATTCGCTGACCGCCCGTTCGTTGGCCGCATTAAATACAGTGGGCATACTTCCGCCGGCCCTTCCGGCCCGGTATGCCAGCCGGAATCCCCGGAACGTATCTCCGTCCGGTGTTTCAAAGCCAATACTTCCAAGTTTCGCAAAATCCACCCGTTGGGTATTCAGCGTCATCCGATCCGGATAATAAAATGCATACTGGATCGGAAGCTTCATATCCGGCGTTCCCAGCTGTGCCATGATACCGCCGTCCACATACTGTACCATGGAATGAATCAGACTCTGGGGCTGTACCACCACGTCAATCTTATCAAAATCCACATCAAACAGCCATCTGGCCTCAATGACTTCCAACCCTTTATTCACCAGTGTGGCGGAATCTATGGTAATCTTTTTTCCCATGGACCAGTTAGGATGATTTAAAGCCTGCTGGACGGTTACCTCTTTCAGTTCTTCCTTTTTTCTGCCCCTGAAGGGACCGCCGGAAGCCGTAAGGATGATCTTCTCCACCTGATCCCGTTTATTTCCCTGCAGCGACTGGAAGATGGCGCTGTGTTCACTGTCCACCGGAAGGATCCTGACCTGGCGTTCTTCTGCCAGAGGCATTATGATATGTCCTGCGGTCACAAGGGTTTCCTTATTTGCCAGGGCAATATCTTTTCCTGCCTGTATGGCCGCAATCGTCGGACGGATTCCGATCATACCCACAACCGCCGTCAATACCATTTCTGCTTTTGGTATCACCGCAGCCTCGATCAGTCCCTCCATCCCGGAAACCACCTTCACATCCAGGTCCCTGACCGCCAGTCTCAGATCTGCGACTTTGGATTCATCAAATATACAGACCAGTTCCGGACGGAACTCCCGGATCTGCCGCTCCAGCAATCCGGTATTGCTTCCCGCTGCCAGCGCCGCAACCTTTAAATCCCGGTTTTCCCTCAGGATTTCCAATGCTTGTGTACCAATGGAGCCTGTCGACCCCAGTATTGAAATATATTTCACATTCTCGCCTCCTGCCATGCCGTTTTATCCAAATATCGTGATAAAATAGTAAATAATCGGTGCAGTTATGATCACGCTGTCAAATCTGTCTAAGATTCCGCCATGACCGGGTATCAGCGTTCCGTAATCTTTAATTTCATGGTTTCTTTTAATTCCCGATGCCGCCAGATCCCCGATCTGGGAAATCAATCCACCCACTGCACATACCGCCGGAAACAAAATCAGGGGATGCTCCAGAGCGATATGTTCCTGAAATATATACGCATATATAAATCCCAGCAACGCGGCCCCTGCCACACCGCCGATTCCGCCTTCCACGGATTTCTTCGGACTTAACACCGGCGCCATCTTATGCTTTCCAAACATAACGCCTACCAGATAGGCGCAGGTATCGCATCCCCAGGAGCAAAGGAATATTAGCCATACCACATATTTACCGTCTTCCATATCCCGGACCTGATAAATATAGGATAACATCAATACGACATAAAACATTCCGAAAAAGACCGCCATGATCTCATCTCCATGAAATTTCGGAAATGTAAACACATAAACCGCAAGCAAAACAATCAGGTAAAGAATAAAAAACAGCAGGAGATATCCGGACAGATCCATCCGCAGCAATGCATAATATACAGCAGTCGCCAGATATCCCAGCATTCCCGGCAGTTTCCGCTCCATTCCGAATACTTTTGCCAGTTCATAAAATCCGATCAGCGAAACGGCGCCGGTGGTAACCAGCAGTATATCTTCTCCAAGGATTATGGTAACAAGAGCTATCGCAACAAGAATGATCCCGCTGACGGTTCTTTCCAGAAAAGACCTGGTCATAAGTTTTTTTATCGCCGACATATTACACCTCTTCTACTTTCCCGTATCTTCTATTTCTCTGATTGTATGACTCAATCGCCTTTATCAATTCCTTTTTATTAAAATCCGGCCACAATACATCCGTAAAATAAAATTCCGTGTATGCCATCTGCCAAAGAAGAAAATTGGACAGCCGCTCCTCTCCGCTGGTACGGATCAATAGATCAGGGTCAGGAATACCGGCTGTATCCAGATACCGGGATACGGTCTGCTCCGTCAGTTCCTCCGGATCCAGCCTGCCCTCTCTGCCGTCCCTGACCATGGCCCGCATGGCCCGGAGCATCTCATCCCTGCTGCCGTAATTTAAGGCAATGGTAAAATTAAGCCCTGTATTTCCTGCAGAACTTCTCTCCAATTCCTCAATCCTGTTTCTGATATCTTCGTTTAACCGGGACTTTTCACCGATCACCCTGACTTTCATATTATTATTGTTTGCACGTTTCACACAATCTTTCAGATAATTTTTTAAAAGCTTCATCAGAAGAGCAACTTCCTCCTCCGGACGGTTCCAGTTCTCCGTGGAAAATGCATAGACCGTAAGATACTTGATCCCTAAACTGTCTGCATCCTCACATATCTGTTCTACCGTTTTGGCTCCCTGTACATGACCGTAATTTCTCGGCATCAATCTTTTTTTTGCCCATCTGCCGTTTCCATCCAGAATAATCGCCACATGTCCGGGTATATTCAGAGTTTCGGTTTTTTCTTTTTTCGCCATAAAACCTCCAGATGTAATATTGTAGTAAGTGAAAAGGGATTGCTTTCACAATGTAAAGCCTCCCCTCCACAGCATAACGATACATATTATTCTATTATACGGTCATTATTTCCTTTGTTTTTTCATCCACAGCCTTGTCAATCTCTGCCACATATTTATCTGTCAGCTTCTGAATCCTGTCTTCCAGCTGTTTTAATTCATCTTCGGATACTTCGCCGGACTTGTTTGATTTCTTAAAGGAGTCGTTGGCATCCCGTCTGATATTTCTTACCGCAACCTTGGCATTTTCTCCTTTTTTCTTTACATCCTTGGCCAGTTCTTTTCTTCTCTCTTCCGTCAGTTCCGGAAATACCAGACGGATGCTTTTGCCGTCATTGGTAGGCGTCAGGCCCAGATCCGAACAAAGAATGGCTTTTTCGATCTCTTTGATGAGACTTGCTTCCCACGGCTGAATCTGTATCATTCTTGCTTCCGGTACGGATACGTTGGCCACCTGCTGAATCGATGAAGCGGTTCCATAATAGTCTACGCTTATCTTATCCAATACATGAGGATTTGCCCTTCCTGCCCGGATCGCAGAATACTCGTTATATAAATTTTCCACTGATTTTTCCATTTTTTCTTCGCATAGTGTCAATTTTTCTTCCATCTTATCCTCCATCTTATCTGAGATATTTAAATTGTTTATTCAATGACTGTTCCGGTAAAATCACCGCTGACTGCACGGATGATACTATTTTCCTCATTTAAACCGAAAATCTTCATCGGCATGTTATTTTCCATACATAATACCGATGCCGCCAGATCAATGACTCCAAGTTTCTGCTCCACCACGTCGCGGATAGACAGTCTGTCATATTTTTTTGCTAAAGGATTTTTTAACGGATCGCTGTCGTACACACCGTCAATCGCCTTGGCCGCAAGAATACAGTCCGCTTCAATCTCAACGGCTCTCAGAACCATACCGACATCCGTGGAAAAATACGGATGGCCAATCCCTCCGGCAAAAAAGCAGACCGTTCCGCTGCTGAGACACTCTGCCGCCTGATCTTTTGAAAACAGGCAGGTAAAGGTTCCGCATTCAAAAGGTGTAAAAACTTTCGTCTTCATGCCTTCCGTCCGGAATATTTCAGAAACATAAATACAATTCATGACCGTGGCCAGCATTCCGATGGAATCCGCCTTGGTCCTGTCAATCTTTTCACTGGTCCTGCCTCTCCAGAAATTACCGCCGCCGATAACGATCCCCACCTGTGTTCCAAGTTCCGTCAGTTCTTTTACCTGTCTGGCAACCCCTACGACGGTAGGCTCATCAAATCCTGTTTTTTTTTCTCCTGCCAGTGCTTCGCCGCTGAGTTTTAACAACACTCTGTTTAAGCTATTCATATTACATCCTTCTCCATTTCCGTACATTAAACCAAACGTAACCTGTTACTTGCTGAACGTCTTATCAAACAGTGCAGCGTAATCAATATCTGCATAGCACTGTGAGATCATGCCTTCAATCGCAGCGCCGTTATTGATCTGTACAGAGCGGGAACGTATATTTCCCTGGACCACTGCCGTTCCGTCAACAACCACCGGACCATGTACGTCGATATCACCCTGTACCGCTCCGGCGATCACAGCCGAAGTTCCATAAATATTTCCAATGATAACGGAGCCGTTTCCGATCTTTATACTTCCGTCGCTGGTAACATCTCCGTCAATCCTGGCATTATTGGTAAATACTTCTGCTGCTCTGGACGAACCTACGATGGTTCCTGCCACCACCAGTTTACCGCGGCAGGAAACATTTCCTTTTATCTTGCCGTATACATTCATGGAACCTTCCGAAATGATATTACCGTCGATCATGGTTCCCTTTGTCACTTCTGCCACCTCTTCGGATACCAGAGAAAACGTTTCTTCTTCCTCTTCAAATAACGAGGTTTCATAGATCGGCTTTTCACCTCTCAATGCCGCCTTGGTTGCCTCTTTCATCTTTTCTTCATTCATTTCCTGCGCCTCCTCCTGTTCCTCTGTCAATTCTTTCTCCAGCTCCAGTTCCAGTTCCCTGTCAATATCGGAATCCGAAGATTTATCCTCTGCAGCATCATCCGGTTCAACCGTTTCATCGTCGCTGCCAAACAATTCATTTAACATATCCATATCAAGGTTTCCCTCAAACACGGAGTCATCCAGTGTATTGACCATTTCGTCCTCGTGTTCTTCCGTTGCCGTTAATACTTCATTTTCATTTTTTTTGTTCTTTGACTGCTTTGCCATATCTTCTTCCTCTTCCTGAATCTTATTCTCAACATCACTTTGACTTTCAGCCGTCTCATCCTCTCTGGCAGCCTCGTCGCTGCTTACAAGCTCATTCACGGCCTGTGATATTTCGCTTTTAAAATCTTTTAAAAAACTCATCCTAAGGTCCTCCATATATCATCAACAATTGTCAGACTAATATTATCAATTCTTTGGTCAATCTGATTCATTTTAAACAGTATGGCAATCCATAGTATTATAGAAAGAACAATCACTGCTGCCATTGTATAGATTATAACCTTTTTATAGCGGTTAATGCGTTTTCTGCGCTCATCTTTCTGAAGTTTCTCCATATGTTCTACTATGTTTTCCTGAACTGCTTCTTCATAATTATTCTGTACAGATGGCATAATCTCTCCTCTTTTATATTTTATTGTAATATAATTACTTTTCTGCCATATAGAGTTTATTTTACCACATATAAGAGAATGTGCAAAGTGAAATTTTCATAAATAATCTTTATACACAAAAAAATACCGGAACTGTTTATCTGTTACAAAAAATCCTGTACAGATGGTATCCGCCATCTGTACAGGATTTTTTGTATTCTATCGTTTTTTATTTTTACAGTTTTACAACCGCATTAGTTCAGTTCATCAACGACTTTCTGAATCGCTGCCAATGCATCTGCCGGAAGCTGGTTAAATCCACCCTCAGCGGTTTCCAGATTCTTAACATAATTTAATCTGTCCATCATACGTGCTTTCAATGTCTGAACATATTCCGCATTATTTAAGTCTGGAACAAATCCTTCCCACTCGAAGATCTCGATGTCTTCAAACGGTCCCCACTGCTTAAAGTCTGCTTTCTTTTCAACTACAGCTTCGATCACGCCCAGAGTATCCTTTGGCTGTACCTTCTTGCCCATGAAATCACCAGTGTTAATGATATAGCAGTCTACGTTCTTCTCAGCAACCAGTTTCTTAAACTTTTCATAGTCATTTACCAACGGATAAGTTCTGAACGGGTTTGCATAAGGCTCTACAACCAGTGCGTTCGGGTCAACACCAGGTGCAAGTCTCTCTGCCGTAGACCTCTTTGTTGCCAGTGTAGCACCCATAACAGAAGCAAGTGAAGCGCCCTTTAACTTAACGATCGGAGGAATGGTAGGATCCTTCATGATCCAGAAAATAGCGTTTACAGGAGCATCTATCTTATCCACACGGTTCGGAGACCATAATTTAGATTTAATGGCGCGTCCGTTACCATTTCTGATATCCTCTGTTACAAGAACAACTTTTCCGTCCTCATCCAGTGTAGCGGAACAGTTCTGTGCTGTTAATAAGTATTTATTATCTTCGCATGCCGTAGGATAATCTGCTGTCTTATCAAAATAAGTCGGCTCCATGGCAATCGAAGCGCAGGTATCGGAATTAATGATAAATGCATCATCATGCAGTACCTTGATAGAAGGATATTTTCCGTCATGTTTTGCATGTGTGATGGTAGACTTGCCGGAACCGGAAAGACCGAATACGGCAGCAACAAACTTAGAACCGTCTGCCAGTGTATATTCCTTCTGTCCGCCATGGCAGGAAGCATAACCGTTTCTGTTTGCCAGAGCCCATCCCAGAGTCAGCGTTCCCTTCTTGTGTTCGCCAAAATATCTCATACCTAAGATTGCTGCACAGTTCGTATCTGTGTTGAAGTAACATAAGCACTTTCCGTCGCAGACATCTGTCTGGTCAGAACCTACCCACTGCGGATCGGAGAAGATATAGATATCCGGTTCGTTTCCGTCGCCGATCGGCTGTGACTTTTTGTACATTTTAACGTATTCATCTGACATATACTGGAAATTTAACATCCAGTTATATAAAATATTCTCTTCGCCTTCCGGAATCAGAAGATGCGCTTTTGCCATAAATTCCGTATCCAGACCGATGAATACTTCCGCATGATACATAGTCTTCCAGCGTGTGTCATAAACGGCGTCCATAAGAATCTTGTCAAGTTTTGCACAATTGGTACCTTCTTTGCCGGTGATCCTTCTGGCAGCGGCATAACGGCCTGTAATGGAACCATCATTAAATAATAATACTTTTGCATCCGGCTCCAGACCGAACTCCTCGCCTCTATATACCGGCATATCCGTTACAACGGTTCCCGGTGAATTCTTTGCTAATTCGTAAGCTTCCTTCAGAGTGTTGATCTTAATGACATTGTTGCCATAAAAAGCAGCTTCGATAATGGCACGGGTATTTGTTACCGGTGTACCTACCTTTGGAAAACCAACTTTGTTAGGACCAATTTCTGTTCTTGCATAATAAGCCTTTGTTGACATTACATGTATCCTCCTTAGATTGTTATATTAGGAACGTATTTTCTGGAATTATAGATCCAAAAAAGCGTTCTGGAAAAACATATTAGTATGATTCGAAATCTTAGAAATTATCTCATTTTTTCAAACAATTGTCAATGAAAATTTTTCTAAACCGGGTTGCAGACGATCAACGGTTGACGGTTTGATGGTAACAGGCTGAACTGACGCTGTTCTGTCTGTCAGCAATTTCACCGGATACGGAACCGGCCAATCAGATGGTTAAGTGTTTTGGACTGGTCTGACAATTGAATCGATATCGCCGCACTTTTCTCAGCAGTATCAGAATTTGACTGTATCACTTTAGAAACTTCTTTCACGCTTTTATCCACGGAAGCGATCATCTCCGACTGCTGTACACTGGCCAGTGCAATCTCATCCATTAATGTCTTGATCGACTGGATACATTCATTAATAACCTGCATCGCAGAAATAGCAAGATTTGTGGATTCCGTACCCGTTTTCACAGCCTGAATGGATCGGCCGATCAAAGCCCCGGTGTCGCTTGCAGCTTCGGCAGACTTTGATGCAAGGCTTCTGACCTCATCCGACACGACAGAAAAACCTTTTCCCGCACTGCCTGCACGGGCTGCTTCCACAGTGGCATTTAATGCAAGAATATTCGTCTGAAAAGCAATATCCTCAATCGTCTTTATGATACTGCTGATTTTCATTGAAGATTCATCTATATTTTTTGTAGCAATCTTGAGCTGCTCCATCTTTGTATCAGCCTCAGCCGCATAGCCGGCAGCCCTGTCAACCAGGTCGCTGGCATTTCCACAGCGGACTGCACTGTTTTGTATCTGTTCCGTAATATCCGTAATATTGGATACCAGTCTGTCAATGGAATTTTTCTGCTGCATAGTTCCCTGAGACAATGCCTGCGCTCCCGCAGATACCTGATTCGCGCCACTGTCTACCTGATTCGCGATCTGCGTAATATCACGCATAACATCCGTCAGATGCAAACGGATACTTTTTAAGCTTTCCGCAAGAACTTTGAAATCACCGATATAGTATGCCTCATTCTTTTCAACATCCACAGCAATATTGCCGTCCGCCATTTCTCCTAAGATCCGTCCAATATCATAAATCGTCTTTCGAAGACAATCGCAAACATGATGAATGGTCTGTGCTATCATACCGATTTCATCTTTTCTGTCATAAAACTTTTCCAATTCCTTGTCGGCAGACAATTCCAAATTTCCGAGACGCCGGATCGCACGTTCCACTATCATCAGCTCTCTGCCCTCCAAATGCAAAACCAGCAGCATGACAACAATGATAACCGTTGCAACAACCGCACACAAAATGCCCACCGTATGACGTACGGTCTCCACGTTTGCATAGACTTCCGCCGCATCGTCACGCACCATAAAAACCCAGTTTCTGTCTTTTAAATATTTATAGACAACTAACTGATCAACACCGTTTTCATCCTTATAAGAATATGTACCTGCCTGTGTGTTCCCATCTTCCCTGATCCGTTGCAGGATTTTCAAATAACCACTGTCAGTCGTCTCTGTATTTAGCAGTGTTTCATCCTGATGATACAGATAAGTCCCTGTTTCCACATTTAAAAATACATATTCACTGTGAGGCAGTCCCTCAATATTCAGATCCAGCAATACATCCATAAGATGACTTGCATATACGCCGGCGCCTACATAGCCGATGCATTCCTCCCCATCAAAAATCGGATAATACATAGAAAGAATCATGCTTCCGGTTCCCGGCGATTTCATGATGCCCAGGTTTGTCAGCTGCGGCTGCGCCAGAATCGTATTCCGAAACTCGTCCAATGATTCGCCGGTTCTGGTTGTCATACCGATTGCTCCATTGGATGTATGCGTCAGAATGTATGTAGCGGGTGTAGCGATATACAGTCCCTCAAACGTATCCTTAACAGCAGCGAAATCTTCCGTATATTGCTGACCCTTCTGCAGTAAAACGGAATCCTCCGGATTTGCCAGCAGCTCACGGACTTCACTGCCCACAGCAAACGCTTTCAGATAATCTTCTGCAGAAGCCACATAATCGTTGATAATGGAAGCTCTGGATTCCACGGCATCGATCATCTGATTGGTAATGTCGGTTTCAACCATAGTGGCAACGCGCCCTGACACGATACGCCAAAGCAGCAGCATCCCTATAAAAGTAATTATTGTAGTGATAATGCCGATGCGTGTGGCAAGTTTTCGATTAGCTAAAAAGTTCATAAAGCTTTCCTCCACAATAAAAAATTTAATATGATACCACCCTGTTTTAATGGCAGAAATATTTTATCACGGTTACCCTTATTATTCAAGTATTCTGAGAGATTCGGATATTTCCTCATCCGTTCTCAATAATCCTGAAAAATTCCGGTGATCCCTGTTGGCAAAATCCTCTAATCTTTATAAACAGCCAGTATTTCTACTATATCATCATAGCTCTGTTTAAATGCCTGGATCGCCTTCGGCGAAAACTGTTTTCCATCCTGGGACACGATTTCATTGTATGCTTCTTCCAGAGTCCAGCTTTCTTTGTAGCTTCGTCTGGATACCAGTACGTCAAATACGTCTGCAATGGCGGTCACGGCCGCCAGTTCGTTGATCTCATCCTCTTTCATACCCAGATATCCTGTTCCGTCCCACCGTTCGTGGTGTTCTCTGGCGATCCGCCTTGCATTTTCCATAATTGCCGAATCGGAATCCACGATATAATCTTCTGCTGCCAGCACATGGGATTTCATCATATTATATTCTTCATCCGTCAGTTTATCCGGTTTATCAATGATTTCTTCAGGTATTGACATTTTTCCAATGTCATGCAGCATGGCTGACAATGCAAAATCGTCGGCCTCTTCCCGGCTGTATCCAAGGGTCCGGGTCATGATCCTGACATATTCCGATACCCGCTTGATATGATTTCTGGCGTTTCCGGACCGTCCTTCACAGACGGTTGCAAAAGAGAGGATCGTATCTTCCTGCCCCTTGATCAGGTCATTGTTCAGCTTGGTATTGATAAAAGCAATCCGAAGGGTTTCGTATATCAGTTCCAGCGCCTCCTCTGGCGGACAGTCATGATAGCGTTTCCCTGTCGTTTCGCCCATGTCTTCCGGCCGGTCAAAGTTTACGAAACCAACAAAATCTTTTTCTTCCCCAATCCACATATTCACATATTTCTGACGGATGTCCAGCAGTTTCCCCTGATATACCAGGGGATTCCCCGGTTCTGCCAGCAGCCGTCCGGTTTCATCCGTAGCGGTCATAGAGAATCTGCCGCTAAAATCAAAGGTATAGTATACACCGTCTTCTGCCTTGATGCCTACTATACCTTTATCGGCTCCAAAAAGAGCACGAATGGACCAGACCGTCTGTTTTGCCAGATGGATCAAATCCCTCTGATTAAATATATTCTGTGTTTCAGTCACTATACTCTTTAACATCTCTTACCTCATTTCATCCTGAACTGTGATATTCTCCAAAATACCGGGGCGGTCACATCTTCCATTGTACCAACAAAGTCTGTAACCGCCCGGTATTTTATTCCTGCTTTTCTATAATTTCATTTTTATTCTTGTAGATAGAACCAGAAGGAATATATCCCCTCACCATGGACAGCGGATATACATTGGTATCGGAACCAATCACCGTTCCCGGATTCAATACGCTGTTGCAGCCCACTTCCACACGGCTGCCAAGAATAGCTCCCAGCTTCTTCAAACCCGTTTCCACCAGCCCCCGTTCCGTTCGGATATTCACCAAAGATTTATCGGATTTCAGATTAGACGTAATGGAACCGGCTCCCATATGGGACTTGTAGGACAATATGGAATTGCCTACATAATTATAGTGCGGAACCTGAACGGAATCAAACAGGATACTGCTCTTTAACTCCGTGGAATTTCCCACCACCGTACCTTTTCCCACTATCGCAGAACCTCTGATAAACGCACAATGTCTGATTTCAGCCTCTTCGTCTATGATCAGGGGCGCGCCAAGATAAGCCGTAGGAGCAACCGTTGCTGATTTTGCTATCCATACATGGGGTGCGCGTTCCTCAAATCTGTCCTTCGGCAATGATTTTCCAAGGGCGATGATCTTTTCATCCAGTCCCTCAAAAACTTCCCATGGATAGGTCAGTCCATCGAAAAAACTTTTTGCTATCGTTTGTTCCAGATCCAGTATATTTTCAATTCTCAGCATCTCTCTACCTCAGTTCATTCTATTATTCAACCGTTACCGATTTTGCAAGATTCCTTGGCTGGTCAACATTACAGCCTTTTAATACAGCCGTATAATATGCGATGTACTGCATTGGAACCGCCGCCAGCAAAGGCATCAATAAATCGTCTATCTTCGGCAGTTTTACCAGATGATTTGCCACATTCTTATCCACATCCAGATCATCGCTGCAGATCATCGTAACCTTTGCTCCCCGGGATTTCACTTCTACCACGTTACTGATGGTCTTATCCATCAGATCGCTCTGGGTTGCAACGGCTATTACCGGCATATCCCTGGTAACCAGTGATATGGTTCCGTGTTTTAATTCTCCGGCTGCATAGGATTCCGAATGAATATAAGAAATTTCCTTTAATTTTAAAGAACCTTCCATGCTCAGGGCATAGTCCAGACCCCGTCCGATATACAGCAGACTGTCGGAATTAAC
Organism: uncultured Lachnospiraceae bacterium; assembly: GCA_910578175.1. Lineage (GTDB taxonomy): Bacteria > Bacillota > Clostridia > Lachnospirales > Lachnospiraceae > Bovifimicola. The sequence continues at coordinate 33,349 of CAJTPF010000013.1, forward strand.
CAGTCTGGAAGCGATAAACTGGCAGCGTTCTTTCATTTCCAGAACCTCTTTTAAACTTTCCGGTATGGATACCAGGGCTTCTGTCAGTTCCCTGCACCGCTGCTCGGTGATCTCACCTTTGACATATGCCAGTTCAAATGCCAGAAGATACATGATGCTGAGCTGGACGCTGTATGCCTTGGTAGAGGCTACCGAAATTTCCGGTCCGGCATGGGTATAGATCACATGATCGGATTCTCTTGCTATCGTAGAACCCTTAACATTCACAACCGATAATGTCGCCGCACCTCTTTCTTTTGCCAGTTTCAACGCCGCATGGGTATCGGCCGTTTCTCCGGACTGGGAGATTAAAATGACCAGATCTTCCTTCGTTATCAGCGGATTCCGGTAACGGAATTCAGAGGCAATATCCACCGTTACCTCTACCCTTGCCAGCTTTTCTATCACATACTTTCCCACAAGGCCGGCATGCATGGCCGTACCGCAGGCAACGATATAAATCCTGCGGAAAGCTTTCAGCATCTCTCCAGTGATCCCGCTTTCTTCCAGATACGGCATGCCATTCTGGATCCGAGGTGAAACCGTTGTCCGGATGGCAGCAGGCTGTTCATTGATCTCCTTCAGCATAAAGTGTTCATAACCGCCTTTTTCAGCCGCATCGATATCCCAGTCGGCCGTTAATACTTCCTTTTCCACCATCCGGTTATGATTGTCACAGATGACCACTGCCTCCGCGGTGATCGCTGCTATTTCATTCTGCTCCAGCAGATAATAATCTCTGGTATATTTTAAGATCGCCGGTACATCGCTGGCAATAAAGTTTTCATTTTCTCCGACACCGATGATCAGAGGACTGTCCTTTCTTACCGCATAGATCCGGTCTGGAAAATCCCGGAACATGATCCCCAGCGCATAGGAACCCTGAACTTCATCGATCATATGGGCAATGGTCTGCACCGGGTCACCGTCATAATAGTAATCCAGCAGTTTTGCCACGGTTTCCGTATCCGTTTCGCTCTCAAAACCATATCCCTGGGAAATCAGAAATTCTTTTATCTGCTTATAATTCTCAATGATACCGTTATGAACAATGGTCACTCTTTTGTTTCCATGAGGATGGGAATTGATATCGGAAGGCTCCCCGTGGGTTGCCCATCTGGTATGTCCGATCCCGCAATGTCCATGGGGCTTTTTCCCCTGTCCCATCTTCTCTACCAGGTCGTTTAATTTTCCTTTGGATTTTTCAACGGCTATTTTGTTATTTTCGAATACGGCGATTCCTGCGGAATCATATCCCCTGTATTCCAATTTACTGAGTCCATCTACCAGAACGTCTGCACAATCCCTGTTTCCTACATATCCAACGATTCCACACATTTAAAACTTTCCTCCTGCTTCCTGCCATAACATCTATTTATAATATTTTGCTATAACATCATAATTTTTTCTGAGTTCATACTGTCTGTCGGAATTCATAACCCCTAAAGTCCTTCTGGTAACAAATCCGTCCAGTTTAGTCATATATTCTTCTTCCGTTATCTTTCCTTCGGCTACATAAGTCAGTCCCTTTTCCCAGCTTGCCGTCAGTTCCGGATTCAGCAGATGGCTGATAGAGGAATTCACCACTTCATATACCATCTCTCCCATCTGGGTAGGCGTTATTATTTGTGTCTTTTTATTCAGCGCGATATACTTGATATTGATTAATTTCTTTAAAATCTCTGCTCTCGTGGCACTGGTTCCAATACCGCTGCCCTTTATCTGCGCCCGAAGTTCCTCATCTTCGATCAATTGTCCCGCGCTTTCCATGGCAAGTACCATGGAGCCGGAATTATAGCGCTTCGGAGGCGATGTTTTTCCTTCTTTTATGGATAATTCCCTGCAGGTTAGTTTATCACCTTTTTTTAATTTTTTCAACAACTCGATCGATGCGGCATCCAATGATGGTTCTTCTTCCTCTTTTTCCGGCTTCTTTTTTACATAAGGATGTTTTGCAACTTTTAAATATCCTTCTTCCGTCATCACCTTAAAGTTTGCATTAAAAGTTTCCTCCCACTCTGCCTTTCTGGTTCCGTCCGCCTGAAGCTCCGTCTTTCCGTTCTTCATCATCAGTTGCAGGGATAATCTCTGGTAAACCGACGGCGGATAAAAAATACTGATAAACCGACGGGCAATGATCTCAAAGACTTTCGCCGACACAGCCGGAAGGCTTCCCAGTGCGGAAATTCCCTGTCCGGTGGGTATGATCGCATAATGGTCGGTAATCTGTTTATCATCCACATATCTGGTCTTTGCAATCGTTTTATAACTCTCACCGTTTAGGACTTCTGCTGCAAAAACAGCCACCGGAGTCCCGGCAGACAGACCTTTTATATTTTTATGAATCTCCTTTGCCACTGCCGTTGACAGGACTCTTGCATCCGTCCGGGGATAAGTAACACATTTTTTCTCATATAATTCCTGTACGATTCGCAGGGTTTCGTCAGGACTGATCTTAAATAATCTGGAACATTCATTCTGCAGCTCTGCCAGATTAAATAACATCGGCGGATTCTTTTTTTCTGTTTTCCGTTCCACACTGCTCACTACGGCTTCCATTCCGTCGGCCCGGATTCCGGCTGTCAGTTCCTCCGCATATTTCTTTTCCTTAAAACCGTTTTCTTTATAAAGATATGGAGATTCAAAATATTTAGACCTGGGATTTACCTTCCATTCTCCGTCAAACTTAATATTATCCTTATACTCCATGGTTCCGATCACCCGGTAAAAAGGAGTTTCCACAAAAGAACGGATTTCCCGTTCCCGCCGGACCACCATTCCAAGCACACAGGTCATGACCCGTCCCACGGATAAAACAAAACGGTCCAGCTTCAAATACCCGGATATGCTTCTTCCGTATTTTAACGTCAGGATTCTGGAAAAATTAATTCCCATGAGATAATCTTCTTTTGCACGCAAATAAGCAGCAGAGGATAAGTTGTCATATTCCGACAAATCCTTTGCTGTCTTTATTCCCTTTAATATTTCTTCTTCCGTCTGAGAATCGATCCAGACTCTTTTCCGCTGTTTTCCTTTTACCCCGGCCATCTGCTCTACGAGACGGTAAATATATTCTCCTTCCCGTCCGGAGTCCGTACACACATAAATAATTTCAATATCTTCCCTGTTCAGAAGATTCTTTACAATGTTAAATTGTTTCCGCACCCCGTCAATTACTTCATATTTAAATACTTCCGGAATAAATGGAAGTGTACTCATACTCCATTTCTTTAATTCCGGGTCATAGCTTTCCGGATAACTCATGGTAACAAGGTGTCCGACACACCATGTTACCACCGCATTATCACTTTCTATATATCCGTCCTTATTTCTTCCGTTTATCTTCAGTGCTTTTGCAAATTCTCTTGCTACGCTGGGCTTTTCTGCTATAAATAATGATTTAGACATAACGTGTTCTTTCTAATTTCCGTTTATTTTCTTCCATAATGAGTTCTATCAGTTTTTCACCGGGCATCGGTTTCCCCAGCAGAAATCCCTGAATATTATCACAATGCATATTTTTCAGATATTCAAACTGCTCCTCCGTCTCCACCCCTTCTGCAATGGTTTCCAGTCCCAGTTTCTTAACCATGGTTATCACCGCATCCGTTATAATACTGGTAGAATCATCCAGCAATATGGTATCCACAAAAGATTTATCGATCTTTAACGTATCAATTGGTATATCCCTCAGATAAGACAAAGAAGAATATCCGGTTCCGAAATCATCCAGGGATACCTTAAAGCCCCGATTCCGCAATTCCTCCAAAATCGAAATCGTAGATTCAAAATCTTCGATCAAAACGCTTTCCGTGATTTCGATTTCAATATGTTCCGGAGACAGATTGTTTATTTCCACATAGTGCAGCAGGGTATCCTTAAAATTCTTTTCCCTGAGCTGTATTGCAGAAATGTTTATGGATATAATACCCTCATATCCATATTCTCTTCTCCAGACCGCATAATCCGCCAGCGCATGTTTTATCACCCATGTTCCGATGTTAACTATACAGCCGTTTTTCTCTGCCATCGGGATAAATTCACCCGGGCTGATATATTCTCCGTTTGCCAGCTGCCACCGGATCAGGGCTTCCACGCCTCTGAGCTCTTTCTTTTCAGAAAAATACTGGGGCTGGTAATACAGCATAAATCCCAGCGTATCCACTGCAGTTTTTAATTTCTGCTCCAGCTTCACGTTTTTCATAAATTTTTTCAGCATATTCTCTTCAAACACAAACATGCCGTTCTTTCCATGCTGTTTTACATTATACATGGCTATGTCCGCACACCGGATCAGATCCACAGCCGTCTTTCCGCCGGAAGGATAAGAGGCGATTCCTGCGCTTACGCTGACATATACTTTACTTCCGTCGCTGAGTTCAATAGGTTTCTCCAGCTTCTTTATGATATCCTTATATAGCTGCAGCGCCGAATCATCATTTTCCGCATCATAAAACGCTATGGCAAATTCATCGTTATTAAATCTTCCGACTTTCAGCGTATGGGTTACATATTCATTCAGCATTTTTGCAAATTTAATGATCAATTCGTCTCCCAGAACAAATCCCACACTGTCGTTTATGATATTATAATTATCAATGTCCAGATATAATACCTGGACTTTATTATAACTGTTCGGTATCTTTCCGACTGCACGTTCCAGCCGTTTTACAAAGTAATTCCGGTTATATACCCCTGTCTCATTATCAAAATACGCCATATACTCCAACTCCAGCTGTTTCTCTTTTAACTCGCTGATATCCCTGAAAAATGAAAATTTTTCTATGATCTCCCCGTTTTCATCATAACGATTGGTTCCTGTATGGGATATCCACGTTCTTCCCTCATGAATCCTGTACTCGATCTCATACGAAGTTTCCTGATGACTTTCAATGATCTGCATTTTATCAAGAAATTTCTGCCGGTCCTCATTACAGATCTTCTCCGCAACTATTTGTTCATACCGGTTTTCCTCATCATTGATTTCAAATAATTGTTTCCATTTTGGAGAAATGATCGAATATCCGTTTTGAAAATTTATGTACTGAAAGCCATCATTGGATGCACTGGATATGTATTCATACAGTTCTTCTAATGAATTGTCGTTTTCTTTTCTGATCTGCTGTGTTTCCATGCCACCACTCCTTTCCTCAGGTCTGTTCATCTAATGTAAGACTATATGAATCCATAAAATGCTCTATAAAATAATCTGCTTCCTGCAGTCGGATTTCCCGGACCGCCTTTAGGGTTGCCTGTTCCGCCTGCTCAAAATCCCTGTTTCCCATCCGTTTTTCTTCCACGCATTTAATAAAAGCTGAAATCTTATCTGCTGCTTTTACAAACCGGCGGTAGTCCGGTTCCTGCTTTTCCTCATGCAGAATTTTTTCATAAACCGGTCTCAGTTCCGCCGGCAGGGTATTCAGAAGTTTATCAATGGCCGTTTCTTCCACTATTTTATATGCTTCCCGTATTTGCGGTGCGAAATACTTTACGGGCGTAGGTAAATCTCCGGTGATGATTTCCGGTGCATCATGAAAAATAGCATACACCGCCGCCCTGTCCGGATTTATCGTACCTCCAAAATAAACATTATTTATGACTGCCAGCGCATGGGCAATAATGCTTACTTCCAGACTGTGCTCCGAGATATTCTCGGTTATGGTATTGCGCATCAGTCCCCAGCGGTTGATGTATTTCATTCTTGAAAGCATTGCAAAAAAACTGTAACTCTCCATCTGTTTTCTCCCCTCTTAAAAAGTATAAAATTCGTATTTTGTCTCTGATACAAACCGCTTTCCCTTCAAAAGCAACGGCTGTGCAAACTCCGGTATATGTATCGCGTCCGGAAAAAACTGTGTCTCAAAACAGACCGCACCATACTTCTCATAAGTTACACCATTTTTACCCATATCTTTCTCTCCTAATGCCCCTGCCGTATAAAACTGCATTCCGGGCATATCCGTATAAACCCGCATTCCTCTTCCGTTTTCTTCACATTCCAGCACTGCTGCCAGCGTCTGTACCCCAAAAGAGTCATTTATCTTATAATTTATATCGTATTCATTATATGGTGTAATCGGTTGAAACGGCCGCTTCAGACCATCCCCGATCTTCTTTCGTTTCCTGAAATCAAATGATGTATCCCGGACATCTGCCAGACTGCCGTCCGGGATCAGCCGCCGGTCCACCCTGCATACCCGGTCGGAATTTATTTGTACAAAATGCCGGAAAACAGAACCTGCATCCTGTTTTTGCAGATTAAAATAGCAGTGATTGGTCAGATTCAAAACCGTATCCGCATCCGATAAACAGTCATACGTCAGTGTAAGGGCATTATCCTCTGACAGCGTATAAATGACATTTACCCTTAGATTTCCCGGAAATCCCTGATCCCCGTCAGGACTGTATAATGTGAACTTAACATTTAAACCATCTATGCTTTCATAGGCTTCGGATTCCCACACCCGGTACTGATACCCCTGTCTGCCGCTGTGCAGCGTATATCCATCCCCGGTCTGTTCCAGCGTATATACTTTTCCGTTCAGATAAAACTCAGACCGGTCGATCCGGTTGGCACATCTTCCTACCACGGCTCCAAACGCCGGCCAGTTTTCGAAATACTGTTCCGGTTTATCATAGCCCAGAACCACATCCTCCAGATTCCCGGTTCTGTCAGGGACTGATATTTCTATGATCGCCGCACCGATTTCACAGACTTTGACTATCATGCCGTTTTTATTTATCATCTCATAATACACGGTTTCGACTCCGTTCCCGTCTCTTGTAAATGTCTCTTTTCTTATACACATCTGTAATCCGCACTCCAGTCTAAATTGTACCCGTAAATAAAAACAGCTTAAAAGGTGAGAATACTGTAATTTTCTCAAATATAGAGATAATTATATCATTTTTTGATATTATAATCAAGAACAAAGGCAATGGAACACAAAAAAACTCCGCATAAAAATATGCGGAGCTAGATCACATAATTGCCGTTCTGTCCCTGCTGCCATTCAATCAGATTCTCTATTGTAATATTATCGATCACATTATTGATGGCATCATTTAATTTCTGCCATAATATTAATGTGGCACAGTCCTGCTGCCGTTCACACTCATTGACATCCGATTCCAGACAGGACACAGGCGCCAGGCTCCCTTCGATCAGACGAAGTATACTGCCTACCGTATAGTCCGCCGGAGCTTTTGTCAGCCGGTAACCTCCCTGCGGCCCCCGGATACTCTTAACATAACCGGCTTTATTCAACACAGAAATGATCTGTTCAAGATATTTATCCGAAATTCCCTGACGTCCGGCAATCTCCTTAATGCGGACCGGTTCGCCATGGTCATTGACTGCAATATCAATCATCATTCTTAATGCATATCTGCCTTTGGTGGATATCTTCATTTTCCTCTGTTTATCACAGATCGCTCTGCAATGATTCCTTTCCGTTTTTTCCATCTGTTATTTTACTATTCTGAAATTCTTAAGTCAACTCATTTTTCGGTTCCTCCAGCCCTTCGATCAGCACATGATTTTTCTGCGAATAATCCCATAACGCCGCATGAATGGCTTCCTCCGCCAGCAGAGAGCAGTGTACTTTTACCGGCGGAAGGCCGTCCAGCGCTTCCATAACCGCCTGATTGGTTACTTCCATCGCCTCCTGTACCGTTTTTCCGATCACCAGTTCCGTAGCCATGCTGCTGGTGGCTATTGCCGCTCCGCAGCCAAATGTTTTAAATTTACATCCGCGTATTACTTCCTGTTCATCAATATCCAGATATATCCGCATGATGTCACCGCATTTAGCGTTTCCAACGGTTCCCACCCCGCTTGGATTTTCAATTTCTCCCACATTGCGCGGATTTGAAAAATGATCTATCACTTTTTCACTATACATATTGCATGTTCCTTTCTGTTATAATATTCCTGACTCATCAGCATACATGTTTTTGTCCGTAAAGATAATCTTCATATAACGGAGACATATCCCGCAGCCGTTTTACGATCTGTTTCAGTTCGCCCACGATATAATCGATGTCCTCTATCGTCGTTTCCGGGGATATGGTTATTCTCAGGGAACCATGGGCTATTTCATGGGGCAGACCGATGGCCAGAAGTACATGGGAAGGGTCCAGAGAACCGGAAGTACATGCAGACCCGGAAGAAGCACAGATTCCTCTGGCATCAAGCATGATCAGCAGGGACTCCCCTTCTATAAAACGGATTGAAAAATTGGCATTATTGGGAAGCCTGTCTACCAGATCTCCGTTTAAGCGGACATATGGAATCTCTTTTAATACCCGGTCCACCAGATGCTGCCGGAGCGAAGTCATATATTCTGCATCCTGCTCCAGTCTCCGGTCTGCAATTTCCGTAGCCTTTGCCATTCCAACGATGCCCGGAACATTATGGGTTCCGGCTCTCCGGCTTCTCTCCTGTACGCCTCCGTGGATCAACGAACCGATCCTGATTCCGTTTCTTATATATAAGATTCCAATTCCTTTTGGTCCGTGAATCTTATGGCCGCTGGCGCTTAATAAATCAATCCCCAGATCTTTCACATGAATCCTGATCTGTCCGTAGGCCTGAACCGCATCCGTGTGAAATAGAATATCATGCTTCTTTGCAATGGCTCCAATACGTTTTATATCCTGTATGGTCCCAATCTCATTGTTTGCATACATAATGGAGATCAGAACGGTATCCTCCCGGATGGCTGCTTCCAGATCCGCCGGATTCACTTTTCCGTTTTCATTCACATCTAAATACGTTATCTCATAACCATGTTTTTCCAAATACTCACAGGTATGAAGTACTGCATGATGTTCTATCCGGCTTGTAATAATATGCCTTCCTTTATGTTTCATGGCTTCGGCAGCAGCTTTGACCGCCCAGTTATCCGATTCGCTTCCTCCACCCGTAAAATAAATTTCACCGGGTTCTGCGCCTAAAAATCCTGCAATGCGCTCTCTTGATTCTTCAACCGCCCGTTTCGCCGTTCCCGCAAACGTATATATACTGGCAGGATTGCCGTAAAATTCGGTAAAATACGGTTTCATACTGTCAAAAACTTCCGGATATAACACGGTTGTTGCCGCATTGTCTACATATATGTTAATTTTATCAGCCATAGTTTTCATCCTTTCTTCAATTCCTACTATCTCTGTATGAATTATACTATACTCGTTCACTAGGAATTTGTCAAGCATAAATTTTAAGACAATACGGAAGAACAAACCAGCTTCTGATTATCTGCCGGCTAAGCCTGATCGGAAAAAGGAAACCAAATCCGATAATGTAGAAATATCTTTTTTTTCAGAACAAGACGAAAGAATATTCATACCCAACAATAAAACTGCCAAAAATGCAACTCCTCTCCTCATTTTCAAATAAAACCTCCATCAATATTCAAACGTTCTATCATATGAGAACATTTTTTAGTTTCTTTTATTAAAGCATAAAGCTACTGTTTTCAAAATAATTAATATCTAAAATCCAAATATAACATGCATATTTGCAATAATTAATTGGGGATTTTCTATATTTCGTATCATCATCACTTCCTCTCAAAAAGCTATATTTCAATATTTTCATCTAATTGTAGCATTTTTTTCTTTTTTATCATATTCATTCGACATATAAAAGATATATCTTAAAGGTTCATAATGAAAATATCATCAAAATATGTCGAATAGTTTTTTACTATTGAAGTTAACAACACTGAAGCAAATCCTTTTTAATCATTTGGAACAATCAACAGAACCGAAATGGTACAATGCCTAAGATGCAAGACTAGTACTATTGGTTATGCTACAACAAAAATATTGTATTATTTACTTTTTATTAAATACTTTATGCTGTTATCACTCTTGTATACAATTTAACGCACAAAAAATAGCGCCTCTATCCTGGTAAGATAAAGCGCTATTTTTTATTCATCAATTACCGACGGCCAGGTATATTCCAGCTACCGCCTCTCTTGTTAAGTATATTTTATGTTTTATTACTCTGATTGTCAACAATATTAACCAACCAGTTGTGTTGCAAATTCATCGCTGATGGCAATTAAATTTGCAAAAAAAAATGGTGACCTTCATGCTGCTTAGTGTTGCAGATACAGATTATTACAGCATTTCAACCACTTCCGCCCTGCACAGCAGTATGCTTAAATTTCCGTTTCTGCATCTCAGCTCATCAATAAATTTTTTCTCGTCTGCATCTTTCTTAAAAATTAACTGATATGTCAGCTCGTACATGGAACCCATATTTGTGGTTCTCACCTTGTCCAGATATATCTTGTCCGTAAATTCCCGGAACAGATCATCAAACGCCCCCTGATAATTCAGATTTTCGGGAATGGTTATACGCAGTGTTTTTTCCACGTTCCGGATCACAGCGTAATTCGTCATCATCAGAATATAATATACAACACCGATTATCACCGTAGCCACTGCCGCAAATACTATATAACCCATTCCGGCGGCCAGGCCGATGGCCATGGCAAACAATACATGGGAAATATCCTTGGAATCTCCCGGAAGACTCCGGAATCTTACCAGTGTAAATACACCGGCTATGGAAAAGGCTCTGGCAATATCACTGCCCACAAGTATGATAACAATGGATACCATAGCAGGGAGAATTACCAGTGTGATCGCAAAGTTTGTGGAAAAACGTTTTTTCCGGTTTGTAAAAATATAGATCAAACTGATGATAAACCCAAGAACCAGGGCCACTCCTATACAAATCAGGGCATCTACGGGCATAATGCTTAATGTCGCACTTCCTTCGGAAGTTTCAAAGATCGTATCTAACATATTTTTCTCTCCGTTCTGCTGCGCTTTGCAGCTATGTAATTTTTATATTCCGTTCCGTATTTCGAAAAGGAACAGCCGTAAATTTTCAGTTCCGTAAGCAATTCTGACAACCATACCGGCATACTGCCTACAGTTTTTATTTCCATCAGCCAGATTCCCTTTTTCAATAATTCTTCTCCGTCATCCCCTGATTCTAACCGCAAACGTTCTCTTCTGGTCCGAATATTGGTATCAAAAGTAATTCTCAGTTCTCCGTCCTCCTTTCCGAATAACGCCTTTCTGTCATATGCCAGATATACCTTCGGGACAGGCTGATATAAATCCATAAAATACTTCAGTTCATTTAACACCTGTTCATTGATATAGGAATTCGGCATTGGACTTTTGTGATCCAGCAAAAAATCATAGGCTTCGCCTAATTGCAAGACCGTTCTTCTCTTATTCACAACCCCTTTGAATTTTTTCTTGATCTCCAGAAAAACCTTATCCTCAAGTGTCGGAATACCGTAACTTCTAAGGCGCAGCTTTTCCTTATATAGCGGACGGTCAACGGAACGGCGGATCAGTTCATCATCCCATGTATCAAAATAAATATTACTGATGGAATAAAATCTGTTTCCCGTGCAGAACCTGTCTTCAATCATATAACTGCTTAATGTTTCATTCAGAATATGATAAGAATAATCATCGATGATATACTTCTTTTCCACACGATTAAATACTTCAATTGCCATGTTTCTCCTGCCTTTCTGATTTTCTGCCGAGATCTCTGGTTCTTTTTGAAACACATCGCTCCCGGAAAGTTCCTTTGCCGTATCATTGTTCACGATCACCGGACCGGACACTCTTGTTTAATTATAACACATTCCCGCAGGGTTTCTTTAAAATTAATATATATTTTCCTATTTTTATTGAATTTTTCACCTTTTTATTGTAAAATATAAACAGATTTTAAAGGAATCTTAATTGCGAAAGGAGTTTTAGTCAATGACTATTAATGAGTTTAAAGTTCTTGTATGTGATGACTCCATTTTATCACGAAAGAAATTAAAAGATTGTATATTATCGATGGGATGTGCCGAAGTATTTGAGGCCGCCGATGGTGAAGAAGCCATTGCACAGTATGAGGCTCACAGACCGAACTTAGTATTTATGGATATTGTAATGCCGAAAAAAGACGGTATCGAAGCCGTAACGGAAATCTTAAAAATTGATTCCAATGCTAAAATCGTTATGGCCTCTTCCGTAGGTACACAGTCGTTTTTAAAGGATGCCATTAAAGCCGGCGCTTTTGATTTTTTACAAAAACCGTTTGATCCGGAACAGGTAAAGAAAATAGTGAATAACGTATGTAAAGGAGGTTGCTAGATGTTTACACAGTTTTTTGGAAACTACTTATTAAATCAAAATCTGGTAACACCGGAACAATTAGTGGATGCTCTTCAGGAGAAGAAAAACACAAGAATGAAATTAGGCGTTTTAGCCATTAATGCCGGTTACATGACTGCCAGCCAGGTGGAACGTGTTCACGAAATGCAGAGCAAAATGGATAAACGTATCGGCGATATTGCCGTAGAACTGGGATACATGACGGATGAACAGGTTATGGAACTGCTTCATTCCCAGCCTCTTGGCTACCTTCTTCTTGGTCAGGCTCTGGTTGATAAAGGATATATGACCAATACCCAGTTTGAAGATGCCATTCATGCATATAAAGAAAAATATTCTCTGACTGACGAGGATATCGCAGATAATAAAAATTCCAAAGTTGAAGATCTCATCTCTTCGTTCTGTGATTTTTCCCAGACTTCAAATCCTGCATTGTATGAAGAATTTGTATCATTACTGATGAATAATCTGGTCCGGTTTGTAGGAGATGATTTTACACCATTGGAACCTGTAACGGTTACGGATGTAAAAGGTTTAAAAGCTACTACCCAGAATATAACCGGAGAATTCTCCACCACTACATCCATTATGGCGGACGAACCTGCATTTATTGAATTTGCCACCAGATACGCGGACGAAGAGATTACCGAAATGAATGAATATGTAGAAGCTTCTGCTCAGGATTTCATCAATCTTCATAACGGCTTATTCACGGTTAATGTATCAAATAACCAGCAGATTGAATTAAAATTAACTCCTCCGACACCATTGTCTGATGCAGACCCGGAGATCTGTAAAAACAGTCTGATCCTTCCTTTCCAGTATCCGTTTGGAATCATTAAATTCTGTATCACTCTTTAATACTTGTTCTTATTTAAAAAAGAGATTTCCGTTTTCTCCGGAAATCTCTTTTTTTTGATCGGTTTATATTTTTCTATTGAATGTCCAAAAAACGTTTTACAACCGACTTCATTTCATCCACTTCGCATACGGTATCATGCAGTACTTCTGCCGTCCTGATTTCTTCTATTGCATTCGGCACGCTGACGCAGGAGAGCTTACTCAGTTCGTCTACCAAAGTAAAGTCATCCATAACATCATATTTTGAATCAATGGAATTCATTACATTTCTTGTAAACTTAAACGGACTTGCCGTAGAAGCAATCACTGCTTTTGTCGTATCTGCTGTCTCTCTGGTATATTTATCATATACCACTGCTGCAACTGCGGTGTGGGTATCTATTACATAGCCCGTCTCTTCATAAATTTTTTTAATGATTTCCGCAGTTTCTTCTTCACTTCCGTAATTACCATAAAAATCCTGCAGTTTTTCTTTCATTTCTTCGGTAATGCTGTATCTGCCTTCCGAAGAAAGTGCAGTCATAAGCTCCCGGTTTTTTACGGAATCACAGCCTGCGATCTTGTAGATCAGACGTTCCAGATTACTCGAAATCAGAATATCCATAGACGGCGACATAGTTAAAATAAATTCCCGGTTCTTATCATATGTTCCGGTTGCAAAGAAATCATATAACACTTTATTGTCATTAGAGGCACAAATAAATTTATGAATCGGCAATCCCATTTTTTTTGCATAATATGCAGCAAGCATGTTTCCGAAATTACCGGTAGGAACTACAACGTTTATCTCTTCTCCCTCCGAGATCTCACCGCTGGCAAGCAGCTTTGCATATGCATATACATAATACACAACCTGCGGAACCAAACGTCCGATATTAATGGAATTGGCAGAGGAGAATTGAAATCCTGCTTCACTCATTTCTTTCTCCAGATCCTTGTCTCCGAAGATAGCCTTGACTCCGCTCTGCGCCTGGTCAAAATTACCTTTGATACCTACAACAAAAGTATTCTTCCCGGTCTGGGTCACCATCTGTTTTTCCTGAATCGGACTGACTCCGCCTTTCGGATAAAATACAACAATCCTGGTTCCCGGTACATCGGCAAATCCGGCCAGCGCCGCTTTACCGGTATCTCCGGATGTGGCAGTCAGAATCACTATGTCGTTCTTAACATTATTTTTTCTGGCTGATGTGGTCAGCAGATGAGGAAGGATGGATAATGCCATATCTTTAAATGCAATGGTTGCCCCGTGAAACAATTCCAGATAATAGGCTCCCTCTGCTTTTACAAGCGGCGCAATTTCCTCTGTATCAAACTTCGAATCATAGGCTTTATCGATACATGACTTCAGCTCCTCTTCCGTAAAATCCGTAAGAAACTCTTTCATCACAACATATGCTGTTTCTTTATACGACATCCCGGATAATTCCTGCAGCGAAACACTTAATTTCGGAATAGAAGTCGGAACAAATAATCCTCCGTCGCCGGCAAGCCCTTTTAATATCGCCTGAGAAGCCGTAACCGTTTCATTTTCACTTCTTGTACTTTTATATAGCAGATCCATGGTATCCCTCTTTCTTTTAATCTTTTTCCTAGGATTATAGCACAAGTATCCGATTTATACAAGCAAATGCCTAATTTGCATAAAAATAATGGTCTCCATGAACAAATAATAATCTAAGTTTACGGTTAAACCAGCTGTTGGAAGACGTACGCATGGTAAAATACAACGCTCCCGAAGAATAATCTTCTTCCGCCATGGCTCTTCCCACACAATCAATGGTTCTCTGGGATGGCGTCACATTATAAATCCTTTCATTTTTTACCGGTTCAAACTGATATACCCGCCCGTTGTTTTGGAAGATCACCGACTTGACGGTATCCGGAAATGTCTGGCTCCTGACACGGTTGAAAATAACATTTGCAACCAGTATTCTTCCGATCTCATCCTGATCTCCGGCTTCCGCTTCTACGATCCGGATGAGCCAGTAATAATCATTATCATTAATCTCAAATCCCACTGCATTATAAATCTGATTCAGAGCCTGTTCCTGCCGGACTACCGGCTCTGTCTGAGCCTCCGTATGGGGTTCTGTCTGCATTTCTGTCTGCGGCTGCGTTTGTGGTTCCGTACGGCTCTCAGTCAGAAGCTCCGTTTGCGGTTCTGTTTCCTCATTTTTTCCGAATTCCGTCTGAACTTCCGTTGAGGCAGCTGTTACCGGATGTGGTTCCGTTTGGTCTTCTGACAGGTTCTTGGTCGATTCTGCCGACATGGAGGCATGTTCGTCTGCCATAACAGATAATGGATTTTTATCCAACAACTTTTTTGCAGAATCAAACAGCTCCATATAGCCAGTCAGAGCAGTGCTGCTGTTTCCAACGTGTTCCCGTTCGGCTGCTTTCAGCGAAGCAATCGGCTCCGATTCTTTTGTAATAGTATTTTCCTTCTGCAAATAAGATACTATATTTTGCAGATTATGATTTACCGGCTGTATTTCTGCTGTTTCATCTGTATCATCTTCTTCAGCGACTGATTCCAGGGTTCTTCCTCCCTCAGAATCCGTACTTCCATTCTTTCCTGCTCCATTAAAACTATTTGAATTCATTGTAACAAGGGCAAATAATGCTGTACCTGACACTACAACCAATCCTGTACGATACATTTTTTTAGAAACCGTTTTAATAAAACCAAAGAATTTCTGAATGAATGAGCAAATACTTAGCATTGATACTCCTCTTTTCATTTTTATTTGCAGACAATCCTGCATAAACTAGCTGACATTATATGGATAACTATTGAATGTGTCAATAGAAAAACCCTAATTTTGGTATGTTGGACGTACATTATTTTATTAGTTTTATACATTAACCGTCAATTTCTACAATTATTTTTCAATATAATGATAATCTTTGTACAAAATAAATAGTCATATAAATCCCAAACACATGTTTTGCTATTAAGTATTTTTTACAAATATTTTAAGAATTATTTTCATATAAAAGTTATGTAAACTTAATTTATGAAAATGTTCTTTTTTTAATAAATATTATTTATTAAATAGAATTTCCAATATTTAAAATGTTATACTATATATCATAAACATTTACTAAGCCAACAGGCGGATTGTGAGGAATCATGCAATTAAAAGGTGTTTTTCAGGCGCAAAAAAAAGACGGAACCATCTATTATCGTTCCTCATTAACATATAAATCAAAACATATCAGTCTCGGAAGTTTTCCCAGCGAAGAACAGGCACATCAATGCTATCTGGAGGGTGCTTTTATTTTATCATCGGATTGCGGCATTAAGCAGTTCCATCCGGAACAATTTCATTTTCTGGCCTTTGAAAAATATGTTTCTCTGGTAAACTTCAGAGATAACCGGATTTATTTCAAGAATCCCATTTACCTGTTCTCCAGATATTTTAAGTATTATTATGATATCAATACCGAATATACGTTTGATGTTGACGATTTATTTTTTTACTCCAAGCATAAAATCATGAAACGGAATGGTCATTTATTTGTTTCCGATTATGGCATGCAGGTTAATATCTTATCCCGATACGGAATAAAAAACTATGCAGTTCCCGGTAAAGACTATAAATTTATCAATGGTGACAATACGGACTTTCGTTATAAAAATATACAGATCATAAACCGCTTTAACGGTGTATCAAGATCAGAAAAGAACGGAAGAACCCTTTATACTTCCAAGATACATATTAACGGAGACTATATTATAGGAAGATACTCTGACGAATACGATGCAGCCATCGCCTATAATAAAGCCGGTGATATTCTGGTAAAGAAAGGAATCTTGTCCGGTTATCAAAAAAATTATCTGGAAAATCTCTCTTCCATCGAATACGCCGCCCGGTATACCGGCATTAAAATATCGGATAAGATCAGAAACTATTCTTTAAATTAACTGATTCTATATTATTTCATATGAAAAGAGTATCATTTACAGCCATCTCAGACTGTAAACGATACTCTTCCTTTTGGGGCATGATTTTTATACAAAAAATTTTGTAAGATAAATTACATGTTACAACTGTATAATTACTTTAAGTAAGTTCCTGCAACACCAACTTTTCCAGGTGCCGGTGTTGATGCTGTATCTAATACATAAACTCTCATGTTACCCTTAGCTGTTCTTTCAATAGATAATGTGCCGTTTGTAACATTCTTAACATCACCGGTTATCGCATCTACATATTTTCCGTTTGGAATGCCTGTAAATGTTGCTCCGTCTGTAACAGATACACATACAAAGCTGTCTACGCCTTCAGCGGCATTTGTATATCTTCTCTTGAATGCCATTTCGCCGCTAACGCCTTCTGTAGAGTACTGGCCTTTTCTCAAAGCCGGAACTGCTGCACGAATCTTATTCAGTCTCTGGATATGTAATGATAACGGATGATTTAATGTTTCAGCGATCGCTCCTGTTGCATTATTGTATTCAGCAAATCCTGTTACATTGATAGAACCTTCAATGTAATCACCGAAGTATGCTCTTCCTGTAGTAGAAAGAGGTGCATTAGGACCTACATCGATTGAAGCGCCTTTCATGAATTCAATTTCACTTCCGTAGTAGATACAAGGAATTCCTCTGAACGTAAACATCAGGTTCAGGTTTTCTGCCCATGTATCCTGAGATCTTGCAAATCTCTGATTCTCTGGTGCACAGTCAGGTGCATAGTCGTGAGAATCAACATAAGTTACATTCCATGTAGCATCATTGTAATACTTGTCTCCGCCAATTGCAGTACGGAATGCGCTTCTGGCATCTTCAAAGTTCCAGTGCATTGGGAAGTCGATTACACTTAAATCTGAACTCATGGAATAATCAGGTGTGTGATACTCATTACCTTTCAGGAATGCATTATCACTTGTCGGCTGGGTATGTGTGCTTCTGTTGTCTTCATAATGCTGTTCTGTTAAAGCAACATTCCATGCTGCATTACTATCGCTCCATCCATAGTCTTTTGTTTCATCCCAGGTATAGAACGGTGTTGATAAGTTTGGATTATCTCTGTACCATACATTTCTGTCTCTGGAGCAAACTTCTGCAAACATGAAGAAGTTTTCTCCGCCTGCTTCCATAAACTGATCCAGGAATACTTCGTTAAATGTTAATCTTGAAATATGTTTAGCTGTATCAATTCGGAAACCATCTACACCCATGTTGATGTAATTGGTATAGCAGTCAACCAGATACTCGTAAACGATCGGATTTTCCGTATTCAGATCCACACAGTCTCCTGCGATCTGGGCTAACTGTGAAGAATAATCATCCCAGTTAAAGTTTCCGTAGTGATGATAGATATCCTTGGAATCATGGTTCACTCCGTCGGTATTCTTCATAAGCGCCAGTCTTGCCTGATACTGCAGACCCGGTGTTAAACTGTCATAGTTAGACGGAAGATTGGATTCCGGATGGATCTTCATACATTCTACGCTTCCTAAATCACCGGACTTTTCAAACATCGGAAGAAGATTGGTTTCTCCAAAGTTTCCGGTATGATTTAATACGATATCCTGAATAATCTTCATGTCTCTCTTATGAACTTCATCAATCAAATCCTGATATGTAACATCTGATGATTCATATCTGGAATCAACCTTGCTGAAATCCATTGCATGATAGCCATGATAATCATAACCGCTTGCATTTTCTACTACCGGTGTAATCCAGATTGCAGTGAAACCAAGAGCCTTGATATAATCAAGTTTTTCGATCAATCCCTTGAAATCACCTCTCCATGCCGGATCGCTGTCAGGGTTTTTAGCCTGTCCGTCATCCCAGCAGTGTACATTGTTGGACTCATCACCGTCGTAAAATCTGGTTGTCATCAGGAAGTAAATGGTCTCATCACGGAAGTCTGTACGTGATACCGTGCTTGACGGTCTCTCATGTGATGTTGTCGGCTCAACCGGTTTAGGACGTGTTGTCGTCTCTTCCTGTTTTGGTGTTGTTGTCTCTTCCTGCTTTGGTGTTGTTGTTTCTTCCTGCTTCGTTGTTGTTTCCTGCTGTGGTTTCTCCGGATTATGGTCGTACCATTTATTGTCCTTAAACCACCATTCACCGGTTGTACGGGTTAAATCAGCTGTCTGCTGGCCATTGTAGTTAAAGATAAGATTTAACTTTGTGGTATTGGCAAATTCATAAGAATACCAGTTATCTCCCTCTTTAGCCATCTCTGTTCCCGGCCAGTCAACTGTCTTTAACGACGGGGTTGCGCTCCAGTAATAAATCTTTGCGCCTCCCCAGGTACTCTTAAAGTGTACCTTGACACCATTAAATGAAGGGGTTTCTCCTTCCGGTGCCGTTGTCTCCGAAGAGGTTTCTTCTACCGGCGGTGTCTCCGGCTCTTCCGGATTACGGTCGTACCATGTTCCGTCCACATACCACCATTCACCAGCTGTTCTGCTCAGGTCTTTTGTCTGCTGATTTGATGAACCGTTGTTGAATATGATACTTGCAGATTTTGCACCTGCGATGGTAAATCCATACCATTTATCACCTTCGCTCTTCATTGCGGTTCCCGGCCATTCTACCGGATTATTGTTGCCGCCGTTTAAGTTCCAGTAATAAATCTTAGGGCTGGTCCAGTCTGTCTTCAAATGAACAACAATTTCATCATTGGATGGTGCTTCCGGATTATAGTCATACCACTTTCCGTCCATAAACCACCATTCGCCTTCTGTTCTGCTCAAATCAGAAGTCTGCCAGCTGGAATAGTCAAAAATCAGGTTTGCACTTGTTGCATTGCTGATGGTATATGAATACCAGTCTTTTCCTTCAGCTGACATCTGCACTCCCGGCCAATCTACAGGATTGTTGTTAGAACCATTAACATTCCAATAGTAGATATTCGGAGTTCCTGCTTCCCACTTAAAGTGAACGGTTATTTCATTTGAACCGTAAACTTTGTCGTTCGATGACCATATGCCAAACCCTGTCAGCAGTAAAGCCACCGCGAGCAACGCCAGTAAAACTTTCTTCGTACTCGTCTTCATACTTTTTCTTCTCCTTTTTTTTATTTTTGACGCAAATAGCAGCCATATACTACAATGAAATAGTTCTGCATAGTATTATATGACTTATTTACATCCCTTGGCACAAATTCACAATAATAGTACCGCCCCCAGTATAAAAATTGTGAATATTTTGTGTCTGTACTTAAAAGTATAGAGTAATTAACAAAAAATGTCAAGATTTTTTAATACTTTCGTGCATTTTTTATATAAAAAAAGATAGTATTATACAATTTCAATAAACTTTTTATTAATTTAATGCTTATATCGTCAGAATACACAACTTATTTTCCCCATTGTCTAAAAAAATCGCTGCCAGCTTTACACTGCAGCGATTTTTTCTTATTCGGGAAGTTCTTTTTCGTTCTCAATTTTCCTTGCTGACATAAAACAGTCGTTGAAAACTCCCATAGTCAAAATACACATAGAGTTTTCCGTCATCAGTATCCAGGCAGGTTCCCACATGTCCTGATACTTTGAACTGTTTTATATCTATATCCACATGAAAATATGCAAAAATTTCTTTAACCGATAACCGTTCTTCCGGGTCATACCACTCCAGGCGTTCATTCTCCCACGCGCTCTCGCAGATCATTTCAAGCAGAAACTGTTCCGTGTTGTCGTTCCATTTTTTAAACTTAATGATATCATCATCACAACTTAAATAAACGGGCGGATCTTCCCTGCTATCCTGCAGATCCTCGATCAGATATCCCGTATAGGAAATGCCTTCTCTGTCAACACCTACCAAAAGATAGTTTTGGGTAATCCTGTGCCATTCTTCCTCCGGCATCTGCCATAGACTGAAATATTCATTGTCAGCATATTCCTCCTGCTCTCCATCTCTTACCGATGTTTCAAAGTCTTCCTGCAATTCTTCTAAAAATTCATGAATCATCTGATAAGAAGTACGACATTCTTGCGGCGAACAGAACAGATTATCAAATACTGCGTTGATATCTTCCTGACCATATTTCAAAAAGAAACTGCGGTAAGCAGCCGGCAGGGCGATTCCCATGGACTGTTCCGCTACCTGGATTTCATGTTCGGTAAAACCTGAATATTCCCGATCGCAAAAATAGTCCATTAATTCCTGGAGCGTTAAATTATACTTTAATCTCACAAATCAGCCTCCGTTTTTATTTATTATTGATATAATTGATCAGACCTTCCGCCCGAATGATCTTCTGCATAAATTCCGGAAATGCCTGTCCCTGGAACTCTGTTCCTTTCGTCCGGTTATAGATCTTTCCGGAGTCAAAATCTATTTCCACTTCATCTCCTGCTTCTATACCTTTCGCCGCTTCCGGACATTCAATGATTGGCAGCCCGATATTAATGGCATTCCGGTAAAAGATTCTTGCAAACGTCTCGGCGATCACACAGCTTACACCGGAAGCCTTGATGGCGATCGGCGCATGTTCTCTGGAAGAACCGCATCCAAAATTTTTATCTGCTACTATAATATCGCCCTGTTTCACCTGTTTTGCAAAATCCGTATCAATATCTTCCATACAATGCTTCGCCAGTTCCTGCGGATCCGGTACGTTCAGATATCTTGCCGGGATGATTACATCCGTATCCACATTGTCACCATATTTAAAAACCTTACCTGTTGCTTTCATTGATCGTATTCCTTTCTTTTCGTTATTCTTTCCTGTTACAATCCCAATTCTTCCGGACCGGATATTTTACCGGTAACAGCACTTGCCGCAGCTACCGCCGGACTTGCAAGATAAACTTCGGATTCCGGGTCACCCATCCGTCCTACAAAATTCCGGTTTGTAGTGGCAACGGCTCTCTCTCCTTTTGCAAGAATACCCATATGACCGCCGAGACAAGGACCACAGGTCGGTGTACTGACTGCCGCCCCCGCTTTTATAAATGTGGCTAACAGGCCTTCCTCCATGGCCTGAAGATAAACGGCCTGGGTTGCCGGTATTATGATCGCCCTCACTCCTTTTGCAACCTTTCTGCCTTTCATTACCTCTGCCGCCGCTCTTAAATCCGATATTCTACCGTTTGTACAGGAACCGATGACCACCTGGTCAATGGAAATATCAAAATCTTCATCAATGGTTCTGGTGTTTTCCGGCAAATGCGGAAATGCCACCGTAGGTTTTAACTGACTTAAGTCAATGGTGTATTCCGCTTCATACTCTGCATCCTCATCCGCTTCATATATCTTATATTCCTTTTTGGAATGTTCCTTCATATATTCCACCGCCAGATCATCTACCGGGAAGATACCGTTTTTCCCACCGGCTTCAATCGCCATGTTAGTCATGGCAAAACGGTCATCCATGGAAAGATACTGAATACCGTCTCCCGTAAACTCCATGGATTTATATAACGCTCCGTCCACACCGATCAGACCGATGATATGGAGAATGACATCCTTCCCACTGATCCATTTGCCCGGTTTTCCGGTCAGATGAAACTTTATGGCAGACGGTACTTTAAACCACGCCTTTCCCGTAGCCATTCCTGCAGCCATATCCGTACTTCCCACACCGGTAGAAAATGCGCCTAAAGCGCCATAAGTACAGGTATGGGAATCTGCACCGATTACCACGTCGCCTGCTACCACCAGACCTTTTTCTGGCAGCAGCGCATGCTCAATTCCAACTTCACCGGTTTCATAGAAATTGGTAATACTGTTGGCATATGCAAAGTCTTTGGCGCATTTACATAATTCCGCAGATTTTATATCTTTATTCGGTGTAAAATGATCCAGAACAATGGCTATCTTATCCTTATCAAATACCCCTTCCACATTCATCTTTTTCATTTCGCCGATGGCAACCGGAGATGTTACATCATTTCCCAGTACAAGATCCAGATCGGCCTCAATCAATTGTCCGGCCGTTACTGTTTCAAGTCCGGCATGCGCGGCTAAAATCTTCTGAGTCATAGTCATTCCCATGTATAAATTCCTCCTTTAAATATGTGATTCACTGTTGATATCATACCATTGAATCTGTTATAATGCAAATATATAATAATAATGTCAGACATAACTTCAGGTTATATTATAGATACAGAAAAGAGGAATCTCATGGAATCATATAACACCTTAACCCAATACAAAGTCTTTCATACCGTGGCTGTCCTTGGAAATATTTCAAAGGCAGCAGAAAAACTGTATATCAGTCAGCCCGCCATCAGCAAATCTTTAAAACAACTGGAAGAAACTCTCGGTGTCCGTCTGTTTAACCGGAATTCCAGAGGCGTATCCCTCACCGAAGAAGGATCTCTTCTGTTCAAACATATCCATTCTGCATTTGAAGAAATTTCCAAAGGTGAAGACACACTGCGCCGGATCACCTCCCTGGGACTTGGTACCCTTCGGATCAGCGCCAGTTCCACTCTTTGTAAATATATTCTTCTTCCGTATCTGAAAGGATTTATCCGTGAAAACCCACACATCAAAATAAATATAGAATGTCATTCCACTACCCGGTCCCTGGAATTACTGGAAGCCGGACAGACAGACGTCGGTCTGGTAGGACATATTCCGTTTCACCATAAGTTTACATTCCTGTCCATCGGATATGTAAACTACATTTTCACCGCTACGGATTCCTATCTATGCAATCTCCGGACCCGGGGAATACAGACCGTTGGAGAAATTTTTGAAAATGCCAATATCATGCTGCCGGATCAGGAAAATATTTCCCGGCTTCATGTCGATAACTTCTTAGCATCTATGGGACTGAAACCGCAAAATATATTGGAAGTCAATAATATGGAACTTCTGATCGATTTTGCAAGGATCGATTTAGGCGTTGCATGTATCATATCCGATTTCATCCGGGAGGATTTACAAAAACAGCGGCTGATGGAGATTCCGCTGCCTGCCGTCATCCCGCCCCGGGAAATCGGTTTTGCATACGATGAAACGTCCATCTCATCCGCCGCTGTTAATAAATTTATTCAATACCTAAAAAAATACACGAAATCTCTTTAGTATTCCATTTCAGAGATGAGCTTATAATCCTGGGAAATATCATATGTGTTTATTCCCCGGTCTCCCAGTATCAGATAAAACACATCATTGATGATGATACCTCTTATGTTGCTTACATCCTCCAGTTTCAGATTATATTTAAACCGTTCGTTAAATCCCTGATCTTCATCATAGGAATACACCACATAGCCAGGGATTTCATAATCCAACCAGACTTCAAACCCGATCACATTCTTTTCCCTTGAAATCAGAATACTTTTATACTCCCAGGTATCAGTATACTGGTTTCTTTTTGCTTCCATTTTCTCCTCGGTTACATTTTTCGGATCGGAAATATCAAACATAGATAATTTATATCCGGAAGTCCAAACGCTTCCGTCCTGTTGTTCCGTATCAAATCCAATGCCAAGAAGTTTATTCTTTTCCCAGAAATGCAGATATTCAGAAAATCCCGGTACTTTTAACTCACTGAGTATCTTTGGCTTTGACGGGTTGGAAAAATCCACGGCAAACAGAGGATCAATGGATTTAAATGTTACAAAATAACCGGTGTTTCCCATAAATCTTGCCGAATGTAAGTCTTCTCCCTCCGCGATTCCTTCAATCTCTCCCATAATGTTCATCGATTCGTCCAATGTATAAACCCTGTTTTCATCTACTGTCTCAAATCTTGTTATTTTCCATTTATCCTTTTCTTTCCTTATATATATCTCTTCCCCGTATTTCTTTTCCAATTCCTGCTGTATCATCTGTTCCTGCTCATATTTCGATTCCGTTTTCTCTTCTCCGATAACAGAATCCACAAATGAGTCATCCAGCAGCCCGCTCCGTGCGGTTATGGTATATACATTTGCCACCGCTCTCAAGATTCCGTTATATTCATCCAGATAAAATGCCTTATCTATTGTTCCCTTTACTCTGGAAGAAACCTTAAATTCTACCTTTCCTGCATTATAGCAGAATTTATTGATCACCGTATCGTAAGAATAAATTTCCGTCAACGTATCCCCCTGCTCCGTCTCCGCTTTCGTCAGTTCCTGTTCCAAAATATAAATGTTTTTCTGACTGACATATATCAGGTCGCTTCCCGCTAAAATATTAAGATTGGTCAATAAATCTTCTGGTCTGTCAATCTCTAAAGCAGTAATGATCGTATACGTTTCCCCGCCGTTTTCATTTATATAAACAGAATCTGCCGAAACCTCTTCTCCATCCACGCAGGGAAGATATCTTTCACTATCCAGAATGTCGTAGTAAAAATTCGATATCACATACAGATAGCCGTCCACAACCCTGCTGGTATTTAGTTTTCCCTGCTGTGAATGTTTTGCCAGAAATTTTGGATGACTTTTATCACTGATATCAAAACTCAAAATATATACTTCATTAAGATACATCGTTGAGTCCAGCCAATACATATTATCTTCATAACCCATCTCATCCCTGAACTCCGGCTCCCATTCCCCACCGCTGTATGAGGATCTCTTCATTGCAGATATCACCAGTGTCAGTCTGTCTCCATTCACGTACATTTCCTTGTCGTCCAAAAGAACTGCCACATCGCTGTCGCTCTCTGCTTCTAAATCTTCTTTCAGGTATTCTTCCAGCCGGATTTCGGAAACAGCTGCAGGATGACCATTTTCTGCCGCTAAAATCCGGATATTACTGCCGTTTTTGGGTGCTATATAAATATACTTACCGTCTGTCTTTACATAATCCCCTTCCGATACGCCTTCCACCTGTTCATTGGTAGCCTTGTAATAATACTCCTGATTCTGGTCATTATCCGTACCTCCGGGAAAAATTTCCGTATTACCTTCATTATTGATCTGATCATCTTTGCCCAATGTTGACCAACCAAATCCCCATGAAGTTAAGCTATCATAATTTTTAATTTTATCATATATTTCTTCCCTGCTGGCTGCCGGAACCATACCCGCTTCCAGTGTTCCATATTCCACCTCCTCTGCCCCAGATCTTCCATTGGTCAGAGTGATACTTCCTTTATAATTGACCAGCAAAAATACCGATACGGCACAAACCGCTGCCGCCGTCGCAATTGCTGCTGCCTGTTTTAAAAATCTGTTTTTTTTCTTTCGAACCGGAACGATCGACATCTGCTCCCCTGACTCCTGCCGGAGCTTCTTCATCATATTCTCCGGCAGCAGACTGCCCGGAATCTCCAGTTCTTCAGATCTTTTTTTAATTTCCTTCATAATTAACTCTTCTGCCTCCTCCCAGTCCTCCGTTCTGACTTCCAAATCCGGAATCTCTATATTTCTTTTCATCATTACAGCTGCACCTCCATCCTTTTCTGCATTTTTGCAAATGCACGGCTGATCTTTGACCGAACGGTTGCCGCTTTCATATTCATAAGCTCACCGATTTCCCGGCTCTTGTATCCTCCAAATACTGCCATGGAAACCAAATTTCTTTCTTCTGGTGTCAGGTCTTCAAAAGCCCGTTTCAAATCCTGTTCCTTTTCATATTCATTTACCGTTTTCAGATCGTGATTTACTGCTTCATCATCCAGGGACAAATTTTTTTCTGCCAGTTGTTTTCTTCTTTTCCTGCATTTATTAGATAAGATCTTAAAAACCCATGCCCGGAATTTTTCATTCTCCCTTAATTTTCCAATGTCCTGATAGACTTCCATTACCGTATCGCTGACTATATCCTCCGCCTCCTGCCGGTTCTCCAGCATATAATAAGAATATCTATACATATCCTTATATACCTGCTGATATAATTCGGAAAAAGCTGTGGTATCACCTTCCTTTGCCTTAATAACCAATTCCCTGACTGTCTCCAATCTGCCACTTCCTTTCATTTGTATTCCCATACCGATACTGAATCCCTGCAATGTCTTCCAAACCGGCGAGCTGAAATTCAGCTTATCATAATTCATATATATGTGTATAAAACGCCCAAAACTGTTGCAATAAAAATAATACCCATTAAAAAAGTCATACAATGGCTTAAACTGCCAATGTATGACTTTCAGATTTAATTTATATAGTTTCTAAACTTCTTCCTATATTCTTCAACACGAGAAGATAATTTATCAAAATCCTTAGCGCTGATCTTGCCATCATTTCTCAAGTCTTTAATAACGGAAACAAACTCCAGAAAAGACTTATATGCTGCATCTTTATAGTTATTCGACAAATTCAGCTTTATTTCTGCTTCTTTATCTTCCACTATCTTTTTGGTCTTACCAAACAGCATATGAATTTCTCCGTTTCTATGTTCAGTCTCTATACAATATGCATGAATTAGTTATTAATCAGTTTGTCTTCTTCATTATTCCAGCTGTAAAGCTTTCTGATCTCCTCACCGATCTTTTCTGACGGATGCTCGGAAGCCAGTTTTCTCATGGCCTGGAAATGTACCTGACGGCCTGCCGGAGACATATCAACTAAAAATTCTTTTGCAAATGTACCGTCCTGAATATCAGATAAAACCTTCTTCATAGCTTTCTTGGTATCTTCCGTGATGATCTTAGGACCCGTTATATAATCACCGTATTCCGCTGTATTGGAGATGGAATATCTCATTCCTGCAAAACCGGACTGATAGATTAAATCCACGATCAGTTTCATCTCATGGATACACTCAAAATATGCATTCCGCGGATCATATCCTGCTTCTACCAGTGTTTCAAAACCTGCCTGCATCAATGCGCAAACACCGCCGCAAAGAACTGCCTGCTCTCCGAAGAGGTCTGTCTCTGTTTCGGTCCGGAAGGTAGTCTCAAGAACACCTGCTCTTGCGCCGCCGATCGCCAGTGCATATGCAAGTGCGGTATCCAGTGCCTTACCGGTTGCATCCTGCTCAACCGCTACGAGACAAGGAACACCTTTTCCCTCCAGATATTCGGAACGTACGGTATGACCCGGTCCCTTTGGAGCGATCATGGTTACATCTACATCTGCCGGTGGTTTGATACAACCGAAATGGATATTAAATCCGTGCGCAAACATTAACATATTACCCGGCTCAAGGTTCGGCTCGATATCTTTTTTATACATATCAGCCTGCTTCTCATCATTGATAAGAATCATGATGATATCTGCCTTTTTAGCTGCTTCTGCTGTTGTATATACTTCAAAGCCCTGTGCCTCAGCTTTTGCCCATGACTTGCTTCCCTCGTATAAACCTATAATCACATTGCAGCCTGACTCTTTTGCGTTCAAAGCATGAGCATGACCCTGACTGCCATATCCAATCACAGCTATTGTCTTGCCTTCCAATAACGATAAGTTACAATCTTCCTGATAATAAATCTTTGACATATGTTTTGCCTCCATATATATTAGTATTATAGTTAATGTTATCTATTATGCAGTACATTTTAGATAACAATTAATCTCGTGACCGTGCCGATATCTGCTATGTATTACCTGAAAATCTATTCCAGTTCTCCCGACAGCATGTCCGCCGTTCCCCTTGTCAGTCCTGTAATACCGGTCCTTACAAGTTCTTTAATCTCAAATCCTTCCAGCAGGCCCACGAAAGCATCCAATTTCTGCTGGTTGCCGGTAAGTTCGATCATCATCGAATCCGTGGAAACATCAACGATCTTGGCCCGGAATATGTCTGCAACCGCAATCACCTGCTGACGGTCCGTAGCATCCACTTTTACCTTGCATAAGATCAGTTCCCTGCAGACGGATGCCCCGTCTTTCAGTTCAATGATATCTTTGACATCCACAAGCTTTGCAACCTGCTTGCGGATCTGTTCCAGAACTTCGTCTTCACCGCTGACAACTATGGTCATTCTGGAAAAACCGTTTCTTTCGGTCTCGCTTACGGTCAGACTGTCTATATTATATCCTCTTCTTGAAAAGAGGCCGGAAATCCTGCTGAGTACGCCTACCGTATTCTCAACCAGAATCGATAATACCATTTTCTTCATAGAAAATACTCCTTACACTATATTCTTAATAATCATAGCACATTCGTTCATTTTGTCAAGAGTTTCATATTCTTACTCATCAAACTCTGCCGTGATAAAAAATGCGCTGCCCTCCGGGCGAATGGAAGTCACTGTTCCTTTCAGACACTTTAGCCGCTGCCGGTAAGGTATATTATTGGACATTGCCAGCGCAGGTATAATCGTATAATAACATACCACTCCCTGCAGCGTAACCAGCTGGGATTCCTCCACTTCCACTTCATCGCCTACATGAAGCAGATCCGGACGTTCCATTTTAAACTCTATCTCTTTCATGTTTTTCCTCCGTCTTATAACAAAAAAGACCGCTGCCACGGTCTTTTTTATCCAAACTATTTATATAACCATTCACCTAACTGACGAACGGAATCATCCTCCTGCTCTTCCAGTTCATCAATGATGAAAATCTGCTCCGGTCCTTTTGTGAAACCGGATATCGCTTCCTTTGCTTCATTAAAACTGGAATATTGACCAAGTACACCTGTGCCGTCAGATTTTTCCTTATTGTAAACACCTAATTCAAAATACCGTCTCATCCCAAACCTCCATAATTTTCTAACTGCCGTTTACATTTTACTGCAAATCATCAGATAACAATATTTTCTAAATTTAATCCTATTTTAAGATAACGATAGCATGCGGTGGAAGGACTATGGTATCTCCTACCTGATACGGCTGCTCTTCTCCGGTTGTCAGTATCCCCTGAATACAGGTATAACCGTATACGCTCCTTGGTATCTCTGCATAAGCTGTCTCAGCCGGACTTGTATTGGCAAGCACAACGATCTTGCTGCCTTCATAGGTTTTCGTCATCGCACTGATCTTTTCATCCGTTACTTCATTGATACGGGCAACCTCACCTCTGGACAATTCCGGAAAGATATTTCTGAGTTTCACGGACTGTTTCACATAACTCAGGATCGAGTTTTTATCTGCCAGCTGTTCTTCCACGGATGGGAATCGGTTGATGACCATATTTTTATCCATATTTGCCGGACCATTACACTGACCGGTGGTATCCGAAGATGACCAGATCATCGGAGAACGCTTATTTTCATCGGCTTCTACGCCTCCCAGGCCAATCTCATCTCCGTAATAGATATAGGTGCTTCCATTAGAGATCGCCATCAGACCATGGGCAAACTTAATTTTGTCTTCATTAAAACCAAGATAATGAGCCGGCCGGTTCAGATCGTGGTTGCTTAAAAACAATGCCATAGCTCCGGTATCCGAATATCCCCGGACAGACTCCATGGACTTGATCAGTGAATTTGTAAAATAATCACCGTTATAGGTTGCCGTATTGGTACCCTGGGCAATCATGGTATAGACGCCGTCATGGTTTCCGTAACTAAAATCAAATGCGCCGTCGATTCCGCTCTCATAATAAGAGGCATAATCTGCGGTCCATGTTTCTCCCACGATATAAGCCTGCGGATCCACACTCTTTACATAAGCGTTAAACCACTTTAACACTTCCACGTTCTTTGCGGTATTTCCGGAAAAATATTCTTTTGCCGCATCCAGACGGAAACCGTCTGCGCCTAAATCCAGCCAGTATTTAACAATAGCTTCAAACTCTGCCCTGACATCCTGATTATCCAGATTCAGATCCGGCATGGACTGGGAAAATACACCCTCATAATAATAATCGGAAGTTCCCACTTTATAATAATTGCCTCCCGGATTATCCTTTACAAATGTATAATAATCCACATATTTACAATCTGCTGCATTGGGTTCCTGTCCTTCCGGAAGCTGTTCCAAATATTTTCTTGCTTCCTGAAACCATGGATGTCCAATGGAAGAATGATTCATCACCAGGTCAACAATGATCTTAATCCCTCTCTTATCACATTCTTCCGCCAGTTTTTTGAAGTCCTCCGTTGTACCATAGGCTTTGTCCACGGCACAATAATCCGTTACATCGTATTTATGATAGGACGGCGACGGACTGATCGGCATCAGCCAGATTCCGTTGCAGCCCAGATCGGTATCCGTCTCCGGATTTCCGTCATTTATGTAATCCAGCTTATCGATCACACCCTGCAGGTCTCCCATTCCGTCTCCATTACTGTCATAAAACGAACCCACAAAAATCTCATAAAAGCTCCTGCTGTTATCATCAATAACATTTTGCACGGAAGCCAGATTTGCCGCAACTTCTTCCCCCTCTAATTTTACGGTGGTGGTTTCTTCCGTAGTGGTTTCGGCCCCGGCCGTTCCGGTAGTTGTTTTATTGTCGCCCGATTTCCCGCAGGCAGTAAAAATAAATGAGGTGCACAGCGCAAAAGCAAACGTTCTGGCCAACAATTTTTTTCTCATCTTTATCCTTCCTTTCGCATTATATTGTCTATCTTATTATCCTATATTTCACCTCATTATTCAAGCATTATTCTGCATATATTTTTCTTTATACGTAAAGGCGGAAGTGGTCATATATACCAGCAGCATCAGATTTACGAGCATTTCAAATATCTGGAACGTCATGGCAAATTCCGAAACGGCAAAGGTAATGGCAACATACTGGCAGGCGGTACATAATACCTTTACCATCAGCAGAGTATTGATCCTCTTTATCTGAAACTGCCGGTTCATTCCCTGCAGGCCTGTGAGCAGCCTGTTATACACATAGATTGCCAGAATGCCCAGTATATCCGTAACAAGGGCAGCCGACCATGCCGCATACATCCCCATATCCGAAATAACGCCGTATAAATCCAGAAGACAGCAGAGATAGGTGATAACAGCCGATATGGCACACAGCAGGATCCCCTGCTTTGCCGCTGCCTGAAATTCCTGGTTTTCTCCATGCCGCTTCTGCAATCTCCATATTCCATAGATCAGAACCGCATATCCGATAAAGTCGGGCAGTAAATCAAACTGTATATTTTCAACACCCAGCACCAGATCAAAGAGAATAAAGATAAACGCCACAACAAATTTAATCATATGAACCTCATTTCCGCACGGATCGTGCTACATTTTTAGACTTTCAAGTCCGAATTTCTTTCTCACCCGCATTAATTTCCTGCCGACGGGTTTTCTTAAAACTACCATAAAAATAACATTGGAAACCGCATATATAACGGTAAACGGCAGTGAAGTCAGCAGGGCCGTTAAATATCTGGAACCGTTCAGATATCCGTCGATCCAAAATACCGTATAAATGTCCATCAGCAGAGAGTACATGGCTCCGGCAGCAGCCGAATACAGATACAGAACAAACCGGTTTTTCCGCAGAAGACCGGAACCGATACCGGCGATTGCTCCGATGATTCCCCAGACCATCATCTGAAAAGGTGTCCAGGCTCCCTGTCCAAAATAAAAATTCGAGATCAGCGCTGTCAGGGAACCGGTTAAAAAACCGGCTTCTTTTCCAAAATAAATACCGGAAAGGATAACCACTGCCGTTACCGGTTTAAAACCAGGCAACACTGCAAATATCAGTCTTCCGGTAACAGAAAGTGCGGTTAAAACACTTATAATCACCAACAGCCGGAAATCCTGTTTCTTTTTTTCCAGCATTACCAGAAACTGCCGGAACGCAATCACCAGTATTGCCAGTATGATTCCGTAAACCACTGTCAGATGAAATCTCATATTCCCACTTCCTTATATTTCTCATAATGATCCAGCAACTCGTCTGCCTGTGAAACAGTAATCCTTTTTCCTGCCACCTTTCTCAGAATCCGTCCGGTATAAGTGGTAAAATAAGTATTATGCTCAAAAAATTCCGTCGGTTCGGATGTACCGAAAATCTCGCCATCAAAGATCATGGAACAGTAATCTCCGTATTCCGCCGCAAATTCTATATCATGGGTCACCATTAAAATCGTTTTTTCCTGAGAAAGCAATTCCTTTAACACCTGTCCGAATTCATCTTTGGATCCTGCATCCATTCCCTTTGTCGGCTCATCCAGTAAAATAATTTCCGCCCGGCATAATAATATCTTCATCAATGCCGCCTTTTGTATTTCCCCTCCGCTCAGATCATAGGGATGCATATGATACAAACTCTCAAGTCCCAGCCGTCTTTCATACTTCCCGATCAGGTCTTTTATCTCCTGCTTTGTCCTTCCATTCTGATATCCGGTATCCAGAAAGTCCTCATAAACCGTTTCTTTTAAAAACATAAACTGCGGTGTCTGACACAGATAAGCAACGTTCTGTTTTTCCATATGTCCCCGGTACGGCTTATAAAGTCCGCCGATCACCGACAGAAGGGTGGATTTTCCCGAACCGTTCCCACCCAGAAGACAGTGAAGGGTGTTTTTCAGAACAGTCAGTCCTGCTCCCCGTAATATATCTTTGCCGTCTTTTTCATAACGGAACCATATATTTTTAAACTGCAATCCCACCGGATATTTCGTTTTGTTCCCGGTACGCTCCGTTCTGAGATTTTTACGGATACCGGATAAATCTTCATCCAGTTTTCGAAGAAGTTCCATATTATAATGGCGGCTCAGATACCGGACTGCTTCCCTTACGTTCAGAGGACATTCTAAAGCCTTGCTCCGGTCTGCAAACAGACGGACTGCCGAAGGCAGGGCTTTCATCATAGCGGTTCCTGAATTCCTTTGTTTCAGAATACCGGATAAATCTTCCGGTTTCTCATCTGCGATCAGGTTTCCGTCTTCCAGTACCATGATCCGGTCTGCCAGCGAAAAGATATCTTCCAGATTGTGTTCTGCCATCACTATGGTAATACCGTAAGTCTCGGATAATTTGCGGATGGTATTGATGAATTCTTCCGCCGCGATCCGGTCCAGTTTCGAAACCGGCTCATCCAGCAACAGCACCAAAGGTTCCGTTACCAGTACCGCCGCCAGATTTACCAGTTGTCTCTGCCCCCCGGACAATTCCTCTACTTTTTTATGAAATAACTCCTCAATGCCGAAAGATATCGCTGTCTCACTGACTTTCATCCGGATATGATCATTATCATATTGAAAATTCTCCAGTCCGAATGCCAGCTCACTGTATACCTTCTCCGTAACCAACGCTCCCTCTGTATTCTGAGCCACATATCCGATATACTTTGCCGACTCCCGGTAAGACAGCTCTTCCGCCGGCTTCCCCTGAAACAGGATTTCCCCCTGCCGGTTTCCCGCCGGTGCCACTTCTTTTTTCAGCAATTTTAATAAGGTTGATTTTCCACATCCGGATGCTCCGCAGAGAATCACAAATTCTCCGGCATTGACGCTGAAATTCAACCTGTTTAATGCCAATCTGCCGGAATCCGGATATTGAAAGCTCAAATCCCTGACCTGTAATAATTCCATATTAATTTTTCCTTTACCTCATATATCCAGGGGATGCCTGCCGCTAAGCCGGATAAGCAGATAATCAATGTACTTCTGATATTCCATGCCGGCCATCGGAACACCGGATAAAAAGCAACATTCATTCCGGAATCTTTCCATAATAACAACGTCAGGATCCCCGCCGCCAGAAAGACGGTCAAAAAAACGGCATCCCGCAGAGTAAAGCGATAGACGGAATAAAAAGTACGCTTCCGTATGCCATATCCTCTGGATTTCATAGAATCCGCCGTATCCAGGGCATTTTCAAATGACCATGTCATAACTATGGAAAAAGTTTTCATTCCCAGCAGCAGTTTATCCGTATAGGAGGGTCTGCTTTTTCTCATATTGATTTTCTGATAAGCATATATTTCAGATGCTTTTCGTTTAAACAGCGGGATAAAACGCATGCTCATGGATATGACCAGCGCCAGATGGGGCATGGCCCTGCCCGACACATAAATGAGTTTATCGCTGCTCATAATTTCATTCAGACATCCACCCCAAAGCATCATGGACGATAACAACAAACCGATATATCCGCCGTATATTGCCGCTTCCAGCGTGACCGCCTTTCCGTTCATAAAAAACAGAACGGTGGCGCCATTGTGGGATATCATCGGATTGACACATATCATGGCGCAAAGCAGTAAAAAAATCCCAAAGATCATCTTGACGATTTCAGATTTTTTTCTGTAACAACTTAAAAAAAGAATAGAAAATAAAATCCACAACACCGGTATGACCGGGTGATCACAAAACAAAAGCAGAAGCAATATCCCGGTAAAATATATAACATGGATCAGCGGATGATAGGATTCAAACATATCAGTTTCCTCTCAGATCACTGCCGCCGTCGCAGCTGAACCGCCATTGTACAAAATCTCCGTCCTTCAGCTTTTTGCTGCTGCATCCAACACCGGCCCACTCTCCGTTAACCGTATACATCCAGCCGGAACTGCTTCCACAGGATTTCTCGTAGATATACTGGATTCCTTTGATATAAACGGTACTGTAAATATTAGAGGATTCTCCCTGATAATCCAGCTGGATCTGATTAGCTCTCGCCGTCATCTTCAACAGATCAAAAACAGTGCTTCCTGCATCAATCTGATATCCTGTCTTATCCAGTATCGTTCCGTTTCCTATATAATCAGCCAGAGCCTCTCCGTCTATTAAATCCCCCATATGTTCTAAAATATTCATGCAGTCAATGCTGATATATACCGTAATGGTCTCTGGTTCCTGCCATGGTTCTTCCGTCGCTGGTACGGTTTCTGTGGTCTCAGGAACCGGAGGCGGTAAAACCTCTGGTGAATCTGTCTCTGACCGGGATTCCGATTCAGACATCTGTTCTGTTTCTCCTGCGGCTATAGTCGTTTCTTCCCCGGAAGTCTCCTCTGTGTTTTCTGAGGATACCAAAACTTCCGGTTCGGTGTCCGTTTCTTCTGCAACATCCACAGATACTTCAGTATTTAATGTATCCGTTACAGTCTCCGACGATTCATGATATATCTCTGACGACTCTTTATCCGTCACGGAAACTTCCTCTTCCACGGTTTTCATCGTAACATTATAATACTCTTCACTGCTTTGAAAATCGTTAAACATAATAAAACTTACCACTCCTGCGAGGATCAGACATATCGCAACAAGTTCTTTATGATTTCTAATGTATTCTGTTAATCTATCTTTTAACTTCAAAATCTGGTCTTTCATAACCGTTTACACCGACCTTTGGCTTTCCTCTGCATATCCGTGCAGGCTTCATTATTATACAAAAAAAACCGTCATAAAACAACCGGTTTTTGTTTTATGACGGTAATGATCGATTTTCTTATTCTATCAGTTCTTACTCTTTCCCATGATGGCAAGTAAACGAAGGAACAGATTGAGCAGATCCAGATATAACTCCATTGCAAAATAAACGGCTAATGAATTGGCATTGCCTGCAGTTGCCTGAAGCGAATGTTTCTTTAACTTCTGGACATCATATGCTGTTAATCCTACAAACAAGAGAACACCAATATAGTTCATCATCATTCCCACTCCTGTACTGTGGAAGATCAACGCATTAAAGAAAGTTACCACCAGCATACCGATCAGAGCCATAATAGCGATGGCGCCAAAAGAAGTCAGATCTCTCTTAGTCGTAAATCCGTAAACAGCCATAACTGCAAATACAACCGCTGCCAGAACAAATACCTGCTGGATCGAACCGATTTCATATACGAAAAAGAGAACAGATAATGTCATACCGGTGATAATACAATATGCTGCAAACAAAATGCCTGCTACTATGGCTTTATTCTTTTTAATACTGTAAGATGCACCAATAACAACTGCAAACTCTAAAATAAATAACATTAATACATTGTCAAGCATTGCTTTAAACATGGATTCATTTATCAATGTAATATATGCCGAAACTGCTGTAACCACTAATGCGACCACCATGATCATAAAAGACTTTGCTATGGTGTTTGTGGCAAGTTCTGCTCTGTCCACACTGTCATATATGCTTCCGGAATATGCACCTGAACTTCCCTGTCCCGGATAGGAATAATTCATGGAATCATTTGATCCAAATTCCGAATACTGCATATTATCCTGATTGAACTGATTATATTCATCATTATAATTTGCCATTTCTACCTCTTTTCTGCCTGCTTCCCACAGGACTTCTTATTCTCTGTGAACATTGTTCATTCCTATACTATAACACTATAATAATATTTCGTCAATTATGCAGATTAAAAAAATGTGTGAATCCGTATTTTATACATAAAAACTGCGGATTTCCGTGACATATCCCGCCAATCTCATAACAACGGTGCAATCATACGCAACAGTGAATCAAACAACCCTCCGAAATATCCCTGTCTGGTGTCTGATAAATATATTTCTTTCGATACTTGAAAAGTATCCTGGCAATCCTGCTTCAGTTTTTGAACAGCCTTGGTATTGTATAAAAAGGTCCCGCATTCAAAATGCAGATAAAGACTCCGGAAATCCATATTAATGGTTCCCACCACACCGAATTTGTCATCGCAGACATAACTCTTGGCATGTATGAATCCCGGCGTATATTCATAAATCCGGACTCCGGCTTTTAACAACGGCGGATAATTGGATTTTGTCAAGCGGTTGACGATCTTTTTATCCGCAGTTCCCGGAGTTACCATTCTTACATCCACTCCCCGTTTGGCTGCCAGACAGAGAGCCGTCTTCATTTCATTGTCAATGACCATATACGGGGTGAAGATATATACATAATCTACCGCCTGATTGATCAGTTCGATATACACATTTTCGGCAATCGGCTCGTCCTCCAGTGGTGTATCACAGAAAGGCTGCACAAATCCGTCTGTCCTGTCAAACACCGGTAGTTCCTCTAAATGTGGCCGGTAATTATTTATGTCCGTATCATCCGGTTTGTAAGCTCTCCATGCTTCCATAAACATCACCGTAAAATTCCATACGGCAGGACCCTTTACCATGACGCCGGTATCCTTCCAGTGACCATACTGGGAACCAATGTTGATATATTCATCCGACAGATTGATTCCACCGTTAAAAGCCGTATGCCCGTCGATCACCATTATTTTTCTGTGATCTCTGTTATTCATTACAAAGGATAAAAAAGGTACCAGAGGATTAAACGCCACACACTGGATCTTACTTCCCATATTCTCTATAAATTCCTGATATCCCGGAGGCAGAAGAGCCACACAGCCAATATCATCATACATGATACGGACTTCCACTCCCTGCTCTGACTTCCGTACCAGAATCTCCAGTATCGTATCCCACATTTTGCCTTCATTCATTATAAAATATTCCAGAAATATAAAATGCTTTGCCTGTTCCAGCTCCTCACACATCCGCTGAAACATTACTTCTCCCAGTTCAAAATATTCGGTACAATAATTCGGATACACCGGATAATCACTGGTATTTCGTATATAGTCCGCCGTCATTGCCGCACGGTGATCCTGTCTTCTGAATTCCTCCAGGGCAATTTCATCCACTATAATGTCCTTTCTGAATTCATCATGAAAACTCTTCATTTTTTTTCGCAAAAACTTAGATGGTTTCTTATCTCCAAAACAAAAATAAAACAGGCCTCCAAATACAGGCAGCAACAGGATCAAAATGATCCAGCCGATCTTAAATTCCGGATTCAGATCTTTAGAAATCACATATAACACCATCAATGCACTGATCAATGCAAATACCGCACTGATCGCCGCCGAATATTCCGTCAGCCGGAATAAGGATACGACAAGCCATCCGACCTGCAGCAGAATCAGGATTACCGTCAGAAAAATTCTGTTACAGATTCTGTAAAACTTTTTTTTCACTCTTCTCTTCATTGTTTTTCCAAATATCCTTTCGTAATGATTTTATTAAACCAGTTTATGTTCTCTCCACTTTTCGCTTTTATACCGGAAAATAAAGAATACAGATCTGACACACCAGTCAATCACCATTGCGATCCATATCCCAAATGTCATCAGATGAAAATACTTTCCAAGAAGTATA
Source organism: uncultured Lachnospiraceae bacterium (assembly GCA_910578175.1). Lineage (GTDB taxonomy): Bacteria > Bacillota > Clostridia > Lachnospirales > Lachnospiraceae > Bovifimicola. The sequence goes on from CAJTPF010000013.1 coordinate 72,284, forward strand.
CCGCAGATGATCCGGCAGAGCCACATGGAAGCCACTCCTATGATCATTGTATATTTCGCATCATTGGCGGCTCTCAATACATTCGGCAGGGTAAAGGACAACGGCCAGATAAATATGGCGCAGATTCCATGAAATACTAAGATGCGAAACGTATATTCTGAAGTATCCGCTGACAACTGATAGATTTTCATGATCAGCGGCAGCGCAACCATGATCGCTATATTTACGACAGCCATGGCAATATACGTATATTTCATCAGTTTTTTACAATAATACTTTGCCTGCTCATAGTCACCGGCGCCGATACACCGGCTGACCACTGTTATCATGGCAAGACCAAGCGCCATCCCCGGCAGTATCTGAAAACCTGCGACCGTGTTTCCCACTGCATTCGCCGTGATCTGTACGGTTCCAAAACCGGATACAAAACTCAATAACAATATTTTGCCAAGCTGAAACATACTGTTCTCCACACCGCTGGGTATACCTATGTATAAGATTTTTCTGATCATGCCTCTGTCTGGTTTGTAACGGAACGGTTTACTGATATGAAGTACCCGCTTCTGGTTTCTCAGTATCCCGACCACAAGAACGGCTGCCACGATTCTGGATACCAGTGTGGGAACCGCAACCCCTTCCACGCTGAAACGAAATCCGTAGATCAATACTGCATTTCCCACAATATTTAATACATTCATTACTGTGGAAACAATCAGGGAAATTCCGGAATTTCCCATGGTCCTCAGTATAGCCGCCCCGCTGTTATAGATTGCAATAAACGGAGTAGCCGCCATTACGATCAGCATATATCGTCTGCTGTAATCCATAACATCGGCATCGATCTTACCGAATACCTTCGTCAGAATAAGATTCTGTCCCAGATAGATGATTACCATAATAACCATCGCCGCCAGAGTATTAAATACCAGAAGCTGTTCCGTTGAATCACAGGCTTCCTTCTCCTTCTTTTTACCCAGATACTGTCCGGCTACCACAGCACCGCCGGTTGCCAGTGCCGCAAACACCTGATTCAGCAGCAGATTGATGGAATCTACCAAAGAAACCGCAGAGATTGCTGATTCTCCCACTTTCGAAACCATCAGCGAGTCCGCCAGTCCCACGGTAACTGCCAGCAATTGTTCGAAAATCAGCGGCATGATTAATTTTTTCAAATCTTTTGATGTAAATATCATATTCGTCTCCAATTTTAAAATAACAGGGTGACCGTCATCACCCTGTTCAATTATATTACGATTTTTCAATCACTTCAATCGGTTTTTTACGGGATAGCCCCTAAACAGATATACTCCGGCATCCTACATAAGTTTTTTCTTTTTAAAATAAACAATGCAGACCAATATGATCGCGATCCCAAACACTATCACATACGGATAGCCGTACTTCCACTGCAGTTCCGGCATGACATGAAAATTCATTCCATACCATCCTGTGATTACGGTCAGCGGCAAAAAAATAGTGGTGATCACAGTAAAAACTTTCATTATGCTGTTAAGATTAATATCTAATGTGGCTTCGTACACTTCTCTTAACTGGACTGCCATATCCATTAAAGACATCACATTTCCCAGCAGCCGGTTCACCTTTCCCGTAAATAACCGGATATATTTTAAATCTTCCTCAGAAAACAGATGATTTTCGTTTTCCTGCAATTCTTCACCTACATCTATCAATTGCTCATAATAATCCCGAAATGTAAGTAATTCTTTTTTAAACTGAAAGATCTGGCGGTTGATCATATTATCCGGTACGGCATTTATCATATTTTCTTCTAATGCCGTAATGCGGTTGCCCATAGATTCCAGAATTTTATTATCTCCGTTTATCATTTTCTCAAAATAAGCAAAAATAATCTTTTCCAGGGTAATGGAATCTTTAAATTTTTTCAGGGCTGCTTCAAACATGGCTAACGTGCTTTCATTTTCATCTTTTAATTTAACGATCAAAAAAAGATTTTTTTTAATAAAATACGCCACCCTGTCCAGTTTTTCGTGTAACAGCGCCTGTTTTATAACGGTTATATATCCGCAGCTGTAATCCTCATAAACATCTATATTGCTTCGAATACTCTCCCGGTTATTTTCACACTCGGCAATTATATTTTCTGATAATCCAAAACAACTGTATATTTCCTCAAATTCATCAAAATTTATATATCCTGCATATACATTGTCGTCCTTCATATTTATATCTTTCAGTTCAATGGTTTCATCAACACTATTGGTAAGATTATAAAACATTCCTTTCCCTCTTTTAAACAATGGCTGCCAGCGCCGCTACCGCTCCGTCACTGGCGGCTGTCACCAGCTGGCGCACCTGTTTTGTGCGGCAGTCACCGGCCGCAAAGATTCCCTTTACACTGGTACGGCAGTCTTCGCCTGCTATTATATAACCATATTCATCTAATTCAAGGAGACCTTTACAAATATCATTCTGCGGTTCCCGTCCGATCGCAACAAAAAGAGCCGCTGCTTCTATCACCCTGCCGTCGGATAATTCCACAGATTCCAGTTTCTCAGCGCCGTTGAGTGCTGTCACACTGCAATTCAACAGATACTCAATATTCTTCTTCTGCCGTAGCTGTTCTACCAGTTTCTGCTCTGCCCGGAACTCATTTCTCCGGTGAATAATATATACTTTACGGCAGAGTCCTGATAAATATACAGCTTCCTCCAGCGCTGTGTTTCCTCCACCAAGCACTGCAACCGTTCTTTCTTTAAAAAAAGCCCCGTCACAGGTGGCACAATAAGATATCCCAGCTCCGGTCAGCTTTTCTTCTCCATCCAGCCCCATCCTGCGGCTTCGGGATCCGGTGGCAATAATAACGGATTTTGTTTTGTAAGAAGTTTTATCTGTTAGTACTATTTTATGCCCCTCATCTTCCTTTAGAATCTCTATCCCGCTGGCTTTTTCAAACCGGATTTCCGCGCCGGCGCCCGCCGCCTGCCCATATAGTCCTGATGCAAACTGAAACCCCGAAACATGGCTGATTCCCGGATAATTCTCTACCTCAGGAGAATAGACGATCTGTCCTCCATATGCACTTTCTTCCAATACCAGAACCTTTCTGGAAGCCCTGGCTGCATATACTGCCGCCGATAACCCCGCTGTTCCGGCTCCTATAATAATGACATCAAAATTTTCCCGTTTTCCAACCGTGTTTCCCATAAAAATCAGCTCCAACCCCTCAATCCTCTATATTAAATGTTTAACATTTTTAATATTTCTGTCTTCGGACGTACGCCGGTGGTGGTTTTCAGTACCGCTCCGTTTTTGATCAGAACCAGCGTAGGAATAGTCATAACGTTGTACTGAGCCGCCAGTTCCGGCTCTTCATCTACATTTACTTTACAGACTTTTACATTCCCAGCCTCTTCGGCCACCTCATCAATGATCGGTAAAAGCATTTGACACGGACCGCACCATGCTGCCCAAAAATCAACTAACACAAGCTTTTCCGACTGCATAACCTCAGTTTCAAAATTAGATTTTGTAATATGCATGACTGCCATATCATGACCTCCTTATCATTATTTATAATCCCCTCTATCATCTATTATGGTCTTAATTATTATTTTTTAATCCGGTTTCATAAGGATTCTCCTGAAACCACCGACCATTTTTCAACCAGTTTTTCCATATTATAAGCTGCATTGGCAGGACTGGTTGATGGCAATATCATATGTTTAAGCTTTATTTTTTTTCCAAAATACGTTTCATATAATGTACCTGCCAGTTTTCCGTTTGTAAATATAGTATTTATTTCCGTCTGTTGCAGAATACCCTCAAGATCTGCCGGAATGACGTTTTTAATGCTGCTGTCACTGGAACCAATGATATCACAGCTTTCGATCACATCCCATATCGCAATTTTATGTTTTTTCAGAAACGATATTTTATCCTGAATTTCTGCTTTTTTTAAATAATCAGCCTCATATCCCAAAATCACCGGAAGCACTTTCCAGAAACGATTTTGAGGATGCCCGTAATAGAATCCCTGGCTTCTTGATCTCACGGAAGGAAAACTGCCCAGGATCAAAACTTTGGAATTCTCATCGTATACCGGTTCAAAACAATGTCTTATATGTTCATATTCTTCTTTTTTTCCACTCATTTCTCCTTTAAAAACGCTCCTTATTATTTTGTAAATAAAAAAGAACAGACACCAGTCACCTGATTCCTGTTC
>CAJTPF010000014.1:0-65871 GCA_910578175.1 uncultured Lachnospiraceae bacterium
TGAAGGAGTGACAGACATGGTTAGTAAAAAATCAAGAACAGAAGTTCGTTTAAATAAACATAGAAGATTACGTAATCGTTTTACTGGTACTGCAGAAAGACCACGTTTAGCTGTGTTTAGAAGTAATAATCATATGTATGCTCAAATTATTGACGATACAGTTGGAAATACTTTAGTGTCAGCTTCAACACTTCAGAAAGATGTTAAGTCTGAATTGGAGAAGACCAATAACGTTGATGCTGCTGCATACTTAGGAACGGTAATTGCTAAGAAAGCATTGGAAAAGGGTATTACAACAGTTGTCTTTGATAGAGGCGGATTCATATATCAAGGAAAGATCAAAGCTTTAGCAGACGCTGCCAGAGAAGCTGGATTAGAGTTCTAAAATTCATATTCAATATTTGAATATATCCCATATAAGGAGGAAAACACATGAAACGTACAATCGTTGATGCTAGTCAGTTAGAATTAGAAGAAAAAGTAGTATCAATTAAGCGTGTTACAAAGGTTGTTAAAGGTGGACGTAACATGAGATTCGCAGCACTTGTTGTTGTCGGAGACGGTAACGGACACGTTGGTGCCGGCCTTGGAAAAGCGGCTGAAATTCCAGAAGCTATTCGCAAAGGCAAAGAAGATGCCATAAAGAAACTGATAACAGTAGCAATTGATGATAACGCAAGTATTCCACATGATACAATAGGAAAGTTCGGCAGTGCAGAAGTATTATTAAAGAAGGCTCCGGACGGTACCGGTGTCATCGCAGGCGGTCCTGCACGTAATGTACTGGAACTTGCAGGAATTAAGAATATCCGTACCAAATCATTAGGCTCAAACAATAAGCAGAACGTAGTTCTTGCTACCATAGAAGGTTTAGCCGGCTTAAAGACTCCGGAAGAAGTAGCTAGACTTCGCGGTAAATCTGTAGAAGAAATCTTAAGCTAATAGGAGGAAAATAAGATGGCAGATAAGTTAAAAATCACACTTGTTAAATCAACTATCGGCGCAATTCCAAAGCATAAGAAGACAGTTGCTGCTTTAGGCTTAAGAAAACTGAACAAGACAGTTGAAATGCCTGATAACGCGGCAGTCAGAGGTATGGTTCAACAGGTAAAACATCTAGTTAAAGTAGAAGAAATATAATCACAGATAAGGAGGTGCGACGATGGAATTATCTAATTTAAGACCTGCAGAAGGTTCAAAGCACAGCGATAATTTTAGAAGAGGCCGTGGACATGGTTCCGGAAACGGAAAGACAGCCGGCAAGGGACACAAGGGACAGAAAGCCCGTTCCGGAAGCCCGAGACCAGGCTTTGAAGGCGGACAGATGCCTTTATATAGAAGAATTCCGAAGAGAGGTTTTACAAACAGAAACTCTAAGGAGATCATCGGAATCAATGTTAGTGCACTGGAACGATTCGAAGACGGAGCAGTTGTTACTGTTGAGACTTTATTAGAAACAGGAATCGTAAAGAATCCGAAAGACGGTGTTAAAATTCTTGGATATGGAGATATTACTAAGAAGCTTACAGTAAAGGCTAATGCATTCAGTGAAGGTGCAAAGCAGAAGATTGAAGCTCTTGGTGGAACCTGTGAGGTGATCTAATGCTAAAAACACTGCGTGATGCATTAAAAATCAAAGAGATAAGACAAAGATTATTTTATACCTTCTGTATATTGGTTCTTGTCAGGCTGGGCAGTCAGCTGCCTCTTCCTGGCACCACTGCCGAATCCATTGCATCTGTAACAGAGCAGTTCAAGAATGGAGCATTTGGTTTTTTTGATGCATTGACAGGTGGTTCTTTTGAACAGATGTCATTATTTGCATTGAATATTACACCATATATTACATCTTCCATTATCATGCAGCTGCTTACGATCGCTATTCCGAAACTGGAAGAAATGCAGAAAGATGGAGAAGAAGGCAGAAAGAAGATTACTGAAATAACCAGATACCTAACGATTGCACTGGCACTGATTGAAGGTACCGCAACGGCTATCAGCCTTGGAAATAAAGGACTTTTTGGTGCAACAGGCAATATGAGCACATTTGAATATGCATCATTCATCATTGTTGCAGTAGCAACGATGACATGTGGATCGGCATTACTTATGTGGATGGGTGAAAACATTACCGAAAAGGGTGTGGGTAACGGAATATCTATTATTCTGTTGATCAATATCATTTCAAGAATTCCAAATGATATTGCAAATCTGTTTAATCAATTTGTTATAAATGCAAGTTCTGTAGGTGGAAAAGGCTTAGGTGCCGTAATGATCATTACGATCATTGTGGTTATCATAGCATTCGTAGTTATACTGCAGGCTGCTGAGAGAAGAATACCGGTACAGTATTCCAAAAAGATGCAGGGAAGAAAGCTTGTGGGTGGAGCTTCCTCTCATATTCCTCTTAAAGTAAATACTGCCGGAGTTATTCCGATCATTTTTGCACAATCACTTTTGACTTTCCCGAATGTTATTGCCACGATGGTTACCGGTTCTACGCCGGAGTGGACAAAATATCTGTTGACACAGTACTGGTGGAATCCGTCAAACTTAAAATACTCTATCGGATTTATCGTTTATATTATTATGGTTGTGGGATTTGCATATTTCTACACCTCTATTACTTTCAATCCAATGGAAGTGGCTAATAATATGAAGAAACAGGGCGGATTCATTCCGGGTATCCGGCCGGGCAAGCCAACGCAGGATTATTTAAATACCATATTGAATTATATTGTATTTATCGGTGCTGTTGGCCTGCTGATTGTAGCAACGATACCGATCGCTTTTGCAGGAATATGGAAAGCCACCGTTTCCTTTGGCGGAACATCATTGATCATTATCGTAGGTGTTGTGATCGAAACGCTGAAGAAGATAGAATCTATGATGTTGGTTCGTAACTATAAAGGATTTTTAAATGACTAAATTCCAAAGTAATAATATGATTAGGCAATGGAACAGGGCGCTGTCCTGTACCATTGTCAAAATTGCTTTAAGCATGAAACAATAAAAGAATGGAGATTTTTTTATGAAGATTATTATGTTAGGTGCGCCTGGCGCCGGTAAGGGAACACAGGCAAAAATGATTGCAGATAAATATTCAATACCGCATATATCCACTGGTGATATTTTCCGGGCGAATATTAAAAACGGTACGGAACTGGGAAAAAAGGCCAAGGAATATATGGATCAGGGATTGCTGGTACCTGACGAGCTTACGGTAGACCTTGTGATCGACAGAGTCGCACAGGAAGACTGTAAGAACGGATATGTTCTGGACGGATTTCCAAGAACGATTCCCCAGGCAGAAAGTCTGGATGCTGCTCTTGAGAAGCGGGGGGAAAAAGTGGATTACGCCATTAATGTGGAAGTACCGGATGAGAATATTATAAACCGTATGTCCGGCAGGCGTGCATGTGTGGCATGTGGTGCAACATATCATATTGTTCATATACCGACAAAGACGGAAGGAATCTGCGACCGGTGCGGAAGTGAACTGATCTTAAGAGATGATGACAAGCCGGAAACGGTTACAAAGCGTCTGAATGTATATCATGAGCAGACACAGCCGTTGATCGATTACTATAACGGAAAGAACGTTTTGGTAGAAGTAGACGGAACCAGGGACATGAAAGATGTATTCGGCGATATCGTAAAGATATTAGGAGCATAAAAATGTCAGTAACAATTAAATCTCAAAAAGAAATTGAATTAATGCGTGAATCATGCCGGTTGCTGTCAATCGTGCATGATGAACTGGGAAAATCATTGAAACCGGGAATGTCGACTTTTGAAATTGATCAGCTTGGTGAGGATATGATCCGAAGCTTCGGCTGTATTCCGAATTTTAAAAATTATCACGGCTATCCGGCTTCCGTCTGCGTGTCGGTAAATGACGAGGTTGTACACGGAATTCCGAGCAAAAAGAGAATTTTGCAGGAAGGGGATATCGTAAGTCTGGATGCGGGTCTGATATATAAAGGATATCATTCGGATGCAGCAAGGACCCATGGAATCGGAACAGTCAGCCCGGAAGCCCGGCAGTTGATGGATGTAACAAAACAATGTTTTTTTGAGGGCATTAAATATGCGAAAGCCGGCTGTCATCTATATGAGATATCGGCGGCGATCGGAGCATATGCCGAAAGTTTTGGTTATGGTGTTGTCAGGGATCTGGTAGGACATGGAATCGGGACCGAATTGCATGAAGATCCTCAAATACCGAATTTTGCCCAGAAGAAGAGAGGCATTAAGTTACAGGCAGGAATGACTTTGGCAATTGAACCTATGATTAATGCAGGAACTTATGAAGTTGTTTGGCTTGATGATGATTGGACGGTTGTTACGGAAGATGGTTCATTATCCGCTCATTATGAGAATACGGTTCTTATCACGGATGGTGAGCCGGAAATTCTTACCCTGCGAAGGGACGTCTGAGTAGTGGAAAGGCATAGGGATTTAGATGGCAATATGTAAGATTGGTGAATTAGCAAGATCAAAGGCAGGTCATGATAAAGATGAAATCTTTGTCATAATTAATATAGAAGATGAATATGTATATCTTATTGACGGAAAGAACCGAAAGATTGAGAAACCCAAAAAGAAGAAAATGAAGCATATTCAGCCGATTCATTATATTGATTCCGAACTGCAGAATAAATTAAATTCAAATGTGAAGCTACAAAATGAAGATATCAGGAAAGCTTTAAAATGCTACAAGGCAAACAAGGAAATATAGGAGGTTGTTAGAATGTCAAAAGCTGATGTAATAGAAGTAGAAGGAACCGTATTGGAGAAATTACCGAACGCCATGTTTCAGGTAGAACTGGAAAACGGACATAAGGTATTGGCGCATATAAGCGGAAAACTTAGAATGAATTTCATTCGTATTCTTCCGGGAGACAAAGTTACCATAGAGTTATCACCGTATGACCTGACCAAAGGCAGGATCGTATGGAGAGATAAATAATAAGGAAGAAATCAAAATTTTCCTTGAAAAAATTTTCCTTGAAAATTGGGAAAATGTATGTTATAGTTATAGTCGGACTTTTTTGAAAGGAGGATTCACTGTGAAAGTTAGGGCTTCAGTAAAACCAATTTGCGAAAAATGCAAAATTATTAAGAGAAAAGGAAGCATCAGAGTAATCTGTGAAAATCCGAAACACAAACAGAGACAGGGCTAATTATAGCGTTGTTCCTTGGTTGTGGAAAGTCGTATATCATTGACATCGGTGAATGATATGCATTTATGTTGCGGCTGCAGCAATGAAACACTAGGACTAGTTGTATCATTGCTATAAAATATAAAAATATTAATTAGATTAATTACGAAAATAAGGATAGTATGTCTGCGTTCTACATTTCAGACGTTAGGGATAACGGGCTACGCAGAGCATTGACTTATGACACAAGATTTTAATGATGGAGGTGTAATACACACATGGCTCGTATTTCAGGTGTTGATTTACCAAGAGAGAAACGTGTAGAGATAGGATTAACTTATATCTATGGTATCGGAAGAAAAAGTTCAAATCGTATTCTTGCAGAAGCAAACGTTAATCCGGATACACGTGTAAGAGATTTAACAGACGAAGAAGTAAAGAGAATCAGTGAGGTTATTGACGCTTCACAGACCGTTGAAGGTGATTTGAGAAGAGAAATCGCTTTAAATATCAAAAGACTTCAGGAGATCGGATGCTACAGAGGTATTCGTCACAGAAAGGGACTTCCTGTTCGTGGACAGAAAACAAAGACAAATGCCAGAACACGTAAAGGACCTAAGAGAACAGTAGCAAACAAGAAGAAGTAATATGAACAGTTTTAGAATCAGGAATGATATTGTATTCCGACAAATCTTAAGAAAGAACCCATAAGGGAGGTTAGTTTAAAATGGCTAAAGTTACAAAAAAAGTGACAAAAAAGCGTGTAAAGAAAAACGTTGAACGCGGACAAGCGCATATTCAATCATCTTTTAATAATACAATTGTAACATTAACTGATAATGAAGGAAATGCTCTTTCATGGGCAAGCGCTGGTGGTCTTGGTTTTAGAGGTTCAAGGAAATCTACTCCTTATGCAGCTCAGATGGCAGCGGAAACTGCTACTAAGGCAGCTTTGGTACACGGCTTGAAATCAGTAGATGTTATGGTGAAAGGTCCGGGTTCCGGACGTGAGGCAGCAATTCGTGCGCTTCAGGCATGTGGTCTTGAAGTTACAAGTATCAAGGACGTTACTCCGGTTCCTCACAATGGATGCCGCCCACCAAAACGTAGAAGAGTCTAATAGGAGGTGCATATAGATGGCAGTAAATAGAGTTCCTGTTCTTAAAAGATGTAGATCACTTGGTTTGGATCCGATTTATTTAGGAATAGATAAAAAATCAACAAGACAGTTAAACAGAGCAAATAAAAAGATGAGTGAATATGGTCTTCAGTTAAGAGAAAAACAGAAGGCAAAATTCATCTATGGTGTATTAGAAAAACCTTTTAGAAATTACTATGCAAAAGCACAGAAAATGAACGGCATGACAGGTGAAAATCTTATGATTTTACTTGAGCTTAGACTTGACAATGTTCTGTTTCGTTTAGGGTATGCCAGAACAAGAAAAGAAGCCAGACAGATCGTTGACCATAAGCATGTGCTGGTAAACGGCAAGCAGGTTAACATCCCTTCATATTTAGTAAAGGCCGGTGACACGATCGAAATAAAAGAGAAACATAAAGATTCTCAGAGATATAAGGATATACTGGAAGTTACAGATGGCAGATTAGTTCCGGAATGGCTGGATGCAAATCATGAAAATCTCAGCGGAACCGTAAAAGAAATTCCAACAAGAGAAATCATTGATGTACCGGTTGATGAAATGCTTATCGTCGAATTATATTCTAAATAGGCTTAGGCAATTCCTAAAAATCATAAAAGGAGGGGCTTTACAGTGTTCGATTTTCAAGTACCAAATATTGAGATTGCGGAAATCTCTGATGACAACAGATTTGGAAAATTTGTCGTAGAACCTCTGGAAAGAGGATACGGTACAACTCTTGGTAATTCATTGAGAAGGATCATGCTTTCTTCCTTACCGGGAGCAGCAGTTAGTCAGGTTAAATTCGACGGTGTTTTACATGAGTTCAGTTCCATTCCGGGCGTTAAGGAAGACGTGACTGAAATTATTATGAATATCAAGGAATTAGCTATTGTAAATAACAGCAGCAATTCCGGCCCTATAACAGCTTATGTTGAAAAGACAGGCGACGGTGTTGTAACAGCAGGTGATATCCAGGTAGACTCTGATGTAGAGATCATGAACAAGGATCTGGTGATCGCTACCCTGAGCGGTGGAAAAGACAGCCGTTTTTATGCGGAACTGACCATCACGAAAGGCAGAGGATATGTAGGGGCAGATAAGAACAAGAATGATGAGCTTCCGATTGGAGTTATCGCCATTGATTCTATTTATACACCGGTTGAAAGAGTAAATATGCAGATCGAGAATACTCGTGTCGGGCAGATTACTGATTTTGACAAACTTACATTAGAAGTATATACAAACGGAACGTTGGCTCCGGACGAAGCAGTAAGTCTGGCAGCAAAAGTATTAAGCGAACATTTAAGCTATTTCATTAATCTGTCGGAGAAGGCCAAGACCGTTGATATCATGGCTGAGCCGGTAGTAAATGAAAAAGTGAAAGTGTTAGAAATGAACATTGATGAATTAGAGTTATCCGTTCGTTCATACAATTGTCTGAAGAGAGCGGGTATTAATACGGTACAGGAACTGACCAACAGAACTGCGGAAGATATGATGAAGGTTCGGAATCTTGGACGTAAGTCACTGGAAGAAGTATTTGCCAAGTTAAAAGACTTGGGATTACAGCTTAAGGACAGCGATAATTAATCTGTGTTCTAAGTAAAGGAGGTAAGATTTAGAAATGGCAGGATATAGAAAGCTTGGAAGAACTTCAAGTCAGAGAAAAGCTATGTTAAGAAGCCTTGCAACAGCTTTGATCGAAAATGGAAAAATCGAAACGACAGAGGCCAGAGCAAAGGAAGTTCGTAAGATAGTAGAAGGCTTAATTGCCATGGCAGTTAAGGAAAAGGATAACTACGAAGAAGTTACGGTTAAGTCTAAAATATATGTGAAAGATAAAGACGGCAAGAGAGTTAAGGAAGAAGTGGACGGCAAGAAAGTTGACAAGGTTGATTTTGTTGACAAGACGATCAAGAAGGACAGTCCTTCCCGTCTTCACGCAAGAAGAAAGATGCTGAAAGTTCTTTATCCGGTAAAGGAAGTTCCGGCTGAAAATGCAGGAAAGAAAAAGAATACAAAAACTGTAGACTTAACTCAGAAATTATTTGATGAAGTTGCACCTAAATATGTTGGCAGAAACGGTGGATACACACGTATCATTAAAATCGGACCACGTAAGGGCGATGCTGCAATGCAGGTAATACTTGAGTTAGTATAGAATAAAAATCAGGAGTCAAGGGCAGATGTGAGTTTGTTCTTGGCTCTTTTTCTCATAAAAAGGAATATAAAGAGTGAGGTAGCCGTTATGTCCATGATTAAATCCATCCGTTTATGCCATGCTTATAAAAAATATGATGAGACAGGAACGGAGGTTTTTCGAACCCGGGTATTAGATGAGATAGATATTCAGATAGAAGAAGGTCAGTTTGTGGCGATTCTGGGACATAACGGTTCCGGAAAATCCACTCTGGCCAGACATTTGAATGCATTGCTACAGCCGGACAAGGGAGAATTATATATTGACGGAATGCTGACAAAGGATGTAGAAAAAATTTACCGGATACGCCAGAGCTGCGGAATGGTGTTTCAAAATCCGGATAATCAGATCATCGGGGCTACGGTAGAAGAAGATGTGGCTTTCGGACCGGAAAATCTGGGAGTGAAGCCGGAGGATATTGTAAAGAGGGTGGATGAGTCCATAGAAAAGGTGAATATGGAAAAGTTTCGTTTTAAATCGCCCAATCATTTATCCGGCGGACAGAAACAAAGGGTGGCGATCGCCTCCGCTTTGGCAATGAAACCGAAATGTATCGTATTGGACGAGCCTACGGCAATGCTGGATCCGAAAGGCAGACAGGATGTTATGGAAGTATTGCGTTATCTGAACCGTACGTTTGGGATCACGATTATTTTGATCACCCATCATATGAGTGAGGCAGTCCGGGCGGATAAGATTTTTGTTATGAATAAAGGGAAAGTCGTAATGGAGGATACCCCAAGGCATATATTTTCCCATGTGCCGGAACTGAAGGAATTAAAACTGGAGGTACCGCTGGTAACGGAGATTGCTTATGAATTGATGCGGCAGGGATTGTTTTTCCGATGCGATATATTGACGGCAGAGGAATTTGCGGAAGAGTTTGAACGGGTTATGGGATTAAGATTTGATTGAATTGAAATAAAGGTGGATATATGTCGTTATTGAAATTAGAGAATATTGCTTATGAATATGAGGCCGGTACTGCCATGCAGGTAAGAGCGCTGGAGCAGGTCAGCATTGAGATAAATGAAAATGAATTTATCGGGATCATCGGTCATACCGGCTCCGGAAAATCCACGCTGATGCAGCTGATGAACGGACTGCTGGTCCCTTGTGAAGGAAGGGTACTGTTTCGTGGAGAGGATATAAACGGAAAAGATTATGATAAGAGAAAGTTACATTGTAATATCGGTCTGGTGTTTCAGTATCCCGAGAACCAGTTATTTGAGAGCAGCGTATTAAAAGATGTGATGTTTGGGCCTGGAAATAAGGGGATGACGCCGGAGGAAGCCGAAGACCGGGCGAAACTGGCCCTGGGACGGGTAAATTTAGGGGAAGAATATTATGAAAAGATACCCTTTGAATTATCCGGCGGTGAGAAGAGGCGGGCAGCCATTGCCGGCGTGATGGCTATGGATCCGGATGTAATGATACTGGATGAGCCTGCTGCGGGTCTGGATCCGGGTTCCAGAGAAGAGTTACTGAATTCTCTGGCAGAATTGCATGAAACGGGAAAGACGATTATTATCGTGTCTCACAGTATGGAAGATCTTGCCGGTTACGTGGACAGGATCATTGTGTTAAATGAAGGCCGCATATGGTCTGACGGCAAGAAGGCAGAGGTATTCAGCCGTGTAGAAGAACTGGAAGCCATGGGTCTGTCTGCGCCGGAACCGGTGTATTTGATGAAAGCATTGAGACGCCGGGGATTTGATGTGCGGGAAGAAGTGTTTACTGTGGCCGGAGCAGTGGAGGAATTGAAACGTTTGTCAGGAGGACCAGGGAATGCTTAGAGATATCACGCTGGGGAGGTATTACCGGTCGGATTCCATAATTCATAAACTGGATCCAAGGGTTAAATTATTTGCTGTATTGATGTTTGTACTCACCATGTTTATGGGTGATCGTTATCTTCATCTTGCCGCTGCCGCTCTTTCGCTGCTGGTACTGATCGTTGTTTCACGGATCCCTTTCTCTTATATTGTAAGAGGACTGCGTTTTATAGCGGTATTGTTGACTATGAGCGCTCTGTGTATTGTATTTTTTACCAAGGGACGGGAATTGTGGAGCTATGGAATCCTTCGTATAACGTATGAAGGGGTGCAAAAGGCCGTATTTGTTTCTATCCGGCTGGTACTGCTGATTCTAGGTTCATCTTTGCTTACGCTGACCACGACACCGGGGAATCTTACGGATGGTATGGACCGGTCATTGGGTTTTTTGGAAAAAATAAAGATTCCGGTACATGATATTGCCATGATGATGTCTGTTGCACTGCGTTTTATTCCTATTTTAACAGAAGAAACAGATAAGATTATGAAGGCCCAGACTTCCCGGGGGGCAGACTTTGAATCCGGCGGAGTGATCCGCCGGGCGAAGGCTTTGCTGCCGCTTCTGGTTCCTTTGTTTATAGCAGCATTCCGCCGTGCCAATGACCTGGCCACCGCAATGGATGCGAGATGTTATATGGGTGGGGCAGGTAGAACAAAAATGCGGCCTCTCCGGTATGGGAGAAGAGATTATATTGCATATCTGCTTATCGTATTGTATGTGATTTTAATGGCAGGTATAAGATTTTGCTGATAATGATATACATTTGACGCAAGCAGAATAGATAGTTTTGCAGGCGGCTGACAGAGATGAGGTGAAATGATATCGAATGGAAGAAAAGAAATCAGAAAAACAGTTGAAACAGCATGCAGGAGGAAGCTGTGATACCTGCAGTTTTTATGTGTTTGACGAGGAATATGATGACTATATGTGTCAGGTCAGTATGGATGAGGATGATGTGGTCCGTCTGATGTGCGACAGATATTTTGCCTGCCCCTATTATCAGGCAGACGATGAGTACCGGGTGGTTCGGAAACAGATGTAAACCGGTGTTTTTAAGTATTTCGACAGAAGGGATATATAACAGGTGCCAATATGGAAATGGAGAAAAACAAATTATTGAAACGGGTAAAACTTGTGATCGGATATGACGGAACCAATTACTGCGGATGGCAGATCCAGATTAACGGTATTACCGTGGAAGAGGTGATCAACCGGGAACTGAGCCGGCTGCTGGGTGAGGATATTGTGGTAATCGGAGCCAGCCGGACGGATTCGGGCGTGCATGCATTGGGAAATGTGGCAGTTTTTGATACCTATACAAAGATTCCGGCGGAAAAGATTTCTTTTGCACTGAACCAGAGACTTCCGGAGGATATTACGATACAGAACTCGGAAGAAGTGCCGCTGGATTTCCATCCGAGATATTGCAACAGTACCAAGACCTATGAATATAAGATATTAAACCGCAGATTTGATATACCGGTCCTGCGGCTGTACAGCCATTTTGTTTATATGCCATTGGATGTGGAACGGATGAGGAGCGCAGCGGAATATCTGGTAGGCGAACATGATTTTAAAAGTTTCTGTTCCGCCCGGACCCAGGTGAAGGATACTGTCCGAACGATTTATGCTCTGGAGGTCAGTAAAAAGGATGAAATGATCTGTATACGGATTTCAGGAAACGGTTTTTTGTATAATATGGTACGCATCATAGTGGGGACGCTGATCAAAGTAGGACTGGGCGTATATCCGCCGGAGCATGTAAAGGAGATTCTTAAGCTTTGTGACCGCAATGCCGCCGGACCCAAAGCGCCGGCAAAAGGACTGACGCTGATAGGTATTGAATATTGATATTGTTTAAAAAAACTGTCTACTTAGATGAATTGTATTAAAAAATGAATCAATATATGAAAAAATGATGAAATGAAACTAAATTTAATGAATATTTCGTGCATTTTTAGGTTGACATCTGTCAATTTCTATATTATAATCAATAACTGTGACAAAGCGCGGATTGACGTTTTGCAGTATTAACCAGATAAATATTAGACCTTGATGATGGTTAATTATTTATGAATAAACAAATTTTATCACAGGAGGTAAACCAATGAAGAGTTACATGGCTAGTCCGGCAACAATCGAAAGAAAATGGTATGTAGTAGATGCTACAGGTTATACATTAGGACGTTTATCATCAGAAATTGCAAAAGTTTTAAGAGGAAAGAACAAACCGACATATACTCCGCATATTGATACCGGAGATTATGTGATCGTTGTAAATGCAGAAAAGATCAAGGTTACAGGTAAAAAGTTAGACCAGAAGATTTACTACAATCACTCAGAATATGTAGGCGGAATGAAAGAGACTACATTGAGAGAGATGATGGACAAGAAACCGGAAAGAGTGATTGAATTAGCTGTTAAAGGTATGCTTCCAAAAGGACCTTTAGGAAGACAGATGTTCACAAAACTTCATGTATACGCTGGCCCGGATCATGAGCAGGCAGCTCAGAAGCCAGAAGTATTAACATTTTAATAGGAACCTGAAAGGAGGAAATTACAGTGGCTAAGACAGATAAGTTATATGGAACAGGTAGAAGAAAAAAGAGTATTGCTAGAGTATATTTAGTACCAGGAAAAGGTAATATTACAATAAACAAGAGAACAATCGATGATTATTTCGGTCTTGAGACGTTAAAGGTTATCGTTAGACAGCCTTTGGTCCTGACTGAGACAACAGAGAAATTTGATGTTATCGTAAATGTACACGGCGGCGGATACACAGGCCAGGCAGGTGCTATCAGACACGGTATATCAAGAGCATTATTACAGGCAGACGGAGAGTATCGTCCGGCGCTGAAGAAGGCAGGATTCCTGACAAGAGATCCGAGAATGAAGGAAAGAAAGAAATACGGTCTTAAGGCAGCGAGAAGAGCGCCTCAGTTCTCCAAGAGATAATCTTTTGGAAACGAGAATATCAAGAAAAGCCCATTTTACAAGGGTAATAGAGGTTTTGGAAAGTTGTTGGATGTGTTGGATTTCAAACGGTATGCAACACGAATATCAATGATGTGTATAGGACATTTTCAGAGAAATCTGGGAATGTCCTTTCTTTTATCAAGAAGGCATGTAAACTGCTTAATGTTTTGCGGTCAGGGTATTATAAATATGTATCGTGGAAACCATCGCCACATACAATTGAAAATGATTTGATACGTGCAAAAATAAAACAGATTTTTGCAGAACATAAGGGGAGATATGGCTCAGAACGCATTTTAAAAGAAGTTGAACATAAATTAGCAAGCAGAAAAGGTGTGGCGAAATAAATGTGTATAGATGGGTCATACCCGAAAGGCATTCAGAGTTGGGGTATTTATCACCGGTTGACTTTGAAAAAAATGTTAACTATATAATTTATTTTTGTGTCTACTTTTATGGAGATAATCCAGATGGAAAAACAAGTTACTTCGAAAGGGATAATGAATTAAAGCAATTATGAAGAATAATCCTAAGTTTAAATGTTCATCTGAAAAAAGTTTAGAAAAAGGTTGCGCAAAAAGAATAATAATGATATGATAAATATGTATTATAACACAATCATGTGTTAATTATTAAGAGAGTTCTGACATAGTTTGAATAAAAACATTAAAATAATTTTATGGTGATATAGAAATAAATTACTAATTATATATACAAGAAGAGAAGAATTATTACTAAATAAGTGAATTAAATTTATATAGTGGTTATAACAATTAGAGTTAATGATAAGGTGAAATTGAAAAAAACTATGGTGACAGTGTAATGTGTAGATATGAAGCATATCAGATTTTTTAAAATCAGAATATGTAAGATAGAAGTATGTCACAGATAAAGGGAGAGATATTAAATGCTTATTTTTGCTACAAAATTATATGTTAAAGAATCATTGACAGATGAAATTTTTATTGAAATGGCAGTGGAGTGGGTAAGTGGTGGTAACAATTATACATTTGAGAAAATTGTATGGGATGGAAGTGAGGAATATTCAGTAGAAAATTTTAATAAGACACAACAATTTTCTATAATGAAGTATGATGATGCTGTGATAATACATTTAGTTAATAAAGATGGTAAAATAATATGGACAAATGATTTTGTTCTTACGTATAAAGAGGGTAGGAGAATTTTAGCAGTTCAGCTATATAATGAAGCAGAAGATATGTCAGTAAAGTTACCTAAGAACTTTAATCGACCAAGACTGTTGAAAAAAATAATAGCAAATGATTTTGGGGCAGAGGATAATGGTTTGGCGATTAATGGAAAACCATTGTATATTGACGAAATGAATATACAAATAATAGAAAATGTTATTTTAAAGAGAAATAAATATATGATGCCAGTTGTGTACATCGCCTCAAATTTTTTTGAAAATAAATTTGAGGTTGATTTTAATGAATTAGCAAAAGATTTAGCAGGGGTTGCTCATGTGCTGGTAGAGACATCTAGACAAGTAGCAAAAAAGCTGAAAGAAGTAACAGATGGAAGAAATCCATATAATGGTGCAGTACAAATTTTTTATTCACATGATGGTTCTCAAAGAATATTGCCAGATTATTATGACAATAAAAATAAGTTTCGAAATGAAATAGCATATTCAGTTTTTAGTAAATTAATATTAGGAAAAATAGATGATGAATTTTCTTGGACAAAAATCAGGTATAATAATTTATTAAAAAAAAGTAGAGACAGTATGGAGATAGAAGCTATTTGTGATGAATTATTAGCTGAAAAAGATTCAATTATAAAACAAAATAATCAACGAATTAATGAATTGGAAGAATTAAATAATTTATTTAGAAATAAGTTGTTGGTATATGAGAATAGATTAAAAAAAGATAATAGTATTTCGGATCAAATTGTTGCTTTGAATATACAAGAAGTCGATTTGTATGAAAATGAAATTAAGGATGTGCTTTTAAAAACCATAGAAAGTGTTTTGCATAATATGGATATGGATCTCAATCAAATGGAATCGAGAAAATATCATATTTTAAAAAGTATAAAATTACAAAATCATGTAACTAATGTTGCTGAAGATATAGTAGAGGAATTAAAAAGTATATTAAATAAGGATGGCAGTTTTAATAGTGCTAAAAGAAAGAGACTTATTGATTTGGGATTTGAGATAAAGGAGGGAAAACATTATAAGTTAACTTATAAGGGAGATGATAGATATATGATTACATTAGCCAAAACATCAAGTGATTATAGGTCTAATATGAATATGGTTAGTAAAGCAACAAAAAAAATTTTTGGTTATTAATATTTGAGAGGGATATTATTTAAAAAATTACAAATTCAATATTAAAGGATGATGAAATTGATTATTTGATCATACAATTTAAAACTAAAACGGTGACGATTACAGATATGAAAAAATATAATCCATAAAGAAAATGGTTGAATGCGAGTTAAAAAGAAAAAGGCTGGATGTATAAGAACACAGAAAATGATAACAATAATAACCGGATAGAAGAATTTTTTATTATAAACGCTTTAAACTTAGGGATGCATAATAAGACATATAAATGTGAAAACCTTGATTTATCAAGATTAGATGATATTTTTGAGATTGACAGAGAGAATTGAACGATTGATAGTTTTGTAAAAAAGTGAATAATTTTGAGTGATATTGTGTAAATAGAAAAACGGAAGCGTATTACAAACAATTCGCATCCGTTTTTTATTTATCCGGTAACAAAATAATGGTTGAAATCGGCGTTACAAATGGTATAATTAGAAAAAGTGTCCAATCAATCGGAGAAAAATGTTGCATAAACGGAGAGGTTTGAAGATGTATTACACAGCAACGCAAATCGCAAAAAAATTAGGTATTTCAAGGTCATATTTATATTATCTGAAAGAAAATAATGCAGTTGAAATGGAAGTCGCAGAAAACGGCAGGGTTCGTTGGTCGAAGGATGTTTATCAGCGCTTAAAGGAATATTTAAACCAGAACCGGGAAACACAGGATGATACTCCTCCGGAGCCGGAATATAAAACCATAAGGATCAATAACAGGCGGTATCTGGGAAATAAATATAAGTTATTGGAGTTTATTAGAAATGTAGTAAGCGAGGAATGCACCAATATCAATACGGTTGCGGATATATTTGCAGGAACAGGGGCTGTTGCTTCGGCATTTTCTGATAAAAAGATTATTACCAATGACATTATGTATAGCAATTATATCTGCCATGTGGCATGGTTCAGCAGTGAATCGTATTCAAAAGAAAAAATAATCGATATCATTATGGAATACAATCATCTATCCATATCTGATGATAATTATATGAGTAAGAATTTTGCTAATACATATTTTGATTTGGATGACTGCAGAAAAATAGGATTTATCAGAGAAGATATAGAGGAAAAGTTTAAAAGGGGCGAAATCAATACCAGAGAGCGGGCGCTACTGATCACTTCACTGCTCTATGGGATGGATAAGATTGCCAATACCTGCGGTCATTATGATGCGTACCGTCAGGGACTGGAATATGACAGACATCTGGAACTGGCGGTTCCCGTACCGGAGGAAAATTTAAACGGCAATAATGTATGCTATAATACGGATACCAATCAACTGGCGGCAGAGATAGAAGCCGATCTGGTATATATTGACCCGCCGTATAATTCCAGACAATACTGTGATGCATATCATTTACTGGAAAATGTGGCCAGGTGGGAAAAACCCCGGGTATACGGAGTGGCAAAAAAGATGGACCGCTCTGCATTAAAAAGCGACTATTGTACCAAAAAGGCGGCGGAAGCCTTTGAAGCCCTGGTAGATTCCGTTCACGGGAAATATATACTGCTTTCCTATAATAATATGGCGGAAAAGGGAAACAATCGTTCCAATGCAAAGATCAGTGATGAGGATATCATACGTATTTTGCGGAAGAAAGGCAGCGTAAAGATATTTGAAGAGGACTATAAAGCCTTTTCCACGGGAAAATCCAATATCCGGGAAAACAAAGAACGGCTGTTTTTGTGCAAGTGTTACGGCAAAACAAAAGATATCATACCCTCAGCCCTGAATTATACCGGAGGGAAATATAAATTGTTGCCTCAGATCCTGCCATTTTTTCCAAAGGATGCGGATAAAGTTGTGGATTTGTTCTGCGGCGGCTGCAATGTAGGGATCAATGTGGAATGTAATAAGGTATTGTTTAACGACGGAAATGAATATCTCATCGGAATGTTGAAAACCTTTGGAGGATTGGAAAAAGAAAAAATCTTTCACAGCATTTATCAATTAATTAAGAAATATCGGTTATCCCTGGTATGCGAAAAGGGATATGAGTATTATGGCTGCAACAGCTCAGACGGATTGGGAAGTTATAACCGGAACGGGTTTACCAGGTTAAGAAAAGATTTTAATGATAAAACAGAGAAAGATGATATGTATTATATCATGCTGTATCTGCTGATCGTCTATTCCTTTAATAACCAGCTGAGATTTAATAAGAAGGGAGAATATAACCTTCCGGTGGGGAAAAGGGATTTTAATAAGAAAATGCAGAATAAACTGGAACAGTTTATGGATCGCATAAAAAGCGGAGATTATAAATTTACAAATTATGATTTCAGGAAAATAGACCCGGAGGAATATACGGAAAACAGTTTTTTTTATGCAGATCCTCCGTATCTGATCACCTGTGCCACTTATAATGAACAGGCGGGATGGACGGAAACAGATGAAAAAGACTTGCTTCATTATCTGGATGGGCTTACGGAACGGAACATCCGATTTGCTTTGTCAAATGTTTTGGAGAGCAAGGGAAAGTCAAATGATATCTTGAAGGCATGGATTGGTAAAAACAGTGGCAGATATCGTGTGATTCCTTTAAATTATGACTATTCAAATTCCAACTATCATACGAAACAGCGGGATACCGGAGCAAAAGAGGTGCTTGTGGTAAATTACGGGGAGGATGGATATGTCCAATGAAATAAGCTATAAAAGTTATTGCTGGGCAGTTGGCACAACGAGTTACAGAACAGATAATTTTAACCGGAATATTGAAGAACAATTGGAATTACTGTATGAATTCCGGAAGAAAGAAGAAAACAGAGGATGCCGGTGGACCGGAAACAATGAACTGCAGAAACGATACTATGATTTTCTGAAAGAAAAAGGGTTTTTAACGGGAGAAGCTGAACGGCCGGACAAAGATGCCAGAGAAAAAACCTCCGGTCTGGTGGACATTGGGTTGCTGGACAGTGACAGAAATTTAACCGAAGCAGGGGAAGAACTGTTAGGTATTGCATTGTCCAATGATTTTACGACTGATAATCCTTTGGAACTGCCAAGGGACAGCTTCGTATATTTTAAACAAATGTTGAAAACCTGCAATCGGATCGATAAAAATGTGGTCCGCCCCTTTCTGGTATTTTTATATGTGGCGTACAGGACAGACTATCTCACCAATGATGAATTTACCTATCTGTTACCACTATGCGTGAACCGGGAAGTGACGGAATATATTATATCGGAAATATTATCTTCCAGACCGGGCAGTCCGGATCATGAAAAAATCATACTGGATATTTTAATGGGAATGCCAAATTACCAGAAAGCGCTCCGAATGTTACAGACCGGGACTATTAACGAATATTTGATTTGCACCATTGGTTTTAACCGGAAAAGTAAAAAGTATGACAAGCCATATTTCAAACTATATATTCTATTAAAGCGCATAATCTTTCAAAATGAAGATTTAGCATTGGAATTTCTGGAAACTACGAAGAAACTGACAAATTCAAAAATAGGTTCGGCATGGAGAAAATATTTTTTTCGAAGTACGGTAAGAAGTGTGGTTATCCGGGAAGGAAACGGAGTGCTTCACAGGGTTCCGATCTTGAAAGCCCGTACGGAAGAGGAATTTAACAAATTGTTTTTTGAGATCATGCATCTGATCAAGGCGAAAGCAACACTTTCGGATTATTTTGATCTGAACCGGAGGTATTTTAAGGCTACAGATACGGTGATTTTTCAGGATGACCGCGTTACTTTGGATATACTTCCGAAATGTTATGCAGAAGATATTGCAGATCATTTGATGGAAATTGCATTTGAAGAAACAGAGCTGTTGGAGAAAAACGTGGAATTATCCCGGATCAGTCCGTATTTGAAAATTAATAAACCGATTTTATATCAAAAACTGGGAAAAATCGTGGGAACAGACGTTACGGATACAGATTCGGCACGAAGGGTGATCCGGGATGAACGTTATGCAAGATGGAACCGGCTGATCGATGAGAAATTTTCAAAGGAAGTGCTGATTCAATTATTTACATATTTCGAAGAACGGAATGATAACGGGATTCGGGCTATGGTTACGGATAATGCAGATATTCCTACTATATTTGAATATATACTTGGAATTACATGGTATCTGCTTAGTCAGCGAAAGGGTGATGCGCTGGAATACATGAATCTTTCACTGGAGGCGGATTTACTGCCGAAAACCCATGCCGGCGGAGGAGAGGCGGATATCGTATGGGAATATGGGGAGACAGACTGGTATCCAAAGCATACCCTGTTATTAGAAGCCACACTGGCAGACGGCTCCAATCAGAGAAGAATGGAGATGGAGCCGGTATCAAGGCACTTGGGCGAGCATCGTCTGGCACATCCGGAAGAGGAAGCGTATTGTGTATTTATAACTACATATCTGAATACTAATGTAATTTCGGATTTCAGGGCGAGAAGGTATATGGAATATTATAATACGGATGGAACGGAATATATTACTGGATTAAAGATACTGCCGATACAGACTTCTGAGCTAAAAGCATTATTAAGATCCGGTGTTGAATATCCGCAGATTTATCAGATGCTGGATAAGGCTTATAACAGCAGCGGGGCGCCGAAAGAGTGGTATGAGCAAAACATTGGAAGAGAGACAGGTGATTACGATTGATGTTCCGGGTGTTGTGGACGGAAAAAACGGTTTCACTGGAATGTACCTTTGATGGTTTTTATGAACTGAACAATGATGAGCCGGCGGAAAAATTACAGATTGTTCTGTTAAAAAGATAAAGAATGATATCAATATTTATTATGGAAATATGTCATACAGGTTTCAATTAATAAAATTATCTGTTATAATTATCTAATGATAACTATAAAGAGGTGTAAACGATGACAGACGAAAAAGAACTGATTGATTTAATGACCAAAACAGGAGAAGCATATCTCAGAGACGATACCGTAGAAGGTAACCGCTATGCAAAAGAACTTCTGCATAAACTGGATTTTTCGGAAACCAGAGACCAGAATATCATGCTGCAGGTGCTTGGACATGCCCTTGTGAGACATGATGAACTGTGTGTTCTGGATGAATTAAAAGATGCGGGATATGATTTTGGCATGAAACTGGCAAATGGAAGCACGCTGGCTGCTTTTTTTGCCAAATATCCGAAATTTAATACGGATGACAGGGTATATAAGAAAATGGAAGAACTGGGCGGAGGTTCCGTGGCAGGAAGCATTGCAGCAGAGAGGCTGCTGAAACTGATGGAAGATAACCTGTCCCATTATAATCTGTGGTGGGAAGCTAAACAAATGTTTTCGGATCCGCAGTGCAGGGTCGCTTCGGAAGAATTAAACGAAGCAGTACTGGAAACCAGCAGAAATATTACAAAGGAGTCGGCGGAACTAAGGGATAAAACCGGATTAACAGTGCTGCATCATCTGGTATGGCATAATTATCCGGAAGCCGCAGAGGTTTTACTGAACAATGGAGTGAACCCGGATGTTCGGGGAGGAATGGGACCGGCAGGACAGGCGGCGGAAGCATATCTGGATATAACACCGCTGCATCTGGCATGTTATATGGGAAATTCTAAAATGGCAAAGCTGCTGACGGATCATGGGGCTGATACCACGCTCTGTGATAAACAGGGCAGAAACGCTTACCATTATCTTGCCTGTATGTCTTATGAGTATATCAAGAATAACTGGACCGGACAAAGGGAAAGCGTAAAGCAGAGAAAGGAGATTATTCCTCTGCTTCAGTGCGATATAAATGCAAAGGATAACCAGGGATTGACGCCGCTACAGCAGCTTCTCAGGAACAGAAACAGCCTGCTTTCCATGAATCTGATGCAGCAATACATAGATCAGGGAGCGGATACGAATATTGTCGATTGCAACGGTAATACAGCTCTTATGACTGCGGCATCGTATAATCAGATCACCGCAGCTACCCGTCTGATAAAGAATAAATGTCCGCTGGATCTGCGGAATAATGAAGGCGATACCGCACTACATATATCAGTAAGAAAGGGCAATTTTGAAATATCCTATATGCTGGCGGATGCCGGAGCAGACTGTCAGATTGCAAATAACGAAGGCGAAACGGCGGCTGAAATGATTGAAAACGGATACCGGGAAGAATTAAAAAAACGTATCGGGAAAAAACGTTCTGCGGCCCCGAAAGAACTTCTCGGTATTATTGATACTGCATTTTTCCAATGCGCGTCTTCCGAAAAAGACAATCTTGAATTTGCTCTTTACCTTGCAGAAAAATTATTAAGCGAGATTGACGAGGATGATGATGACGAAGTTGCCTATATCATTGATATCCTTCAGGGCGCTTTAAGAGAGGATGAGGAGAGCAGGATTCTGGATTACATAAAAAAAGCAGGATATGATTTTGATATGGAGATCTGTTATAGGAGAAGCATTATCAATATAAGGGATTATTGTCTGGAATATTCATACGAATCCAGAGTTGTAAGGAAACTTTTGGATTTAGGAACAGATATGAACTGTGCGTTAATAAAAGGAAAAACGCCTGCCAATATTGTTGCGGGCTTAGGGAAACGTCATACCTTTTTTGGCGGTGAGGATGAAGCATATTATGCGGAAGCTGCCCGGTTCTTCGACCGTGAGTCCATGGAAGCGCTGGATAGCGAGGGAATTGCAGCAGTTCATCAGGCAGCAAGAAATGACCATACTGAAATGATGAAAGTTATGATCGAAAAAGGTGTAAATATTAATATCACCGAAGATGCTCCGCAGGAAATCGGTACAACGCCTCTTCATATCGCATGTATCCACGGCAATACAAGAATGGTAAAATTGCTGATGGATTCCGGAGCGGATGATTCCATGAAAACATCCCAGGGAGAAACACCGGCACATTTTGTGGTACAGATGAAACAGCGTTACAAAGAATTAAAATCGGAAGTACGGGGAGAAATGCTGCAGGCATTATCGGATATAGATACGCCACGAAATGATGGAAAAACACCGATCATTCTTCTGCAGTCCATGGATTATGGTATGGTATGTGATCTTACATTACTGCTGATTGAACGGGACGTAGATTTAAATCGTGCGGATAATAACGGAAATACCGTACTGCTGGCACATACGGATAATATATGCAATAAGGATGTTGTGAAAGAACTGATCCGGGCAGGAGCAGACGTGAATGCGAAAAATAATGCCGGAGATACCCCATTGCATCATGCTCTTAGAAACGGTAACAGTGACGTGGCACGTTTTCTTATTAAAAAAGGCGCGGATTATAATGTTGCCAATAACAGGGGCGAGATACCGATGGAGATTGCTGCGGCAAAGGGATATGAAACGGTGCTTGCACTTATGATCGGGGATTGATGGCAGGACGGATGATAGATTGATTTTTCAGAGGAGGAAGTAAACAATGTCAGATTCAAAGATCATATTGGAAAGCCTGTCGCCGGTTTGTGACATTCAGGCATTTGTGGAGGAAAATGACGCCTGTTATTATTTTTATCTTTGGGTGTATCCGGGAAGCGAGAGTGCATATATAAAAAGCTGCTGGATATGTAATTCTGCCGGGGCGCCGGAAGAAATTGACTTGGAAGCAATGAAAGCCGGCATGGCGCCGGTGATGCCGAAAAAATATATCTCCCATCCGGCTCAGGGAATCCGGCTGAATCCGGAAGACTTGTCAATTGTCTGGTTTGAGGAAGGAGATGCAGC
Source organism: uncultured Lachnospiraceae bacterium (assembly GCA_910578175.1). Classification (GTDB taxonomy): domain Bacteria; phylum Bacillota; class Clostridia; order Lachnospirales; family Lachnospiraceae; genus Bovifimicola. The sequence goes on from CAJTPF010000014.1 coordinate 23,365, forward strand.
CGCGCTATTCGAGAAAGAACGGCTGCTCTGCGTTATTCCCGGCTGGAGCGGATCACAGGGATTTAACGGGTATTCCAGATACGCAGCAGGAATGATGCCATATGCCTGGGAACTGACGGAAGCAGAGGAAGTACTTATGAAGCGGGCGGAAAAAAGCCGGAAATTCTGGGACTATTTTGAAGGCGAATACTGGGAAGATGTGCAGCAGGTACATATTCAGACTCTGGAAGCATTTTTCGGCGCTTATGAAAAATATTATGCAATCGACGGTGAAACATTTCCGCCGAAGGCATTGGTGACAGGGCGGAAGGATGGGATCTGCTATGGAATCACAGCAGGCGTCAGCCTGATTCCAATGCCCCTGACAGAACAGTATTATGAAGAAGCTTTGGATTACAGAAGAATAGAGCTTGGGTTTGCCGCCGTTAGAGAACGTCAGGATATCTGTATAAAAATGTATTCGTTTCTGTCGTCTCTTTCCGCATTGCCATGGGATGAAATCAGTTTTCTTGGACACGGACATACGATCCCGTGTAATGTTATTGAGGGATTTAGCGCAGTATGGCTGCTGAATGCCAGGCTGATCCCTGAAATTGCCTCTCCGGATTATAAGGACTTTATGGGAGATCGGGTGAATCTTCTTTGGGTGGTTCCATTAACGCAGGAGGAATATGAAACGGTCATGGAATTTGAGGTGGAAGAAATGCTGCAGCGGATAGGGGAGAATGTGAAACAGATGCATATATTTGATGGAAAAGAGAAATTTTGAGTTGATCTAAGAATAAAATACCAATCCTGCAAATCCGCTGATCAGCAGAATGATCAGTGGATTTGTTTTTCGTTTACGCAACAGAAATAACATGATCACAAATATAAACAATGGAGCACGCTGAAACATTAAAAGGGAAGAAAATGATACCGGTCTGCTGTTTCCGTATAATGCCAACAGTATGATCGTGAATGCAGCAGAAATGATCAGGCCCAGTGAAGCCGATTTCAGACCGTTCAGTATTTCCGTGATGTGATCCGATGTCCGGTGTGACTGAAAAAAATCATATAAAGCCAGAGAAATGATAATTCCGCATAATATGCAGCCGATGGTTGCTGCCAGCGCACCGGTGAACCCGCCAATCTGAAGCCCTACAAAAGTGGATGTATTTACGGCTAACGGACCCGGGGTCATTTGTGAAAGTGTAATGATATCTGTAAACATCTTTTCACTGATCCATCCGGTATTTTCTACCACCTGTTCCTGGATCAAAGATATAACGGCATAGCCTCCGCCAATACTTAATAAACCGATTTTAAAGAACACAAAAAATAATTTCCACGCGATGATCATTTTTCATTCCTCTTCTTCCAAAATACCTGTAATAAACATAAAAGACAACAGAACAACAATATCAATGCCACATTTATGTCTAATAAGAAATTTGCCATAAATGACAGAGGTACCATGGCAGAAAAAAATAAAGATTTTTTTTTCTGTATCATGAGCCACATATCGGCAATTAAATCTGCCATCAATGCAGCAACGCCTGCTTCCATTCCTTTTAAAATCGCAGCGATGATGTTGTTGGAAATAAATATTTCATAAAATGCCGAAACGAATCCCAAAATAACAAGAGGGGGGATGACTGCCGCAAAACAGCTGATCACAACGCCGGGAATACCGGCGGTCCTGTATCCGGCTAAAGCAGACAGATTGATGGCTATGGCTCCGGGGGTTGACTGGGCGATGGCTGCCATATTTATTAATTCTTCTTCTGTAAAATATTGTTTTTTTATAACGAAAAACCTGCGGACCATAGGAACAACTATATAGCCGCCGCCAAATGTAAAGGTACTAATAAACAGATTAGTATTTAATAGCCATACATATAGTTTTAGATTTTGTTTCAATGATGTTATCCTCCTGATTTGTTTATTATATAACTTGCTGTGAAATCTGTTATCGCATTTTGGGAAGGTACTGCTCCAAAAGGTGATTTTCAAACAATACTATTAGGTTCTTATAAATTATGCGCTGCCTGTGCGCCGGATTTTCCCTTGTCTGAACCGACGATGGCATTGAATTCCTTCTGTCAGTATCCGTTGCTGCTCCGCGAACAGGGAAGCGCGATTCGGGACACGCTGGATAATATGCTTGCACTCGCCAATCTGAAGGCAGAACCGGTCTGGGAAAGTGTTAATTCATTTGCTCTGATCAAAGCGGCGGAAGCCGGACTGGGTATTACCGTTTTACCGGAAAAACTGCTGTCGGATTCTTTGCTTCTAAAGAAACTGCGTATAGTGCATTTTGATGGAATGGAAATGGAGAACCAGATGCTTGCATTATTTCACAAGAACAAATATTTTACGAAACCGTTTCGGATACTGACTGACAGGCTGAAGAACATAAATGAAGTCCGCACTTATAAAGAAAAATATTACATATATTGATATTTTAGTTTATTTCTGAAAAAGAATCCTGTGGTTACAAACAATGCCAGCAGTTCCGCTACCGCAATGGCAAACCAGATACCGTTGATTCCCCAGAATACCGGAAGTATATAAACTGCCGCAATCTGAAATACCAGGGTCCGTAAAAATGAAATGGCGGCAGACACGGCGCCATTTCCCAGGGCCGTAAAAAAAGCGGAACCCCATACATTGATCCCCATTATGGCGAAGGCGATGGAATACAGCCGGAACCCCTGACAGGTCATGGAAAACAAACCGGCATCATAGCTTGCAAAAATTTTCACAAGGGGTATTGTCAGAATTTCTGCCAGAACTGTCAGGATCAATCCGGTAGAAGTCATTAAAGCAATGCTTTTTCGAAACAGATTTTTAAGTTCCTTATGATTGCCTGCGCCGTAATGATACCCCACCACAGGCGCACTTCCAATGGAATATCCGAAAAAGACAGCCATAAAAATAAAGTTAACATACATTATGATACCATATGCGGCGACACCGTCTTCACCGGCAATCTTCATAAGCTGAAAATTATACAAGATATTTACCACGGAAGTGGAAAGGTTCGTGATCATTTCCGAGGAACCGTTGGTCAGGGTTTTAAGCAAGACCTTTCCATCAAATTCCGGTTTAGTAAACTGTAACAAGCTGTCATTTTTTTTTGCAAAATAAATCACGGGAATGATACCGCCGGCAATCTGACCGATACCCGTTGCTATGGCGGCGCCTGCGATTTTCCAGTCAAATACGGCAATAAAGAGATAATCCAGCAGCATGTTAACGATACCTGAAACAACGGATATGATCAGACTTAATGACGGTTTTTCTGCGGTTACAAAAAAGCTTTGAAAAATAAACTGTAAAACGAATGGCGTCAGCGAAATATATAAAATCCTGCTGTATGTCACACACTGGTCCAGCATTTCTCCTTCCGCACCTAAGGCAGACGCAATGGGGCGGGCAAAAATAAAGCCGATAGCGGATAAAAATAAGCTTAGGATAACGGAGAAAACGACCAGCATGGAAAAATAGCGGTTTGCTTTTTCGTGTTGCCCTTCCCCAAATATCTGGGAGACGATAGCGCTTCCGCCGGTACCGATCATGGTTCCCAGGGTTCCCAGAGCCATACAGACAGGCATGACCAGATTAACCGCCGCAAAAGAAATCTTACCCACATAATTGGACACAAAGAAACCGTCCACGATACTGTATAGTGATGTAAAGATCATCATTAATATGGGAGAAAGTACAAATTGAAGCAATCGTTTATAAGTAAAATGGTCAGATAACTGTATTCTCATAATCTTTATCAATGCTTAACCAGCATATATCCTTTCATATATTAAATCCGATTTCGGACAAAACACATTCTAATCTGATTTTAATGCTTTGTCAATAGATATTAAAATATTTGAAAACCGGTTATGGCGGATATTTCCTGTTCTGCCATCATAAAGCAAAAATATATTGATAAAATTGCACACACTGATATTGACGACTATTCAAAGCGTTTTGCAATATCATAAGGATTTGTGTGAACAGTATGAAAAATCAATATTCCTTTATGTCAATTATTCTAATGTTTTTAATAATATCCCATCTGGCGTGGGTATGGGAGGGACTGCTGACCATGTATGAGATGGGGGAGTTTGTAAACCGGGGATTCCTTCACGGGTTCTGGCTTCCGATTTACGGTATCGGCAGTATCATTCTGATCATACTTCTGGGAAAGAAAAAACATACCATACCGGCGGTGTTTCTGTACAGTATGCTTATCTGCGGTCTGACGGAATATATCACTTCACTGGCATTAGAATATTTATTTCGGAAAAAATGGTGGGATTACAGCTATTTAGCGCTGAATCTCAATGGACGAATCTGTTTGTTCAGTATGTTAATGTTTGGGATTGCAGGCTGCCTTCTTATATTTTATATAGCGCCGTTTTTAAACAGACAGATCGGTAAAATTCCTCCCTGCATCCAAAAGATCATCTGTATTACATTTGGAAGTTTTTTCTGTATGGATATGTTTTTGTCCCTGATTGATCCCAATGTCGGCTGGGGAATTACTTTCTGATCTATCGCAGGAAAAAGCGGAGCAGTTTTTCATAACCTTTTTTATAGGGATGGTAACGTATAGGCAGATCCGGCTGGTTTTTCTTATCCACGATACTTTTAATATGAGAAAAGGTATTAAAACCGTCTTTTCCATGGTAAGAACCCATACCGCTTTCGCCGAAACCTCCGAATCCCATTTCACTGGTAGCCAGATGAATGACCGTATCATTGATACAGCCACCGCCAAAGCCGCACCGGGCAGTTACTTTCCGGGCGACATCCTTTCTTGAAGTAAAAATATACAATGCCAGCGGGTGAGGCATGGAATTGATCTTGCGAATGGCATCATCAATGGAATGATAAGCGAGGACCGGCAGCAGCGGACCAAAAATTTCTTCTTTCATTACGGCATCCCGAAACGAGATATGATCCATTACGGTCGGTTCGATTTTTAAAGCTGTTTTATCGGTTTTTCCGCCGTAAACGATTTTTTTGTCGTCCATGAGTCCGCAGATCCGGTCAAAATGTTTCTCATTGATTATTTTACCGTAATCTTTATTCTTAAGAGGTAATGTTCCAAACTGAAGTTGAATTTGTTTTTCAATTTCGGACAGTAACGCATCCTTTATGGATTTATCACAATAAATATAGTCGGGGGCCACGCAGGTCTGTCCGCAGTTTAAAAATTTTCCGAAAACGATTCGTTTTGCCGCCAGCCGGATATTTGCACTCTTTTCCACAATACAGGGGCTTTTGCCGCCCAGTTCCAAAGTGACAGGCGTAAGGCTGTCCGCGGCCTGTTTCATAACCTCTTTTCCCACAGACCGGCTTCCGGTAAAGAAGATATAATCGAAACGCTGATTCAGCAGACAGGCGTTTTCTGCCCGTCCTCCGGTAATAACGGAAACATACCTGTTCTCAAAACATTCATTGATGATCTTTTGGATCATCGTTCCGGTATAGGGAGAATAGGCGCTGGGTTTTAAAACGGCTGTATTTCCGGCTGCTATGGCATCCACCAGCGGCTCCAGCGTCAGCAGGAAAGGATAATTCCAGGGACTCATGATCAGAACCACACCGTATGGAGAAGGTTTTTTATAACTTCTGGAATGAAATTGGGCCAGAGGGGTATGTACCCGCTGTTCCTTTGCAAATGACCGGATATGTCTCAGCATATAACTGATCTCGCTAAGTACAAGTCCGGTTTCACACATATAGCTTTCAAAATCACTTTTGCCCAGATCGTTCCGAATAGCATCGCTGATCTCCTGTTTATATTTGATGATACAGGTTTTTAATTTCTTCAGGGCGTTTCTTCTGAAGTTAAGGTCCAGTGTTGCCCCGGAATAGAAAAAATCCCGCTGCAGGCTTACGATCTGTTTGATTTCTGTTTCATTCATTATTTATTCCGTCCTTTATATATAATATTTTGAAGATCCGTGTCGCTGGATACAAAAAAACCGTAAACCAGACAGTGATTCAAGTGAATAACATATTGGTTTACGGCTTTTTTATTATGATTACCTGAATTGCCGTTTATAAAAGCCCAGTACATCTTTATAGATTTTTTCATGTCTTCGTTCATTCAGTAGTTCATGCCGCAGGTGAGGATAAAGAATATACCAGAGGTTTTCATATCCCAGATCCAGTAAAAAATAAGCTTCTTTTTTGAAATTATCTTCTCCGCCAATGACAGGATCGTCGCTTCCGGCGATCATTAAAATCGGAAGTTCTTTGCGCTTTAATTGATAGCGGTTCTTGCGAAAACATTTCTTAACCATGGAAAATAAATTCATAAAACCATTTAAGGTAAAAACAAAACCGCATTTGGAATCGTTATTATATTTTTCCACTTCTCCGGTATCGGAGTTGATCCAGCCGTTTTTCATATGGGTATGACATTTTTTGTTGTAACCGTCAATGGCCAGTTTCTGGATCAGGGTGCTGCGGTGATGGGGACCATATATTGCCGTCATGAATTTAGCGATCCGGTATCCCGGATATGCCCCGATATTATAGCAGGGAGGACCGCATAATACCAGTTTACTGATTTCACTGTCATAGGACTGGAGATAAATCCGGGCGGCCAGTGTACCCATACTGTGGGCGAACATATAAATATCCTTATCCGGATACCGGGATTTGATCCATCGGGTGATTTTATGCAGATCTTTTACAATCTCGGTTCCGGTTTCGTCATAAAAATAACCGTAATCTCGTTTGGAATTCACACTGTCACCGTGTCCACGATGATCATGTATCACACACAGATATCCGTTCCGGCTCAGAAAATGAATGAAATCCAGATACCGTTCCTTATGTTCGGACATTCCGTGAGAAAATTGAATAACGGCTTTTATTTCACTTTCCCTGTCCGGACCTTCCAGATAGACAGAGAGTTTCAGTTTTTTATCATGGGAGGAAATCAGAAATTTTTTGTTCATATAAATCTCCTTACTAACAGAATCTTCAAGCATCATGTTTAAAATATGATAATATTATGCGGAGTTAAAAAAAATATTATGTATCTGCCGTCTATCCCTCTGCTCCTGCAATGATGAGTATCTCTACAATTTCCGTAAATCCGCGTTCAGAAGCATAGTACAGGGCGGTATGCTGTGCGTTATCAGCCAGATTAACATCTGCTCCGGTTTCTACCAGCATGGAAACCACATCGTTCCGGCCTTCCATGGCAGCGGCAATCAGTGGTGTGGTGCCGTTTTCGTTCTGCTCGTCAATCTTTGATTGTGCATCGATCAGTGCTTTGACCATAAACTGGTTTCCCTGTCCTGCCGCATAATGAAGGGCGGTATTGCCGTTTAAAAGGCGTTTGTTTACATCTGCTCCGGCTTCGATGAGAATTTGGGCAATCAGTAAATTGTCAGTCATACATGCCAGTAAAAGCGGTGTTTCACCGCCATCTGTCAGAGCATTCAGATCAGAAGATTTTACCAGTTCACGTACAACTTCAGCCTGTCCGTTCTGACATGCCTGATGAAGCGGTGTGTTTCCATAGCTGTCCGCTGTATTGGTATCGGAAAGCAGGGAGATGATATCCCGTAATCCGTTTGCCGTGGCATAATCAATGGCTTTGTGACCGTTATTGTCCGAAATGGCGGTATCGGCTCCGTTTTCGATCAGAAATTTTGCCGTTTCAGTACGGTTTTCCATCAGCGTATACATCAGCGGCGTTTTACCTTCGTTATCGGTAATATTGATATCTGCTCCGGCTTCCAGCAGCATGGAAACGATTTCTTTATTTCCGCTTTGGGATACGGCGTGAATCGGAGTCATACCTCTGTTATTTGCCATAGAAACATCAGCGTCTCCGGCGATCAGTAATTTTGCGATATCTCTTGCACCTTTGACGCAGACATAAAAAAGCGGCGTATTTCCGGAGGCATCCCGTTTGTTCAGGTCAATGCCGCCTTTTTTTAGAAAAGCCTGGACCACGCCTTTCTGTCCGTTCTTGCATGCGTTTAAAAAGATCATACTGTTGTCCATTTCTAATACCTCATTTCTTTTTTTATTGTTTCTATATTTTCATATCCTTCCGGTGAAAGAAGCAGAATCAGCTTTTTCAGCTCTTCGGTCTGTCCCAGTGCATAAAGGACATCGGCTTTCAGCCGTAAAGTCTGTTTTAATGCCTGGCCCGGAGAATTTTTTGGAATATCCGGCAGCATGGGGCTGCGGTAGCCGTTATTTTCTTTTTCATATCGTAAGAGAGCGGAGGGCAGGGGCTGTTTCGGTTTTGTATTTTCAAATGTGTGAAGGAGTACTTCCGCTTCCAGAAGAAATTTTAAAGTCTGTTCATGGTCTTTTACCATAAGATAACACAATGCACAGTTAAAGGCCGCCGCCGCATTATGTTTTGAAAGAGGAAAAAAAGATTCAAAAGCTTCTGCCGGGCGGTTGCAGAGCAGGGAAAAAATGCCATGAAAAAAAAGTTTTTCCGCATCTGCACCGACAGGTTCTTTTGGATTCAGACCGCCGGAAAAACCGTTGAATTCGGATGTGATCGTCATAGGTATACCTCTTTGTCAAATTATATGATATAGATTGCTGCGACCCTATAGCCACAAGTGATATATGCAGTCCGCAGCTGCTTATATCATATTATAGCATGAAGAGTCTGTTTATGCAATTTTCCATTATGCTGAAAATGGAGATAGGAAAAGCGCGTTTTCTGTGATAAAATAAGTTATATGACTGATCTTGGCGATTACGGAATTTATGGTTTCAGGCCGGAAATTTTGCGATTGCTGATATATTTGGAAGGAGGATTTTCGTAAGAGATGGAACAGATGAGTTTGTTTGACAGCCGGGAACAGTTTTCGCCGCTGGCCAGCAGACTGCGGCCGGATCGTCTGGAGGAATATGCAGGACAGAAACATTTGCTAGGAAAGGGGAAAATTCTGAGACAGCTGATCGAAAATGATAAAATATCCTCCATGATCTTCTGGGGACCGCCGGGAGTAGGGAAAACCACTCTGGCCAGAATCATAGCGAAGCAGACCAAAGCGGATTTTGTCGAATTCAGCGCGGTGACCAGCGGAATAAAAGAGATAAAAGAAGTGATGGGCCGGGCCGAGCAGAGCCGCCGGGCCGGAATACGCACACTGCTGTTCACAGATGAGATTCACCGGTTCAACAAGGCCCAGCAGGATGCTTTTCTGCCCTATGTGGAAAAAGGAAGTATCATTCTGGTGGGAGCAACAACGGAAAATCCTTCGTTTGAAATTAATTCGGCCCTGTTGTCCCGCTGCAAGGTTTTTCTGCTGAAGGCGCTGGAGGAAGATGAAATACGGGAATTGTTAAACAATGCGTTACAAAGCCCTAAGGGGTTTGGAAATACCAGGGTTCTGATTGAAGAAGAGCAGCTTTCCGCTATAGCAGGGTTTGCCAACGGGGATGCCAGGACGGCATTAAATACTTTGGAAATGGCCATATTAAACGGAACGCTGGATCATGAGGGAATCATACACGTGGATCAGGAAACTTTGTCCCAGTGTATGAATAAACGGTCTCTTTTATATGATAAAAGCGGAGAAGAGCATTATAACATTATTTCGGCGCTGCACAAATCCATGCGCAACAGCGATCCGGATGCAGCGGTTTACTGGATGTATCGTATGCTGGACGGTGGAGAGGATCCGTTGTATATTGCCAGGCGGCTGGTGAGATTTGCCAGTGAAGATGTGGGAATGGCGGATTCCGCCGCACTTTCGGTGGCGGTGTCCGCTTATCAGGCATGCCATTTTCTAGGCGTGCCTGAATGTGATGTTCATCTGGCACATGCAGCAGTCTATCTTTCCATGGCGCCAAAATCCAATGCTCTGTATCAGGCATGCGAAGCCTGTAAAGCAGATATCCGGGAGATGCCTGCTGAGCCGGTGCCGCTACAGATCAGAAATGCAGTTACCCGGCTTATGAAAGAATCCGATTATGGGAAAGGATATGTATATGCCCACGACACGGAAGAAAAAATGGCTCGTATGAAATGTCTGCCGGATTCTCTTTCCCAACGAAAATATTATGATCCTACGGAGCAGGGAAAGGAAAAACAGGTAAAAGAAAAACTGGAACAGATACGCCGGTGGAAGGAGTCGGAAGGATAGAAAAAATTAAGGAACAATGACTGGAGGACAGGTATGGAAAGCAGATTGAAACAGGGAAAGGAATTTTTAGCAACGGAACTAAAAAACTGGAAACCGGCAGAGATCATATGGCTGGCTATAACCGTTTTAACCGTTCTGTCGTTATCCCTTTACTGGAAAGACAGCGTGATCGGGATCCTGGCGGCAGTGACCGGTGTATTGTGTGTGATGCTTACCGGCAAAGGAAAGCTCTCTTCTTATATATTTGGCTTTTTTAATATAATGTTTTATGCATATATAGCATTTCAGGCGAAATATTACGGAGAAGTTATGTTAAATCTTTTATATTATGTACCGATGAATTTTGTGGGCTGGTTTGCCTGGAAAAAGCATATGGATGAACAGACCGGTGAAGTTGAGAAAAAAAGGCTTTCTGCCAGAAACTCAGTGATCGTGTTTTCACTGACCGCGCTGGCTATTTTAATCTATGGCTGGATTTTAAATCTTTTGGGAGGGAGTCTTCCGTATGCGGACAGCATGAGTACCATTATATCCATTGCGGCACAGATTCTTTGTGTAAAACGGTATGTGGAGCAATGGATATTGTGGATTATAGTGGATCTTGTTACTGTTATCATGTGGGTGGCAGCCTTTTTTCGGGGAGGAGAAAGTGTGGCAACATTGATCATGTGGAGCATTTATCTGATCAATGCCGTTATCATGTTTATCAAATGGTATAAAGAAGCGGATGGTCTGAATGGGACAGAGGAGGCGGAGGCTAAAAATGCAGTATAATGTAGGAATTTACGGCGGTTCATTTAATCCGCTACATATGGGACATCTTCACTGCATGATTCAGGCAGCAAATATGTGCAAAGAATTATATATTATTTTAAGTGTGGGAATCAACCGGAATGAAATAGATTATAAAAAGTTTTGCTGATCGGCAGCGAAAGTACCGGAAAATCCACACTGACCATCAATCTGGCCAATGCTTTTAATACTAATTACATAGAAGAAGCGGGAAGGGAAATATCGGAGCGATCCGGTACGGATTTAATGATGCTGTCAGAGGACTTTACGGAAATATTGTTACAGCATAAGTTAAATGAGATAAAAGCGGTAAATACAAGCAACCGGGTATTATTTATTGATACGGATACGCTGATCACCCAGTTTTATATGGAATTTTTAAAGGATAACAAAAAGGAATTAAATAAAAGTCTGTCTGACGCCATTGACGGATTAAATGACTATGATCTGATTTTATTTCTGGAGCCGGATGTGGAATTTGTACAGGACGGTGACAGAAGTACAGTGATCGAAAATGACAGGATCACATACAGCAATAAGATCAAGCAGATTTTTAAAGAACATAATAAACAATTTATAAGTATAACCGGGGATTATCAGCAGCGGTATGAAACAGCCATGGGTCTGGTTCAGGAATTACTGGATTTGGGATGATCAATGGAACGGGAGTTAACATAATATGAATATGAACGGAAGCAGATATCAACGGTTATTCTGCTTCCGTCCGTTTTTGAAGCAAAGAGAATTTTTAATTTCCGCCGGGTCCGTCCCGGCGTTCCCGTTCATCTTCCCGGACCACATACTTGGAAGTGGATGAATCCGTATCGGAATCCGTCTGGTATTTCTTTGGGGATCTTGAATCGGAATTTGTATTCCGCTGCGCATTTTTATTTGTCCGGTGGCAGTTATCGAATGAATCGGATGTTTGATTATGCATATTGGGTATCCTTTCATAATATAGTTTTTTGAGAATTACAAAATGTTTTGTCACAAGCCAGACACTTCATAATCATCTGTTACTATAGTTTTTCTTAAAAGCAGCAGAATAATCTGGTAATAATTACACAGACTATTAAAAATATAATGAAAATATGGGTGGAGGCAGAATGGCATATGGAATCAATCTGGAGTGAAGAAGTTACAATACCCCCGCACAAGGAGCTGATCGGCGGTTTAAATACACAGGTGGCAGTGATCGGTGCAGGGATGGCAGGAATGCTGACTGCTTTTTTTCTAAGCCGGCATGGATATGACGTGATCGTTCTGGAAGCGGATCGGATTGCCGGGGGACAGACGAAACATACCACGGCTAAGATCACGGGACAGCACGGACTGATCTATGATAAACTGATCCGGAACTGCGGTATGGAGAAAGCCCGGTTATATGCAGAGGCAAATGAATCGGCGATCAGGGAATATCAGAAAATCATTGAAGAAAAAAATATAGAATGTGATTTTCAGCGGCTTCCCTCCTTTCTGTATTCCGAAAAACATGCAGAACCATTGATGGCGGAAGCGGATGCTGCTGCCGGGCTGGGAATCAAAGCATATTTCACCAAAAAAAATAAACTTCCGTTTCCAACGGCAGGTGCTGTGTGTTTTGAGGATCAGGCACAATTTCATCCGCTGAAATTTATCCGGGCGGTGGGAGAAGGACTTACCGTTTTTGAACATTCACGGGTAATATCTGTAAAACAGCATGTGATCTATACGGAACGGGGAACGGTCACGGCAGAAAATATAGTATTTGCCACCCATTATCCATTTATAAACGTTCCGGGATTTTATTTTATCCGGCAGCATCAGCAGAGAAGTTATGTACTGGCTCTTTCCGGAGCCGGAAAATTGGACGGAATGTATTATGGGACAGACAAAGACGGGCTTTCTTTCCGAAACAGCGGGGATATCCTGCTGTTAGGCGGCGGAGCACATCGGACCGGGGAAAACCGGGAAGGCGGTTCCTATGAAATGCTGAGAACAAGGGCTCAAATACTGTATCCGAATGCCGAAGAAATTGCACACTGGTCGGCTCAGGATTGTATGCCTCATGATGAAATTCCGTTTATCGGGAGATATTCAAAATTCAGACCATACTGGTATATAGCAACAGGGTTTAAAAAATGGGGCATGACAAGTTCCATGATTTCGGCAATGCTTATCTCAGACCTGATTTTGGAAAAAGAAAATAAATATGCCGGATTGTTTAAACCCCAGAGATTTTATTTCCGGGCATCGATGAAAAATCTTTGGAAAGATTTCGGAAAAAGTACCAAAGGACTGGTAAAGGGAAGTTTTCATTTTCCGTTTTCATCCGTCAAAAATCTGTCGGAAGGTCATGGAGGAATCGTCAGAATCGGTATGAAACGATATGGGGTATATAAAGACGGGGAGGGAATCGTTCATCAGATTTCCGCAAAATGTCCCCATATGGGCTGTGAACTGGAATGGAATCCGGATGAGTTAAGCTGGGACTGTCCCTGCCATGGTTCGAGATTTGACTGTGACGGCAATCTGATGGACAATCCGGCTCAGATGAACAAACATTGTACGGAACAAAGCTGATAAGAGTGAGATTATGACACAGGATAAAAAAATACTGCCCGGTTATCCAATCCGGATAACCGGGGCAGTATTTTTTTCAGAATCCGGTAATCTTTTGTCGTTTATTCGTTACCCGGAAATTTCGGGATTCCGTCAAAACCGGTCTGTAATTCCTCATCAGTCGGAATATAATCGGCCATGTCACCGTCGTTAAATTTCTGATAAGCCACCATATCAAAATATCCGGTGCCGGTCAGACCGAATAAAATAGTCTTTTCTTCTCCGGTTTCTTTACACTTTAAGGCTTCGTCGATCGCTATGCGGATGGCATGACTGCTTTCCGGTGCAGGGAGGATACCTTCGATTCGTGCGAACTGCTGTGCCGCCTGGAATACTGCAGTCTGTTCCACGGAAACCGCTTCCATATAACCGTCTGCATATAACTGTGACAGAGTGGAACTCATACCGTGATAGCGCAGGCCGCCGGCATGGTTTGCAGAAGGAATAAAGCCACTTCCCAGAGTATACATTTTTGACAGCGGACAGACCATTCCGGTATCACAGAAATCGTAACGGAACTTACCTCTCGTAAAGCTCGGGCAGGAGGCCGGCTCTACGGCTATAAAACGGTAATCTTTTTCACCCCGGAGTTTTTCGCCCATGAACGGGGAAATCAGACCACCCAGGTTAGAACCGCCGCCGGCACAACCGATTATGATATCCGGAGTTACACCGTATTTATCCAGTGCGATTTTTGACTCCAGACCGATTACACTCTGGTGTAATAATACCTGATTTAATACGCTGCCGAGTACATAACGGTAACCTTCGTTGGATGTAGCGGCCTCAACGGCTTCGGATATGGCGCAGCCAAGGCTTCCGCTGGTTCCCGGATGCTCCGCCAGGATTTTTTTGCCGACTTCCGTACTCATGGATGGGGAAGGGGTTACGGAAGCGCCGTAGGTTCTCATGACTTCCCGGCGGAACGGTTTCTGCTCATAAGATACTTTTACCATGTAGACTTTACAGTCCAGTTCCAGATAGGCGCAGGCCATGGACAAGGCAGTACCCCACTGTCCGGCTCCGGTTTCCGTGGTAACGCCCTTGAGTCCCTGTTTCTTCGCATAATAGGCCTGGGCGATGGCAGAATTCAGTTTGTGGCTGCCGCTGGTATTATTACCTTCAAATTTATAATAGATTTTAGCCGGAGTATCCAGCGCTTTTTCCAGACAGTAAGCTCTGACAAGAGGCGCCGGACGATACATTTTGTAGAAATTTCGTATTTCCTCCGGAATATCAATGTATGCCGTATCATTATCTAATTCCTGCCTGATCAGTTCATCACAGAATACCGGTCTTAAATCTTCATAGCTCATTGGCTGTAAAGTAGCAGGATTCAGTAATGGAGCCGGTTTATTCACCATATCGGCACGGACATTGTACCATTGCTTCGGCATCTCGCTTTCTTCAAGATAGATTTTGTAAGGAATTGTTTTTTCACTCATGGTTTTGTTCTCCTTTATATAATATATGATATGTTCGGGAAAAGAAAAACACTCTCACCCCGACAACTGCCGGGACAAGAGTGCGATATATCACTCCTGCGGTGCCACCCCGCTTAACGTGCTAACGTTCGCTCACTGCATACAACCATATGCTAATACGGATCACGGTGTATTAAGCCGTCGCATCTACGGACAGGTATCCGTTCGAATTGCCCTCAGGAGCCCATTCTTCCAGGCATATCCAACTGCATTCCCACCACCAGCAGCTCTCTTTGTGGAATCTGACAAGGAATACTTCCTCTCCGTCATCGGTTTCATAATATGACTATGGCTAAAATTATATTGGAATTCAAAGAAAATGTCAATTCTTTTTTTTATGGCAGTATCAACGGATATTTAATCTTACGTTCCGAGTGATACCAGCTGGTCTTCCGGATTTGTCTGCTATAGTTTTTTCAGCAACCGTATCACACCGCAGCCAATCTTTTCGCCGGCATTGCCGGAAGGCTGGCTTGTAAAGTCGTCGGCTTTGCCATGAATGATCACGGATCTGTCAATGATATCTTCAATGGAAAACTGTTTTGTATAGCAGACGCCAAAACCATAACCCTGATTCCCGAGTATCGGCGGCAGGTCACCTGCATGAAAAGGATGAGGCATATTTGCCGGATTATAATGATTTCCTGTTTTATCAAAGGGCAGCACACAGTTTCCAAATTCGTGTATATGCATGGCGTAAAAATTCATTGAATGTTTTACGGAACTGTTGGGCAGGCCGAACAGTTCTGCAGCCACTAATGTGCCGCCGAAAGGAGTAGAGAAAAATTTAACACAGCCGTTTAAATTGGGAACAGAATCACTGCCGGTCATCCATGCGGCAGCATCCGGCTCATTTGCAAATAAAAGATCGGAAAAGGTTGCTTCTGGTGTCATTCGGAACCTCCAATGATCAATTCGTTTCGTCGAATTAAGGATTTTTATTATTGTATGCAATTTGGCAAAAATTGCATACAATGCCGGAACCCAATACGGACAGTATCCTAAGGAAATCTTAATAATTTCTAATGATTATTTTCATATAAGATGTTAAAGAATGGGTTATAATATTTTCTGATTTGAATTCTTGAAACAGAAAGGCTGATGTAAAATGTATGAAAAAAAACTGACGGGGAAAAATCGGATCAGGAGAATAAAAAGAAAACGGCAGATACGGGCAGTTATCGGCGGCGGAATCTGTCTGATTCTATGTATCATGGCGATTGGTTTAATGATAAATAAAATAGGACATAAACAGGAAACAAATATTGCAGATCTTTCGGAAACGGGAAGACCGGAAGCTTCTACGCCGGAAACGGAACCGGAAGTCATTGATATCAGCAATGAAGTGGTCAAAGGAAAAATTCCTTTATTTTTACAATCGGATAAACGGTGGAAAAATAAAATATATGGAGACGACAAGATGGAGATCAATGGCTGTGGTCCCACCTGCCTGTCAATGGTGGTATGCGGATTAAGCGGAACATCGGAATACGATCCCTATACGGTCGCCAAGCTGGCGGAAGCCAACGGTTATTATGTTTCCGGCTCCGGCTCCAAATGGACCCTGATGTCGGAGGGAGCCGCACTGTTGGGACTGACATCCCATGAAGTGATTTTTGATAAAGAACATATTAAGAGGGAACTGGAAGCCGGGAATCCAATAATATGTGTTGTGGGCCCCGGGGATTTTACGACACAGGGGCATTTTATCATATTATGGAGCATAGACGATGACTATAAAGTCAGGATTAAAGACCCTAACAGCAAAGAAAGAAGCAAAAAGCTGTGGGATCTGGATAAAGTTATGCCGCAGATTCGGAATCTGTGGTCATACAGTTATGGGACAGAGAATTAAGGATATAAAGGCTGAGCGGATATGGCAGGCGGATATTATCATTCTGCCTCAAATCCGCTTGTTTGCTAAGAGTACTTTTTTATTTTTCATAAATCAAAAACGTTCCAATTCCGTAGATATCTTATTATTTATAAATTCCATTTCATCTGTTTGGGGAGTTATGATTTCAATATTGCTGTCAAGAAAAGGCGCTTTATAAAAATCACCCGTCATTGTGAAAATAGTACCGAGTAGTCCTAATTTGTGTTTGTCTGAACGGATTGCTTCATCCTTTGTTGCCTCAATGATACTCACTAACGGAATCTCTGATTGTTCCTGTAGTCTTTCAAAGACAATATGCGGTGTATTTGCAGTCAACGCCACAAAATCGACTTTGCTGTTAATCAGATTATTAATAGCATTCATAAGATATTTTGTTAATTCATCATATTTTTGTTCACTGCAGAGTCGTAAAACATCAAAGACATTTACGCTTTCAATCGTAAGGTTTGGAAATATATCTTTTCCTATTCTGTTTTGTACACCATAAACAATATCGTGATAGTAAGGTATTGTTGATTCTGGTCCCATACCTCCCACTAAACCTAATTTTTTCATTTCAGCACCTCAATTCTTAATTTAAAATTGTTTAATGGTAGTATTCTACCATAGGAACCCGTACAATTCTATTTAATTTTCATTTTGTATGTGTAGCAGCAAATGATAAAAGGTATGTCTTGCCATTTAGTTCGAAATTTTCTATAATAGCAGCATAAATCATGTCTATACAGACAACAGGAGCGAAGGGCAGAGCAAATGGATGAACTGATAAAGTATTATAATAAATTTAATGAAGAAAAGCGTCTGAACAGCAGGCATGGCAGGGTGGAATATAGTACATCTATGAAGTATATTCATGAATATCTGGCAGATATGGATTCTCCAAAGATTCTGGATATCGGGGCAGGAACCGGCAGGTATTCCGTTGCGTTGGCAGAGGAAGGTTATGATGTAACGGCAGTGGAATATGTAAAATATAATCTTGGAATATTAAAATCCAAGGGAAGTAATGTTAAGGCATATCAGGGAACGGCGCTGAATCTGTCACGGTTTGAGGACAATACTTTTGATTTAACCCTTTTATTCGGACCGATGTATCATCTTTATACCTTTGAAGACAAATTAAAAGCGCTGAATGAGGCGAAACGGGTAACAAAATCCGGCGGAATTCTTCTGGTGGCATACTGCATGAATGAATATGCGGTTATTATTCATGGATTCCGGGATAAAAATATAAAAGAAAGTATAAAGCATTGTAAACTCACAGAGGATTTTCACTGTATATCAGAATCAGAAGATTTGTATGATTATGTCAGAATTGAAGATATCAACGGGTTAAATGAGGCAGCAGGGGTGAAGCGGTTAAAAATAATATCAGCTGACGGAGCGGCAAACTATATAAGACAGACATTGAATCAGTTGGATGAGGAAGAGTTTGAATTATTTATAAAATATCATTTATCGGTCTGTGAACGTCAGGAACTGATAGGGGCAGGGGCACATACGGTGGATATTTTGCGGATATAAGGTTGAAAGGAATATGTTTTAATATTTACCGGATTTTTTCGAGTCTGGCAGTTATTTTTTACAAAAGGAGCTACGTACTAATTACTTGTGTGGCAACTATATGCATGGGCGTAAAAATAGAAGTTGTTTTACTGTTGACGGATTTTGTAAAAAAATATATAATACCACTTAACAATTATCTTAAAGTACATACTTTGAAGGAAATATTTTTTTGTAAAGATATTTTAAGGTAGAATATGGTGCGGAATTTATTTTATTATGGTAATTATAATTGAGGAGGAGAATATTTTGAAAATAAGAAAAATTAATGAAATAAAAGGGTATTCTGCTAATTTAAACATTCTTGAAAAGATTATTATATGGACAATTGTAGTTTTTTTAACTTTATTTTTTCAAGCTTTTATTATAGGCAGTGGCAATGGAATTGATAAGTTGAATTTTTGGACAACAGATAACGTAAAGTCGTTAATGTTTTGTACTAATATTATTTTTTATATAATCATTTCTCTAGTAGATATTTTGACTTTTTATTTGATAAATGGAATAAATACAAGTAGAAAAATGTTGATGTTTCAAATATTTGTTATTTATGTACATCTAGCGATTATGGAATTTGGCTCCAGAACAATATGGTATTCCTTGAGTATATGTAATAGTATGATTGATTATGCCATGTTTGTATTTATGTTGTTTAATATAATATTTGTAACATATATGTGTGTAAATATTTACAGAAAATGTAAAATATGTAAGAGTTAAATGAGGAACTTATCAAAAATTAAAAAAAATATTGATGAAATAAAAACAACGCTTTATCATTGCTGGTTTTATAGAAATCGTGTTATAATATGACAAAGTGTTGTTTTTTATAATATGGGTTTGTTTATATATTAACCAAGGATAACCTGAAAAGTTTTTAAGCACAACAAGGAGAAGCCAATGGAAAAATACAATTTTATCTCCCATTCTTCCAAGGATGGGGCAATTGCGGCAGAACTATGTAAATATTTGGAGAATCACGGAAAGACCTGCTTTATTGCTCCGAGAAATATCCGGTCCGGCAGGGATTATGCAGAAGAAATAATCGATGGTATCGACAATTCCCAAACAATGATTTTATTGCTGTCCAATCATTCAAATCAGTCGGCTCATGTCTTACGGGAGGTAGAACGCGCTGTCAGCAAGTCGATTCCGATTATTACATATAAGATTGAAGAGGTAGAACTGTCTAAATCTTTAGAATACTTTCTTATGACAAACCAATGGATGGATGCCGAAAAGAATAAAGTTTTTTCAAATGTACTGGATTGCATTAATGATATTGAAGGTACGAAAAGTGATAAAATAAATCAGCAGGATTCTGCTTCGGAACCGGTGGCAGGTGAAAAACAAAAGATAGCAGAATCGGGCGGACCAAGTTCAAAAATCCCTTTTGCCGTTGCAGGGATACTGGCAGCTATCTGTATAATTGGAGCGGTTCTGTTCTTTTGGCATGGAAATGATTCGGCAAAAGATAAAATAACAGAAAATGCGCAGAAAGAAACAAATATAAATGAAGCAAATAATACAATGAAAGATATTGAAGTGGGGGATACTTTAAGTTTTGGTACATATAATGATGAACCAATAGAGTGGAGAGTATTGAGATTATCAGAGGATAAGAAAGAAGCGGTTTTGATTACAAAATACATAATTTCTATGAAAGCATATGATGCAGCAGAAAGCGGAGCATATAACCAGGATGGTTCTGAATCATATTGGTCAAAGGATTCAGAAGCAAATACAAATATGGAATTACAGGCAAAAGTACGGGGAAATAGTGATTGGAGTACTTCGAATATTCGAACCTGGCTGAATTCTCAAAATGAGGTAGTGAAATATGCAGATCAGGCACCGGTTGCAGCGGCAATGTCTGAAAAGAAGAATGAATATAGCCTTGAACCGGGATTCCTCTATGGATTTAGTGAGGAGGAGCGTGAAGCGATTCAGGAGGTTCAGAATGTAACAAAAAGCAATGAATTATCCAAAGATAAAATGACAAAGACAACAGACAGAGTATATTTATTATCCGTAGAGGAATTGAAATGGTTTGAGGAAGCAGGTATGAGTATGCTGGCAGAACCTACGAAAGCGTCTGTTGAACGGGATAAAACGAAATGGTATGAAAATTTATATGTGGACCAATCTAAAGGTAATACAAATTATTGTTGGTGGCTGAGGGAACCGGTAGAGGGATATTCCAGCAGATGTTATTTAGTAGGAAACGGATATCTGGAAGATAATCTCTGGTCAGATAAAATTGTTGGAGTAGAGGGATACGGAATCCGCCCGGCAGTTACGGTTAACCTGGAGAAGATAAATATTCAATAAACAGAAAGAAACATAGGAAGCTGGAAGAAAGGATCATAGTAAGTTATGAAATTAAGCGATTTAGATAAATACGAAGATATTGTCATCCAAATGCATGATAATCCGGATGCGGATGCAGTGGGTTCCGGCTATTCCCTGTTAAAATATTTTGAGTCCAAAGGAAAAAAGGTTCGACTGATATACGGCGGAAAGTTTCAGATTACGAAAAGCAATATCGTTCTTCTGCTGAAAGAATTAAAGATTCCGGTGGAATATGTAACAGAATTAAAGAAACCGGAACTGTTGATCACGGTAGACTGCCAGTATGAAGAGGGAAATGTACAGAGATTTGAAGCGGAACACGTTGCCATGATCGACCATCACAATACCGGCAGGATTTCGGATGAGATGGCTGAAATCCGGAGCCATATTGTAAGCTGTTCCACGATCTGCTACGATCTGTTGAAAAAAGAAGGCTTTCTGGTAAATGAGGATTTGTCAGTTGCAACGGCGCTTTACTATGGATTATTTATGGACAGCAATGGTTTTTCGGAAATCCGTCACCCGCTGGAGCGGGATATGATAGATTTTCTCAGGGTGGATAAAGGATTGATCAAGAAACTGGTGCATTCCAATTTTACGATTCAGGAACTGGAAACGGCAGGCATTGCTTTGCTTCGATACAGTTATGATGAAAACAAGCATGTTTCCATTATAAAGTCCAAACCCTGCGATCCCAATATTCTTGGATTGATTGGGGATTTGGTACTGCAGGTAGACAGCATAGATGTCTGTGTGATCTACAATGAATGTCCGGGAGGGTATAAACTTTCGGTACGCAGTTGTGTCGTTGAGGTGGCGGCCAATGATTTTGCGGCTTACATAACCGAGGGAATCGGTAATGGCGGCGGACATAATGATAAGGCGGGTGGTTATATCAGTAAACAGGATTATATCGGAACATACGGAGAACTTGGAATTGAGACCTATTTTTTTGAACGGGTAAACAAATATTATGACAGTTTTGATGTCATATATGCAAAAGACGGAATAGCGGATAGAAGCGGATTTTCATTATTTCAGAAGAAACCGCTTTCTTACGGATATGTGAAGACTGTGGATTTATTCCCCAGCGGAACGGAATGTAAGGTCAGAACTTATGAAGGAGATGTGTTTTTTACGGTATCCGAAGATATTTATCTGATGATCGGCTATTATGGCGAAGTTTATCCTATTGAAAAAGAAAAGTTTGAAATGAAATACCATAGCAGGGAAACTGCATTTTACAGAGAATTTGAATATGCTCCTTCCGTGAGAAATATGCATAATGATGAAAACTATGAACTGCTTCCTTATGCAAAGCAATGCTTTTGCAGGAGTCAGGCCCGGATATACGCAAAACCATTGGAGAAGGCAACAAAAGTATTTACAAAATGGGATTACGAAAAATATATGATGGGAAATGTGGGGGATTATATCTGCTATGTGCAGGAGGATGAATTTGATATCTATATCATTAAACAGGAAGTATTTGACGAGACTTATGCACCTGTTTAATAAGAATGAAGATTAAAATAAAGCTTTTCTTTTTCAAATTTTTAATGTATAATGTCAGATATCAGAATACACAGAATGCGATGAAGGGAATAAGTAATACGGCTCTATGTCTTTCAGAGAGCAGCCGGTATGGTGTAAGGCTGTAGGCAGGCCGGTATGAATACCTCCCGGAGCAGCTGCCTGAACAGGAACGTGAATCGGTACAAAAGTATCGGTATATCTGTTTTCTTTAGTAGGGTCAGACGGGAGCGCCCGATACAGCGTATGAGTGTATGGGTTTTCTTATCTGCACTCTTAGAGGAAAGTTTCGTGAGGAACTTTTAATCAGAGGTGGTACCGCAGTTATTGCCCTCTGTACCGGAGTAGAGTATCCGGTACAGAGGGTTTATTTATTTTCAGAAAAAAGAAATGGAGGAAAAAACATTGAAGATTTATGATGAATTAGTTGCCCGTGGTCTGATTGCACAGGTTACGGATGAAGATGAAATTAAAGAATTAATTAATAACGGAAAGGCAACTTTTTATATTGGTTTTGACCCAACTGCCGACTCCCTGCATGTGGGACACTTTATGGCTTTATGTCTGATGAAACGTCTGCAGATGGCAGGAAATAAGCCTGTGGTGTTATTGGGCGGCGGAACCGGATATATCGGGGACCCCTCCGGCAGAACCGATATGCGCAGTATGATGACACCGGAAACCATTCAGCACAACTGTGAATGCTTTAAAAAACAGATGGAACGTTTTATTGATTTTGGAGAAGGCGGCGCCATTGCCGTCAATAACGCTGACTGGCTGTTAAAATTAAACTATGTAGAACTGCTCCGGGAAGTGGGAGCCTGTTTCTCCGTTAACAATATGCTACGTGCAGAATGTTACAAACAGAGAATGGAAAAGGGATTGTCCTTTTTAGAATTTAACTACATGATCATGCAGTCCTATGATTTTTATCATTTATTCCAGGAATACGGCTGTAATATGCAGTTCGGCGGCGACGACCAATGGTCGAATATGCTGGGAGGTACCGAATTAATTCGAAGAAAACTGGGTAAGGATGCATATGCGATGACAATTACCCTGCTGATGAATTCTGAAGGAAAAAAGATGGGAAAAACCGCCAATGGTGCAGTATGGCTTGATCCGAACCGAACCTCGCCGTTTGAATTTTTCCAATATTGGAGAAATGTATCAGACCAGGATGTATTGAAGTGCATTCGTATGCTGACCTTCCTGCCATTGGAGCAAATTGATGAAATGGATCAATGGGAGGGGGCAAAACTTAACGAAGCAAAAGAAATACTGGCATATGAGCTTACCAGGCTGGTTCACGGAGAAGAGGAGGCAGAAAAGGCAAAAACGGCTTCTCATGCTCTGTTTGCAGGCGGAAGCGACGATTCCAACATGCCGACAACGGAGATAGGAGCAGACACTCTGACAAATGGTGAAATCGGAATTATGGACTTAATGGTAATCTGTAAACTGGCAGCTTCTAAAAGCGAAGCCAGAAGGCTGGTTCAGCAGGGCGGCGTATTTGTAAACGATGCAAAGGTGGAAACCATTGATTATAAAGTTACAGAAGATATGTTAAAAGAAGGTGTTAAGATACGAAAAGGTAAGAAAACCTTTCATAAAGCTATATATCAATAATTTAAATTCAGAAAAGATTACGGACTGCAATTGCGGTCCGTTTTCAGCAAAAACATAATTTTGGAAAGGAAGGATAGAAAATGTCAGTCGAAAATGCAAGAAATCATTTGATAAAATATGGTATGGGGGAAAGAATCGTAGAATTTGAAGAATCCAGCGCCACAGTGGAATTAGCAGCCCGGGCCATTGGCTGTGAAGAAGCGATGATTGCCAAAACCATTTCCTTTTATGTGAATGATGAGGCAGTTCTGATTGTGGCAGCAGGAGATACCAAAATTGATAATCCAAAGTTTAAGGAGTACTTTGGATGTAAAGCAAAAATGATTCCGGGAGCAGAAGTAGAGCAGGCAGTTGGACACGCACCGGGAGGTGTTTGTCCCTTTGGAGTGAAAGATGATGTGAAAGTTTATCTGGATGATTCTTTAAAACGGTTTGAAGTCGTTTATCCTGCTGCCGGTTCCGGCAACAGTGCGGTAAAAATGACATTGGAAGAGCTGGAACAGGCGTCCGGGATGACGGCATGGATAGATGTTTGTAAATATAAGGAATGAGGAAAGCAATGCGTGAAACTACAGATAATCTGGTACTGGGGCTTTTAGCACATGTAGATGCGGGAAAAACTACATTGTCGGAAGCCATGCTTTATTTATGCGGAAATATTAGAAAAATGGGACGTGTAGATAATGGTGACGTTTATCTGGATACCGATGTTCAGGAGCAGGAACGGGGGATTACTATCTTTTCCAAGCAGGCAGTGTTTGCTTTAGGGAATAACAAAATCACATTGTTAGATACACCGGGACATGTAGATTTTTCGGCAGAAATGGAACGGACATTGCAGGTATTGGACTATGGGGTTTTAATTATAAGCGGCTCGGATGGTGTTCAGGGACATACCCTGACACTGTGGAAATTATTGAACCGGTATCAGATTCCGACCTTTATTTTTGTAAATAAAATGGACCGGCCGGAGGCGGATCGGGAAACTATATTGAGAGAATTGAAAGAAAAAATAGACGACAGATGTATAGAATTTGGCGAAGAGACCATTGAAAACTGGACGCCGGAGCAGATGGAGCTTGTTGCATTATCAGATGAAACATTGATGGAACAATATCTGGAAACCGGAACCTTTCGGAAAGAAGATGTGCAGACGCTCATTCAAAACAGAAAATTGTTTCCATGTTATTTTGGTTCTGCATTGAAACTGGAAGCAATTGATACATTTCTCAAAGGTCTGGAAACATATACGAAAGCGAAAAGCGTCAGAGAAGAATTCGGGGCAAAAGTATATAAAATATCCAGGGATGAACAGGGAAACCGCCTCACCTGTATGAAGATAACCGGAGGAGTTTTAAGAGTAAAAGACCGGCTGGCCGGAGATAAAGTCAATCAGATACGGATTTATTCCGGTAAACGGTATGAAACGGCAGAGGAAGTCCGGACGGGAGAAGTCTGTGCCGTTTTGGGATTGGAACAGACACATCCGGGACAGGGATTGGGATCAGAGCCGGACTCGGAATTGCCACTGTTAGAACCGGTTCTTACTTATCAGATTCTTTTGCCGGAAGATTGTGACAGAAACGGAATGTTGCAGAAATTAAAGCAAATCGAAGAAGAATCTCCGGAACTTAGGGTTTTATGGAATGGGAAAACTGCTGAAATACAGGTACAGCTTATGGGAGAGGTACAGATTGATGTATTGAAACGTATGATTTATGAGCGGTATGGTGTGGCGGCGGAGTTCGGAACCGGAAATATTGTATATAAAGAAACCATTGCCGGGACGGTAGAAGGCGTCGGTCATTTTGAACCGTTAAAGCACTATGCGGAAGTTCATCTGATTATGGAGCCGGCCGAGCCGGGAAGCGGTCTTCAGTTTGATACCAGTGTCAGTGAAGACCATCTGGACAAAAACTGGCAGCGGTTAATTTTGACTCATTTAGAGGAGAAACAGCATAAAGGCGTTCTCACCGGATCGGATATTACGGATATGAAAATTACACTGGCAGCGGGAAAAGCCCATCAGAAACATACTGAGGGCGGTGATTTTCGACAGGCAACCTACCGGGCGGTCCGGCAGGGATTGATGGAGGCTAAAAATATTTTATTAGAGCCATACTATGAATTTCGACTGGAAATTCCCCAGGATAGTATCGGACGTGCCATGACAGACATTGAACGAATGTATGGAACCTGTGATTCACCGGATATTGTTAATGGAATGGCTATATTGGCAGGGACGGCTCCGGTTTCATCCATGAACGGATATCAGACAGAGATTACGTCATATACCAGGGGAACCGGAAGGATTTTTTGCTCGTTAAAGGGATATGCACCCTGCCGAAATGCAGAAGAGGTAATAGAGGAAATCGGATATAATGCCTTAGGAGATATGGAGAATCCCTCCGGGTCCGTATTCTGTGCCCATGGTGCCGGATTTGTGGTGGAATGGGATGAAGTAAAAAAATATATGCATCTGGAAAGTGTATTGCATGAGTTGGAAGATCAGTCGATTGATTCCGATAATGAAGCCCACAGCTTTGGCAGAACCAGGAAAATACAGAGTGAAAAATATTCCGGGGCAACGGATGATGAACTGGAAGCAATTTTCGAACGGACATACGGACCGGTAAAACGACGGGAGGAGAACCGGGCAAAACGGGTTGTATTTCAGCCAAAAGAAGTGGAATATAAAGGAAGTTCAAATCAAAAAAATATAGAGGAATATTTACTGGTAGACGGCTACAATGTTATTTATGCATGGGAGGATTTAAAAGAACTGGCAGAAATCAATATGGATGCGGCAAGGGACCGTCTGCTGGATATTATGTGCAACTATCAGGGATACCGGCAATGCAATCTGATTGTAGTGTTTGATGCCTATAAGGTTCGGGGATTTCAAGGAGAAGTTACAAGATATCACAATATTGAGGTGGTATTTACAAAAGAGGCGGAAACTGCCGACCAGTATATAGAAAAACTGGCACATAATATAGGAAGAAAATATAAGGTTACGGTAGCAACTTCCGATGGACTGGAACAGATTATTATCATGGGGCAGGGATGTCATCTGCTGTCATCCAGGGAGTTAAAATTGGAAGTGGAGCGTCTGAATCAGCATATTCGTGAGGAATATCTGGAAAAGCAGGAAAAAAATCATAATTATCTGCTGGATGAAGCGGATGATATGGTCAAAGATTATAGGAATAAATTATAAAGGAAGGTTCTGGATGTATGAATGAAGAAATTTGCATAAAACCCATTGCCCATATTTATAATGACTATGTTGAGAAGTTCGGTATTCCAAGGCAGAGTGGAATTGTTAGAGAGGTGGAATCACGGATCGTATTTGTTCCGGAATATCGTGATATCAATGCAGTAAGAGGATTGGAAGGCTATTCCCATATCTGGCTGATATGGGGATTTAGTGAAGCAGGACAGCAGGCAGGGGAGTGGTCTCCAACGGTACGGCCACCAAGACTGGGGGGAAATATCCGAATGGGTGTCTTTTCTACCCGTTCCCCTTTCCGCCCTAATTCATTGGGACTTTCTTCCGTATGTCTTACGGGAATAGAAACGGAGGGGAAAGAACCTCCGGTTTTAACGGTGTCGGGTGCCGACATTAAAAATGGAACGCCGATTTATGATATAAAACCCTATATTGGATACAGTGACTGCCACCCGGAGGCCTGTTCCGGTTTTGCAGAGCAGGTGAAGGATAAAGGCCTGCAGCCGGTTATCAGTCAGGAGCTGTTGGAACGGATACCAATCAGAAAGAGAGCCGCTGTTATGGGGATATTGACACAGGACCCAAGGCCGGGTTATCAGCAGGATGAAAACAGAATGTATGGGTTTCGGTTTGCTGATATGAACATTAAGTTTGTGGTGGAGGGAGTCAGAATTATTGTAAAAGATATCGAATTTAATTTATAATCATTCTTAAAATTGTATATAGAACTTGCATATTATTCATTGAAAATGTATAATTATAAACATTCATCGGGAAAGCATGAGATTTTGCAATTGTTTTTAAAATATTAACAGAAAGGAAAAACAGTATCACAGATCTACCAGTGATATGTATGGGAATCGGAATGAAAAAGATATTTATAGATGGAAGTGAAGGAACTACAGGATTAAGAATTCATGAGCGGTTTCAAAATCGGGAGGATATTGAACTGCTTAAGATTTCTTCTGAACTTCGAAAGGACTTAAATGAAAGAAAACGATTGATAAATGAATCGGATATTACATTTTTATGTCTGCCGGATGGGGCAGCCAGAGAGTCCGTATCATTGGTTGAAAACGAAAATGTCATTGTGATAGATACATCCACGGCGCACCGGACAGAGGAAGGCTGGGCCTACGGGTTTCCGGAATTATCCGGGGAACACGAAGACGCCGTTCGAAACGGGAAGCGGATTGCGGTTCCTGGCTGTCATGCCACCGGCTTCATATCTCTTGTATATCCGTTGATAACCGGAGGTATTATGGCGAAGGATTATCCGGTCAGCAGTTTTTCACTGACCGGATACAGTGGCGGGGGAAAGAAGATGATAGCGGAATATGAAGAAAAAGAACGGGATTCCGAATATGATGCTCCAAGAGAATATGCACTTTCCCAACAGCATAAACATCTAAAGGAAATGCAGAAAATTACCGGTCTGCAGAAAATGCCTCTGTTTTCGCCAATCGTTGCGGATTACTACAGCGGTATGCTGGTTACGCTTCCGTTATATACGGATATGCTCAATGACTGCCGGACACCGGGAGCCATTCATGAATATTTTGAGAAGTATTATGAAGGTCAGAAATTTGTCCATGTGATGCCTCTGGGCTTTGAATCCGAATACAACGGATTGCTTTCAGGAAACAGCTGCAGCGGATGGGACGGACTGCGAATCTATGTAACCGGTAATGAGGACAGGGTTTTAGTGATGTCGCAGTTTGACAATCTGGGCAAAGGCGCTTCCGGGGCTGCAATACAGTGTCTAAATCTGGTGATGGGCTGTGAACCGGATAAGGGGTTAAATGTTTAAGGACCGGGAATCTTGTTTATACGTATATATAATTTTTAATCTGCGCATATTAGTAATATCTATTGCTTTGTTAATATGAAATATATATAACCGGGATAAAGCGGATGCGGTTACAGGGAGCAGGCAAAATTTAGTCTGTCATGATTTTATTCTATATGTTATACTATTGAAAAATGAATGGTATGAAATGAGGTAATGTCATGATAACCATAAGCGTATGTATGATAGTAAAAGATGAAGAAAGCGTTCTGGCACGATGCCTGGACTCCTTAAAGGAAATCGCCGACGAGATCATCATTGTGGATACTGGTTCCACCGATAAAACAAAGAAGATTGCTACCGGATATACGGATAAGATCTATGATTACAAATGGGAGAATGATTTTGCAGCGGCAAGAAATTTTTCGTTCTCCAAAGCTACAGGACAATATATATATCAGGCGGATGCGGATGAAGTCATTGATGAAGAAAACCGGCGGAAATTTATGCAGTTAAAAGAAATTCTGCTGCCTGAAATAGATATTGTTCAGATGCTGTATTCTGGTCAGCTGAATCAGGGGACGGTTTATAATTTTGATGAAGAATACCGGCCGAAGCTGTTTAAACGTCTGCGGGAGTTTGTATGGATGGACAGGGTACACGAGTCGGTGCGGCTGATGCCGGTAGTATATGACAGTGAGATCAGGGTACTGCATTTGCCGGAACGGAATCATTCCGAACGGGATTTTTCGATTTTTGAAAAAATGGGTGAAAACGGGGAGCGGCTGTCCAAAAAACTGCACCATATGTATGCCCAGGAGTTGTTTATTTCCGGTGAAGACAAAGATTTTCTTCCGGCCGAAAGAGTATTCCGTTATACATTTTCGGATGATTCCAGAGATATGGATGAAAAGGCGGAAGCCGCCTGCGTTCTTGCCAGATGCGCCAGGATTAAGGATGATATACCAATGTTCTTTAAATACGCACTAAAAAATATTGCCTCCGGAGGCTGTGCAGAAATGTGTTATGAACTGGGAATGTATTATTATCAGAATAATGATCCGGATGAGGCGGAAGCATGGTTTACAACTGCGGTTTCTGGAATAGAATCCATACTGGCATTGAAGTATGCAGAAAAACTGGCGCCTGAAATGTTGGAAAAAATCAAAGCTCAAAGGCTGTAGATGGGAGGAGAAAATCAAAATGTCAGAAAAAGAACGTATGCTGGCAGGAGAGTTATATATTGCCCAGGACCAAGAACTGGCGGCGGATAACCGGCAGTCCCGAAAGCTCACCAGATTGTTTAATACCACTACCGAAGAACAGCAGGAGTACAGAAAAGAACTGATTGCGCAGCTGTTTGGGCAGGTCGGGAAAAATTATTACATAGAACCTCCGTTCCGCTGTGATTATGGCTGTAATATTTCGATCGGAGACAATTTTTATGCCAATTATGATTGCATAATATTGGATGTCAATAAGGTACATATCGGAAATAATGTATTCTTTGCACCGCGGGTAAATATATTTACGGCCGGCCATCCCATATCTGCCGGAGTCAGAAATACGTTGTTAGAGTTTGGAAAACCGGTTACGATAGGAAACGATGTCTGGATCGGCGGAAATACCGTGATCAATCCGGGGATAACCATCGGAGATAACGTTGTGATCGGCTCGGGTTCCGTGGTGACCAGGGATATTCCTTCCGGTGTGGTAGCGGCGGGAAATCCCTGTAAAGTAATCCGAAACATAACAGAAGAAGATGAAATTTACTGGGAAGACCAGCGCATAAAATACGAAGAAGCAAAAAGGAAGGAAACATGAATAAAAAAAATAATATCCGTTTAACCGGAAAAATGACAAGGAAAATAGTATATCTGGGGATTCTGATATTAATGACAGGGGCCGCCGGCATAAGCGGATGCAGCAAAGGCGGAAACAAAGGAGGAACCGGCAGATCGTCATTGAGGGCAGAAGCGGTTTATGACAGTGTGCCGGAGGATTCGCAACTGGATGAGATATTGAAGAAACTGACAGAAAATAATATTTTTGAAGGCGAAATGGCAAAAGTAAGTCCGGCAGCAGTTATGGAGTCTTACGGATTAAATGAAACGAATGACGGTACGGAAATTTATGTTTCTTATATGAGTACGGCGGCAAAAGCGGATGAAATTACCATAATTAAGACCGGTAATCTGGAAGAGGCAGAATCTTTTGCCGAACAATATATCAGTAAACGAAAAAAAAGTTTTGAAAGTTATAAGGCGGAAGAAGTAAAAAAACTGGACGATTATCTGACGGTAGCCTATGGAACTGACAGCGGGATTTATATTCTGTGCGTCTGTAGCGATAAAAAAGCCGCATTTGCTTTGATAGAGGCGAAATAGACATATTACGTCCAACCGCCGTCCAATGTTATGATCTGTCCGGTCAGATAAGGAGTGGAAACCGTAATGCTGTAAATAAGTTCAGCCGTTTCAGCAGCAGTTCCCATTCTTCCGGAAGGAATCTCATATTCCAGTTGCTGTCGTTCTTCAGGGGACAGACGGGAATTCATTTCAGTATCTATGGCACCGCAGGCTATAGCATTTACGCTAATGCCGGAAGGTGCCAGTTCTTTTGCCAGGGCTTTGGTAAAAGCGTTCACACCTCCTTTGGAAGCTGAATAGGCAACTTCACAGGCAGCGCCTGTATTTCCCCAGACCGAAGAAATGTTTATGATATGACCGCTTTGCCGGGCGATCATTTGCGGGATAAATGTTTTACATATATAAAAACAGGAAGAAAGGTTTGTATGGATAACCTGTTCCCAGTCTCTGATTCCGGTGTCCTGCAGAAGACCGAAAAAGCTGATTCCTGCGTTATTGATGATGGTGGAAACGGAAACCTGCATTTCCTGGAGCTGCTGTTTTAACAGAAGAACAGAATCGTAATCAGATACATCCGTCAGAAAGGAAAGACATTTCACTCCGGCCTGTTCGGCAGCGGCCTTCACCTCATTTAATTTTTCGATATTGTGTCTGGATAAAATAATAAGGTCATATCCGTGAGAGGCAAAAGTAAGGGCGGTTTCTTTGCCGATTCCCCGGGATGCGCCTGTTACAAGTACATAATCATTAGAAGCTGCCGGTTTGTTTTTCATGATATTTCTCATCCTCATTTCTGTATAATGTGCTATTATAGTATGTTTATTTTATCATATTTTGTGAAAAATATATCCAGATTTTGTAAAAATATTAAACTTCATTGACAAAGACTGGATGCAGTGGTAAAATGTAAAAAGATTTTAATAATTTTGTAACATATACCATAGAAAATATAGAAAGGGCGGTAATTGTGAAAAGAAAAGATGTAAGCATTATTGTCGGTTGTGCGGTAATCGCAGCAGCAATTGGTTGTACGACCATTAATGCACAGAATAAGACAAATGAACTTTCCGTTAATATTCCGAATGCGGGAATTGCAAGTGTACTTGAGAATTATAACACAGAGTCAGATGGGCAGAAAGCCGAACTGAGCGCGCTGATAACACAGACTGTGATGGCGGCAGAAAATACTGCACCAGAGCAGAAGGATAATATAGATACTCAGACATCATCCGCAGAGACGACTGATACGGCGACAGAGCCGCAGACAACAGTACCCGAAACAGAGCCGGTTACGGAAGAGCCGACGACGGAAGCTCCGTCATTTTATGACACCATAGCCATGTCTCAGGTAGATAATTATGTAAATGTCAGATCCTTACCGAGTACCGATGGTGAGATTTTAGGTAAGATATATAATAACTGTGCGGCAACCATTATAGAGACGGTTGGGGATTGGTATAAGATTGAATCCGGTAATGTACAGGGATATATCAAAGCAGAATATTTTGTTACCGGAGATGCGGCGGAAGCAGTTGCTATGGCATGCAGGAATGTTTTTGCCACGGTTACGACAGAGGTATTAAATGTAAGAGCCGGTCAGGGCACCGATACGGAACTGCTGACTCAGATACCGTATGGCGAAAAGTTTGATGTAATACAATATGGCGATGGCTGGGTATATCTGGATATTGACGGTGACGTTCAGGGCTGGGTATCCATGGATTATGTAGATATATCAGTACATTTTAACACAGCTGTTACCCTGGAAGAGGAGCAGGCAAAACTGGAAGAAGAAGCCAGACGTGCCCGTGAAGCGGAAGAAGCGGCCAGAATCGCAGAAGAAGCCAGACGTGCGGAACAGGCGGCCGCAGCAGAACGAGACAGACAGGCGGCTGAAGCCCGGCGTGCGCAGCAGAACGAGGCAGCCCGTGAAGCACAGCAGGCATATGAAAACACGGTAAATGAATCGGATTCCGCCTCAGCAATGCGAAATGCAGTTGTAGCTTACGCATTGCAATACGTAGGATATCCTTACAGGTATGGTGGTACAAGTCTTACAAACGGTACAGACTGTTCAGGATTTACACTTTCCGTATATGCGCATTTTGGATATGGTCTGAACCGGGTATCTTCGGATCAGGCGTATAACGGAGTTGAGGTATCTATTGATTCATTGCTCCCGGGAGACTTGCTGTTTTATTCCAACGGCGGAAGAGGGATCGGACATGTGGCATTATATATCGGTAATGGACAGGTTGTTCATGCCAGTACTCCGGCCACGGGAATCAAAATATCCGATTATATGTATCGGACTCCTATAACTGCCAGAAGAATCATTAACTAAATAAAAATAAGAAAGGTTCTTTAAGTCGGATCCGACTTAAAGAACCTTATTTTAGTTTTCGGCAGTTTCACTTTTCTTAAAGCGCTTTGGAATATTTTTTTCTGCCCAGATTTTCAGGGACTGCGCATTGCTGGAAATACGGTCAAGGGCTTTCAGCACGTCTTCAAAATCTTCTTCCTCTTCCGGTGCGATTCTTCCGTCTTCTGCAATATCAATTAATTTTGATTTCAAGGCCGAAACATTCTCGATGGAACCCAGTACCTGAAGGGTGAGCCTGTCAAAGTCACTGGTTATATCCAGTTTTCCCATCGTACATTTACCGAGGGAACATTCCATGGAACAGAACAGATGGCATAATTCCGGCGCCTGATATACTTCTGACATACGTATCACTTCTTCCGGATAAGGAGTGGTAGAACCCAGTTCGATCCTGGCAAGTCTGGTACGGTCTATATTGATTAATTCTGCGGCATTTTCCCGGCTGGATAAGCCGGGATTTCTCTGCGAAGCATTATAACGGGCTACATAAAAAATATTATCTGCAGCCTTGGTAGCCTTTTTTCCCATTGTAAAACCTCCGTTAAACTGTAACTCAATATGCTGCTACCAGTATAGAACAAAATGACATTAAAGTAAAGAGGGATAAAGTGCGAAGGGATCCAATCTGCCTTCCACTTTGCCTTCACCGGACAAAAAATATAAAATGAAAACTCGGCAATTCCCGGGCTAAAAAAGTAAAAATAACGTTATTGACTTTTCTTCATTTATCCATACTGCACAAAAACCAATTGAAATAATACATTAATATATCCTCCAAATTTGATAAATACACTATTTTCCTGTGGATAACTTTTAAAGGATTCCACGTATTTTTTACGTTTTAAATCTACTTTATTAAGTTATCCACGAAGTTATCCACTTTATCCACAAAAAATGTGAAGTACATAAGTAGTAATTTGGAAAAGTTATCCACAAACATGCGTTTTGTTAGAATCTTATAAATCGATAGAATTTTGTCAAAACTGCTTGACAAAAAGCCCCCCCTTTTTTCTTGAAATAATCTGTAATTATGGTATAATGGATACATGAATAAATTGTTTTAGAAGGTTCAGTTTATTTATGCAATGGGGAAATCTTATTTTCGCAGTTGCCCCGGGAAATATATACCGGTGTCTGTGGGACAGGCATTGGCGTTGATTTCTCAATAAAGGGAAAAGGAGATGGACAGCATGAGATTCGTAATCACAGGAAGAAACATTGATGTTACAGAGGGATTAAGAGCAGCAGTACAGGAGAAGATTGGTAAATTAGAGCGCTATTTCAGTCCTGATACGGAAGCGATCGTTACGCTCAGTGTAGAGAAGGACAGACAGAAGATAGAGGTTACCATTCCTGTCAAGGGAAATATAATCCGATCCGAACAGGTGAGCAGTGATATGTATGTATCAATTGACCTTGTAGAAGAAATTATCGAGAGACAGTTAAAAAAATATAAGAATAAAATAATTGAGAAACAGCAGGCAAGAGAAGTTTTCAGTAATGAGTACATTGAGAAGGATTATGATGAAGACGATACCGTAAAGATCATCAGAACCAAGAAATTCGGAATCAAGCCGATGGATCCGGAAGAAGCATGTATTCAGATGGAACTGCTGGGACATAATTTTTATGTATTTTCCAACTCAGAAACAGACGAAGTGAATGTGGTATATAAGAGAAAAGGAAATACATACGGCTTAATTGAGCCGGAGTTCTAAAAACGGCTGGACAACCATATTTAAGATATCAGGGTAATGCATGATTTCATGCATTACCCTTTTTGTTTCTGGAAGATAAAATGTTTTGTCAAAGCGGCTTTAGACTTGAATAATTGAAGAAAGGGTGTTACAATAACATCTATATGTAAACTATTAAATTGGACAGTTTTATCCTGAAGATAAGGATGTAGTTCTGAATTGATAGACATAAAATAAACTATAACCAGATATAGGAGATAAGTAATGGGCTTAGCATCTAAAATTTTTGGAACACATAGTGAAAGAGAGATAAAGAGAATTCAGCCGATCGTGGCAAAAATTGTTAATTTAAGGGAACAGATGACCGGATTATCGGATGAAGGATTAAAAGATAAGACCAAGGAATTTAAAAAGCGGCTGACAGACGGTGAAACTTTGGATGATTTACTGCCGGAGGCATTTGCGGTTGTCAGGGAAGCGGCGAGAAGAGTATTAAATACAGAGCATTATGAAGTACAGCTTATGGGAGGGATCATTCTTCATCAGGGAAGGATTGCGGAAATGAAGACCGGTGAAGGTAAAACGCAGACCTGTCTGCTTCCTGCATATCTGAATGCACTGGAAGGAAAAGGAGTGCATGTAGTAACGGTAAATGATTATCTGGCACACCGTGATGCCGAATGGATGGGACAGGTACATAGATTCCTGGGATTAACGGTGGGTGTTGTGTTGAACAGCATGGATAACGATGAAAGACGGGAAGCCTATAACTGTGATATCACATATATTACGAATAACGAATTGGGATTTGACTATTTAAGAGACAACATGGTAATCTATAAAGAGCAGCTTGTACAGAGAGGACTGCACTTTGCTATTGTGGATGAGGTTGACTCGGTGCTGATCGATGAGGCGAGAACACCGCTGATCATTTCGGGACAGAGCGGAAAGTCTACAAAACTTTATGAAATGTGCGATATACTGGCCAGACAACTGGTAAAGGGATCCGAAAGCGGCGAACTTACCAAGATGGCGGCCATTATGAAAGAAGAGATAGAAGAAAGCGGAGACTTCATTGTCAATGAGAAGGACAAAGTGGTAAACCTGACGGCTGAAGGTGTTAAAAAGGTTGAACAGTTCTTCCATATTGAAAATCTGGCAGATCCCGAAAATCTTGAGATCCAGCATAACATCATACTGGCATTGAGGGCGCACAACCTTATGTTCCGCGACCAGGATTATGTGGTAAAAGATGACCAGGTATTGATCGTAGATGAATTTACCGGACGTATCATGCCGGGCAGACGCTATTCCGACGGCCTTCATCAGGCCATTGAAGCCAAAGAACACGTTAAGGTAAAGAGAGAAAGCAAGACTCTGGCAACTATCACGTTCCAGAATTTCTTTAATAAGTATGAGAAAAAAGCCGGCATGACCGGTACCGCACTGACGGAGGAAATGGAATTCAGGAATATTTACGGAATGGACGTTGTTGAAATACCTACGCACCGGCCGATTGCCAGAATGGATCTGCAGGATTCGGTTTATAAGACCAGAAAGGGCAAATTAAAAGCGATCGTAAGAGAGATAGCCCGGGCCCATGCATCGGGTCAGCCGATTCTGGTGGGTACCATAACCATAGAGGCATCCGAAGAACTAAGCGCGATGTTAAAAAGAGAGGGAATCCCGCATAAAGTGTTAAATGCCAAGTTCCATGAACTGGAGGCGGAAATCGTAGCGGAAGCCGGTAAGCATGGAGCTGTTACCATTGCCACCAATATGGCAGGTCGTGGTACGGATATTAAGCTGGACGATGAGGCCCGTGCTGCCGGCGGTCTGAAGATCATCGGTACGGAGCGTCATGAATCCCGGCGTATTGACAATCAGCTCCGCGGTCGTTCCGGCCGTCAGGGTGATGTGGGTGAATCCAGGTTTTTCATTTCGCTGGAAGACGATCTCATGCGTTTATTCGGTTCGGAGAGGATGATGTCTATTTTCGGTGCAATGGGTCTTGAAGAAGATGATCCGATTGAGCATAAGCTGTTATCCAATACCATTGAAAAGGCGCAGAAGAAAATAGAAGGAAATAACTATGGTATCAGAAAGAATCTGTTGGAATACGATCAGGTAATGAACGAACAGAGAGAGATCATCTATGGGGAAAGAAGACGTGTTCTGGATGGTGAGAACATGAGGGATTCCATATATAAGATGATTACGGATACCGTGGATAATATTGTGGATGTCTGTATATCGGAAGACCAGAGTCCGGCTGAATGGGACATGCTGGAACTGAACCAGCTTCTGTTGCCTATTTTTCCGATTGAGCCGGTGAGCCTGAGCGGAGAACAGCAGGAAAAATTTAAAAAAGCAGATTTGAAGCAAATGCTGAAAGAAACGGCAGTAAAGCTGTATGAGGCAAAAGAAGCGGAGTTTCCGCAGCCGGAACAGGTCAGGGAACTGGAACGTGTCATTCTTCTGAAAGTGATTGACAGGAAATGGATGGATCATATTGATGATATGGACCAGTTAAGGCAGGGAATCGGTCTTCAGGCTTACGGACAGAGAGACCCGCTTGTGGAATACAAGATGAGCGGATATGATATGTTTGATGCCATGACCGCCGCCATACGGGAAGACACTGTAAAACTTCTGCTACATGTCAGAGTGGAACAGAAGGTGGAGAGAGAACAGGTTGCGAAAGTAACAGGAACCAATAAAGATGATTCTGCCGTAAGAGGACCAAAGAGAAGAGAATCGGAAAAAGTTTATCCGAATGCTCCGTGTCCATGCGGAAGCGGAAAAAAATATAAGCAATGTTGCGGAAGGAAGTGATAAGCGTGGTTGAATTAGATCAGTTTAAATACAATCTGTCCCGGTATACGGAACCGCTTAAGGAATTGAGGGATTCACTTTGACCTGGCAAATAAACAGGACAGGATCATTGAAATAGAAAGAAATTTAGAATCGCCGGATATCTGGAACGAGCCGGAGAAGGCCCGGGTGTTTGTTGGGGAATTAAAGAGATTAAAAGACGTTATAGAGAAGTTTGGCAGTCTTGAAAGCCAGTATGAGGATATTGAGACACTGATACAGATGGGATATGAAGAAAATGATGAAAGTATACTGGATGAAATCACAGCCATGATGAATGATTTTTCTGCGTCCTTCGAAACATTAAAAGTAAGTACGCTGCTTTCCGGAGATTATGACAGAAATAACGCGATACTAACGCTTCATGCAGGGGCAGGAGGTACGGAATCCTGTGACTGGACCGGTATGTTATCCCGTATGTATCAGAGATTTGCGGATAAGATGGGATTTTCCGTGGAAATTCTGGATTTTCTGGATGGAGATGAAGCAGGGTTAAAGTCGGTTACTCTTCAGATCAATGGTGAAAACGCATACGGATATCTGAAATCCGAAAAAGGAGTTCACCGTTTGGTGCGGATCTCGCCTTTTAATGCAGCAGGAAAACGACAGACATCTTTTGCCTCCTGTGATGTCATGCCGGAGATTGAAGATGACATCGATATTGAGATTAACGATGATGAGCTTAGAATCGATACCTATCGAAGCAGCGGCGCAGGCGGACAGCATATTAATAAAACCTCTTCGGCAATCCGGATCACCCATATTCCTACCGGGATTGTCGTTCAGTGTCAGAATGAACGTTCGCAGTTTCAGAATAAAGACAAGGCTATGCAGATGCTGAAGGCAAAACTGTATTTATTAAAAAAAGCAGAAAATGCAGAGAAGGTTTCGGATATACGCGGAGAAGTAAAAGATATTAATTTTGGCAATCAGATTCGTTCTTATGTTATGCAGCCCTATACGATGGTAAAAGATCATAGAACCAATTTTGAGAGTGGAAATGTGTCAGCCGTCCTGGATGGGGAATTAGAACCTTTCATAAGTGCATATCTTAAGTGGTGTAGTCTGAATAAATCGCAGTAAAAAGTTGGAAAGGAAAGGTATTTAGTATGACAGAATTTAAGCCGGTAGTTTTTAAAGTTGGAAATGAATATTATGGAGTGGATATTAATTTAGTCAGAGGAATTGAGAAGATGATACAGGTAGTGTCGATACCGAATTCCAATCCGAATATTAAAGGAATCATCAATCTGAGAGGTGATGTGATTCCTGTATACAGTCTGCGGGAAAAATTTAATTTAGAGCCGATGAATGAATCAGAGGAGAACCAGTTTATAATCGTAAAGGTGGATGATATGCTTCTTGCACTTGAAGTAGACAAAGTGGATGAGATACAGAATATATCGGAGGAAATGATTTTTGATGTTCCCATCATCATTAAATCTAAAGAAACAAAATATGCGGAAAAGATTATTTCCGGTAACGGACGAATTGTCATAATCATAGATATCTATAATCTGATGTCGGATATGGAAATGCAGGAACTATCGGAAATGGTGCAGGAAATGGCCTAGATGGCGGGACTGTTATATTTGCAGGTACAAGCTGAAAATATAGCAGTCTTTTTTATATTGAAGTTGTGCTTGCACATTTTCTTTTATTGTGATAAAATTCTTTGCATGGAAAACAACTGTGTTTGTCAGACATACATATGAAACACACATACAAATAATGAAGAAAGGTTATGGAAACGTGCAGGGTGAAAAGGAGTTTAGCGATAGCGGAAAATATTATGTGCTGAAAAAAAAAGCTGTTCCGGAAGTACTCTTAAAAGTAGTAGAAGCAAAGCGGCTGCTGGAATCCGAAAAGGCAATTTCCATTCAGGAAGCAACGGATCAGGTGGGGCTCAGCAGAAGTTCATTTTACAAATATAAAGATGATATTTTTCCGTTCCATGACAATGCCAGGGGCAAAACGATTACCTTTGTCCTGCAGATGGATGATGAGCCCGGACTGCTGTCTCTGGTGCTTGGGATCATTGCAAATTATGATGCGAATATTCTGACGATCCATCAGACGATTCCCATTAACGGAGTAGCTTCCCTGACACTGAGCATTGAAATACCGCCGAATGCAAAAAATGTTTCGGAATTAATAGAAGAAATTGAAACCAAAAAAGGAATTCATTATTTGAAGATCTTAGCAAGAGAATGAAATATTTATGGAAAGGAAACCGGGAAACGCGGTGAGGTAAAAGTAATGATTAATGTAGCAGTATTAGGATATGGTACGGTAGGTTCGGGAATAGTGGAAGTATTTAATACGAATCAGGAAAGTATTAATAAAAAAGCAGGAAATGATATACATGTGAAATATGTATTGGATTTAAGGGAATTTCCGGGAGACCCGGTAATGGATATACTGGTACATGATTATAATATAATCTTAAACGATCCGGAAGTTGAAGTGATCGCTGAAGTACTGGGAGGGGTGGAACCAGCCTATACATTTGTAAAGTCCGCCCTTGAAAAAGGAAAAAGTGTCTGTACGTCCAATAAGGAACTGGTGGCAAAACACGGTCCGGAACTGCTGGAGATAGCCAGAAAGCACAATAGAAACTTTTTGTTTGAAGCCAGTGTAGGCGGCGGAATACCGATTATCCGGCCGTTGAACCAGTCGCTGACGGCAGATGAGATTACACACATTACCGGTATTTTGAACGGAACCACAAATTATATTTTAACAAAGATGAGCAAAGAGGGTCTTGATTTTGATACCGTATTAAAAGAGGCTCAGGATCTGGGTTATGCAGAGAGAAATCCTTCCGCAGACGTAGACGGATTTGATGCCTGCAGAAAAATTGCCA
Organism: uncultured Lachnospiraceae bacterium; assembly: GCA_910578175.1. GTDB lineage: Bacteria > Bacillota > Clostridia > Lachnospirales > Lachnospiraceae > Bovifimicola. The sequence goes on from CAJTPF010000014.1 coordinate 64,562, forward strand.
TTTTGGCCTCGCTTGCATATGGATACAACGTGGACTTTGAAGAAATTTATACCGAAGGTATAACAAAAATTACGGATGTGGACTTTAAATATGCAAATAAAATGGGACGCTCCATTAAATTATTTGGAAATGCCAATAAAGTGGAAGATAAATTCTATGCTTATGTAGCGCCGGTCATGATCGACAGCGAGCATCCGCTGTTCAGTGTAAACGGCGTATTTAACGGAATCCTTGTAAATGGAAACGTACTGGGAGACGTTATGTTTTATGGAAGTGGAGCCGGAAAATTACCGACTGCCAGCGCAGTTGTGTCCGATATTGTAGATGCCGTCAAACATCTGAATACAAACATAATGTCATTCTGGAGCAGTAAGAAACTGGAATTAACGGATATCAGACTTTCTGCAAAGAAATTCTTTGTCAGGGTAAGCGGTAGTGTGGAAGATAAACTGCAGGCGGTAGAAGCAGCATTTGGTAAAGTGGAAGTGGTTTTGGCTGAAGGCGTGGAAAATGAATTTGGATTTGTAACAGAAGTGATTACGGAAGAAAAATACGAAGAGGCTTCAAAGAAAGTGGAAGGCGTTATTACAAGAATCCGAATGGAAGATTAGAATTTAAACAGGTAAAGGAATTGATTTATATGAAATATGTAGTTGTACTTGGCGACGGAATGGCGGACCGGCCGATAGAAGCATTAGGAAATAAAACTCCGCTGGAGTATGCGGAAACACCGATGATGGATAAACTTTCAAAATTATCGGAAGTAGGACTGGTACATACCATTCCCGATGGAATGAAACCGGGTAGCGATACCGCTAATCTGTCGGTGATCGGATATGATCCGAAAAAATATTATACCGGACGCTCCCCGTTGGAAGCGCTCAGTATCGGAGTGGATATGAAAGATACGGATGTGGCGATCCGCTGCAATATTGTAACTGTATCTTATGATGATAAACCCTATGAAGAAAAAACGATCATTGACCATAGTTCCGGAGAAATTTCCACGGAAGATGCAGCAGTGCTTTTAGAGGCTGTTAAAAAAGAACTGGAAGACGATGTGTTTAAATATTATACGGGCACCAGCTACAGACATCTGACCATATGGGATAACGGACAGGTAACGGAGATGACGCCGCCTCATGATGTGCTGGGCCGTGTGATTGGTGAATATCTTCCGGAACAGCCTGAGCTTCGGGAAATGATGAAAAAAAGTTATGATATTCTGGCGAACCATCCGCTTAATAAAGCGAGAATGGAAAAGGGTCTGAACCCGGCTAATTCCATATGGTTCTGGGGAGCCGGTACAA
>CAJTPF010000014.1:65881-75528 GCA_910578175.1 uncultured Lachnospiraceae bacterium
TACTTCTTTTGAAGAAAAAAACCATAAAAAAGGTGCGATGATCTCAGCCGTAGATTTGCTGAAAGGAATTGCGGTGGGAGCAAAAATGAAAGTCATCGAGGTGGAAGGTGCAGACGGAACCCTTCATACCAACTATGAAGGGAAAGCCCGGGCAGCAGCAGATGTTCTTTTGAAGGAAGGATATGACTTTGTATATGTGCATGTGGAAGCGCCGGACGAAATGGGACACCAGGGCAGTGCAGAACGAAAAGTCCAGGCAATCCAGTATCTGGATCAACGGGTGATAAAGCCGCTTTATGAAGCACTGAAGAATTCGGGAGAACCGTTTCGTATGCTGGTACTTCCGGATCATCCCACACCGGTCTGTGTCAGGACCCATACCAGCGATCCGGTGCCGTATATGCTGTATGACAGTACCGAGGAACAGGATAAAGCATATGATTATAATGAAAAAGATGCGAAGGATTCGGGCATTTTTATTGCCGAGGGACATACGATCATCAATCACTTATTTAAATAAAAATATAAAAAAGCAGTTAACCGTTAAATGCGGCTAACTGCTTTTTTATAGAATGATCATATCTTAAAGTTTCATTGTCAGTTGAATCCTTTTTTTCGACACGTCAACACTCATTACTTTTACGTCGACGATATCGCCCACACTGACTGCATCCAGCGGGTGCTTAATATAGCGTTCCGTGATCTGCGATATATGTACCAGTCCGTCCTGGTGAACACCGATATCTACAAAAACGCCGAAATCGATAACATTTCGGACGGTTCCTTTGAGAGTCATGCCCGGAGTCAGGTCTTTCATTTCCAGGACATCGGTTCTTAATATTGGCTTCGGCATTTCCTCCCGGGGATCCCTGCCCGGTTTTTCGATTTCGCTGATGATATCATGTAAAGTGATTTCACCGATTCCCAATTCTGCGGCAGTTTTTTTGAAATCCTTTATCATCTGTTTTAATCCGGTGACTTTGGAATTTTTTAAATCTTCCAGTTTAAACCCGAGTGTCCGGAGCAGGGAAACGGCGGCATCATAGGATTCGGGATGAACGCTGGTTGCATCCAGCGGATTATCACCGCCGGTGATCCTCATAAAACCGGCACATTGGAGAAATGCCTTTGGGCCAAGTTTTTCAACCTTTAATAATTGTTTCCGGCTGGTAAATTTTCCGTTTTCTTCCCGGTATTTTACAATATTTCTGGCAATGGTTTTAGAAATGCCGGAGATATATTCCAGCAGACTGGCGGAGGCTGTATTTAAATCCACCCCTACACGATTTACACAGTCTTCCACGACACCATTCAGCGCTTCGGTTAATTTTTTCTGGTTCATATCATGCTGATACTGTCCGACGCCAATGGATTTCGGGTCTATCTTAACCAATTCCGCCAAAGGGTCCTGAATACGCCGGGCAATGGATGTAGCGCTCCGCTGTCCAACATCAAAATTCGGAAATTCTTCCGTAGCAAGTTTGCTGGCAGAATAAACCGATGCGCCGGCTTCGTTTACGATAACATAAGATATTCTCTTTTTGGATTCTTTGATAATGTCTACGATCACCATTTCGGATTCCCTGGAGGCAGTACCGTTTCCTACGGAAATCAGTGAAATATCATATTTATTAATAAGATTTAATACCGTTTTCTTAGCTTCTTCCACTTTATTCTGAGGGGCCGTGGGATAAATTACGACCGTATCCAGAACTTTTCCGGTGGAATCCACAACCGCCAGTTTACAGCCTGTCCGAAAAGCCGGGTCCCAGCCTAAAACGACCTGTCCTGTAATGGGAGGCTGCATGAGAAGCTGCGTTAGGTTCCTGCCAAATACTTTTATGGCACTGTCCTCAGCGTTTTCGGTCAGTTCATTCCGGATATCCCGTTCAATGGCAGGAGCGATCAGACGTTTATAACTGTCCTTAACAGCTTCAGAAATAATCTCATCCGCCTCTGTATTTGTATGTTTAATATTTTTTTGAACCAGATAAGAAACAATATCATCCTCCGAAACATCGATTTTAACCGATAGAAATTTTTCTTTCTCTCCGCGGTTAATGGCAAGAATCCTGTGTCCCGCTATTTTTTTTACGGCTTCTTCAAATTCATAATACATCTCATATACAGACTCCGTTTCTTTGTCTTTTGCAGACGATAGGATTTTACCGTTATTAAATGTAAATGTCCGGATATATGAGCGAAAGGCGGCATTATCGGAAATACGTTCTGCAAGAATGTCCATGGCTCCGGTGATGGCATCCTGTGCGGATACGACTTCTTTATCAATATTTATGTATTTTTCGGCTTCCGTCCGAACGGAGCAGCCTCTTTCCTGTGCAAAAATATAATCGGCCAGCGGCTCCAGTCCTTTTTCTTTGGCAATGGTGGCTCTGGTACGCTTCTTCGGCCGGTAAGGCAGGTATAAATCTTCAACGGCGACCAATGTGGACGATTCTTCGATTTTCTTTCTTAACTCATCCGTTAGTTTTCCCTGTTCTTCTATTGCGGCAATAACCTGATTTTTTCTTTCGTCCAGATTTCTTAAGTAGGCCAGACGGTCATCCAGAAGACGCAGGGTTTCATCATTCAGGGAACCGGTGGCTTCTTTACGGTAACGGGCGATAAAAGGAATCGTATTTCCTTCGTCGATCAGTCGGATAGTGGCTTCGATCTGCCAGGTCTTGACATTTAGCTCGTTTGCCAGTGTTGTTATAATATTGCTAGTCAAAATAATACCTCCATCTTATAATAGAAAATCATCGTTTCTATTATAGGTTACTGAGGATCACATTGTCAATTCGGGCGTTTACATTCGTGAATAAAAATCTGTCATAAAAGAGCGGATGATAGGTAAAAGAAATGATTGTAAAAAAATAGAAAATATGTTATTATTTGACATGGAATTGAAATGAGAAGATATTTATCAAAGGAGGATATTTTATGGATGGTAATTTATTTAATGGCAACGGACCGATGTCTACAAAGAAAATGTTTGAAATTATAGGGCTTGCCTGTGCCTGTCTGGGCTGCTTATTAACTTTTGTTTTTAATATTGTGACCTGTGCCAGAAGTCCGAAGGCATCGATTGAATCTGGAGACGGTTTTACATTATCCCTTTGGGTCATCGGTGTTATCATTGCGGCTATCCTTGCGGTTGCAGGCGGAATAATAGCGTTTTTATCAAAGGAACAGGGACAGAAATTGGGTATGATGGCGATCATCGCTATCATAGTTTCAGGAATTGCATTAGTATTTGCCATTATTCCAAATGCCACAATTTGTGCATATAACTGTGCATTGACAGATGAGTTTGAAAACTTGTTCCGCGGTTTTTATTAAGCAGAGATCTTAACCCATTATATTTAGCGGATACATAACAGGGAGGCGCGAAAGCGTATCCCTGTTTTTATTCTGCTTCACTTATTAAATTCAGTATGATATAATGTCAGCAGAGAAAAACCGTATGTTTCATACACGCTTATGCGAGTTTGCTGAAGAGAGGAAATAAAACAGCCATGAATAAGATAGAAATCAAAACGGAAATCGGTATTTCCGAAATGTTTGAATTTACAATGAATAACAATTACAAAACCATCCGCGGAGTGATTGCGGTTTTATTCAGTCTGGCATCGGCGGCGGGGCTGGTATTTTACTGGAATCAGTTCAGCGGATGGCAAAAAGCATTAATGCTTTTTTTTGCACTGATGTTTACTGTCATAGAACCGGTCGAATATTATTTCCGGTCGAAGCGGCAGGTGAAAAAGAATTTTACGGTTCCGCTGTCCTATGGATTTGATGAAAACGGAATAGAGATCCGTCAGAATGATGAAAAGGCACATAATGACTGGCAGGATGTGATGAAAGTCATCAGTACAAAAAAATTAGTTATAATATATTTATCGCCTGTCCGGGCATACATTTTGCCAAAGAAAGATATCGGAGACCGGTATCAGGATTTGAAAAATTTAATGGAAAAGAATACTTCCTGTTATAAATTTAAAATGTAATCTTTATTTCAATTCATAGATGCGGAAAGGATGAGTGATATGATTTTTGAGAGTAATTCTCCGGAAGAAACATTTAAAATAGCCAGGCAGTTGGGACAGCAGGCAAAGTCAGGCGAAATATATTGCCTTTCCGGTGACCTGGGAGTTGGAAAAACAGTATTTTCCCAGGGGTTTGGCTGCGGATTGGGGATAACCGAGGATATCAACAGTCCGACATTTACCATTTTGCAAACTTACGAATCAGGAAAAATACCGTTGTATCATTTTGATGTTTACCGGCTGGGAGATGCAGCCGAGATGGAAGAAATCGGATATGACGATTATCTTTTCGGAGAAGGAGTATGTCTGATCGAATGGGCAGAACGGATTCGGGAGATACTTCCGGCCGACAGGAAAAATGTCAGGATTGAAAAAGCATTGAATAAAAGCTATGACTATAGAAAGATAATCGTGACATAAATTTTTAGAAAAGGAACGGTCAAAAAAATGATTTTAGCAATAGAAAGCTCGTCTCTTGTGGCGAGTGTGGCATTGGCGGATGAAGACAGAGTGATTGCCGAATATACGACGAATCAGAAAAAAACACATTCCCAGACGCTGCTGCCAATGATCGATGAGATATTTAGGATCACGGAAACCGATAAAACTGAGATTGATGCGATCGCCGTATCTGCCGGTCCGGGATCGTTTACCGGACTGCGTATCGGATCGGCAACTGCAAAAGGGCTGGGGCTGGCCTGGAACAAGCCGTTGATCGGTGTACCTACCATAGAGGGACTGGCCTGTAATATTCAGTTCACCGACCGGTATATCTGTCCGGTCATGGATGCCAGGAGGAATCAGGTTTATACCGGAATATTTACGAATACCAACGGCCGGCAGACCACGGTAATGGAGCAATGTGCCATTGCAGTGGAAGAATTGGTCGAGCTGTTAAATGAGAAGGGACATCCTGTCATCTTTCTGGGAGACGGGACACCGGTCTACAGGGATATACTGGATGAAAAGCTGAATGTTGAACATAGTTATGCACCTGTTAACATGAACCGCCAGAGAGCATCTTCCATTGCGGTTTTAGGACTGAGTTACTTTGAAGAAGGCAGGACGGAGTCTTCTGATCGTCATGTACCGAATTACCTGCGTATATCCCAGGCTGAAAGAGAGCGTATGAACCGTGATAAGAAAAATGGAGTGTAGAGATATAAAATCCGTAGCACGATTGGAACAGGAATGTTTTTCGCAGCCATGGTCGGAACGCTCGCTGGAACAGGAAATTGATAATCCGGATTCTCTTTTTCTGGTATATGAGGAAAAACAGGAGATCATTGGATATATAGGGATGTATCTGATCATGGATGAAGCAGATATAACCAATATAGCCGTTTTGGAATCTTTCAGGGGAAAGGGGTATGGAACAAAACTTCTTATGGAGGCGGCGGACCGGATCTTCAAAGGCGGTTATCAGGCGATGACGCTGGAAGTACGGAAAAGCAACGGCCCTGCCATACATTTATACGAACAGGCAGGTTTTCGGGTTGAAGGAGAGAGAAAGAATTTCTATGAATCACCCAGGGAAGATGCGTTTATCATGTGGAAAAGAAAGTAACCGTTAACATCAATTTCCACTAGGATATCCCTTTGAAAGACTGTATAATATTTAATCATATATGCAGTGCAGTTCAGCTGCATGATAAACAAAATAATATACAAAACAGAGGGAATGGAGATAAGATGAGAAAATACAGTCTGACACAAAAAAACAAAATCATAAAGATGAAATGTAATATTTGCGGAACCGACATAAAAACGGAGAAGGGGATAGTGACGGAAGGAGCCTGTTCGGTGGACTGCAGCTGGGGATATTTTTCGGGAAAGGATGGAGAGATTCATTCTTTTGATATATGCGAAAAATGTTATGATTCTTTTGTGAAACAATTTAAAATCCCGGTTGATATTAAAGAAAACAGGGAATTATTATAAAAATAGAATATTTAAATTTTTAACAAAATATGTTAAAATAAGAAAAAGAATAAAGAATGATAGAAAAATGTGAAGCTGGAAATGAGGTTGATTATGCTAGATATATGTTTATTGGGAACCGGAGGAATGATGCCTCTTCCTAAAAGATGGCTTACCGCACTGATGGCCAGATATAATGGCAGCAGTCTTTTGATCGATTGCGGAGAAGGAACACAGATTGCCATTAAAGAGAAGGGGTGGAGTTTTAAACCCATAGATGTGATTTGTTTCACTCATTTTCATGCGGACCACATCAGCGGTCTGCCGGGCCTCTTGCTTACCATGGGTAATGCAGAGAGGACGGAACCTCTGACAATCATAGGGCCCAAAGGCGTTGAGCGTGTGGTGAATGCAATCCGGATGATAGCGCCGGAGCTTCCTTTTGAGATACGTTTTATTGAACTGCATGAACATCAGCAGCAGATTGAGATCAACGGATATTGTATTACCGCTTTTCGGGTAAATCATAACGTTATATGCTATGGTTATACCTTAGAGATAAAAAGAAAAGGGAAATTTTCTGTCGAGCGTGCCAATGAACTGCATATACCAAAGGAATACTGGAATCTTTTACAGAAAGGGGAAACAATAGAGGCAGGTGATGAAAGATTTACGCCGGATATGGTTTTAGGACCTGAAAGGAAGGGTATAAAAGTTACTTACTGTACGGATACCAGACCTGTTCCGAGTATTTCGGAGAATGCAAAAGGCGCGGACTTATTTATTTGTGAAGGTATGTATGGGGAAAAAGGAAAAGAAGCCAAAGCAAAAGAGTATAAGCACATGACGTTTTATGAAGCGGCACGTTTGGCAAAAGAAGCAGCTCCAAAGCAGATGTGGCTGACGCATTATAGTCCGTCACTGATCCGGCCGGAAGAATATATGGGTGATGTAAAAAAGATTTTTCCGGACGCATTTCCGGGGAAAGACGGAAAGAGCATTGAGATTGCTTTTGAAGATGATTAAGTTTATTTAACCATATTGTAGGAAAGGGAGGGATTAGTGTGAAAAAAGAATCAAAAGAAAAAGGGCTGAAAAAATATAGAACACTAATTATTCTTCTGATATTGGCCGGCATCGGTATTTTGTTTTATTTCTACACCACGACCAAAAGCAGTGCAAAAAAGGGAAATACCAATGTGGATATTTCAGAAGTAGCCAAACTTCTCAGCAAGGATCTGGATAAATCATATCCGGATACGCCGAGGGAGGTGATCCGGACCTATAACCGGATCATTACCTGTTTTTATGGTACAAAGCTTTCGGAAGAAGAACTGACGGAACTGGCAAAAATGGTGCAGAATCTTATGGACGAAGAACTGTTGGAGCGCAATCCGTTTGATGTTTATTATAATAACCTGAAAGAAGATATTTCTACATATCGATCAGAAAAGAAAACAATATCTTCATTTATCCTTGCCAACAGCTATGATGTTCAATATAAAAACCTCGAGGGAAAGCAATATGCTATGTTAGACTGTATTTATTATACAAAGAGCAACGCCGGGACATCCAGAACCATACAACGATTTACATTGAGAAAGGATGAAGCAGGCCGATGGAAGATTTTATATTGGTCGCTTGCAGAAAAAGAGAACGATGAATAAGAGTGATTCAAAAATAATTTTAGCAATTGAAAGCTCATGTGATGAAACTGCGGCCTCCGTTGTCAGAAATGGCAGGGAGGTCTTATCAAATGTCATTTCTACACAGATAGAGATTCATACTCTTTATGGAGGAGTTGTGCCGGAAATTGCGTCCAGAAAACATATAGAAAATATAAATCCGGTAATCCGTCAGGCTTTAAAGGAGGCGGATATAACATTTGAAGACCTGGATGCGATTGGAGTGACTTATGGTCCTGGACTGGTGGGGGCATTACTGGTGGGAGTTGCCGAAGCAAAGGCGCTGGCTTTTGCACTGGACAAGCCTCTGGTGGGAGTTCATCATATTGAGGGACATATTTCTGCGAATTATATAGAAAACAAAGATCTGGAACCACCGTTCGTCTGTCTGGTTGTATCCGGAGGTCATACGCATCTTGTACTGGTAAAGGATTATGGCGAATATGAAGTGATTGGACGTACCAGGGATGATGCGGCAGGTGAAGCATTTGACAAGGTGGCCAGAGCGATTGGTCTGGGATATCCGGGAGGACCCAAAATAGATAAACTGGCAAAGGAAGGAGATCCTGAAGCTATAGAATTTCCGAGAGCCGCTATTGCGGGGGCGGAATATGATTTTAGTTTCAGCGGATTAAAATCATCGGTATTAAATTATATAAATTCCTGTGAAATGAAAGGAATCCGGTATAACAGAGCAAATATTGCCGCATCCTTTCAAAAAGCCGTAGTGGATGTCCTGGTTGCTCATTCCATGAAGGCGCTGAAAAATACAGGATGGAACAAGTTTGCCATTGCAGGCGGAGTTGCCTCAAACAGTGCTGTCAGAAAGGCATTTACCGAAATCTGTCAAAAAGAAAAAATTGATTTTTATTATCCGTCACCGGTGTATTGTACGGATAACGCCGCGATGATCGGTGCGGCTGCTTATTACGAATTTATAAAAGGCACCACACACGGATATGACTTAAATGCAGTACCGAATTTAAAACTTGGAGAAAGAATTTAGAAGGCGGTGAAAACGATATGCGGAATGTGGCAGTTATTTTAGCTGCCGGCAAAGGAACACGGATGGGGAGCAGGATCTCGAAACAATATATTGACGTGTTGGGAAAACCGGTAATCTATTATACTTTAAATGCGTTTGAAAACAGTACGGTGGATGAAATCATACTGGTAATTTCAGAGCAGGACCGGAACTATGTGGAAGAAACTATTCTTAACCATTACGGATTTCATAAGATCAAACGCATTGTCTGTGGAGGAAAAGAACGTTATCATTCGGTATACAATGCATTGAAACAGGCGGGAGAAGCGGATAATGTGCTGATTCATGACGGTGCCAGACCACTGATTCTGCCAGGGCAGATAGATATGCTGGTGAAACAGATGGAGATATATAAAGCCTGTGTAGCCGGAATGCCTGTAAAAGATACGATCAAAATTGTTGATCAAGACCAATATGTTACAGACACGCCGGAACGGAGCCGGATCTGGCAGGTACAGACGCCCCAGGTATTTCGGTATTCTGAAATAAAGGAAGCTTATGATAAAATGATGCTTGAGGAGCATCCGGCTGTTACGGATGATGCAATGGTTCTGGAGAAGTATGGGAACCCGGATTTCAAACATGAAATCCGCCTGGTGGAAGTAAGTTATGAGAATATAAAAGTGACGACAAAAGAAGATCTGATATTTATGAAAGGGATTCTTTTAAACAGGGGAAGGTGAGTTTAATTAGCGGGATTTTTTGTCGATTTATTATTACAAATATTATACTGAAAAATTTGCAAAAAAATGTTGACAATAGCAAGTAAGAATGATATACTTCTTTTCGCGCTGAAAAACAGCAGACAAGAGAATAAAATGAAAATAAAAAATGCTTGACAAATTACCTGACTTGAGGTAAAATAAGCAAGCGACGCTTTGGAGAGGTATCGAAGTGGTCATAACGAGGCGGTCTTGAAAACCGTTTGTCCGCAAGGGCGCGTGGGTT
>CAJTPF010000015.1 GCA_910578175.1 uncultured Lachnospiraceae bacterium
AACTCAATCATACTCACCATGGCCTTCAGCATCAAAGTCCCTGCCTGTGCCGCCGCATATCCGCCAACTGCAATCATACTGTAGCGCAAAACATTCATCATTCCAGGGATTGCTAAGACTTCAAGAACATTCCCGCTCGGATCCGAATACATCACCGGATTTCCCCCCGCATACAGATACCTGTTCTGTGTCAGCGGACTCTCCAGCTCTCCTTCATAACTGTCCCTCTGCGTAAACGTCGCCGTCAGCGGATTCATATACCTTGCCCGCAGATAATAAAGACCCGTAGCCTCATCCATCTGCTCCCCACAGTAATAATACATATTCTCCGTATCCCCGTTTTTAACCAGCCGGATACCATACGCATTATAACTATAGCTGTCCGTCAATCCACCGCTCTGATCCGCAAGATTTCTCACATTACCATGCCCGTCATACAGATACCACCAGACATCACCGGCTGCATCCCGTTCCGGTTCAACGGCCTCTGACCGGCACACAAGCTGTCTTCCTCTTGTATAATAAACGATATTCTCCTTCGAATCTTCCGGCTTCCCATCTTCCGTATTTCTTCCATCGGAAACCTTCTTCTCCACCAGCACCTGCGTATAAGAACCCGACTTGTCATTCACATAATGGGTGATCACACCTTCTGCCTGTTTCCGGTTCCGGGCGCCTTCCCAGTCATATCCATAGGTTTCCTCAGCTTTCCCTTCTGCGGTCTCTGCCACTGCAGACACCATATGTCCCGACAGATCATACCCATACCGCTGAATCTGGTCCCCGGATACCTCCTGCAGCAGATTCCCGTCTCCGTCATAAACATATTCCGTGACATGAATGTTACCATCGGTGGTCTCCAGTTGTTCTTTTATCAGCTGGTTCCGCTCATTATAAGTATAGGTAATACTTCCTTCCCGTAACTCCTCCTCTGCCTCCGGATCCAGCAGCCGCTCCACATCTCCCTCAAAGCGGACGGTCTGTGATACCCGGTTGGAAACCCTATCATATCCATAAGAAAATGTTACCGCTCCTGCTTTATTTTGTATCATCTCCGACACCAGACGGTTCAGACTGTCATATCCGTACAGGGTAGTCTTTTCCTCCTGCTCCCCTTCCGCATGTACTGCTGTCTCATGGATTTCCAGTACTTCCCCATTGGTTCCCGTGACATAATTATATTCTGTCACACAATGCTCTGCCGCGTCAATGGTTTTTATCTTTTTTATAAAACCGCAGACATCATACTCATAAACAGTGGTCAGACCATTATTTCTGGACTCCCGGTTTAAGGTTCCGTCCACATTGTAAGAATAAATAATTGTATTCCCATAACTGTCACTGACCCTGGTCATTCTTCCGTTTTTATCATATTCATAAGCGGTACTTCCATAAATACCATCTTCACTCCGGGCCGTCACCGAAGATTTCCTTCCGTATTCATCATAAACATAGGACAAAGTATCTCCGCTACAATCCGTAACAGAAACCAGTCTTCCCAGACTGTCGTAAACATAGTGTACGGTTCCGTCTGCATTCGTAACAGCCGTCAGACGCCCTGCCGAATCTCTGGTATAAACAGTAGTTTCCGTAGGCTCTGTGGAACCCTCTTCCCAGTCCGCCGGGTAACGGACGGTACGAATCAGAAAATCCTGTGCATCATAGGTATGACAGGTACGGATTCCGGTAGCTGATACCTCTGCCGCCAGATTTCCGGCAGTGTCATACTCCCATGTATGAAGCCTTCCCATACCATCGGTTTCGGAAATCCGCCGGCCCAAACTGTCATACTCATAGATGATAACGGCTCCTTTTGCATCCGTAACTGCAATCAATTCCCCAAGATTGTCATATTCATAGGTTGTGGTATTTCCTTCCCCGTCCGTAACGGAAGTCAGACGGTTGGCATTATCATAACCATACAAGGTAACGGTTCCATAGGAATCGGTTTCCTTTACCAGACGGGAACGGGCATCATATTCCATCCGGGTGACAGAACCATCCGGCGCCGTTACTGCTGTCAGATTTCCGGCAGCATCATATTCATATCCGGTGGTATGTCCCAGCTTATCCGTCATGGAAATCATCTGGGACAGGCTGTTATACCGATAGGTAATGGTATTTCCGTCATCATCGGCAATCTCTGTTGTTCTGCCCAGAGCATCATATTTATAAGCGGTAACACATCCGGTAGCGCTTATACTAGCCGTCAGATTTCCGTTGGCATCGTATTCATATTTGGTGGCAGTTCCGTCCGGCAGGAGCGTTTCAACGGTTCTGCCCAGCTTGTCATACCGGTATTTCTTCACCAGCCCCTGACGGTCGGTGGAAGTAAGCAGATTTCCATTGGCATCATAGGTAAATATTTCGGTGGTACCATCGGAGTAACTGACAGCGCTGACATTTCCCAAAGCATCATAACTGTATGCAGTACGTCTGCCGTTTTCGTCTGTCATGGCAAGCACCCTGCCGTTTTCATCATATTCCAGATGTGAAATATTCCCCTGACTGTCTACGGTTGCAGTCAGATTTCCGGCAGTGTCATATACATACGTATTCCGAATGGTCTGACTGCCGTCTTTTGTCATCTTTGTAAACTCGGTTCCTGTGCAATTTCCCTTTTCATCATAGAGATAGGTAATGATATTGCCTTCCCCGTCAGTGGTAGTGGCAACTTCCCCGTTCTGATCATAGGTAAAAGTAACAACAGAACCAAGGGAATCGGAAATACTTTTTGGTTTACCGTTTTTCTCATAAGTATACTCCGTAATGTTTCCTGCAGTATCCGTTGATGATGTAATATTTCCGTTGGTATCATAATGAATCAGCGCGGACAACAGATTGTCCTGCGTAATCGAAAGTATTTCATTATTAGAACCGTAATGAATCTCCATGGACTGACCCAGTGCATTTTCAACGGAAATACGATTATTTTTCTCATCATACCCATACCTTGTCACATTCCCCAGTCCATCCGTCTGACTCAGCAGATTATTCTGTTCATCAAACGTATTGGTGGTCACGGTTCCCAAAGCATCCACTGTCTTTATGATATTTCCATTTTCATCATAAGTATAAACCGTTACATTTCCCAGACGGTCACGGACCGTTTCTGTCCTGCCCTCCATATCATGGGTATACTCCATACGGTTTCCATCCGCATCGATGACCGCGATCAGTCTGCCCTCTTCATCATACTCATTTCTTGCCATAGCAATTCCCGACGGGTCTATGATATCAATCAGATTATGCTCCTCATCATATGTAAAAGAAACGGTTCTTCCCGCATCATCCGTAACACTCACCAGATTTCCCCGGCTGTCATAGCCGTACTCTGCCGAATGGATCACTGTTTTCTCTCCGTTTTTCAGTGTTTTGCGTTCCTCTGCCTTCGTGATCCTGCCCTGTGTATCTCTGGTAAAAACAACTCCGGTTCCGTCGGAATGGGTAAATGCATTCCTGCTGATCGTCAGAATATTACCGTTGCTGTCCTCCATTTTCTTAAGACCGTATCTGCCATCCAGATACAACTTTGTACCGTCTTCTCTGGTCAGTATGTAAGAATGACTGTTAAACATGGTTTCATCTTCAAATAACAACTGACCGCCCTGAACCATGGCATGATTATCTCCGTCCAGTTCCAGTGTCAGCTTTGGATTTGTAACACATTCAAAACTTATTGCCACCTCATAGATCGGTACCAATGCCTGACGTTCCGGCGACAGTTTTAACCGGAACCGGTCGCTGGTTCCGTCTCCATAGGTTACAGTTACATCATGACATTCCGTCTGGGTCATATAATATCCGGTGGATAACTTCTCTCCCACCTGGATCATATCATATCCCTGTGTAATGTCCGATGCCTCGCTTAAAGTCACACTCTGCAGTCCGAGACTCCATCCGAATCCAAAGTCCCCGCTCCGTTTATTTCTGCTGTCATAGCTGCGGATCACGGTCAGCGGCACTCCTGCCACATTGGAAGAAATATCTGTAAAACTTAAAGACATGGCTCCGATCTTTAAATTACCTTCCACATTGATATCCCGTTCCACCCATACACGGTTTCCGCCATTGTCCACAACGGTCAGCCGCAGTGCATATCTGCCGTTTAAAAGTTTTGTGGCATCCAGACTTCCAAGGATTCCGTCTTTTACCGGTTCATCGGAAGTAATGATTTCTGTATAACCCTCGCTTCCCTCCATGCGATACTCCAATTTATAATAGGCCAGAGAAGTTTCATCCCATGCGGTACCGGTAATCTCTGTCTTTTCTTTTATTACGGAATCAATTTCCGGTGTAAGCAGCACCGCTTTCGGATGTATACGATCCCTGGTATCTAAAAACCGTACCCGTTCCGTAACGGTCTGAAGTTCTCCCTTGACAACTGCAGAAAATACCAGTTCCATTTCACCAGCTTTGGTTCCGGTAACCGCCGCCGTTCTTCCGTTTATAGCGATTTCCCTGCCGTCTGCCGTCAATGTCACCTGTTCTGCACCCAGAGGATAAGTCACATATGCCTGAATCGTATCCCCTGCATTTGCAAGTGTGGTAGAGAGCAAAAGCGAAATTTTTCCTCCCTGTTCCGAATCTCCTTCGCCATCTCCATCTTCGGTTTTGTCACCCTGATAATCTCCCAGAATGGTCTTATTTTCCGTTACGGTAACGGCATAATCAGCACGCCGGTAATTACCTGCCATATCTTCGGCTTCCACTCTTACCGCATATTGTCCGGCAGAATAATCTTTCCAGATATATTCTCCAATCGTTCCGTCAACAATATTTTCACTGCCTTCTGCCATACAAACCATGTCCGGATCTGTCACTTCCGATTCCGCTTTCCAGGTAGTTACCCGGTAAGACTTCAGATTTTCATCGGTAATGGTTCCGGTCAGTGCGAGTTTCAATCCTTCTTTTTCGATCACGGCAGTCAGAACCCCTGAAATCACCGGGGCGGTAGTATCGGTATTTTGCATGATCTCCGGCTGCTCCGTTTCTTCCTCCGAAGTCCTCTTTACATAATCAAAGCCGGATTCCGTGATCGTTTCGTTTCCGGCAGCATCCGTAACCACCAGAAGCAGGCGATAACTTCCGCTCTCCAAATCCTCCGTCAGAATTTCTCCCAGCAAATCATTTTCCACCGCTGTAATTCCTGCAGCCACCAGTTCTGCTTCTTCCTGTGATTTCTCTGCCGGATACATTCTTAATTCATAACCGGATAATGCTGTTTCATCTGACGCCGTACCTATGATGATAATACTGTCTGCGGACTTATCTTCCGCCTTATTTAACCGTATATCGCTGATTTCCGCTTTCGGTGGAATACGGTCAGAGCTGTTATCCTCCTCAACGGTCAAAAACAGATGAACAGACGTTTCCAGACCTGCCGCATCTTTGGCGCTTATCTTAATCTCATAAATACCGCATACCAGTCCTTCCGTATCCAGGGAAGCCAGCACTCCGTCCCTGATTTCCCCGTTTCCTTCTGCCAGCACGGTTTCTTTCTGTTCCCCGTCCAAATCCTCTTTCTCTGATGCGGTACAAAATTTCTGAGTAATTACATAAGATTTCAATTCCTTATCATCCGTAATACTTCCGATAATATCCGTTTTTCCGGTTATGGCGCCGTTTTTTGGCGAAGTGATCACTATAACCGGCGGAGTTACATCGCTCTTATCCAGTACGCTTACCTTTTTCGTCTCCGTTGTGGTATTTCCGCAGATATCCACCGCAGTCGCCGTAATTTCCAGTTCTCCGGTTACCCCGGGTGTGTATTCATACCTTCCATAGGTATCCGCAAACTTTTCCCCGTTGATACAAACCGTAAAATCAGTAATTCCATAGTCATCTGTAGCAGATGCTTCGATATAGAAAGATTTTCCCGGTTCCGTCTCCAGTGCGGTGACACTTAACAATACCTCCGGCGGCGTATGATCCTCCGGTTCCCGAAACGTTCTGGCCTCTGAAGTCTTTACGGTACAGAGCGCCGGACGGCTTACGGTTCCCTCAATATCCGTTGCAAGATACATTATCAGCCACGTGGTTCCTGCCGGAACCGAGGCCGGCATCTTTCCTTCCGTCCATGCGGTATCATGAATTTCCTTATAATAAAATTTCTCTTCCCGGATTCCCCTGCGGCTGTCTGACGGATGGTCCTCATCCCATGCATCATAACAGACATTTACGGTACATATATCTTTATTACCCGCAGATTCCATCACCATTGCAGATACGACCGCCTCTGGCCTGTGCTGGGATAAAATCAGTTTTTTATAATCATCCAGATCCGACCAAAGAACAAAGGATGACAAGGCTGGATTGCCACCGGTAGGGTCGTCGCTTACCCGAAGACTGATTTCATATGCTCCTGTCTGTTCAAACATGGTAATCGGTACCGCTGTCTGAATATGCCGTACTTCTCCCTCTTCTCCGTTATGTTCCCCAAAGACGGTAGCATCATGGACATAAGTCCATTCCTGCGCGCCTGCCGGGTCTCCCTCCGGATCATGATAGGTACCGGTATATGCCACCTGTTCATCGGCAGCCAGCGTATAACCAATGGAATAATCTTTTGATCTTACATCCGCTATGATTGCCTGCAAAACTTCTTCTGCCGCTTCCGGTACGGATAATGATGTTTCCTCTCCCAAACCTTCCGAATCCCCGACGCGTATGGCAGTTCCTTTTCCATCCATTATATTCAGCAATCCGTTATACTCTTCCATGGTAATATCATTTCCCAGTCCATAGAACCGGACGTCTTTCCCTAGCAGCGCCGCTGCCGTATCCGCCATCCGGTCCGTATCCATAAATTCCGGAACCGCAGTCTGACTAAAATGAATGACATAATGATTGGTTCCCGGTGTCCAGTCATGTTCCGCTACCACGTTGGACAGACTTTCTCCCCGAATGGTCTGCATAACAATATTCTTAAAGGTAAAATAAGACTGCTGATTGCAGGCATGATTTTTATGACTGATGATCGGTCCGTAACCATAGGCTTTTTCCTCATGTTCCGGCAGTACAAATTCATTAATGACAAGGGTATCCCCGTCAAATACCGTAACCGTGTGATCATCCACGATTATTTTAAAATGATGCTCCGCATAAAGATTAGAAATGCGGAACGTCTGCAGAAGCTTACCGGTCTGACTCACATAGTTATAAGTTCCGTTTCTGAATTTATCTAAATTTGTTTTATTTATCTGTACCAACTGTAAACCGGACTGGGTTACCAGGATACAATACCCCTGAATATAATTTTCCTCCTCCGATACCATGGTATTAAAAAGGAAACCGCCACCCTCCATACTATGCCAGTTAGTGCTGTCTCTCTGTAAATCAAAGTCAAAAACTTTTCTGCTGCCATCTTCATCTGCCACATAGAGAAAATCCTTGATTGACTTAACGGAATATCCCATCATGGTAATATCATTTTCTTCATACAGAATATGCTTCGGCATAGTCGGCAGATAAGTATCCTTATAATTATAGTGGTCATACTCCTTCCAGGCAAAGGTATCCTGTGCCGTTAACGCAGAGGTGGAAACGGTGCTGACTTCCGCCTGAATTCCCTGTTCCTTCAGAATCTCCCTTGCCCGTTCTCCTGCCGCTGCATACTGCTCCAGACAACTGCTGTCAACATTTCCTACGGTAAAAATAATATCCGCAATCTTACTTTTCTCCATGGACATGGAAGAAGACGGCGCCTGATTGGTGATGGTGAAGGTTGTATACTTCTCCGGCAATCCATTTGTGTCTCCCGACAGATAAGCGCTTTCCCCGATCAGCGACGGAATCGTATCATCAAAATGTTCCCGTACCGTCTGCACTACCTTATAATTTCCCACCGAAGACAGATGAAGTACTGTTTCCGTTTCCTTTAAACCGGAAGATGGAACCTGTATACTTTTCAGTATCTCTTCCTCAGAAAAGAAACCGTCATTATCAACATCATAATAAATATCATATATGCGGGAAATAATGGTATCCCCCACCTCGGACAAAGATTTATCCGTTAAGGTAATAACTGCCGTTCCATTCCCATCTCTTATATAGACAGAATCCTCCCTGTCAAAAGAAAATCCCGCTGTCGGTGCTTCATCGGCTGCAACGGTAACCTCCGTTTCGGTCTGAAACTCCTCTTCCCCATCGGTTACAACTGCAGTGATCCGGTAAGTTCCCGCCTTTGTAAAAAGCAGTTCCCTGTGATTCCACAAAGCAGCGGCATCATCAAACCTGACATATTCCTCCTCTGCCCCGTTTTCTGTTTCGTTTCGAAGCCCCATTTTCTCAATGGAAATAACCGTCTGGTCTGTCAGAAGCCGCTCCGTCTCTCCGGTAACGCTTAAATCCAATGTTAACTTTCGATTCTCTTTCCTGTTTCCCGTAAGCTTCAATTCCATAGAATCGATCTGTGTCTTTTGCTTTCTCGGTACATAAGGACATACATATCCCGTATCATCCCACCCCTGAACCTTAACACAGTTATTTCCTGCCTGATATTCCTGATAACTTAACGTCACCGAACAGTTCCAAAGGGTATCCGCACTTCCCCGCCAGAACCTTAATTCCGTACTGCCTGCTTCTTCTTCCGTAACCGTATAGGTAAAAACATCTTCTTCGATTTCATTGATCAGTCTGACCGGTGAATAATTTGTTTTATCTCCGCCGGAAATACTGATATCACCGCCTCCGTTTTCCGCCTTGGAAGCTTCCGTAAAATTTATATAAAACCGGGCATCCGCCTGTTTCCATTCACTGAATTCATAATGATCCAGATATATAATGTCTCCTGCCCGGAATCCTTCATTTATGTCCCTGTCGCCGCCCCAGAAACCATACTCATGTCCATAAACATAATATGTATTATATCCGTCGCGTCCACCCGCACTCCAGGAATTCCATTGTGTTGTCCGACCGGAATTCAGCCGGTTAAACGTAACATTATAGGTACTTTTTGGTACCCGTACGCTCCAGGTCCGATTGTCCACAACAGACATGATATAGCGGTCATGGCCATAAGTATTATCCACCAGTTCCATGACCGCATTGTCGTTGCCAAGCCAATGTCCCTCCGTATTATCTACCAGATAGATCGTGGTATATCCGGCGGCCTCAGCTGCACCGGTATAGGAATCCAGACCCAGACCGGTGATAAGGATGACAATACACAGTAGTATTGCCGTCAGCCTTTTTCCTTTGTCTCTCCTGCTTGTCTTTGATAAAAGTTTACTCATATGTTCCTCCTTATTGTTCATTCGCTTTAGTGAAAATAGCAATTTATTCTATAACCATTTCTGGCAAATGACAACAGGTCTGGCAAACTTTGCACGCTCAAAGGCAAACTTTGCATAAAAAAGGCCATTAAACCTTCATATTTTTTTAAATGATAGTCTGGCCCGGAACAAATCTCCTTCAATCTCTACCTCCAGCCTGCCTCCCATTAACTCCGTCAGGCTTCTTGCAATGGTCAGTCCCAGACCGCTGCCCTCTGTATGTCTGGAGGCGTCTCCCCGGACAAACCGTTCAAACAATTCTTCCTCCGTTATATTCAGCCTGTCCCTGGAAATATTCTTAAACAGAATGATGAAATTTTCCTTCCGCCGCTGCAGCTCAATATATACTCTTGTATTCTCCACACTATATTTACAGATATTGGACAGCAGGTTATCAAATACCCGCCAAAGCCGGTCTCCGTCCGCCATGACCATCCAGGCTCCGGTTTCCTCCTGTAAACCTCCTGACTTCAGAATCCCCTCCTCCGTGTTCACCACCGCTTCCAGCCGGGCTTTTTGAAGACGTTCTTCATACTCGCCCACCGCCTGACTCAGAAGTTCCCGGATATCCAGAGGATTCATTTCCGGACTGATATTGCCGGTTACGGCTTTCGAAGCCTCTATCACATCCATAACCAGTTTCTTAAGTCTTAAAGATTGACGGTCTATGACTTCCACATATTCTTTAAGGGTCTCATTTTTCAAATCCTCTTTTTTGATCAGACCCACATAATTAATGATGGACGTGACCGGGGTTTTAATATCATGGGATACATTGGTGATCAGTTCCGTCTTCAGCCGTTCGCTTTTCATCTGCTGTTCCACCGCCGCTGCAAGGCGGATATTATTTCTTCCGATCCAAATCAGAAGCAGAATAAGCCCCGTTATGAGTAAACATCCCTGTAGAAAGACAAACACCCAGACCCGCTGCACTCTCCCTGAGATCCCGTAAAACGACAAAAGACCCTGACAAATCACAAAACCGCCTGCTGTCATAATGATCTTCAGCTTATGATTTAATCCGGTCAATAACATCCTTTTTACAAACAGACCTTCCCCTCTCTGCCAGACCGTCAGCCCCGCCAGTTTTATGACGGAAACATATTGGATCAGGGCTGCCAGTACGGATAAGATGATCCTGAATTCATAGTTATCCGTCTGAGGTACTTTATACAAAAGCATACCGCTGAAAAATGCGGTCAGCAGCCATAGCATCCATGCCAAGTCGCCCGGAAAATCACTTCTGTAACTTCGGATCTGTTTTGCTGACAGCAGCAGAATACATCCGGCAAGTATGATCTCCAATATTATAACGGGTATCCTGATCTTCTGATATAACAGAAACCTCTCCTGCAACCGGTAAAATTCGTCTTCTTCCGATAACGGATCCAAAAGATATAAATTCATATAAATTATCTGATTCTGTTCCGGATGAGATTCTGCCTGTAACGTGATCTGCCAGCCGTATATCAGATGCTTTTTTTCATTCCTCCCGATATTGGTCTTTATGATTTCATTTTTCTCATTTGCAAACTCGATCCTGATATTGGATGGTTCTGGAAGCAGCAGTATTAGATCCAATTGTTCCATAAACTTTTCGTAATCATCATATTCCTTATATTGTGTATTCAGATAATATTCAATACTATAGCTGTAGTGATAACACTTTTCAACAACTCTTTTATTCTGATAGAAATCCCTGCTCTGATATATGCCTTGGGTGTAAAGGAAATAAATACAATACCCCGACAGGATTGCCAGTATAATGCAGACGGCGTTCCCCAGATACAATACTTTTCTTTTCATTTCCCTTCACCTTCTATCTTATATCCCTGTCCCCATACCACTTTGATATACCGTGGTTCCGTAGGATCGATCTCCAGCTTTTCCCGTAAATGACGGATATGAACGGCGATACTGCTCTCGGTTCCAATCATGGCTTCTTTCCGGATGTTTAAATATATCTCTCTGGTTGAAAAAACTTTTCCCGGATGTTCCATAAACAGTTTCAGGATATCATATTCTGTCGGCGTAAGTTTTTTCGGTTCTCCGGCTACCGTTACTTCCTTGGAATCGTCATTCAGGGAAATATCTCCGATGGTCAGTACCGAAACGTTCCCACATGTGCCTCCCAGTTTCATGTAGCGTCTTAACTGGGAACGGACCCTGGCCATTAATTCAATGGGGGTAAAGGGTTTGGTAACATAATCATCGGCTCCCAGGTTTAATCCCAGCACCTTATCAGAATCTTCTCCTTTGGCAGTCAGAAGGATCACGGGAACATTGCTTTGTTCCCGTATCCTGGTCATCGCCTGTATGCCGTCCATCACCGGCATCATAATGTCCATAATGATGAGATGTATCTCTACACTCAGGACCGTCTTTACCGCCTGTTCCCCGTTAAACGCCGTATAGACATTATAATCCTCTGCCTCCAGATAAATCTTCATAGCGTTTACTATATCTTTTTCATCATCACATACAAGTATATTTGTCATATCTCATCCGGTACACTCTGTTGGATTCTCCTGAAAAAATCGATGGTGTACATTCCTTTCAATCTCAATTTAAGCGAGTTCCGACAATACGATCGGCAGGATTTCAAATTCGGAATTCTTCCGAATCTTTATCAGTGTAGCGCCCCTCTGATATGTCGAGGACTCAATACCATTATAAGCCAGATAATCAATAGATTTTCCATATGTAAACCGGACACCCCGATATTCCAATGACAGATCATTTAAATGATCATGTCCGACGAATACGGCTTTTGTACTTCCCAGTTTAAATAATTTATCCAATAAGGAATTGTTTTCTTTGGAACTGCATATCTCCTCATTTTTCTCACCAATTCTTCCATGATAAGATCCGGTTCTGCGTATTTCACCAGTTAAGATTCTTTTAAGATTTTCTTATGGCTTCGATCGGTTTTTTTCTGGAGACCCTGTATATCGGTAAAAAGCTGGCAGCAAATGCAACACCCAGACTGATCAGTAACATAACTGCTATCTGTATGATTCCGAAATGCAGGATGGTTACCAGCAGATTATATTTGTCACGTATGATCTGGTTGATAAACGTTACCACAAGGCCGGTAGCCAAAGCTGAAATCAGCCAGTTTACAAGGGCAATCATCAGACTCTCATGGAAAAATATACGAAATACGTCGGTACCTCTGGCTCCCACCGCTCTCAATATACCGATTTCCCGTTTCTTATTTGCAATGCTGGTAGCAATAAAATTCATCAGCATGATGGAAGCAAAGACTGCAAATATGATTCCTACCACCAAAAATACCTTTGACGTGGTACGGATAGCGGAACTGACGGTATCCAGCATAGATGAGACGCTGTTCATCAGGTCATATCTCTTAGTGCCGTCATCACTGTGAATGGAATAACTTACGATATCCGTGATATCCTTTCGTTTTACGGGCATATCTGACAGGACCGTCTTATATCTGGCATTTTCATCAATCCCCAGTTTATCAAAAACGGACTTGGAAAATACCGCTGCATTTTGTTCCGTTTCCATATCATCATAAATTCCTGCTATCTTTTTTGAGTATGTGATGTCCTGTCCCTCCGTAGACATACTCCACATGATCATCTTTATGGCTTTTCCGGCAATCTCATCTTTATTATCTTTTATTACGCCTGCCAGGTTCCCATTCTTCCGGGCTTCCTTTAATTTTGCGTACAATGACTCTTCACCTTCCAGTGCAGAAACCGGAAGGATGATCTCCTCTTCCGAAAGAGATAAATCATTGATATCCCGGTCATCATCAAATAATATGATATTCTGTTTTTCACTAACGGGTATTCTGCTGTCACAGAGCATTGCCGAAACGGAAAGATATTCTTCATTTCCATTGATATCCTTAAACAGGGATATCCCATAGGTATTTCCATAGATATTATAGAGTCCGGTATTCTCCAAAATATACCGGTAACTGGATCCATCAATAAATAAAAGTGCATGGTAACTATACTTTGTCACATCTTCCAATTCGGAGGCCAGCATATAATCACCAATGGACATCCCTGATTTCAGGGGTTCTTTGTACTTCTCATACCGTGCCGAATCAAAACCTGTATCTGCAATTCCGGTAATCGTATAGTCTTTTTCCCCTAATCCCAGATTCAATGTTAATGTTCTGCCGATCAAATCGGAAACAGACGCTATCTCTGTTTTGTCTGTCGAATCCGTTCTCGAATATCCGGTTTTTAAAAAAGTTTCTGCTGCATACCGTGTAATCACCACTTCATTTTCATGTTCCGCCATTTTTCCTTCCAGGGAATAGCCCAGTTGTTCAATATCCGTTGCACTGACAGAGGCCAGGCCCGTAAAAAACATTGTATAATATGAGTAATAGCCTGCCTCTTCGATCTCTTTTGCATCATATAAGTTCTTTCGGAAAGAGATACCGTCCGACACCACCGACGGAAGATAGACCTCGAAAAATGTCTTGTCCGGAAATTCCTTCTTTATTGCATCAATATCTTTGTCTGACAGATTTGTTGTCTCATAATAGGAATAATGGTCTCCATAAGTCCGTTTCTCCTTTTTTACAAAAGACACATAATCCACACCGGAATCCATAATGGAATCCACATTGGATTTTAACCGCTCATACGATATCATGGTATGGGTCAGTCCAAACAGTACGAACGCCACCATGGATAATAATATGGTCATAAACAGACGGAAAGGTTTCTTCTTCAGACTGCCTGCAGCCATCTTCACGGAGTTCTTAAACGGAAGTCTGGACTTGATCATTTTAAAATCCGAGGCATCGTATTCCCTGATATCCAGATTTTCCTCGCAGGTATCCGCAAAATTTTCCCGGCTGCCCTCTTCATCGATCCTTGCAAGTTTCCTGATCTCCATATTGGTCTTTCCGTCCAGCGAAATAAACGATCCTGATTCTCTGTTATTTTTCAGATAATCATTGATCAGTTCCATATCTTTTTCGGTTAACTGATACCCCGGCCTGATATGTATTATCTTTTCATCGATAATATCCACGCCTCCGCTTACGCTTTTTGCCTCTGCTTTATATTTTTTAATATCGCTGATCACTTTTCCGTCAGCCAGCTCAATGACCCGGTCTCCGTACTGTTCCGCAAAATCCCGGTCATGGGATACCACAATGACCAGTTTGTCTTTTGATAATCGTTTTAACGTATCAAATACCTGTTTTCCGGTATTGGAATCCAATGCGCCGGTAGGTTCATCCGCCATGATGATCTGGGGATTCTTTATCAGCGCTCTGGCTATGGCTACTCTCTGTTTCTGTCCGCCGGACAGTTCACCTGGTTTCCTTCCGGCATAACCGGCCAGATCCACTTCCTCAAGGATTCCATTCAACGTATTGGTTTCCGCCTTATGTCCCTGCAGTTCCATGGCTAACGCAATATTGGCCCCCACAGTGAAATCATTTAAGATATTGTATTCCTGAAAAATAAATCCGATAAAAGTATTCCGGTAGGAATCAAAATCCGACTGGGTAAAATCTTTAGAAGATTTCCCTTTGATAATGATCTCCCCTTCGTCAAAATTATCCAGTCCTCCCAGCATATTCAGCAATGTGGATTTTCCGCTGCCGGATTTACCTAATATAAAGACCAGACCTTTATCTTCAAATTTCAGATCAATGCCGTCCAGCGCCTGAACTTTGACGCCTTTTTTCGGTTTGTAAGTTTTCTTTAAATTTCTTACTTCAATCATACCTCACGTTTCATACAGGGATTTCCCTGCACTCCTTTCTTAAAAAATTCCTGCTCCTATTTTATTGAAATACATTTTAAGATTCAAGGAGGCAACTACTTAAGATTTTATTAAGATTTTCTTGAGATTACCATTTTTATATCTTTTTTAATCTCATTAAAACATTTATCAAAGTCCAGATTTACATATCTTTTTTCAATTCCTGCCTCACGGATCTTCTCCTCAGAAAAATCTTCGGCATCCGCTACGAATCTCCGGCACATCTCCGTATATTTCGGTACGGACTGCTGCCGTTCCCGCTCCATGGCTCTGGTAAGACGTACATAATCTTCCACCTCGATATAAATGGGGACCAGTCTGTCCTGTCCGAAATAACCGCATAAATCCCTATAAGCCTTCAGTGTTCCGATCAGCAGATAATCCTCATGGTCAAAATCGATGCTGCCGTCATCCACGGTACAGTAATACCATTTTCCATACATGGTATCATATCCCCGTTTTTCCACTACTTTCCCCTGGCGTTCCAATTCCGCCAGTTCCCTTTCATCTATAAAATGATACTCTCTGCCCTCCGTTTCCTGTTCCCGCATCGGCCGGGTAGTATATCCCACCATAGTTTGAAACCGGATTTCTTCTTCTGCCATCAGCCTGTTATAAATCGTATCTTTTCCCGATGCGCTTTTACCCATGACATAAAATATCCTGCCCATGTGTCCGTCCATTCCTTTCTTTCAGCCTTACGATCTGCCGTCTCATGTTCCGCCGGATCATATTCTGGCATTCCAGAGTTTAATCCGTTTAAAATTCTCTTTTATCACTTTAATCTTGCCGCCGTCTTCCGAAAGGCCATATACCTTCAGTCCGCTTGTCCGGTATTTATCGATCAATGCGATCATTTCTCCCGAGATCATGTCTCCCGGTGCGATGACCGGCACTCCCGGCGGATACAGCCAGACATAGGAACCGCTGATCCTGCCTGCCGTGTTCTGAAACTTTATCATCTCACCCTCCTGCTTCATGGCAGCCGATATGGTAGTCAGCACTACCGTATCCGGAATAATAAAATCCTTTTCCGCAGCTTCCGTAACGGTTTCCGCCCTGGATAACGGAAGCCTGTATTCATATTCTTTCCCGCCGATGCGTAAATCCCTGTCAACCTCAGCCAGCGCCGTAAACAGGCGCAGCAGTCCTTCTTCACTGTCCATCGGCGAAGTCATTGCTATCGCATAATCTCCGGCCGCCATTTCCAGCTGCAGATGAAACTTATTGTTTAATTTATCATACAACTGCTGACCGGTTAATCCGGTACCTCTGGAGGATATCACCAGTTTGGAAATATCCAGGTCAAAAATACCGTTTTCTCCCACCACTTCCCGGTCCATGATCTTTAAGTGGGTAAGCTGCTTTGCATGCTGCTTTATCGCCTCCAGCCGCCTTACATAAGGTTCAAACAAAAGGTGTCCTTCATCTCTCATCTTATTGATACATTCATCAATACTTGCCATCAGTACATAAGAGGGACTGCTGGTCTGATAGATGGAAAGATACTGCTCCACTGCCTCCCGGGAAAGCAGATTCTTTCCCTGTTCCTGACGAAACCGTACATGCAGCAGCGCCGTCTGGGTCAGGGCCGGCAGCGTCTTATGCAGACTCTGGATCACCAGATCCGCTCCCAGTTTCAATGCCGATACCGGAACTCTGTCATGCATGCTGAAATGAGCACCATGAGCTTCGTCCACGATCAACGGAATACCATACCGGTGAACAATATCCGCGATCGACTTTATATCTGATACCACACCTTCATATGTAGGCGAAGTTATTACCACCGCTCTGGCATTGGGATGTTCCTGCAACGTATCATTTACACGTTCCGGCCGTATGCCTCCGCAGATTCCGTATTCCTTCACATATTCCGGATGCAGATAAATCTGTTTCAGCTCCCGGAGAAACACGGCATGGTACACGGACTTATGACAATTTCTGGCAATAATGATCTCATCCCCCATCCCCGCGACTGCGCTTATGGCCGACAATATTCCTCCGGTACTGCCGTTGACCAGAAAATATGTTTTATCCGACTGATAAAATTCTGCCGCCTCTTCCATGGCGATTCTTAAAATTCCCTGAGGCTCATGAAGGTTATCAAAACCTTCTATCTCCGTAATATCATAAACATAGGGATTCTCTTCCTGCAAAACTGCCCTCTTATGCCCCGGCATATGAAAGGGATAGTAATCGGAAGTACAATATTCCGTCAGTCTTTTATATAAGTCGGCCATAATATATGATTCCTTTCTATTATTAATGCATCCAAATCTGAAAAAGATTTTTATGACAGGTAAACAGTATCACCTGTCCCCCTCTTTCCTTTAAAACCTGAATCGCCCGTTCCGCCCGTTTTTCGTCATAATTTGACAACACGTCATCCAACAGCAAAGGCATGTTTTCCTGTTCCGAAAATATTTCATTTACTGCGATGCGTAGCGACAGATATGCCTGATTTGCAGTTCCCGTACTCAGATTCTTCCATTCCCGGTACAGGGCATCCTTTTGCTCCCGCACCCGGATCTGATACTGTCCGTCTGCCATAAAGCCGTCATAATATCCGTCGGTAAGCCGGAAAAAGATTTCCCCTGCCATATCGTTTAACGGCCGGGAAACTGTGGAACGCAGTTCTGTTGCACATTCCTGCATAACAGACAGGGCAATCTTATATGCTTCATATTCTTCCGTCAGTTCTTCCCTTTTCTTCCGCAGCTGTTTGAGCTGAATCTGACAATCTTCCATTTCCTGACAGATCCGCCCTATCATCCCGGATAAATCCTCATCCTCCGTATGCTCCAGTTCCCATAATCGGGCTTTTAAATCCTCTGATGAATATCCATTATACCCTAAATCATCCAATAATTCATTTATTTTTTCTGAATATCCCCCGGAATCCTCTTCGTTTTCAGACAAATACTGTTTTCTTCCGGATACGGCCAGAAATCCGGTTCCCACCAGAAATAGCAGGAATGTGGCTACATACCCGTATCCCGTGTCTCCCAAAATCCCTTTTCCGTTTCCGATCAGAAGCATACCGAACACAAAACACGCAACAGCAAATATAATACGCAACCCACGATTTCCTCTGTTTTCTGCTGTCTTTCCTCTTTTTGCCATTTTCTTCCCCTGCCCTTGCACCAGATATCTTTCATCTTCCAGACGGCCGATCAGATTCACCAGCAATGCCTTTTCTTTATCCGCCATGGAAATATCCGATCTCCGGATCTGCTCCAGTTCTTTCTTCCTCTGCTCCAGTGCAGCTTTCTCTTCATTCATACGGGATATCTCCTGGCTGATACGCGGAATACTGCCCGATGTTCCCCGTTTACTTTTTAACTGTTCCATGCCTGTATTTAAATCCTCAAGAATATCCGCAACAGATATCTCTTTATCTCCGGCACCTCCCATATTGACCAGTTCTGACATGATCTCTTCCGCTCCTGTTCCCATATCGCCGTCGGGACTTCCCCCAAAGATAACCTTATCAAATATTTTTTCGTTCATATCCAGCAGATATTCACCGATTTCCATTCCCGCAGGAATCAGAAGCTCCGTTCCGACAGTCTCATTAAAGACATAAAAAACATCATTTGCCTGGGTTTTCCCAAACTCTCTGTCTATTCTGATACTATGCCCGTTTATCTCCCACCGCATACTTCCGTTCATCTTATTGCCGTTATACGGAGTATATTTTTTTCTCAGATTCTGATTCAGGTCACGGCTTTTTGAATTTTTGCCGTAAAGCATTAAGTGTATAAAAGCCATGACCGTGGATTTTCCGTACCCATTCTCACCGTAGATGATCTGAAATCCGTCTTTAAAACTGAGTTTCATATTTTGAATGCCGCCAAAACAGCCAATATGTATATCCAAGATCCGCAATACTTATCCCTTCCTTCTGTCATTTAAAACAGCTTCCATGCCAAGCTGCAACGCTCTCCGGCAGCGTCTTATCCTGATTTCATCCCGGTCTTCTCCGGCTTCTTCCGCAGCTATCAGCCGCCGCATCCGTTCCTCAAAATATGCTTCCAGAGAATCCTTCCCAGTCGTCCTATTTCCCTCCGTGATTCCGTAATGTCTCTCCCTGAAACCCCGGGTGTATCCTTTTAAAGCAATTTCTGTCTCATCTTTGATCTCGATATAATATAATTCTCTCAAACAGAACAAGGTACGCTCCAAATCTATATCCTGTCTGTTACTGCCGTAAAACCTCAACTGATATAAATGATCTTTATATTCCCCGCCATACCGGTTCCGAAACATATCCAGAAGGTAACCGGCCAATTGTTTTGCACTTTCAAAATCTTCAACGCAAACCTTTTCCACAATATACTGTCTTTTGCAGGTCCTGTAAAATTCCAGATCACACTGTTCTCCGGTAATATTTCCCAGCCAGACACCTTTCCCGCCGGTTTCATCAAAACCGTGTCCCTCCGGACTTCCGCAGTATGCATACGGCGCCCGGCCTGCATATAAAATGCCTTCCGTACCGTGTATATGCCCCAGTGCCGTATAGGAAAACCGGTTCGCTTCTATCTGTCCCGGAGTGATTCGGTTATACTTTGAATCCGTACCGC
The DNA here is from genome assembly GCA_910578175.1 of uncultured Lachnospiraceae bacterium. Lineage (GTDB taxonomy): Bacteria > Bacillota > Clostridia > Lachnospirales > Lachnospiraceae > Bovifimicola. Next base: position 19,631 of record CAJTPF010000015.1, read on the forward strand.
CGCTTCCCAGTTCTCCGTGAAACAGACCGATGGAAATAATCCCGTCTCCGGTCAGTCTCCGCTGCTTCATCAGCGGCTCCCGCTGATACTGCCCGGTAAAAGCCGCACCGTATATCCTGACGATTTCTCCTCTGACGTTAAATTCAAAACGATCCATTTCACCATGAAAAATAAACACGTTATCACTCCAGGCAACTATATCATCATAAATACCGCCCGGTTCATAGTAATCGTGATTTCCCGGACTGATCACCACCAGAGTATCCGGAATGTCGGCAAACGCTTTCCTTACTGTCTTTAACAGCTCCCTGTCCGGTACCGGCGTATCAAATAAATCACCGGCTGCCAGCAGAATGTCTACATTCCGGCTCCGGCAGAGAGAAATGATATAGAGAAAGGTCTCCAGATTATCCTGCTGACGTTCCGCTGCTTTTTCTTTTAAACCGCTGTACGGGAAACCCAGATGAAGATCTCCGGTATGCAGCAGAGTAATTCCTTTACTTTGCATATACATATATAATACCCGTGCATATCACAGCCTGACTGTGATACCGCCCTTAAAACAGACTGATAAAAGGGCATTTTGCAATTTTCCTTTCTTTTGATGATATCTTTCAGCTTTTCTCAGCGCAAATACGAACTTACGTTCTGTTTTTATTATTTTAACACTAAACACCATCCGGTTCAAGCATTACTTTTTACTCTTTTTCATTGATTTTATATGCTTAAAACTGTATAATAGGTTTAATGTCGCTGTAAAACAGCCAAGATGATTAATACAATACATACTAAGGAGTTTTTCTTATGAGCATATTATCCATAATAGAAGTGAAACCGGGTATGAAGCTGGAACAGGCAGTCATGTCTCCGGAAAACGATACCTGCCTTCTAAGTGCCGGTACCATTCTTAGTATTAAGAATATTGAAAAATTAAAAGACTTGAAAATCGAAGAGGTGGATATTGCCGACCGTGATACCGTGTTTATTTCCCCGACTGATAAGATGGCGGAATCTCTGGTAAGCGATTTTATCAGGATTCTCCGCAAAACTTCTCCGAAACGTCCGGAAGCCAATAAAAATGATGAAGTTGTGACCGTTGCCCGTATTTTAGAGGCAATCATCGTTAAAGTTGCAAAAAACGAAGAAGTTTTATCTTTTTTAGTGGAATTAAAGGTAATCGACAATTTACGTCTGTATGAACACAGTATATATACTTCCGTTTTAAGCGGGCTTGTTGCCGGATGTATGAAACTGAATACCGAAGAGATCGTGTGCGCGGTAATCGGCGGCTTAATGCATAATATCGGCGTGGCTGAAATGCCCATGCTGCTGAATATCAAAGACTTTACCCCGCAGCAGAAAAATCTGTGGTCGGAACATCCCACCTATGGTTATTATTTTGCATTACAGAAAAATATTCCGCGAAAGATCGCAAATTGTATACAATATCACCATGAACGCTGGAACGGCACCGGATTTCCAAAAGGACTGGCTGAAGAAGAGATTCCTTTATGCGCCAGGATCGTAGGATTATGCGCCCATTATTCCTCTTCCGTCACCTATAAAAAAGTACCGCCGCATATGGCCATTGAAGAATTATATGGCAGCAGCGGAATCTTTTATGACCCGGAAGTGGTAAAAGCTTTTGTCAACAATATACCGATCTATCCTTTAGGCGTAATGGTCCGCCTGTCTACCAAAGAAGTGGGAATCGTTTCAAATATCCGAAAAAACGAAGGACCCCGTCCTGTTGTAAAAATATATTATAACCGTGTAAACCGGCCGATTACGGAAGATAAAATTATCGATCTCGGTTTGGAACGGACGATTTTCATCGAAGAAATCCTGTAAGCGGTGATCTCCATTCCAAAGCGCCGGAATATAGTCGTCAGCGGCTTTATTCCCCAAAACATTATGAAAGTAACCAAAAGTTTATATTACCATGAAGCGGTAAAGTGTAAATCAGATATGAATTGTATTTAAGAGGACAAATTTATGATACTGGATGAAATTGCTGCCGCCGCCAAAAAGCGGACAGCTGAAGATATGAAAAAAATTTCTTATGACGAAATGAAACGGCAGGCTTTAGCACCGGCAGGACACGGTTACTACCAACTTCCTCCGTTCGCCTTTGAACAGGCATTAAAAAAGGAAGACATCAGTTTTATCTGCGAGGTAAAAAAGGCCTCTCCGTCAAAAGGAATCATAGCCGAAGATTTTCCCTATGTGGAGATTGCCAGAGAATATGAAACTGCCGGCGCAGATTGTATATCCTGTCTGACAGAACCGGAATACTTCAAAGGCAGCGACAGATATCTGTCCGAGATTAAAACAGCCGTTAAGATTCCCGTATTGCGGAAAGATTTTACGGTTAATGATTATCAGATATATCAGGCGAAAGTCATAGGCGCCGACTGCATTTTACTAATCTGCGCATTACTGGATACGGATACATTGAAAAAATACATAAAAATCTGTGATACATTAGGACTTTCGGCTCTTGTGGAAGCCCATGACGAAACGGAGATTTCTTCTGCCATTGCTGCGGGAGCAAGGATCATCGGTGTCAATAACCGGGACTTAAAAACATTTACCGTAGATGTCCGTAACAGTGAAAAACACCGGAAACTGGTTCCCGAACATATCTTATTTGTAGCCGAAAGCGGTATACAGTCGGCTGCCGATATCGACGTGCTTCGAAATGCAAACGTAAACGGCGTACTGATCGGAGAAACACTGATGCGGGCGGATAATAAATCCAAAGAACTGGCTAAACTCAGAGGTGGTCATCGATGGTGATGCTCTCCGAATCTAAGTCTCCGATTTTCGATCAGACCGGACCCAAAATAAAAATATGCGGTATCCGGCGATTGCAGGATATTGATCTTGTAAACTGTTACAGACCGGATTATATCGGCTATGTTTTTGCCGATTCCGTACGAAAAGTTTCCGACCGGGAAGCCGAAAAGCTTACGGCAGCACTGGATACATCCATTGTACCGGTAGGTGTTTTTGTCAATGACAGGATTGAACACATTGTTTTTTTATGTAACGAAAACATAATACAATGTATTCAACTTCACGGTGATGAAACCCCTTCTTATATCAACCGGCTCCGGAAACTGACCTGCAGGCCGGTCATTAAGGCGGTGCGGGTACAGAGCACCCGACAGTTGATTCAATATCAGGATTTTCCCTGCGATTATCTTTTACTGGATACATATGTTAAAAATTCATATGGCGGTACCGGACAATGTTTTGACCGAACTATGATTCCGAAAAATTACAGACCTTTTTTTCTGGCCGGCGGACTGGGTCCTGCCAATCTGCAGCAGGCGATGGATGAGTGTCATCCCTATTGTCTCGATTTAAGCAGTTCCGTTGAAACCGACGGTTACAAAGATCCTGAAAAGATCAAAAGAGTTATGGATAAAATGAATCAATGGAAAAACGGTACTGTCCATGAATTGAAAGAAAGGACAAAATCATGACTGATATAAATAAAAAAGGCCGTTTTGGCCAATACGGCGGACAATTTATTCCCGAAACCCTGATGACCGCCGTTCAGGAACTGGAAACAGCATACGAACATTATAAAAACGACCCGGAATTTTTATCCGAATTAGACGACTTATATAAAAAATATGCAGGCAGACCGTCCCTGTTATACTATGCTGAAAAAATGACAAAAGATTTAGGTGGTGCAAAGATTTATCTGAAACGGGAAGATTTAAACCACACCGGTTCCCATAAGATTAATAACGTACTGGGTCAGGTCCTGCTGGCAAAGAAAATGGGAAAGACCAGAGTGATTGCAGAGACCGGCGCTGGACAGCATGGCGTTGCCACAGCCACCGCTGCTGCACTGATGGGCATGGAATGTGACGTATATATGGGAAAACTGGATACGGACCGTCAGGCACTTAACGTTTTCCGTATGGAGTTGCTGGGTACCAAAGTACACCCTGTAACCTCCGGTACTATGACTCTAAAAGATGCCGTTAACGAGGCGATGCGGGAATGGACCAGCCGATGCGATGACACCCTCTATGTGCTGGGTTCGGTAATGGGTCCCCACCCGTTTCCTACGATTGTCCGGGATTTTCAAAAGATCATCGGGAAGGAGATCAAAGAACAGATACTGGAAGCCGAAGGCCGTCTTCCGGATGCTGTGATCGCCTGCGTCGGCGGCGGCAGCAATGCCATGGGGGCTTTTTATGAATTCATTCCCCATGAAGAGGTGGCTCTGATCGGATGCGAAGCCGCAGGACTCGGTATTGATGATCCGAAGAATGCCGCTACCATCGCCAACGGTTCCACAGGTATTTTTCATGGTATGAAATCCCTGTTCTGTCAGGACGAATATGGACAGATCGCACCTGTATACTCCATTTCCGCCGGACTGGATTATCCGGGAATCGGACCGGAACACGCCATGCTTCACGACACCGGCAGGGCGCAATATGTTCCCGTAACCGATGAAGAGGCCGTGGAAGCTTTTGAATATCTTTCTAGGACGGAAGGCATCATTCCGGCTATCGAGAGTTCCCATGCCGTGGCCTGCGCAATGAAATATGCCAAAACACTGGATAACAATAAAATTATCGTTATAAATATTTCCGGCCGTGGTGACAAAGATGTTGCCGCCATCGCCAGATATAGAGGAGTGAACATTTATGAATAGAATAAAAAATGCCTTTGCAAACGGAAAGGCTTTTATCGCATTTATAACCGGCGGCGACCCCAGCCTTGACACCACAGAACGGTTAATCTATGCCATGGACAAAGCCGGCGCAGACCTGATCGAAATCGGAATTCCCTTTTCCGATCCGGTAGCCGAAGGACCTGTGATTCAGGCGGCAAGCCAACGCGCCCTGGCAGGAGGCTGTACCACGGATAAACTTTTTGATCTGGTTGCAAAAGTCCGTAAAAACTGTGAAAAACCAATTGTATTTATGACTTACATCAATCCGGTCTTTACCTACGGAAAAGAAAGATTTATGGCCAAATGTGCGGAATGCGGAATTGATGGGATCATCATTCCCGATATACCTTATGAGGAGAAAGATGAACTGAGCGCTGAATGCAAATCCCACGATGTCCAGCTTATTTCTCTGATCGCTCCCACCAGCCATGAACGTATTACCATGATAGCAAAAGAAGCGGAAGGGTTTGTATATTGTGTCTCTTCCATGGGCGTAACCGGCGTCCGAAGCCAGATCAATACCGATATCTCTTCCATGGTCCGGCTGGTAAAACGTGTAAATGATATTCCATGTGCAGTGGGATTCGGAATTTCCACACCGGAACAGGCCGAAAAAATGGCAGCTCTTTCGGACGGCGCCATTGTGGGCAGTGCAATCGTTAAACTGGTTGCCCGGTATGGCGAAAATTCGATAGAAAAAGTTTCCGAATATGTAAAATCCATGAAAGCAGCGGTTATGCGGGCATAATAGATCTGTCCCGGGATTTTCATGAATAATGAAACAAAAAAAAGGCCGTCCCGCCGGAATTTCATCCGGTGGGTACAGCCTTTTTCCGTTCAAAGTGATTTTAGGGTTTTGAATTAACAAATGGCATCTATATTATGTTTCAGATTCATTTTCCGTCTGTACCGCCATTTCCACTGCACTGCCCTCTTCCCCGTCTTTTCTCTCAGTACCTAAAAATGAGGGCAGTTCCATTCCTGCCTGTTTAAATACTTCGTTTAAAGGCGGGACCGACTTCATCATTCCCGAAAGAAAATTAGCCGTGGTTGGAGTTCCGCTGCTGCCATTGCCGTTCATGGAATCCCAGACCGTAACTTTGTCAATCTTGATATTCTTAATGGCTTCTACCTGAATCTGCATAAGATCCTGTAATTTATCCGCTACTATGAGCTTCACGGCGGCATCTGCATCCCCGCCGGCTGCCGCCACCAGTTCCCGCATACCAAGGGCCTGCTTTGACAGCATCTCCTGCATACCTTTGGCCTGGGCTTCCATCTTTGCATAAATAGCATCCGCTTCACCCCGTGCCTTACGTCTGACCACTTCAGCTTCCGCCTCTGCGGCAATCTCTGCCTGTTCTTTTGCGATCTGCGCCTTAACGATCACATCAGCCTGCTGGGTTGCCCGTTCCAGATCGGCACGGTTCTGTTCCGCTTCTTTCTGTGCAACATAGGCTTCTTCTTTTGCCTTTGCCGCCTGAACCTGCTCGGCTGCGGTAGCAAGTCTCAATGCCTCTGCTTCCTTTTCACGCCTTGCCGCATCCGACAATGCAACTTCTATCTTGGCTTCATTTTCACCCTTGATAGCAGCGGCATCCGCAGCGGCAACCTGAATACGCTGTTCCCGGCGGGCGTTAGCCTGACCGATCTCACCGTCTTTATCTTTTTCGGCAACGCTCTTTTTCGCATCATTGATGGCCTTCGCTGCCGCTTCCTTACCCAGTGCTTCAATATATCCTGATTCATCATTGATATCGGTAACGTTTACGTTGATCAGCCGCAGACCGATTTTTTTCAGTTCTATTTCCACATTATTAGAAACGGATAACAGAAATTTATCTCTGTCGGAATTGATCTCTTCTATATCCATAGTAGCGATCACCAGACGAAGCTGACCTAGAATGATATCCTTTGCTAACTCCTGAATCTCGTTCATTTTAAGCCCCAACAGCCGCTCCGCCGCATTCTGCATGGTTCCTGCTTCCGTGGAAATTCCCACCGTAAACCTTGACGGAACGTCTACACGGATATTCTGTTTCGACAATGCGTTTCTAAGATCCACATTAATGGAAATCGGTGTCAGATCCATATATTGATAGGATTGTAATACCGGTACTATAAATGCCGCTCCGCCGTGAATACACTTTGCCGATCTGGATTCCCCGTTTCTCCCGGAACCTACTTTACCGTAAATGACCAAAACTTTGTCGGACGGACATTTGCGATACCGCGAAAGGATTCCTATGATCAAAACCAGTAACACAACCGTCGCAATTGCGATCGCAATGATTAATTCGTAACCCATACTTCTTCCTCCTGATAAATTTTTCTTTTTGTATTTTTAAACCTGATACTTCCTTTGCCGTCTTGTGATTAGCGGCTAATCTATCTCAACAACAACAGAATCGTTAATGATATCCGTAATCCGTACCGATTCCCCTGTTTTGATAGTCCTGTGTTCATTTGTAACTGCACTTAGTTCCAGAAAACGGTTATGTACCGTTATATTTACTTTCCCCTGTCCCTGCCGTTCCGGCGGAATCGGCAGATAGACGGTAGCCGTCTGCCCTAGCGTGTTTTTCAAATGAAAGGTTCCGTCTTCCGCCAGACGCCTGGAATATTTAATGATCACGGCAACCGCATACATCTGGATCACGCCCAGTATAAATCCGATCAGCATTGCTGTCCGCTGATCAACCCCCTGACTGATTCCTGCTATGGAAGCCCAGGAAAAAGTAGTAAAAAAACCAACCAGCCCCTGTACTGTAAACAGGCGCAGCGTGTCGAAATCCTGAAGATCCGGCATATCCTCCAAATCCCTGTGGGTATGACCACCGATATGCTCCTGCAGATGTCCGCCCATATCCGTATCCAGATCAATATCTGTGCCGGAAATATCCATTCCATGATGGAGACCGCAGCAGTCAGTATCTAAATCCAGACCGGAAGTATCGCTGGGATTGATTCCTTCGTGTCCACCCGCTCCGAATAAGAGTATCAGCGTCTGTAAAACCAATATTATTGTGGACGGAACCGCAATACAATAAAGTATTTTTTCAATTGTTAATAATGTCTCCCACCATTCAGCCATGAGCATCACCTTATCTTTCCTGTCATATTCTATATTTAACGGCAACGGTATCTTTGATTTCTTTAACTCAGGAAATTCTGTATTTCCCTTTGCAGACCGGAGATATCCAACATCGTATCTTCCGTACTTCCCAGATAAAACGTTTTCTTTTGATCTTTCAGACGGAGTATTAATTTACGTACTTTCCTGTTCTCGTCAATACTGATATCCTTAATGCTGCTTCTTGAATATGCTTTTTTATTTATAACAAGAAAACCTTTGGCAAATTCCAGTTTCCAGGGGGTTTTCCAACTGACCAGCCTGTGCAGGAACGACTGTTTTTCAATCTGTTTCTTTAATATCCTCTGAGGAATCAGATATTTTCCTTTTTCTCCTGTTTTATCATATTGTCTCAATTCTTCAATTCGGTCAAATATGTCATCAAACGTAACCGCTGAAAAACCTGTTCCTTTTAAAATATCTCTTTTTTCCTGTTTCGTTTCAACAACGATCCGAATTCTGGTAGCTATCCGTTTAAATAAAAATTGCAGGAAGATAACCCTTACTGATTTATAATCTCTTTTAAAAGTACAATCATTAACATTATAACTACCTTTTACTTTGCCGCGCTGTACATAATATAATGTATCCCCGGAAAAACCGAACCATACATGAGTATATATAGCCGCCCATATTAAACATACTATGAATATGCCGATATCCAGCAATTCTACATAATACAATTCTTTTTCCGTACTGATATCGAAAACAGCTCCCAAAATCCCATCAATTGCTATCGTTAAAAAAAATCCCATCGTAAATCCGGTCATTGCCGTTCTCCATTTAGAGCTTTTAAAACGATACCATTCCATATAGCTTTTCATTTGTACCTCCCTCTGTATACGAAGTTTTTCTAAATTTACTTAGCTTTGTATAAATTATAACACATAATTATAAAATGTCAATAAAATTTACCTCAAATAGTTGAATAATAAAAAAACCTATGCTAGAATGTAAATACAATTTAACACTGTTTTTTAAATTCTTTATCTTTATTTTCAGATTTAATATATTGCAGAATGCTTTTTTATATAGTAAGATTGAAACATTGAAATGAGGTGCATCTATGACACAGATTGAACTGGGGAAAAAAATAAAAGAGGCGCGGCTTGCGAAGAAAATGACGCAGAGCGAAGTTGTGGGTACCTTTATTACGAGAAATATGCTGAGTCAGATAGAAAGCGGTGCCGCTTCTCCGTCTATCAAAACTTTAGAATATATTGCCAGAGCCCTGGACATTCCTTTGAACCAGCTGATGACGGCTGATGATGACCCTCCTGTATCATCTGTCGTTTCTGGCGATACAGAAAGTACCTATCTCTCTGCCAAGCAGAAATATCACACGCAGGATTATATTGCGGTGATCCATTCGCTGGAACCCACCCTGACCGAGGATAATTCCCTTTATGACGAGACTGCGGCTCTGCTTGCCATTACATATTATAAGCAGGCACAGAAAGAATTTAAAGAACATCTCTTCAGCCAGGGAATCGCCTATGCCAAAAGATCAGCGGCTCTGGCCACGAAAGGTATGTTTTCCAGTTCCGAGTTAAAGACAAAAGCGTTACTGCTGTTGGACGAACTGCTGGGATACCAGCTGGGGAATATGGAAAACCATGAATGAAACAACCGGAGTTAACCGTCTTCTCCGGGGATTATAAACCGGAACCGTTCAGCGGCAGTCTTCTGGGACTGCCGCTTTTTTGCCCTCTATTACATCTTTTCATCTTCCAATGACCTGCCATTGGTTTCGATCACCTTCTTATACCAGTAAAAACTGTCCTTTCTGTACCTGTCATAGGAGCCGTTTCCCATGTCGTCGGCATCTACATAGATAAACCCGTACCGTTTGGAAATCTGGTTTGTGGATGCGCTGATTATATCAATAGGCGCCCAGCTCGCATATCCCATCAGTTCCACCCCATCATCTATGGCCTTTTCCATTTCCATGAAATGTTTTCTGAAATACTCTATCCGGTAAGGATCATGAATTTTTTTATCCGCCTCTAAAACATCCCGGTTTCCGATACCGTTTTCCACGATAAACAAGGGTTTTCTGTAACGATCATATAACTCAGTCAGACTGATCCTGAGACCCACAGGATCGATCTGCCACCCCCATTCGCTGCTTTCCAGATAAGGATTTTTAACACCCAGTACCGTATTGCCCGGCGTACGCTCCGCATTTTCGTCCACGGATTCCGTCATGGTCATATAATAACTGAAAGATACAAAATCTACGCAGCCATGCTTTAATACTTCCTCATCTCCAGACTGCATTGGAATTTCAATCCCGTTTTTCTCAAAATATTTCAGCATCATTGCAGGATATTCTCCCCAGACCATAACATCCGCATAAAAATAATTATCCAGATTCTTTTTTAATGTGACCAGTACATCCTCCGGCATACAGGTTCTCGGATAAGTGGTAAGCTTGGTGAGCATGCAGCCGATCCGGGAACCCGGAATGATCTCATGACACCTTTTTACTGCAATGGCGCTGGCCATAAACTGATGATGCAGGGCCTGATAGCAGCACTGCAGCAGCCCTTTCTCTTCACATAATTCCGGAATGATACCTGCGGTAGTGAACGGATGGCGGATGATACTGTCCACTTCATTAAAAGTCAGCCATAGTTTAACATAGTTCTTAAACCGCTCGAAACAGACCGTAGAAAATCTTACAAAACAGTCCATAACCCTGCGGTCTGTCCACCCGTTAAACCGGGTAGCCAGAGACAGCGGCATCTCATAGTGGCTTAACGTCACCAGCGGTTCTATATTATTTTTCCCAAGTTCCTCAAACAGATTTTGATAAAATCTTATACCTTCCTCATTTGGTTCCGTCTCATCGCCATTGGGAAATATCCGGCTCCAGGCAATGGAAACCCGCAATACCTTAAATCCCATTTCCGCAAACAGGGCGATGTCCTCTTTATACCTGTGATAGAAATCTATTCCCCTGCGCTTCGGATAATAGGGTGAATCCGGCTCCTGTTCTGCTTTTTCAATTGCTTCCAGCGAAATCCCCACATGGGTTTTATAATCTTTTACATCTGCATCCGGTTTATAAGTGGCTACGTCTGCCACCGATAAACCTTTTCCCCCCACATTCCATGCACCCTCTGACTGATTTGCGGCAATTGCGCCGCCCCATAAAAAATCTTCCGGAAATGCCATTATACCGCCTCCATTTTCATGACTTTATCACCTTTTCTGACCGTTTTGCCGCTTTCCGCCGAAATATTAAATTCATCGGAATTTGTAACGACCATTATAACCGTAGGATCAAATCCGGCGGACCTGATCTGTTCCAGATTCACTTCCATGATCAGCTCACCGGCTTTTACACGGTCTCCCGCCTTAACTGCGGGTTTAAATCCTTTTCCCTTTAAATTCACGGTATCCAGTCCTACATGGATCAGGATTTCCCCGCCATTCTCAGCCATCAGCGTAATAGCATGATTGGTTTCAAACACACTGTCGATGATACCGTCGGCCGGAGCAAAAATCTTTCCGTCAGCCGGAATGATTCCGACGCCTTTTCCTAAAATGCCGGCGCTGAATACTTCATCGTTTACTTCTTCAACAGGAATCAGCGTTCCGTTTACGGGCGCTGTAAGATCTATGATATTAACGGTTTTCGCTGCGGATATATTGGCCTTCTGCAAAGTTTGGACTTCTTCCTGCGGGCTGACATCTTCATCTCTGTATAAAATCAGCGTTGCGATAAAAGACACTGCAACGGATACTCCAAATCCCACGCCCGCCCATACGATATTCATGGCATTTTCTTTGTCAACAAACATTGCCATGCCTGCCAGTCCGGGTCCCATGGCTACAAACGCTTTTACCGCTGCCAGACCCACCACCAGGCCACCGACAAAACTTCCGATGACCACACCGGAAAGCACCCGTTTTTTCTGCAGGGTCACACCATACAACGCCGGTTCGGTTATTCCGAATATTGCCGATATCCCTGCTGAAATCGCTGCCGAACGCAGTTCCGCATCTTTTGTCCTAATAGCTACTGCAAAGCAGGCGCCGCCTTCTGATATATTGTGTGCAAGCGAAGCCGGCATATATAACAATTCTTCACCGGAATTTGTAATGGAAGAAACCGCATAAGGAACCAATGCTTTATGCATACCGGTAGCGATCATAAACGGCAGGATCGCCGCCAGTATGGCAACTGCTATCCAGCCCAGATGCTTGTATAATGTAAGGATGATATCGGTCAGTCCTTCTCCGATGGTAAATCCCAGCGGTCCCAGTAATAACAATGTGACAGGAACAACGATCACAAAACACAAAAGCGGCACAAAAAATACCCGGATAGGCTTCGGCGAAATTTTAGTCGCCAGCTTTTCCACTGCCGCCAGAAACAGGACAGAAAGAATGGCCGGAAAAACCTGATAGGTATACTGGATCGCCTTGATATTCATTCCAAACAAGGTGGCTCCCTCCGAGATCATGGTCGTCATTCCGGGCAGGATCAATGCACCCACGGCGGATAGCGCCACCAGTTTATTGATCTTTAATTTGGCTGCCGTGGTAATGGCTACCATTAACGGAAGAAAATAAAGAGCCGCATCCGCCGCATAAAACAATGTCTTATATACTACGCTGCTTTCTTCCATCCAGTGAAACAGGACAAACAGGGACAGAAGCGCCTTCAGAATGCCGGCTCCGGCAATGGCCGGAATTAACGGCTGAAATACGCCTACTATAAAATCCAGAATGACCGCTCCCGGTTTCCTTTTTTCTCCGCCGCTCATTGCCGGTGTCTGATCTCCGTTAAAAGTTGCAATTTTATTTAATTCATTAAACACTTCTATAACATCATTACCGATCACTACCTGACACTGGGCAGTCATAATGACGCCCATAACGCCTTTTACTGCCTTTAAAGCCTCTATATCCGCTTTCTTACTGTCAACCAGTGTAAAACGCAGTCTGGTAGAGCAATGTTCCAGATGGGATACATTGGATTCACCGCCCACATACCGCAGTATGTCTTCGGCCGTTTTTCTGTAATCCATTTGCAATTACCTCCATTTTTTAATCTTCCCTTTTGCATACATTTTATCTGTCATTATTATTTTCATACATTCTCTCAGTTCCGATTCATGCGATTTTTTTATTATGAATATTTTGTTTCTATGATTTATCTGATTTGTCTATTTCGTACAAGAAACAACGTTAATATTTCGTTAATAAAATATTAATTCACATAATTTTATTTGGTTAAACAGTATTTTTTAAAATTTTGCTTAAATTTTATTATTTACATCCGATAAATTATTAGGTATATTATATATAAAACTATTTATTATGAATAATTAATTTAACTAATATATAAGGGAAAGGCAGATTTAAGATATGCAGGAATACATTATGATTGATCCTCTGATAAGCGTTATTGTACCTGTTTACAATATTGAAAATTACATTATTGACAGCGTAGATTCTATTCTAAATCAGTCATATAAAAATCTTGAAGTTCTTCTGGTAGATGATGGTTCTACGGACAAAACAGGTACTATTTGTGATGACTATGGGGCAAAAGACAGCCGGGTAAAAGTTTTTCATGTCAAACACGGCGGGGTTTCTTATGCCAGAAATATTGCATTAGACAATATGCATGGTGAATATGTTGCATTTGTAGACGGTGATGACTATCTCAATAAGTTGTACATCGAAGTTTTGTATGGAGACCTGGTAAGAATGAAAGCAGATATCTCCACCTGCTGTTATACGGAGATTCCACTGGACGGTATGGGCATCTGCCGTACGATCACCCCCTGCGATATGTTAAGCAAAAAAGACGGATTAAAGGAGTTATTGTATAAAGATAAAATAAATTCTTTTGTTTTAACCAAGATGTTTCGAAGTTCATTATTTTCCGACATCCGTTTTCCGGACGGAAATCTTTATGGAGATACCGCCGTTTTATACAAATTATTTGAAAAAGCCCACCGGGTTTCCAATAATACGTACAGTGGCTATTATTATTTCATACGTAAGAGCAGCACCTCTTTTCTGAAATTTACCCCTGAAAAACTGGACTTGATCTATAATGCGGAAGATATGAAAAATTATCTGGACCGCCGTTTTCCTGAACTGAAAAAACCCATTGCCTCCTGTTTTGTCTGCGATAATCTGCTGGCCTATCTGCAGATACCCCAGAGATGGAAATACAGGAAATACAGGCGTTTAGCTAAAAATAATATCCGAAAATATCGTTTCCGGGTCATAAACGATTACGATGCCAATCCCTATCTCCGGTTAGCCCTTGGCATATCTTATTTTAGTTTTCCGCTGATTTACTTATTAAATAAATTGAAACGATGATCTAAAAACGGACAGATGCAAACCAGTCTTTCGACTTATTTGGCATCTGCCTGTACCTTTGTATTCTTTCATTCGGGGAAACTTCAGGCTGTCCCCGCCTTAAAGTTATAGACCGGCTTAATGATATTGACGATTTCCGCCGTCTCACCGATATTATCCACGATATCCTCCATTCGCTTATATGCCATGGGACACTCATCCAGGGTTTCCGCATTCACCGATGTGGTATAGATACCTTTCATTTCTTTCTTAAATTCCGATACCGTATAGGTGTGCTTTGCCTTTGTTCTGGACATTAAACGGCCCGCTCCGTGGGGCGCCGAACAGTTCCAGTCCTGATTCCCCTTTCCGATACAGATCAGGGAACCGTCCCTCATATTAACCGGGATCAGCAGCTTTTCTCCCTGTCTGGCAGAAACGGCTCCTTTACGCAGGATCATGGCATCCGTATCGATATAATTATGAATCGTCGTAAATTCCTCTTCCACTTTCAGTTTCATTCCTTTAATGATCTCAGCCATCATCGCTTTACGGTTCAGCATGGCAAATCTCTGAACGATCTTCATATCATGAATATAGTCTTCCATCAGACTGCCGGAGCAATATGCCAGTTCTCTGGGAACCATGGTTTTAAGCTGTGCATTCATCCGTTTGATCTCCGCCTGAATTTCCTTTTCCCTGCCGGCCGCTTTGTATGATTGAATCATTGCCTTAATGTCCTTTTTTGTATTACCGTTCAGAGATTTATATGCCTGCTCCTGATAATACCCGGCCACTTCCAGTCCCAGATGCCGGGATCCGGAATGGATCACGATATAAATATTTCCTTCCCCGTCTTTATCCGCTTCAATAAAATGGTTGCCTCCTCCCAGCGTTCCCAGGGAGCGTTCCGCCCGGTTAAGATTGATCTTTCCTTCCCTCAGGCAACGCAGCCCCCTTAAATCCACATCATCATTCAGGGAATGGGGCGTTTCCCGGATTTCAAACCCGGAAGGGATCTTCTGATAGATCAGTTTATCCAGCCGCTCCAACTCAATATGTCTGTTTTTCACCCGGACCGTTTCCATTCCGCATCCGATGTCCACCCCTACCAGATTCGGTACCACCGCATTATGAATCGTCATGGTGGTGCCAATGGTACAGCCGGCGCCTGCATGCACATCCGGCATGATCCTGATTCTGGCATCCTTTGCAAATTCCTGATCACATAGTTTTTCAATCTGTACCAGCGCCTCCTCTTCTACAATTTCCGTAAATACTTTTGCCGTATTATATTTTCCTTTCACCAATTTCATTTTCTTATAATTCCTTTCATTTCAAAAATGCCGACGGTGAACGACTCATTCAACCGCCGGCATCGCTTTCAAAACTGAATGCTACAGAACTCTATATTCCGGCACTATTTCATGGTAATGCTCCTTTCTATCATTTTATTTCTACCGGCTATAGCATTTTTCCCAGCTTTTCTTTTATCTCTTTCTTAAATTTTATAAACAATAACCTGCTTTGTTCCGTCAGCATACTGACATACCGTAGCACCGGTTCCGTGGCAATGGCAAAGATGACCAGCAGCAAAATGCATTGTTCAGACATTTTGGTCAATGCAAATAAGTTATTTAAAAATATACCGCACAGAATCAGACCGGCGATACAGCTGATACAGGTCATGCGGCTCAATCTGGTCATAGGGCGGCTTACCTTGAATAACATCATGCAGCCGATGATCGCCATTAAAATGGTACATGCCGTAGAAACATCGGTAAAGTCCAGCTTAAATACTTTTGCAAACATTACAAACGCCCCCACCGCCAATACATCGGTTATTCCCGCCGGCAGCGCTTTCAACAGCACATTGGTCAGAAAATGACCCCGGATGATATTTTTATTATTCTGCAACGCCAGCAAAAATCCGGGAATTCCGATCGTAAACATACTGACCAGGGAAATCTGGGAGGGCTGCAGCGGATATGTCAGCATAAAGCATACGGAAAACAGCGCCAGCAAAAATGAACATATATTTTTTACCAGAAACAGGCTGGCAGAACGCTGTATATTGTTTACCACACGGCGTCCCTCCAGGACCACGGAAGGCATACAGGCAAAATTTGATTCCAGCAGGACAAGCTGGGCAGCCTGAGCCGCAGCATCGCTGCCTGAAGCCATTGCCACCGAGCAGTCCGCGTCTTTCAGGGCAAGCACGTCATTCACACCGTCCCCGGTCATGGCAACCGTCCGTCCTGCCTCCTTTAACGCCTGTACAAACTGCCGTTTCTGGTTTGGCGTTACGCGTCCGAACACGGTATATTTCAATATGGCTTTTCGTATGTCCATATCAGAGTGCAGAACGGAAGCATCGATATAATCTTCCGCACCGGTGATTCCCGCCTGTTTCGCCACTTCCGAAACGGTAACCGGATTGTCGCCGGAGATAACTTTTATGGCAACTCCCTGTTCTTCAAAATAGCGGAAGGTTTCCGGCGCCTCTTTCCGCACCGGATTAGACAGCAGAATAAATCCCAGAGGCGTAACTTTCTCCGTCAGGGCCTTTCCGTCCGCCCTGCCCCCGTAAATCCCAAAAACCAGTACCCGGTATCCCAAAGCGCTGTGTTCTTCAATTTCATTTTTATAAATGCCGTAATCTTCCCGCAACACAAATTCCGGCGCTCCTATTACATATGCATTATCCGGAAATGTTACGCTGCTGTATTTAAATTCGGATGAAAAAGAAGTGGATGATTCCGGTCTTCTGTTTCCCGGCCGGTCAAAATACTCTTTCAGCGCATGCATGGTAATATTATCATCCGACATGGCGGCAGTAAAATCACTGACCAGTTCCATCAGGGAAGGCATCGTATCGCCGTCATAGGATCCGGCGGCTATGATATCACTGACCTGCATGGTGTTATCCGTAATGGTTCCGGTCTTATCCACACAGAGCACATCTACCCGGGCCAGTGTTTCAATACATTTCATATCGTGTACCAGAACTTTTTTCCCTGCCAGACGCATTACGCTGATCACAAGAGCAACGCTGGCCAGCAGATATAATCCTTCCGGTATCATTCCAATTACCGCCGCCACCATGGAAGTCACGCTCTTTCTCAGCGTCTCATCCGAAAGAAAAAACTGCTGGCTGAATAAAAGAATACCAATGGGAATGATGATGATTCCCACTGCCTTTACCAGTTTGTCCAGAGAACGGATCATTTCCGACTGTTCTCCTTCTTTCATGGCTTTTGCCTCCAACGTCAGCTTGGATATGTAGGAATCTGCTCCTACTTTGTCCAGTCTGGCATGACAGGAACCGGACACGATAAAACTGCCGGACATCAGATTGTCTCCCGGCCTCTTTATGATTTCATCGGATTCGCCGGTGAGCAGCGATTCATTGACGGATACCTCTCCCTCCAGCACTATGGCATCCGCACAAATCTGATTTCCACCGCTGAATACCACAATATCGTCCAGTACCAGTTCCTCCGCCGGTATTTCATGTATCCGGCTGTCCCGGACCACTCTGGCTTTCGGTGCATTTAACACCGATAGTTCTTCCAGCGTTTTCTTTGCCCGGATCTCCTGTATGATACCGATCAATGTATTCGCTATTATGATCGGTAAAAATGTCAGATCCCGAAATGAACCTACAACTATCAGCAATGCTGCAATAATTGCAAATATCAGATTAAAATAAGTAAATGTATTACTTAAAATGATTTCCCTGACATCCTTGGATGGTGGCGCAACCGCCTCATTGGTCCGGCCCTGATCCCGGTATTCCCGTACCTGCTCCGATGTCAGACCATTCTTTATATCCGCCGTAAAACGTGTCATTGTTTCTTTTCCGGCCGGTTCTTCCGGCAATCTCTCCGTCTTATATTCCATATTTTATTTATGCCTGTCATAAGCTGCTGTCCCGGCTTGTGATATCCTCTGTTTCAGCTGCAGAAAAAACTGTCGTATCTGCCTGTTAAAACAGCCCGCATATTTCTCCTTCTTCCCGTGATTTCTTCTGTTCTTTTATCTATATCCGTTTATTTTATTTATAATAGGATTCTTTTTACATTATACACACATTTAAGAATATTGTAACCACGCGTAAGGATTTTTCACAAAAAATATACAATTTCTTTTAACAACAATCCCAATTAAACCAGACTTTTGAAAAATCTTTTTTTACCAGGTCTTCTTTCTTTATAAAGAAATTGCCGACACCGCTGTCTCCCCACATGATATCCTCTGTCGTATCCAACTGAAATAAAAGGATTTCCGGCACATCCGCATCCTCCTCCATATATTCTCTCGGATCGGATTGTGTAAACGTAGGATAGCCGCCCATCTGGCAGTCATATTCTTCAAATATCTCATACAGCTCTTCACATGCTTCAGCGTCCTCATCATCCAGATCAAAGAATCCTTCCGTACCCTCCGGAAGCAGATCTGAACAATATTTCGTTAACATTTCATCAAAACGGTAATCATTGATACTGACCGGCTGGTCTTCCCTTCTGCCAGTCAGCCGGTAAACCACAGGATGATCCAATGGCAGCGACGTCTCCTCCGTCCATTCGGTTTCCCGTATCTGCTCCGGTTTGATCTCTTCCGCAGAAGGCAGATTTTCTATAAAGCGGATACGCCAGCCTGTCTGGTCTGCTTCATTATCAAAATTACATCCAAAGGTATCATCTTTTCCGTCAATAAATATCTGCAGCAATCCTTTTTGCGGAAAATCCTCTATCGGCGGCAGTTCTTCAAAATTTATCTGTGCCAGCAGATATAATGCTTCTCCGGTTTCCGTATTTTTCGGCGCTTCCATGCCCTCTGGTACATAAAAAGCTCCTCCTACCTTGCTATGTAAAATTCCGGATGTGCCTTCTTCCAATCCGAAAACAACGGTGGATCTGGAAGTGTTTTCTTTTAAACGTGTGTAAATTGCAGCCGCCAGTTCTTTTCCTGTTAAATTCATGGTGTGTCCTCCTGTTTCATTTCAATTTTTTAATTTTTGTTTGATCTGTTTTATGATTTCTATATCCGCCGGCAGCCATTCTACGCTGTCTATGGTTTCCCCGGTGAGCCATTTTGCTGCTTCATGTTCTTTCAGATGTAATTCTCCGGATATTACCGTACACCAATAGCAATGCATCGTCAGGTGAAACTGGGGATAGTCATATTCTACGGTACCGATGCACTCGCCTACATGGATCTCCGTGTCCAGTTCTTCCCGGATTTCTCTTTTTAACGCTCCTTCTAAAGTTTCTCCAGCTTCCACTTTTCCTCCGGGAAACTCCCAGCCGCCTTTGAACTCTCCATATCCCCTCCGGGTTGCGAATATTTTTTCTTTTAGTGTCTCATGGTCGCATATAACGGCTACCACAACCTGGATTGTTTTCATTTCTTCAGCCTTCTTTCATTCTGGTTTCTCTTTCTATTATGTCTCCCTTCCAAAATCCTCAACAAGCCTACAACCCAAAAATTCTGTTGTGTTGAGGCAACATTTAGTAACTCTCCCCAATTCACATTCTCAACCTGTATGATTATACATCTATTTGACTAATATCATACTTTCATTCATCATCTTTCAATGATAGTTCAAAAATAGTTTCTTCTATAACACGAACACATTCTTCTGTATTTTTCTTAATATCTTTTCCCCAAAAACGGATAACTATCCAGCCAAGAAACAATAACTCTTTATTAATTCTATCATCACGCTCTCTATTCTTTGAAATCTTACTTACCCAATAATTACTATTATTGCCTTTTTCAAGTCTAGGTTTTAATACCTCCCAATCTTTTCCATGAAAAAATTCTCCATCACAAAAAATTGCAATTTTATGCTTTGTTATAACAATATCTGGTTTACCTGGAAGCTTATTATAGTTTTTTCTAAATCTTATCCCCTTTGAATACAATGCTTTTCTAAGTAATAGTTCTATCTTTGTATCCTTTGAGCGAATATTTTGCATATTTTTTTTACGTTGCTCTTTTGTTAATACATATGTCATAGACCTTCCTCCATTGGATAGAATCTTTATTTTCGAATACGCCTTAATCAGTATTAATTTGTTAAAATGAAATACTGTATATCATAAACAACTGTATAAGCCATGATGGATCCTTAATAATACAGAAATTTCCCATTATATTTCCTCAATTCCAACTTCCTTAAAATATTGATATAATTCATCATAATACTTTCTTTTTGTCGTATTATCCATATCATTTCCTATTGGCACATATATCACAAGACCTTGCCGAGCTCTTGTTAATAATACTCTATAGGCATTCTTCATATATCTTTTCTGAATTTCCTTGTTAACATGTTGCCATTTATCACGTCTAAATTTATAATAAGCAAACATTCTACTTTCATATCTAAAATCAATATCCCATGCTAAAAGCCCCCAATCAACCTCTAAACCCTGGACTTTAAATTCTGATGCTACTACTTCTAAATAAAATGATGCATCTACATTAGTTTTGTCGTTCAAAAACCAGCCAACATGATTAATATTAGATGAAACCCATATTCCATTCGCTCGAAGTCTCTTGCCTTCAGAACTAGCTAATAAACCATATCTCTCACTGCCTCTTGCTTTCTTTCTTACCCAATTTTTGGCCTTCTCAATATCTCTTGTAATAACAATTGGATATGTCAACTTCAATTCACCATATAGTTGTTGTGCTTTAGTAGCATTGTTATCGAGCAATTCTTTTATAAAAGAAGAAAGCTTTTCACTCCTAAAAGATCTAAGAGAAACTCCTAAATGTAATTCAGGTATTATATTATATTCTCTATCTCCCAGCAGCCCATTAATACTATTATCCCCTATATATTCAGAATCTGTCATTTGATTAGAAAAAAATATGTTCCAATCCAAATAGGAGTTTTTTAATACATTAAACCAATCGACAATTCCCGCTTCACCTTTGTATATCTCTTGTCCACCACCAACTAAGCAAACAATTGTTGCCCAATCTTTATGCCGATCAAGAATACTTATTAAAAACTCTGGCTCAGACATATTAAAATTATTTACGCCTTTTTTACGTTTCATGAAGTCAGATAAACTTTCCTTATCCCATGCTCTTTGTGCCTCATCAAAAATTGCTATTTTTTCTATTGGTGCATCTGTACTTTTTAATGCTTCATCTCTAAATTTATGGACAATCTGTATAAATGCCTTTGTTTCACGCTCTGCCTCCTTTATTGTTACTCCAGTACGTTTTGCTTTATCCTTAGCTAATGCCGCCTGTAACACATCTACCAATGGACCATTACCAGACAAAAATACTGCGTGCTCATTTTCTTCAAATTTATGTTTCCCATTTGCAATATTTAATCCTGCTAAGGTTTTTCCCGCACCAGGAACTCCTGTAACAAAGCAAATAGCTTTTTTTCCTTTTGTTTTACACTGCTCAATTATATTATTTATCGCCTTAGTGGTTAGTGTAAGATTTATCGCCCCTGCGTCATTTCTAAAAATATTTTCAACCGAATGATTTCTATATAATGTTTGAGCAGCTTCAATTATTGTTGGTGTAGGAACATATCTTGAATTAAACCATTTGTATCCATCAATGTCTATTTCGTTTTCATTTTCAATAATGGTTTTCAAAGTCTCTCCAATATTACTTTTATTGCAACAAATAACTTCCGAAATTTTGTCTTCCATAAAAATAATTTGGCATTTAAGACTCGTAGCTTTAGTGGCAACAAGAATTGGAACAATCTTAACCATTTTACTCTGCTCATGAAAATACTTTAAGTCTAATGCATAATCCATTACCTGATCCTTTGAACGCCTGTTATACTCTTTTGCACCAACCTTAAACTCAAGTATAAAAATAATTCCTTTAATAATCAATACAATATCAATACGAGTTCCAATACGTGGAACCGTATATTCAAAAATAATGTCACCTAAATTAAACCCAGCTAATTCATTTTTTAATATTTTGATTTCTTCTTTCCATGCATTATGTTGAAAATCAGTCGTTTCAAACTCATCATTAATATGTAATTGACCAAGAATAGTATCATTTGTCTCTAATATAAACTTTTTAATTTTATTTATATAATATGCTTTAGCCATGTTTATGCCTTTCCACATTATCTATTCATTTCTTCATATATTTCCTTTAATGTCTTGTATTTAGTTTTACACCCTAATAATTCCAGAACTTTTTCTGCAACCGCTCTACCTAATACTGGCGGTACTGCATTTCCAATCTGTTGGTATACAGAATCCTTAGTTCCAAAGAAAACATAATTATCTGGAAAACTTTGTAGTCTAGCAGCTTCTCTAGCACTTACTGCTCGATTAAGTTCAGGATGTATCCACATTGATTTTCTAACATTTACAACCGTATCAGATGGCAAATTATATACTAGCCTCTTATATATTGTATTTTGTGTCCTTTCTGGATTTTCATATGTACTCTTCAAATCATCAGGTAAGGCATGAAAATTTTTTCCCTGTTCTATCTTTTCAAAACGCTTTTTGGCAACCTCCCTTGTTTCAGTACACACATGATTAAAAATTTTTTTATCTTTATTATTTAACACTAATTTTCTATAAAAAGAGTTAATCACTGGCATATAATGTCGCTTTTGTATTTCATCCATGCTACCAACAGTAGGTTTGTATCTAGCCAAATCAGAAATTGCCTGCTTCACAGTAACATAATTAGCCGGGTCAACAATCAATTCATCTGGAAGATTAATTTCCACTTTTTCTTTTTTCACACCTATCATAATAAAACGTTCTCTAGTTTGAGGGACTCCAAATGAAGCCGCATTTAAAATGCTACCATTTAATTCATAACCTAGATTTTTTAATGCACTACGAATAAAATCAATGACTATATAGGTACGCATTCGTACTATAATCGTTCTATTTGTTAGAATCATACTATATATAGCATCTTTTGAATTTAATTCTAATATACCCTGAAAAAATCTTTGAATATCCCAAAAATTCTTTAAATCATCTAACTTCTCCGTTCCACTTTTTCCATTTGTAGTAAGTACCATCTGTAAAATTTCATGTGCCTTTTTTGTCGATTCATTATACCAGTCGGGCATATTATCCTTAACTTCCATACGTGAAATAATACCTGAAATTTTCTTGACATTACATGCTTTTTTAAAATATTTCTTTAGCTCTTTTCTTTTTTTATACAAATTATAAACTGTATATAATTCCTCTTCACTGAGCAAAGCCAACTGTTCTGGCTTATATTTCTTACATAATTCATTAATTTCATTAACATATAGTCCTTCATACAATACTATGTCTTTATCCTGAATTTGAAGATGCAAATCATTCACAATGTATTTTTGATCCTGGTTTGTCAAACAAAATGAATGCTTATCCGATGTAATGGTTTTTACATTTTCCATTACAAATACGTCTGGTTTTAGTGCTTCTATCGCTTTAACATAGCGCTTAACAAGTTCATTACTACCATTTATTAATTGTCTTCTTTGTCTGTTTGCGTTCGAAAATCCCTGGCAAGGTGGTCCACCAATAACAACATCCACTTTACCATTCTCATTAATTATTTTATTGTAATCAACCTTCATAATGTCATCATAGTTTTTGAGTCCTGGATGATTATTTATATATGTTTTTGCAGCATTTGCATTATTTTCTACAATAGCTACAACCTCAAACTGACCAGTCATTTCGAACCCTAAGCTGAGGCCACCTGCTCCCGCAAATAAATCTAAAATCTTAAACATTTGGCACCTCTAAATCAATCCATTTTTGTATCTGTTCTTTAACAATTTCCAACAATCTTCCTTTTTACACCATTGAGTAATATTAATTCCCTTAACTTCTGGATTCATAAAATGATTCCAAACCACCAATATTAACTCTTCAATAAGAAGCGACAATTCTGGAGAAATTGTTTGCATTTTCCAAATTTGATTATCCAAAACCTTATTTGAAAAAAATTCAGAAAGCAAGGCTATTGTATAATAATTAATTTGAGCTTTATATCCTCCAAAATTTTGTTTTGCCACTAATTTATCACACTCTTTAAACAGAATTACCTTTGCAATCATACTAATATATGTTTCTTCTGTTGGTTCAGGTACTTCACCCCTTTTAATCATAGCTGAATATTCAATAAAATTTGTTTCCAACCCTTTACTCACAACATGAGGATATTTCATCCATGCCATCATACATTTTGCAGCAACTGTCTTTGTTATACACATTGCTTTTGGATTAAACTCTTTGAATTTTTTCTTCTGAGATGGTGTCGAATGACGATTTACATCAACCATATATTGTCCTCTAGCTCGTTCATAATACCATCTTTGTGTTGATTTACCATTTTCAACTGGAACATATATTTTTCTAGACAGTCGTTCCATTTCAACATGATAAGAATCATTGGCACTAAAATCAGACATATTTATCTTATTTTGGCTATTGGCATATTTAGATATAAAACCTACCATTTCCTCAGTTTTACTTTCGTTTCTAATTACAGTAAGTTTCATCTGTACATTTACAGAAGAAATGTCAATACCCGTTTGCAAAGCGTTATGTATTGAAGCCGTAGTCTGTCCACCATTAACAATCTGCCAATCTGTAATCTCTTTTATAATAACAAATGCATCATCGCTCTTATCTTCATCAATAATAATACTCTTTGCAGTTGTTGAAATTCCGTTGTTATATGTCATAAACATTTCTGGTTCATTTTGTAATGTATTTTTAATTCCTGGATTAATTTTTCCAGTTGCCTGTAAAAAAGAACGAACATTTTTTTCAATAAGACGTTGTCCTTCGTCTCTGTAAACTTCAGCTAAACATTGTCCTGAAATAACACCTATATAACAATCATATATTTCATTTTTCTGTTTAACTTTTATCATTTTTAAAGGATAACTATATTTATTCTGAAATCTAACCACTATATCCTCATGAGATTTTTTTTGATATAACGACTGGCAAACTCTTTCAAGATCCCACACATCAAATTTAACCATCACTTTATCTATCCTTATACTTTCCGGAATATCTGGTGTGGTTTCTTTATTGGTCATAAGAATCACTCTTATGTTTTCTATTTCTCGCTCATACTCATTTATATATTCAGAAATTACATATCCCGAATCAGTCTCTTCCACATTTTCAAAATATCCCGCTTTGCACATGCGATAAAACTTTGTTGCTTGTTTTGAATACTTTTTGATATCTGTTTTCCCCATCTTGGCAACTTCAGTCCTATTTTCAAATACACTTACAACCAGTGTTAAGGTTTGAAAATATTCATCGTAAACATATCCATTTATCTTAGCTTTTTCACAATCTTTCTTATAACTCATTACATTACAGTTATTTATAAAAGATTCTCCAGCATCAATTACATACATAGAAAATACATTTGTAAACGCATCTTCTGTGCTACATTTATCATTATCTTTGTATCCTCTTACTTCTTCTATCAGTTCTTCATTGAACTGCTTCATTTGTTCAGTAACCATTACAAATCAACTCCCTTGTAAAATGATTCAATCGTTATTTGAAAAGCATTACACGCATCAAGAGATATTGTATAATCCACAGAAGTAATTCCTTTACTAATTATCTTGGTAGTAATTCTCGGAAATCCCTCTGCAACATCATAACAATTTTCTTCCCTAATCTTAAAATGAATCTTATATAATTCTGGCATTTGATGTATGTAGCCAATTTTCAGTAATTTATTATAAAAAATAAATCGATATCTTGGACTAAGCATTGTGGATATTCTCTTAACAATTTCCGATAAACATTCTCCATCAATCTCACTTTTTTTAAACTTAAGGCAAAATAGATATAAACGTCCTAAAATTCCAGTATCATCCAATTGATATTCATTACTAATATTTACTCTATTAGAGTCTTTGGCACTTGAACTTTTTACCTCTATTGCATCTATTCCACAATAAAAGTCATGCGTTTCTGCATTGCAACCAGTCCAACATTCTAAGGCCTTTTCACCCTTTAGTGCTATAAGTTTTTCAAGCAGATAGAGTTCTCCATACAATCCTTGTTGCACATTATCAGATAACACGAAATCCTTATCAAATTGAAAAAAAACATTCCATTTCACTAAAACTTCTTTGATTAGATTAAGTGTTTCACTTCTTGAGGATTCATATAATGCCTCTATTATATCTTGCATTATAATAAAAAATATTTTTCTTTCATAATCTTCAATCTGCTTAAACGACAAAAATTTCCTTTTTTCTCCATCATCATATATTTCTGATAACCGTTCTTCCATCCCTTTCCACTTAGGAATTGCATTTAAAGAATCACTTGTAACATCATTTTTCAAAGAAACACTTACTTCACAAAGTTGTATTTTTTTATACACACTAATCAAAACAACAATATTATTCTTTAATATAAATCTCCTAGATAATATATTGGAGTTTTTATACTGCTCCTTTGCAAAATCATTTACTATATCCCTATATACATTAGTCAAAAATATCATATCCATCACCCTTCGCTGCTATGGGATTAACTTGGTAAGAAATAGATTTCCCATTTCCCCTTGGAAAAACAACAACCAAACCAAATGGAGGTTTATGTTCGCTATCTCCTATTTTAAAATTACTTGTTTTTGATTCAACATCATGGTAATCAATTGGGTAAATTAACAACAAACCTTTTCTAGGATCCATCTTAGCTCTAATATTAGCAGCTATAGTTCCCTCATTCCCTTTATCAGAAGCCTCTTCTATTTTCATAGCTTTTTCATATTCATCTTGATTCAAAGCATAATACTCATGTCCTTTTGACTTAAGCATATGCACTGAACACACTTTGCCATCCCTTAACGGAATAACACTATTTTCTCCATGTCTTGTAATACCATTCTTAATCTTATAACCAGCAATTTCAAATCCTGGTTCATTTTTTCCTACATTAAGTAAACAAACAGTCCAATCAATTAGTAATTGATCTTTATTCTGTTCTTTAATATATGTTGCAATATTATTACCATTTACTTTACTAGCAAATTTCGACGTTTTAAATACTGTAAAAAATTCAATTATCTTATGCGCTGAAACATTCTCAAGAAACAAATGCGTATTATCCGTACTTCTTCTA
Source organism: uncultured Lachnospiraceae bacterium (assembly GCA_910578175.1). GTDB lineage: Bacteria > Bacillota > Clostridia > Lachnospirales > Lachnospiraceae > Bovifimicola. The sequence goes on from CAJTPF010000015.1 coordinate 46,950, forward strand.
AGTTTTGCAAAATGTTCCTCTGATGAATAAATTTTCGAAGCAGTAGAAAACAACCCATTCACAGCATTATAATTATTTTCATACTGCTGTATATCAACGTCAATGTCTCTAGTAACAGTTAATGTGTTACTAAAATCTAATTTTTGCATAGTACCTGACTTGACTTTCCTAGGACTCGAAATTTTCAATTCTGGATGAGTAGCAACTCGTAAGCCAAAATCCATTGGTTTAGCTTTTTCATCACACATATATGATATTTGATCCCGCAAATTATCTGTTGCAAATGCAATTCTCACAAACCATCTATATATATCTTCTGTAACAAATACTCTACACAAATCTGCATATTTAGGTCTAAATCCAAACCAACGTCCCATCTGCATCAAAGTATCATAATATTTAGATTCTCTTGTAAAATAGCTAACTGATAATCCTTCTAATGTTAGTCCTCTAGAAAATTTATCGCCACCAATTGCTATCACATTATACTCCTCTCCTTCATGCTCTTTATACGCCAAAGAATCTTTACTATTTCCATTTATTACATTTATCCTAATCTTTTCATCATTCATTAATCTAACAATCTCCTGATATACTTTATCCAGATCGAAAACATCCACCCCTTCCATATATCTACTAAAGTCTTTTAACATACTATTTGTTGTCGGCAAATAATCTTTTTGCATTATATAATACATTTCGTCCTTTGTTCCCTTATCACCATCAATTATCATTGGTTGTAACTCATTATAAAAATAGTCGCTCACTTTTCTTTCGAGCTTTTCCTGCATATTTTTGATTCGAGCAATATGTATTAGCATTGTATTTGGCTTATTCATTTCGCCTCTACAATTACGAATAGCAACAGATACTAGAAAACTCTTTATTGCTTGTTTTAAACTATCTGGCAATTCACCAACTGTCTTGTTTTTAACATTAACAAAATTGGCTTCTTCTATTTTTCTTATCAAAGGCATTGGCTTTATTTCCTCATTATCTGCTCCATAACCGAAAAACTCATTTGCCCCAATGTATCGATATGGTTTTGGTAAACTTATAATACAATCTGCCGGAAACAAATCATTGCCCAATTCTTCTGTTGCTACCCTTATATCATTTGGAATAAAAATATTAGCATATGGAGTTGCTGTATATCCTACATATGATCTGCATTCAAATAATTTAAACAATGAACGAATCAATTTATTAATAGTTTTTACATCATATTCATCAATCACATTCCCATTATCATCATAATCATAGCCCGTATTTACCGACGCTTGATCTGCTTCATCATCAATAAGTAATAATGGATACTTTGCTTTCATATGAAAATTGCCATTTTCATCAACGGAAACTTCACTATTGCTCTTAATGTTTTCAATCAAATTCTCTAATGTTGATTTAATTTTCTTTGTAACAATAATGGTTGCATTGTCTGGCGATGTTAAAATTCCAGAACGATCTTTGGTAAAATCCCCCTTTTCATCACGGAATGTCAGCGTTTGAACAAAACCTGCATTATACAATTTTCCTACTCCTATTTTATTCTTCTCGGCTCGTTCTCTTTGCTTTTGCTTTGCCGCCGAATCAGTCTCATATCCTAATACCTCTTCATCAATACGCGACTGTGTTTGACTTCTAAGATTATTGTGAATGCCAGCGAGTACAATAATGTATTTATATCCTGCGTCTAACGCCTTATTAATCAAGCCTATATAATTTGCCGTTTTTCCAGATTGTACATATCCCACAACCATCGCTCTTTTTTCTTTAGATATCGCTTTTCTAGGGTCAGCAATTGAATTAAGTAAAGTATCTGTTGTATTATCAATACTTTTCTTAATTGCACTTCTTTCCCAGCCTTTTTCCTCATAGAGATATTTATAATATCTATTCCAAAAACTCAGCTTATCATTATTCTCATTACGGTAATCCACCCACCACGTTTCATTTTCAGCTTCTTCTCCCAATAATATTGATGGTTCATCTTCCTCACGCTCTCGACTAACTCGACTATATAAGTATCTCCTCAATGCATCACAATCCTTCACTTTTGCAGAAAACATTACAACTGTATCATCTATTGCTTTATCAATAATGAAATTTAAATCTTCTCCTACTAAATTTTTTATGGATACATTACACATCATATATGCAATCTCATATATGTTTTCTTCTTGAAACATCATATCTAAACCTCCTCAATAAGATTCTTAAGTTCATTTCCCAAATACGCATATTCTGCTGACTCTAAAAAAACTTCATAGATTTCTTCCTTTTCGACTCCAAGCTTTTTAAGCACTGTTAATTGTTCTTTCACCTTAATTAAATCTCTATTTCTAATCTCATCACTTATTTCCACTGAATTTGTTGTTGAAATCACTCCACTTAACATTGAAGGCGAATAATTTTCAATCAACGAAAGATACGTTTTCAGCTCCTTCTTAATCTCTTCATTCAATTCCTGCATCAATTTAATGAGCATTGGATGCTTTTTATTTAAATAAAACATATAATTACCTGAAGAGTTTTTACGTTGTTCCCATACATACTTTAAGCTCGTATTATTTACCGTATTTCTCCGATTATATACACCTCTTGAATTATACACAGCAATTGATTTTTCTATTGCCAAATATGCAACTTGTGTTACGCTTTCTTCTATAGCCACAGGTAGTGTAGCTCTCGATTTTTTTATATCTATGCCCCACTCAAAATCACTTTCTGAACTCATGTCCAATTTAATTCTGGCCAAATTATACGCTGACTCCTTTTTGAATTTGCCAAACCATGTTCCATATACAATAAGCCTTCTATTTCTGTAAACATAAAATCCTTGTTGCGCTAACCAATCTTTAGGTCCACCCGCCTTTTTAAATACACACTCATTTTCAAATTTTGTTTTATGTGGAAGAATAAATGGTTCAATTAAAACTGATGATTTTCCATCAAACAATTCTTCACATGATAACTCCATTGTCGCCGGATTTTGTCTTAGAAATGGATTCCATGCTTCTAACAAATTCCCATTTACATATATTTCAAGACCATCATCTTCTATAAAACGATGAAAAACCATTGCCAAATGTGTCTTTATTTTTTTTATTGTTTTATAAAATTTCGCCTTGGATTTTTGCATGTTGTTTTCATCTATCAATTTATCCAATTTAGATAAAACAATTAATGTACCTTCATCCCAATTATAAAAATCAATTTTCTCTTTTAATGATTCTATAATTGCGTTAATCGTTTCATTGGAATGTAATAATATTTCCCATTTATCCTCTTTTTCTACATATTCAAGATTCCATTCCGCATTATTAGTTTCATTTTCCTGTTTCGTAATCACAATTAATTGTTTTCCAAGCGAAAATGATGCCATTTTCATTCCCATACCAAATCGACCCAAATCATCTGCATTTCGTACAACTTCTGGATCTGCTGATCCAATTTTCATAGAATCTAACAATTCCTTCCTATCCATCCCCATACCATTATCCGCAATTAAAATTCTCAAGCTTTCCCAGTCAAACCACAATTGAATTATACTTGCTCCACCAGATATACTGTTGTCTACCAAGTCGGCTATTGATGCCTCTTCTGTGTACCCTACAGAACGAAGAGATGTCAATAACATTCTTGCATTCGGCATTAATTCAAAAGTTTCTTCCATTTTATTTAATCCTTTCATTGCTTAAAAGAGATATATTTGCAATTTATTCTCTTTTATAAAACACAAAATCTTTTTTTACATTAAGCTAAGTTTATATTTCGATATTAAATATTTCACTTCTTTCAACTCTTCAATCCTAGTATCTTTCTTCTCAAAAGTCATGAAAATATAATTATTTAATACTAATATTATACAAGATTTATAATATGGTGTAAATCTGTTTTTAACTTAGTTTTAAATAAAATAGTTCAGAATAGTTACTTTATGCTACATACTGTACATCAACTTTTCCATTCTCATCTTTTTCAAGTTTTTTTTATTTCTATTATTTTTATAAAACTTCAATTTCTACATAATTTTATACTTTATAAATATTTTACAGTCTTTTACAAAAAACGACTAGACGAACTTCACAAGTTCCGCTTCCAGCACAGTGTCAAGACCCTCTGCCGGGTTCTTCGGGTCAACAGAAGCACTTATTTCAAACATTGTTCTGCAAATTCTGCTGTGCATATCTGTGAGAACCAGCATATCGCTTCCCTAATTCTCCATATCCATACGGATTATAACAAAACACCTACATCCTTCAGCGTGACTATGGCATCCAGATCAGTATCGGCAAAGTGTACCGCCTGCTGAAAACCCTGTAGCTGCCCCAAATGTCAACCGCGAAACTCGCAGTTCAATACCTTCTTGATATCTGTATGGTTTTGATTCTCTTTTATAAACTGAAATCTCACAGACTTTTTTCCTCAAGAAGACATGGGCTTTTTTTAACAGCCCCAGTTCCTCATAAAGTTCTTTATTTTCTTTTGCAGTTTTTTAATTTCAAACTGATATGAGTACAGTTTGCTTTCATGTCCCAATAAAACATCTTCACCATATTTTTGTACTCAGTTAACCATTGATATATTATATTTAGGTGGACATCCAATTCTTCTGAAACCACTCTAACAGGAATACCATCTTCTAAAATCATTTTTACAGAGGCAATTTTAAACTGCCTGTCATATGTTTTTCTTATCATAAATAGACACCTTTCCATTTTTCTACATTATTATATCATTTCTAAATTTCTGCTAAATATGTGTCTACTTACTTGACTATGGTTAATAGTCCAAAATCCCCGTGACTGGACTTTCAACAGTAAGATTAGTGCCAAGCTCGGCACACAATATAACTGCCATACCCTCCCCAGGTACGGCAGTCATACTTTCTTCAAACCATTATCTATAATCTATATTAATCCCCATTATCCTTTCAATTATCCCAACTCATTCTCATCATTCGTCACCAGCATACACTCTACTACTTCATCTCCGATTGCCGTTCTTGCACCAAAGGCGATCGGAATCGCAACTGTCACCTCCTGTGTGATAACGAATTTACAGCAGCGGTCAGAATGTTCACATCCATGCATTTCACCCGGAGTGATTATAGGGGCGCCGTTGCATCTGGTGGTGATCTGACCTACAGTGGCAAACGGCTCTATCTCTACCGGCACGCTGACTTTGGATTTATGATAATTAACGGTTTCACATGCTTTCATAGTTATTACCTCCGAAATAGATTGCACAGGCGGCCTGGGACATGGCGGCTGTGGCGGATATGGTGGTTTAGGTTCTGGCCCCGGGCCCGGCGGATATGGCGGTTTCGGGCCTGGTCCCGGTGGTGGGAACGGCGGTTTTGGACCGGGTCCCGGTGGTGGGAACGGTGGTTTCGGACCAGGACCCGGCGGTGGAAACGGCGGTTTCGGACCGGGTCCCGGTGGCGGAAATGGGGGTTTTGGACCAGGAGCTTTAGAACAAAGACCTTGTGAACTTAACTTTTCTTCTGACATTCAATTGTCTCCTTATTTGTTTGTTCACTATATAATATTCATCGGTACAAGTTAGGTGCATAAAATTAACTTTTATTTCTGAATTTTATATTATTTTGTTCCGAAGATCCTGTCACCGGCATCTCCCAGTCCCGGGCAGATATATGCCTCTTCATTCAGACAGCGGTCCAGTTGTCCCACATAAAGCTGAACATCGGGATGGGCGCTCATTAACCGCTCAATGCCTTCCGGAGCAGCTATGATGGACATAAATTTAATCTTTCTGCCTCCGTGCTGTTTGATAAAATCCACCGCCGCCACTGCGGAACCACCGGTAGCCAGCATTGGATCGGTTACCACAATGATCCTCTCATCAATGGGCGTCGGCAGTTTGCAATAATATTCCTCCGGCTCATGGGTAACTTCATTCCGGCATAAGCCGATATGACCTACTTTCGCACTGGGTGTCAATGCAAGAATACCGTTCACCATACCGAGACCGGCCCTTAAAACAGGTACCACCGCCAGCTTTCTTCCGGCTATCATCGGAGTCATACATTTTTCAATCGGTGTCTCAACTTCCACATTTTCTACCGGCAAGTCCCGTAATGCCTCATATCCCATTAACATGGCAATTTCTTCAATCAGTTTTCTAAATTCATTGGTTCCCGTATTCTTATCCCGCAACATTGATATTTTATGCTTAATCAATGGATGCTGAAGAATCACTACATTTTCATTCATTGGCTTGTCTCCTATTATCCTTTATGCATAATAATATTTCTCAATAACAATTCATTTCAAAAATGCATTCAAACAGAATACTCCTTACTCACAAATTAAAATATAATATTCCCATGGCGTAAGTTTCTGCAAGTCCTTATTCTTAACGGTTTCTGAAATGTCCTCCCGGATACTGCCGTCAACAGTATTATTCGTAATGATACCTTCTGTATTTCCGTGAAGAAGCACCTGACTGGTAACGATCTTGTCCTTAAATTCCACTTGCTGCTCCTCATCGGACATATTGACCACAACGGTAATAGTCTTGCCTTCCCGGGTTCTGGAATATGCCAGTACTTTTCTGTTATCGTCTTCATGTATCACAAGCTTGCCGCCGGTATGATCATTATTCAGAGCCTTATAACTACTTTTTATCGTGCACAAAGCGGTAAGCAGTTCGCTATATTTATATGTTCCAAAAGGAATAACGTCTTTTTCGAAAAATTCCAGACTGAGATCCATGCTTTCCTCCTGACCGGAATAGATCAGCGGCATTCCCGGAATGGTGAATATAAAACTGGTAAAAACGCCAATGGCATCTTCTCCAAATCTTTTATTTAACGTTCCGTCATAAGTGTTTTTATCGTGGTTATCCAGGAAATTCATGGCAAACGCTCCGTCCGGCAGCATCACATCCAGTTTATAAATCAGGTCGTCGGCTTTGTTTCCGCCTCTGGCGATCTGTTCCAGCATATTATAAACCGCAAAATTATAATCGCTGTCAAATGCATGATTCATAAAACTATTGCTCTGTGTTCCGTCCTCTGCCACCATATATACCGGTTTGATCTTGTCCAGTTCCGTTCTGGCCTCTTCCCAGAATTCCACCGGCACTCCCTGGGCATAATCGCAGCGGAAACCGTCGACACCGATATCGTTGACCCAGTATTTCATGGCATCGATCATGGCTTTCCTCATTTCCGGATTCGTATAATCCAGCTGCGCCACATCGTCCCAGTCCTGGTCAACCGGAGAAATGATAGCTCCCGATCCATCTTTCAGATAATATTCCGGATGCTCCGTGATCCAGGTATGATCCCAGCCGGTATGATTCGCCACCCAGTCCAGTATCACATGAAATCCCATGGAATGAGCCTGTTCCACCAGTTCCTGAAAGTCTTCCAGCGTTCCGAACTCTTCGTTGACACTGTAATAATCTTTAATCGCATAATAGGAGCCGAGACTGCCCTTTTTATTTTCCTGGGCAATGGTATAGATCGGCATGAACCAAAGGGTGTTCACTCCCATTTTCTTTAACCGTTCCAAATGCCCGGAGAACGCCTGAAAAGTTCCTTCCTCTGTATACTGGCGGACATTTACCTCATATAATATGGCGGTATCCACCCAATCCGCCTGCAACCGTTCCACGGTTGGAACCGGCGATTCCGACGGCTTTTCCACCTTTTCTTCCTTTGCCCCTCCGCAGGCAGTGAGCGACAGGCTCATTGCTGCCGCCAGTACCCCGGCCGCGATCCGTTTTACTGATGTTTTATAACCGTTTTTTCTCATAAGCAATCCTTTCTGCATACGCTGTTATTATTATAAAGTAACTTAATTGTAGCATATTGAATTGCTTTATTAAAGGATTAATTGTATTTACGGAAGCTGTTTAGGTCAGTTTACAAGGAACGACACGCAGACCACGAAATTGGCCTGCTCCGCAAGTTTTGCCATTGAAACAGCTCTTCAAAATCCTTAAAACAGGCTTCACAAATACAACATGACAAGTCTTCCGGAAGAAACCATTGCTGGTTTGGCGAATTTTACACCGGCTCCAAACAAAACACACAATGTTTTAAAACAATTCCGAGAGCGTGGAAATAGCGAGTTTTCCGGGCTGATTTCCTACCCAGAAGGCTCACATGCGTCCCCTCCAACACATCTCCGCTTCAGGAAGAATATCGAAATGAGATTAGGAATATGGATAACTCCCACTATGTTTTTGATGTACCAAAACAGAACAGATAATAGCCAAAGCCTTCTTAAAATACTATCCTTCAACTAAATTTCTATTTCCCTGATTCACCTGTAAGATCTGTCATTCAATCTTCAGGATCTTTGCAAACCCAGACATCTCCAGCACACTCATCACCATTTCCGGCACATGCTTCAGCACCATGCTTCCCTGTTTGGACTGTGCCGTTTTCTCTCCGATCAGCAGCGCTCTCAATCCTGCGCTGGATATATAAACCGTCTTTTCAAAATCCAGCACCACCCTTGGCAGTTTCTGAAAACTCAGCAGGATTTCGTTTTGAAGGACCGGACTGGTATTGGTGTCAACTCTCCCTTCTATTTCAATCGTAATGGTATCCCCTGTTCTGATCGTATTAAGATTCATATGATCCTCCTTTATTTTAAAATAATATTTTCATCTAATCCCCGTCCGCCATCCGTAGTTCCCGGAGTCCCTGAATAAACCGCCGCATTCATATCCAGATAACAATAGGAATCCAGATTACAGCAATGGTTTAAAAATATGATCTTCACCCGGCTTCTGACCGGTATAAACTGCTTCAGATAAAACAAAAGACAGGATTGTATCTGTTCGTCCGCCCCGCCGTTTACCAATAATGTTAGATCATAGGGACTGCTGCCGTATAAAACATCATACAGCCCGCTGTCCCCATATTCCAGCAGGTTCCGCTCTACCAGCATTGCAGGTTTCCCCAGCAGAACTTCCGTCAGTCCCAGAACCGTCTGTTTCGTTCCTTTCATCCGGTTAAACGAAGGCAGTCGGATTAACAGAGCCCTTAATTTCTCTTCACCGAGAAAACTGCCGGACAGATTCAGACCCATCCACCCGCCGAACATCTTCAGCAGATCGGAACCGGCCGTTTCTAAATCCATCTCATTATGTATTCCTTCTATTTTATATTCCAGATCCATGAAAACCGACGAGAAAACCGACAGATATCTGTGTAAAAACGAGCCTTTTTCCTGATATATTTCCGGAAAAACGTCCAGCATAATATCTCCCGGCGAATCCACGTTGATACTGCTGATGATGCCGGTCCCGGTTCCGATCAGTTCGATGCATAACCACAGATACCGTCCCTTTATTCCGTATAACAGTACGTCTTCGCAACCGATAAATTTTTTTGAACCGCCGGAATCCGTCCCTGAAAAATACTTTTCCTTCTCTTCCGGGCTTCTCTTCCTGGACAATAACAGTTCTTCCAGACTGGCGGCGCCATCTTCCTTCCCATGATCCAGACGGTTGACCGCAAATGCCTGAATGGAAAGAACCATTTCCCCCTCTGTCACCACATCCACTTTTAAGCGCCCCCACTCCAGATCCGGTTCCCCGCTGTCAATATATTGCAAAAACAAGATATGCCTTTGTCCGTCCGGGGTTGTTACAAGACTTCCGTTTTCCTTCAGAACAAATCCCCGGTAATCGCTGTTTTCTATCCTGGTTCTCCGGACCGTATAATTTTTAAACGTATATGCCATCCCAAGCCTGCCTTTCCTCCTACATTGTTTTCGTATCCACAAGGATATCTCCCGGATAACAGAGACAGTCCTCATCCGGTATAATGTCATAGCCTGCCATGGTCACATGCCGGCTCTTACCTGCTTTTACTGTAAGACTGTAAACATACTCCACACCTTCCAGGGATTCTATGGCCCTGAACAGGTTTCCATAGATGATCTTTTCTCCAAAATCGTGGCCGTCTGCGGTATGATCCAGTTGTTTTCTGATCAGCGCCTCCGCCATTTTCTGACAGGTTTCCGCATATTTTTTAACATACAAAACACACTGCACATTGACCGGAACATATATGGGCGAACACAGCTTTATTCTGGTGGTAAGCAGCCTTTTATCCTCAATATATTTCATGATTTCTTCTCTGTAGACCCGGGATAGCTTCGGCATTGCCGAAAGGCCATAGGGTTTTACCGCAATGGAAACGTTTCCGCCCTCTTTATCCATGACCGCCCGGACCTTATGAACCGCCAGCCCCGGCGTTTCCATAACGATTCTGCGGTAATCCTCCCGGTTTACGGCACAGCCGGGATAGCGCATATCTGCGGCAAACCGTTTCTTCAGTTCTTCGACAGATTCCCTTTTTCTTCCCCCCGTTCCCCCGGCAGGATTAAAAAATACCGGTTCCGGCTGGTCCGGGATAAAAAATTCATTTCCCCTCCGCACATTTCCCTCTGCTCCTTCATATACGGATACATTGGCAAAATAAAGCCTGCCTCCGGCATATCTTCCCGGATTTGTGACCAGTATCTTATCGTTATTTCCCACCGTGATAAAATTTAATTCTTCATCACCGGTCAATCCCGGCGGAATAAAATCATAAACGATTTCTCCTCCGGGGTTTTCATACTCCGCCAGCAGCAGCAAATCCTTATCAAATATATTTTTAACAGAAAGTTCAAAAACCTGATTATCATATCCGAAGATATCTCCCACAAATCTTTGGGAAAAGGCCTGTTCCCCGTAACATACGATCCGAAGGGATTCAGGGCATTCCGCCGGATGATACCTTCCGCTCTTATTAAAGCAGTAATAATAGCGGCTGTCCCCGGCGGGTATTTTTCTGTAAAACCTTCCCTGTTCCATAAGCTCATCCCCGGTTTCGGAATCTGCCTCATTATATTTATGATAACTTCCGGATCCATCCTCCTGCTCCATACAGTATACGCTCTGATAACCGCTGTCCTGCAATTCCCCATACAATTCAAATATCATATAGTCTTTTCTGGCGGCCGGAACTTTCAACGGTTTCCGGCTGTTCCCGTCGATCGTATAAGTTATTCCCAGGGAATCTTTCTGAAACGCTTCAAATAAAAAACCTTTTATGGATCGGACTTTTGGCGGAATATCGTAATCCGCTCCAGCCAGTAATGCCCGCAGAAGATATCCTTCCTTCCCATAGCGCCGGGACACGGCTGCCTCCATGGGAATCCGGATTCCGATTTCTCCGCTGACCAGAAAACCGCAGGTCCCGTCACGGACGTTTTCCACAGAAATCTCCCGAAATCCTTCCGGTGTCCACACCTGCCAGATCACTCTGGCAAAAGGATTCCGTTTAGGATCTGAAAACGGATTCCGCTTCACCCGTTCCTCCGCCGAAAGATAGAAAATCAATTCTTTTCCCGCACCTTTCCCGCTTAAAAGAATATCCATATATCTGCCGCCTTCCGGCCGGTCCGTAAAAATCTCACAGCCCATGGGTAATTCCGTTCCTACCAGCTCCGTGATCTCCGTTTCTGCCGGTATCTGTCCGGAATCCCTGTTTCCTATATAGATCCCCAGAATCCTCTCCCCGTTATAACTTATTTCCTCCGGCGTCTCAAAACAGGTTTCACCGGCATAAATCTTCTGATTCACCGGAAGGTTAAATTTTTGTTCCGGATGGGATACTTCCAGCAGTACCCTGGCGCAGTCCGCCTGTTCCGGTTCATAACCTGCCATTTTCAGCAATTTCATCTGCACCGCCGGCGTTACGGTATTAATGGCCTTCTGCTGCATCAGCTGAAAGGAAGTCAATGCCTCCAGAATGGTAATACCCGGGTCCGATCGATTAAAATTGGTCCACTCCGGCGAATAAAGGGGAATTTTGTCAACCGCTTCCCGCCGCAGTTCCTCATAAGTTTTATCATCAAGATTTATGCTGTTTAACATTCTCTCACCTTCTTCTATGCCTGTGCCAAATGTATGGTATGGTTTCCGTTCATACACACAACAAAGGGATTTTGCCGCATACGGTTGATATCCGTTTCATGTTCGCCTTCCGGATCCGTATAACAGGCAGTCACCGCAAAACGGGAGATCCTTCCGTTAAACGGAACGGAATACAGCATTGTAACGATCTGCTGCTCTCCCGGTAAGGCGCCGATTTCATGGCCGCTCCCCGGACCTGTGGAAACCGGATGAAAAAAACTGCGGATCCGCTCCGACAACAGATTCCGGATATCAAAGGCTTCGTTCATATGCTCTGCCACGGCCCAGACTTCCATGGATATCTTTAAAAATAGCGGCTCCCGGATGATCAGCTCTGCCGGTTCCACCGTCAGTTCACACTGCTCCAGCAGATATTTTTCTAACTCCCGGCTGATATTGCGGAAGGAATAGGAACCCTCTTCAAAATCTTTCATCAGAAGCACCAGGCTTATACTGCCGTTTTTACCGCAGACACACTTTACCTGGTCAATGCCGCCGGAAAAAGACATTACCTCCCGGATATAATCCTGTTCCGAAATCAGTCTGTGCCGGCCGGACAGCAGGGCGGCGCCCCGGTTCAGGGCCATGTCCGGTTTCTCGATATCACTGCCTCCGTATCCCCGGACCGGGTTAAATATGTCTCCGATAAACAGCAGATTGGAGGCTGACCTGGTGATACTTCCCGGGGGTACGTTGCCCTCCGCTCCCCTGCAGCAGACGGTTACCACAGTAAATGCCGCTCCGGCCGTATATTCGGGAATCCTTACATGGACTCCGTCTCCAAATTCAATGGTATTATTCATACGGTCGATCCTATAATGCCGGTCCCCGGCCTTCGAGTAAAAAAAATTCTCCACTTCTTCCCAAAGAACATAAAATTCCGTAATATCTCCCAGATAGTTAAACTCTGCTTTGATCTTTTGTTTTCCCTCTGCTATCATTTCCTTCATTTGGAAAGGCGTATACTTATTGATTTCATTGACATACACCTGACAATTCAAAATATTGCGGGCATTCAGCGGAAACCTCATTCCTGCAGAAACCCGGTCGATATAAAATTCCTCTTCTTCCATGGTTTCAATATTTTCTACCATGACAGCATTTAAATAAATCCCATTGATGACCGGATGATAGCCTTCCGCTTTTATACCGGTATTCCCGATTTCCTGAATCCTTATAAAGTACCTTTCGGTACCCTCTATGTTATAACTTGCAAAATCCTCCGGCGGCATAAAAATCAATGTTCCCGAATCAACAAAACCCTTTGTATCATCCAAAACTTTCAGCGGTTTAAACCCCCGGGAAGAAGAATATTCAAACCGCAGAGAGAGGGGAATTACGCTGCGGCTTTCATCTATCATGAAAAACAGACTGACCGGTCCCGCTTCCGGTTTTCTGTCAAACCCCAGATACAGACCAGTCCCATCATAGGGCAGCGGAAGGAATACCGGAATATACCCTCTGCCCTTCCATTCCGACCAGGATTCCATATCGTCTTCCCGCCGGCTGCCGGAGCACCTCATAAAACCGTCCGGTTCAAAATACCGTTCTCCATAGGAATATGTCATTTCTAAATCTTTTATCACCGGATAGTAATGAATACAGGGACGAAGATAACAATTATCCGCCCTCAGGATCTGCATGCGGATGCACAGCCCTTCATTTCCCAGTATGCTGAACGGAGAAAAATCTTCGGGGCAGATAAACTGAATCCGTCCGGTTCCCCCGCCCTCCTGATAAAATATCGCTTCCGCTCCGGAAATACAATTTAATTTCTTAAATCCCTTCCCATTATAATACTCCAGGGAAAGTTCCTGGATAAACGCCCGGGCTTCCCGGTCATACGGTATTTTTTTAGGTTTCCGTTTTATGATCCTCAGAGTCTCTTCCGCCTCCGCCGGCGGAAACCCTGCCCGTTTCTCCTCCATATCAAACCGGAATGTAAGGGTGATCAGCGCCCCGGCTTTGGAAAATATCCTATCATTACCAATATAACATTCTGCATACAATGCCGGTTCTTCTCCAAAGGGTGTAAATTTATCACACCTCATATCCAGAAAGGAATTACAGACAAATTCCGGGATTTCCCGGCTGCCGGAAAGGGAGATTTCTATATTTTTCAACTCAACCGGAGATAATACCGGCTGCAATGCCTCCAAAACAATTGCCGTATACTGCCGGCCGTCCGCCTTCACCGGCACGCATCCCTCTTTGGTTCTTAACCGGATGATACCATCTTCCCATACGGTTTCGTCAAATTCCTCCAATCCATGCTTCGTAAAACAATAAAAACGATATTTGTTTTTATCGGCAAAACGGATATTTATATCCTCCTGTTCATGCAGGGATGAAAACCGCAGCAAAATTTCATCGTTATCCACCGCAAAGAGGGTTTTGTGATAAATTATCAACCGGTTTCTGAGCGGTTCCGCACCGGAGAAGTTAAAAACCGAAACCGGAGAGCCGGGACTGCAGGATATGACTTTCCCCTGTTGTTGGGATATCTGGAATATATGGGTAAGTCTTGCCCCCGTCACGCAGATATCATGAAGGGTTTCAAAAACAACGGAGTTTTCCTCTTCCAGCAGACGGGTCCCCTTTGGAACCGGCCGTCCTTCCACGGTATCCCCCAGCAGATTCATTACCGCTGCCGATCGGGCAGGGCGGGCCGCCGTCAGAGAGATTCCCGTCATATTGATCAATTCTGTCCGGTATTTATCCATAACCTGACGAAACCGCACTACATTGTCTCTCGTCTGATCCGCATAAATCATGGCTATCACCGAACCCATATCCGGATTTTCCTCATCAAATCTCCATTCCGGCGTATAAGATCCGGCCAGATACCGGATCCGTTTCCGGATATCCTCTGTATTTCCTTCCTGCCATTCCTTCGGCAGATAACTGTTATTTACCATTTTCCCTTTGTTCCTCCACCGTATCTAAATAAAACGGAAATACCAGATTATCCCTTGTATGGCTTTCCGCAACCAGATAATCGATATATACCATCAGCCGTCCGCCCGCATTATCCGGTATGATATTAATATCCACTCCCGAAATCCTGGGTTCCTGTTTCAAAATCGTCTCTTTCAAATCCCGGGCCATTATATTCAGTTCCGTTCTATTGGTATCCATAAATGTATAGGATAGCAGACTGCTGCCGAACTCCGGTGCAAAGATCCGCTCCGTCTTCTGTGTCATCAGGATAATATATACCGACTCCTTTACGCTTTCCGGTCCGCCGGCAACGGCAAACCGTCCCGTCGTCCTGTTCACCTGTGGCGGAAACTTCATCCCCAGCCCCAAAAACCGATTCTGCTCCATACTCACCAAACATCCTTCTTCCTTTTCACATTTTTAACCTATCTTGATGGGACTACCCTGTATCTGTACCATTCCGCTGCTGTTTTCCTTCAATACCGAAGATGCCTCTATGATCGTCTGGCTTCCGCTGAATTTGGCGCTTCCGTCGGAAGCTATGGATACCTTGGAAGAAACCGCTGCTGACAGCTTTACCGCCTCTATCTTTATTTCCCCGCTTTCACCGTTCATCTTTATTCTAATATTATTTCCTACTTCAATGGTCAGTTTGCTGCCGGCTTTTACATTGATCTCGCCGTTTTCGGTCTTCATTTCAATCTGACATTTCTTTTCTTTATCCTGTATTACGATCTTATTATTTTCATTGTCCAGAACAACGGTATGGGCCTGCTTCGGCGTTTCAATCTTTATCTTATCTTTGTCTCCGTCCCCTTCTTTGTTATCTTCAAAAAGGAGGGTATTACCATTTTTGGTCACGATCCGTTTCAGCTGATTATTTTCGTCTGCGGATTTCTGAAGAAAAGAATCATTGTCCCTGGGAATACAGCCTATGATAAAAGGTTTTTCAATATTTCCCTGTTCAAACGCCACTAATACCTGATCTCCGATTTCCGGCAGAAAATAATGGCCGTATCTGGAACCGGAAGAAGGCATGGCGGTCCTGGCCCATTTCAGTTCATTGGCATCCGTATCCCTGACCGGAAGGGTGACGCAAACCCGCCCCGGCATACCGCTGTCATAGTTTTTTGCAACGATTCCAGTCATAACACCGAAAATCCTGGAATCCCCGGTTTCCGTTTTTAATATCTGCTTTTTGGTAATATCGTCAAATATATTGAAGAATTCACTCATGTCGTCTGACTGTCCACCTTCCCGTAGAGTATGCTCCGATACCCCTTTGTTTCATTCAGTATATGCCTCACTTTTGTGATGTAAAAAGTATTTGCCGCCGGTTTTCCCAGGCCTTTTATTTCCACAAATCGTCCGGGTACCAGTTCCGGCATTCCGATACACTCTGCTTTTAACGTGCCAAGACGGCAGGAAATTTCCTGCATTAACGCCTCTGCCCGATCCTGCGCCCTGTTTTGGGAACGGATTCCCGCATCGTGAAAAACATATCTGGTATTTTTTATCAGAGGTTTTGCCTTGTTTCCGATGGACAGCTTCCCCTGATATTTCTTTTTGGCGCTGATCACCTTTCCTTTGCCTGTATCCATCCCCCGTACCTCTACCTGTTCTACCATTCCGGCAGTTTCATAGGATATGTCAAATCCCAGCAGCCCCCCGCCGATCTGCAGAGCGATTAAAACTCCGGTGTTTGACATGGCTTTTATAAAATTAAAAACTTTTCCCTCCGTATATGCTTCAAACCCAAACTTTTTTGCGGCCTTTACCAGAAATTCATAATCACTCTCCGCCACCATTTCCATGGTTTCATCGGTTTCCTTATTTTTGTCGGAGGAGCGTTTCGCCTCCACGGTGTCCGGCGTATCCTGAATATTCATCCGGCTGTCCACTACCCCGATATTTTTCAGTTTTTCATAGTTAACGGCCTGGAATATTTCTTTGACCGCTTCCGAATAGGTTTTTGCTTTCAACTGTCTGGAATAATTGCTTGCCATCATAACACCCTTTATATCCATGCAGGTTATCTCTATAAACGGAACATCCTCCGGCTCATACTGAAAGCTGACCTTTGCAATATATCCGGAAAAGATCATTTTTACCGCACCCCGGTATCCCAGGGAAACGGAAACCGCAGAACCTAAGAATATGTATTTTTTTATATCCTGTATCCGGAATTCCTTCTTTTCCGAATCAAAAACATTATATAAGCGAAACTCCGCCGTCGATGCCTCCAGCTCACTGGTCAGCTCCACCTCCAGATCCGTAGCCACGATGTTAAATTTATTTTCGGAAAGCTTCATATCATTGATCGTAATATCTGCCATCGGAGCGGAAAAATCATCATACTTCCGTTTCAGTTGTTTATAATCAAACTCCCTGCCCATGAAACTGTTATCCTTTCAAATTTTTTTATGCGATTGCAACCCCTGTGGTCACGGGTGGGATGTTTCAGCGACTTGATATGAATATTTGCGACCGCTTATATCCTTAGAACAGATTTAAATTTAACAGGTTTCCTGCTCTGTCTTTTATCATCCCGGCGCCCGTTTCGGAGGATGTAAACATATCTCCGCCAAACAATCGATCAAAGGCGCGTTCATTTTCATTTTTATCGATGCCTTTATGGCTGTAATCCTGCTGTATGCCGAGACTTACCTTTCCGCATATGGGATTTCCCTTTCTATTAAACATGGTAAATTCCGTATTGACACTGATCAGCTCCCCCTGAAAACTGAATTCCGACCAATAGAATGTTACCTGCCTGTTGTTACTGCAGTTTAACAGATTTATAAATGCAAATATATTTGATATTTCCGAATGACCGCCCATTTGTTTAGAGAGGGCGGAAGCGACCGTTCCGGCAGATAACATCATCTTTTCACTCATAAAAGCATCGAAATTATTGACGTCTTCGAATATTAAATCAATACTCATGGCGGTACTAGCCGTATTGGTATTCTGATAAGTACTTTCTGCGGAAGTTTCATTACTTTCTTTATTTTCCAGTTTTGTTTCCCGTGCATAAGTGGAAAATGAAACCGTAGCAGGATTATATTGTACCCGGACTCTTTGTTTCCTTCCGTCGATTTCAAACTCAACGACCGCTTTTTCAATGGTTCCAGTTACACTTTTCAGGCTCAATCTTTTTCCTCCTTCCCGCCATCTACGGAAGATTTAATAAATTCCCGACTTTTTGGAGGCTTCTGCCCTGTTCCGGCAGCCCGTCCATATCAAATTTCTTATAGCCGGCGCTATCACCCTCATCACGGCTGGCCGCCACGGACAGCGTGACCTCTGCCCGGACCGGCTGCCCGGAAGTGCTGAACATGGTATAAACGGCATTGATGCTTTTAAGATTTCCGCTGAAGGTAAAATCACCCCACTGAAATGTCAGTTTTCTGGTATACGGATTTCGTATTGCCGCAATGAATCCGTCCACATAGGGCTGTACGGTAAACTCCTCTTTCTTTACTGCACGGGTTACCTGAGCCGCCACCGATGTGGGATTTAAAACAAGGTTTTCATTCATAAAAGCATCCTGATTATTTACCCGGTCAAAGATCAGTTTAACACTCATGGTATTAGTGGGAAAATCCATGATATCGTTATCGACTGCCGCAGTTTTCTCACTGACATCTTTTTTCGGATCTTTCTTTCTCCTGTCAGTACTTATACTTAACGAAGAAGGGTTGAACTGAACCCGGAACTGTTTTTTTACTTCCTGCCGCAAACCGGAAACGCCGCTCATACCGTCTACAGAATCCTGCCGCTTATCCTCAATGAGGATCACCGCATGTTCCACATTTCCTGTTATATTATCTTTCAATTCCGTTTTGAAACTCAATTTATCACTCCGCTTTCCCAATCAGGAACTTTTATCTAATATCCTCTTCTTCTCCGTTCCATCTGAAGTTTTTTTTCTATCCGGTCAACGACCCTGTCTGTTATGGTTTCCATCTGCCGCTGCAGATTTCTCCGGACCAGTTCCTCCACTTCTTCTTTCGACTGTGGCACTGCCGGATCGATCTTCCTGCTGATTTCCTTCGTCTCTGTCCGATGGTTCACAACAGTTTCTTTTCTGCTGTTTTTCCTGCCGCTCTCCGCCAGTCCGTACTGCTGCAGGTACGGAAGGAAGGTCTCTTCCGTCAGATCATTCTGCTCCTTATGAATAAAAGTTATCCCTTTCAACGGGTTCTGAACCGGTACGGGACTTTCTCCTGCCGCCCGGAATTTCTCCCGCGTTAATGACTGAGACATAAATGATTCCTGTTGTTTTGTCTGCAATTCCACCTGCCGTTCGATCTCCCGTATTTCCGACTGCAGCGCCGCTTCTGCTTTCCCGGCATTGCCGGACTCTTTTTCTAAAATCTTTTCCAGGATCTCAACAGTCTTTCCGGAAGCCAGTTTCCGGACTGTCTCATCAATGACAGGAGACGGATTGTTTTGTATAGATTCTATAATTTCAGCAGACTCATTTTGAGAGGCATGTATGACTTTTAGCCCTTCCCTTATGGTCTTTTTTCCGTCGGGCTGCAGGTGGGAAACCGAGATATTCCGTTGCTGCATCTCCTGTCTGTATTTCCGGTTTTTCTCAATATTTTTTTGGTTTATCTCCTGAAGCTGCCGCAACATCTCCCGGTTCTGCGATTCTTTATGGATTTCTGCTGTTTCCCGAAGCACCGTATCACTGTTTTCTGCAAAACCATTATATATTTCCATATAACGTTCATCCTTTTCCGTGATCTGCTGCAGTTCCCGGAAAACTTTTTCTTTTATGTGAATATTGCGATTCCGCCGGAAAACAGTCTGGCTGTATGCACAGCCTGTATTTCCGATTTCTTTTATTATTTCAGAAGTCTCCCGTACTTTTAGTAATTCTTTTACCAATTTACTTTGATTATCAGATGCTTGTTCTGTTATATCCTTTATGGTACTGTTTATGAGTTCACAAACCATTTTGCTTATGGTTTCATTTACGCTTTTCTGTTTTTCTTCAGAGAAATATTCATCCCTCTTATCCCGGATGTTCTCAATGATCTTCCGATATTCGGATTCTTTGACAAAAAAACCGGGATATTCTTGTACTGCCTGCCGAATCAGTTGTATTTTCCGTGAGAGGGACAGATCATGTCTGATCCGTTCCAACAAACCGTGCGTTATCTGCTCCGAATAATGAACTTCCTGTTTATTTTGTAACATATTTTGATCAGTCTCAAAAAAATGACTCTCCGTCTGCTCCACCAAATTATTTTTTTCATTTTTTATTCTGTTTTTTATGCCATTCATTATTTGTTTTATCTGGTTTCCGTTTACCCGTTTTGTTTTTTTATTTATATCCTGTACCTGCTGACTGTACTCCATAAATACATTCCTTACGGCTTCAGATAAATTATAGTCCTCATTCTGACTGAGGCGATATATAAGCGCCTGCTGCCAGAGGGCCGAATGAACGGTTTTATCACTGATCCGCATTACCGTTTCATTTCCGGCCAGTTCCTCCAGTAAATTGATCTCCGAGTCCCACAGACGACTGTTATCCTCCATAAAAGGATAAAGTTCCGCTGTCCGCCACATTTTCCCGGTATGAAAGATTTCATACCTGTCGAAAACATTTTTCATACTGTGATAAAGAGACTGTACGATCCAAAACTGCGGATAAATCCGCTGCTCCATCCGCTCCCTGCGTATCTGCCAGATATTATTTACAAGTCCCAGAACCGCCGCTGACAGGATTTCCGACAATACCGTTTCCCTGGTAACCGTTGTCTCCTTACCGTCTCCCGCTTCATAGGGATTGATATATAGTTCGATTCCGCCGCTTTCCCGGAAGGTACACTCCTTTTGCAGCCGGAACAGAAACAGACTGCGGGCTGCCCGTATCTGCTCCGCCATGATCAGTTCCTGATGATTTACGGTCTGCGTGGCAGAGTCATATTGCCGGTTTTTCTCATATACTTCATGATAGATTTTCTCTGTCTGCAGTCTCTGATAGACAACGGAAGAAAGTGCATAACGCACTGCGGATTTTTTTTCTTTTCCCCTTGCCAGTTCCCTGATCAACGAACCGTTACACCGATACATATCTGTCAGCTTTTTTATGGTCCCGGCTTCTTTCAGTGACCGGCGAATATCCCTCAGCAGTTCCCCTGTCTGTTTTATTCCTGTTTTTTTCAGCATTGACGTGACAAATATACTGTCCTGATAAGATAAACCCCGCTGCTCCAGTAACAGAAGCAGGTTTAACATCTGATTAATAAGCTCCATTTTCAGATACTGATTATTTGTATCATTATTTACGGTCAGATGAAATTTTTCTCCTTCCCACAGATTTATCTCCGGAGGACAGTTCAGCAGATGAAGAAAATCTTCCGCTGATATCTGCAGATTCATAACACGGTAATATACGCCGATCCTGTCGTATAAAATATTCGGTGCCAGTGTTATTCCTTTTAAGCTTTTCAGTTTTATCTGTCCCTTTATTTTCAGCATACCGCATTTCATTCCTTCTCGTTTTTAAACCCTGATATCATCCCACATGGTATCGATACACAGCATTTCCCTGTATGCAATGGTCGTGGTTTCCACCAGCAGTCCGCTGCTTTCCGCATTTAATTCCCCATAACTTTTTCCCATGACCGTACATCCGGTAAAAGCATAAGTACGTTTTGTCATATCAAACCGGTTGGGATAACGGCTTACCAGCAGCAATACCGGCAGTATCAGTTCCGCCCCGTTGGGTAGCGGATCAAAATAATCGGCCCCCGCATATCGTTCCACCTGAAACGTAAACGGTCTGGATACGGGTTTCCGGCGGATATGAACATAATCGTTCAGTCCGCCTTCCTGTATATATTCATATTCATTGTCCTTTTGAAATCCGATGATCCGTCTGCAGGGCAGGTCATAGATTCCCTCTACCCGGAGCATGAAATGGTGATTGACCAGCGGATGATCTCCGGTGTTAGTCACAATGTTGTTTCCCGCCACTGCCTGAACCGCCATAATTCTTTCCTCCTTTACCGTAACTCAAAAATGCTTTTTTCTTTTTCTTTCTTAGAGGGATTGATATCGGCATTTATCCTTGAAATTTCTTCACACCATTTTCGTCTGGCCATATGTTCCAATGCCATTACCGCATCCTCCTGCCAGTGAAAATAGTAGGAAATAAAGGACATTTCCCTGTACGCTTCCTCTTCCGGATAAAGCGTTATCCCTCCCCGGTAAAATTTAGCGGCACCTCATGCACTTTTCCGCATTCCGGACATACCGTCTTCAAAACCGGAGGCTCTATATCATTTATCTTCTGATACATATCCTGCAAAAAAGCCAGATCCGCCGTAAACAGACGCTCAATATTGGTAGTGGTGACCGTCTCCAGTCCTTCCAGTTCTATGATCACTTTTGACAATACCACAACAGTGAGATAAGAGGGATTGGACAATACCCGGGGATCCCGTGTGGCGCCGATCTCATCCGCCGCCGTTGCAAGACGCATTTTCCCCCTCCTGTGAAGTTCTCCCGTGCTGTCCATATACCCTCTCGGCAGTTCAAAATCATATACCGTAACCATGCAAACCTCCTGCAGTATTTATTAATTCGGAATGATTAATTCAAAATTATTAATTCGGAATTATTAATTCGGAATTATCAATTCCTCGTATGCCAGTTCTACCGATTCGATCGCTATCTCGCTGGCTGTTGCATTTAAGTCCGGAGCGGAGTATTTCGTTACCCAGGCATTGGTCAGTACCCATATTCTGGTGCCGGAAATAGATGTTACTGCCGAAGAAGGCGCTCCTCCGTTAATATCTATCAGTTCAATGGATACCTTATGTCTTGGCATTTCTTTTCTTACCTCTGATACACATTCCTGAATCCACGTTTTAAACGCATTGTCCAGCGTATATCCCATTTTCAATGTTATATTTCCGTGTTTCACCAGACCCGGTATCTTAACCGGAGCCAGGCTGTGGGCGTTACCCTGTCGAAATTCAATTACATCCACCGAAGCTTCAACTCCGCTGACTTCATTAAATGCTGCAGTTCCGTTAACGCCTTCCACAGTCACCAGAAAGTTCATCTTGGTCAACGGGTATGCCAATCCATTTCCATTATCGTATGTAGCCATATTTTTTACTCCTTTTTCCAAATATTGTGTCCCATCCAAAACCCCTGGGCTCCGGACCGGTTATCCATCTTATTCTCAGCCCCCTGCCGATTCCGACGTATGCTGGGTTACACGGAAAATAACAAATTCTGCCGGTCTGGATGGTGCGATTCCCACGTTACAGATTAATCTGCCGCTCATAATATCGTCTTTTGTCATGGTCTGGGCACCGATTTCCACGAAAAACGCTTCTGCCGGCGAACCGCCAGCCAGCATTCCCGACCTCCACATGGAATCCAGAAATGAAGCTATGGTGATCTGTACTCTTGTCCAAAGCGTGGAATCGTTTGGTTCAAATACAACCCAGCCGGTATTTGCCTTAATACTCTCTTCCACATAAATAAACAGACGCCTGACGTTTACATATTTAAATGTGCTGTTGCTGCTGGCGGTTCTGGCACCCCATACCCGTATTCCCTGTCCCGGCAGCAGACGGATTAAATTAATTCCTTCCGGATTTAAGATATCCTGTTCATTCTTTGTATAATTCGTACTCAGTCCGGTACACATCACCGTCTCATTGGCAGGCGCTTTGTGAACGCCTCTTGCAATATCCGTTCTGGAATAAATACCCAGAATGGCTCCGGAAGGCGGTATGTACCCCGGCTTTTGCGTGGAACGGTCAAATACCTGAATCCACGGATGATACATTGCCGCATAGGTGCTGTCGATCATTCCTCTGTATTCGATCAGATCTTTTGTATTGACCAGTTCTTTCGGCATATCAATGACCGCAAACCTGTTTCCCAGATTTTCACACTGGGCAACAAGTGCGACCACTACTTCCGGGATGGTGATGCCCGGCACTGCCATCATGCTGACCACATTGTTTTCCACAAAGGAGGCCAGTCCGGTCCGCATTCCCGGTCCCTTATCCACTCCGATAAAGGTTTCCGCATTAACTTTTTCCATGGTTCCGTCGCTTCCGCCTTCGAAACTGACTGTGCCGTTGGTAATGCCCGGTCCCAGTATTGCTTCCGCCGGGTTTCCGATTTCATCCGTCTCCGACACCGAAACTCTGATCAACTGACTGCCGGACAGTCTGGTAACGATATAATCCGGTGACAGCGGATTAAAATTTAGTCCCGTATACACTTCCGATTCTTCGTTATAACGTATCAGCATATCCATTTCTACCAATAGAAGAAATTTTTTCGGTACCACCTCATTGTCCACCGGAGATTCCGTAAATTCCTTTTCAAAGGTAACAGTATTGTCATAAACAGACTGAATCCGGTTATACTCCTCTTCAAATACCACAATATCTCCTTCTTTAAATCCGTCGGTATTTCGGGCAGTGTAAACCTTTTCTCCCTCTTTTGCAGTCAGATGCATCTTCTTTTTTGCGATAGTACCCAAAGTGACCATTAACCGGTTACCCCATTTTCCCTCATTAGCTGCGGTCATGGTAAGGATTCCTTTTTCCGCTGCCGCAGCCCTGGCATCCGACGGGATCACACGGGATACATAACAGCGGGTTCCCCCGTTTACAAAAAACTGCTCCACACTGTAGGCCAGATACCGGTATTCCCCATGGGTAAATTCACTCAGATATCCCCCATACTGTCTGGTAAAATCCGCAAAGCTCGTAACAGGGGACGGTGCCCCCATTACCGGTCCTTTTACTGCCAGTCCCACAAATCCTGCGGTGCTGGTACCCACTCCTTCGATGCTTCGCGGAGAGTCATCATATTCCTCCACATATACTCCGGGTGATAAATATTCTGCCATTCTTTAAACTCCTTTCTGCTATATAACTATGGTCGTCTGCCCCGGGAATGTTATCCCGATCGTTCCCATCCCGTTTCCGCAGATCAACTGCGAATCCCCGGTCAGACACGGGGCTCCACCCACCAGAACTGCCGGATTTGCGGGAGTCCAGGTTCCTGCCGCCGCCGGTATGCATGGCTGGGGAGTAAGCACGCCCAGAGCCGCCGCCGTTGCCGCTGCAACCTGGGGATTTGCCATGGAAGTACACATTCCGAAGGGTGTAATGTTAACATTGGCCGCCGTATCTTTGATCGTTGCCACAGGCTTACTGCAGCCAAAACACATACTCTGTGACGTTGCATTTATTGTTCCCGGCGCCGTTCCAAATGTACACACCGCCGTTCCGCCTGATACTACCAGCACTCCCATGTGATCCCTCCTGACTTCTGATTTTTATCCTGTCCATTCAGATAACCAAACGTTTCTGTTCCATTCACTATACATCGGATAATATATATTTTTTTCTCTGTTTTGTCTTTCCGGAGATCATTTACGGCTTTCAGACGAAGGGTGTAATCTCCGTTCCGT
Source organism: uncultured Lachnospiraceae bacterium (assembly GCA_910578175.1). Classification (GTDB taxonomy): domain Bacteria; phylum Bacillota; class Clostridia; order Lachnospirales; family Lachnospiraceae; genus Bovifimicola. The sequence continues at coordinate 72,322 of CAJTPF010000015.1, forward strand.
TCCGTAATCCCCTGAATCACTCTGGCGACCACAGCATTGGAAACGCAGAATTTTTCCGGTATTCCGTTTATTTTCCATTGTCTTCCGGACGACGGGCTGACAGACAATTCCTGTCGTATTTCAAATACCGCATATTCTGTTTTTCCGGGATTTACAACGGCATACCGCCGGCCCGAACAGAGGCCTTCCCTGCCGCTAAAAAGCGATAATACCCGTTCCTCTTTTCTGTATTCTTTAAAATATAAAAAACCTTCTTCCGGACTTACCGCATCTATGGCTTCCAATCCTGAAATATTTCCTTTTAATTCCCATATGGCAGCACCATTTTTTATGCTGCGCTTCGGCACCATCTGAATATATACGGCAGGAATCTTTGAATCCAGGTTTTCATAATTTACCTGAAATTCCTTTCGCTCATAGCCGTCCGCACAGACCGTTAATTCAAAATTTTCTCTTCCGGTATTGTAAAGAACATAAAAACCCGCGTCTTTTTTTACCGCAACGAGATATGTATTATTTCTGATCAGCTTAACGTTTTTTTCTGTAATTGCAGTACCGTTAACCGTATCCATGAGATAAATAATCAAATCTGTCTGATATCTGAAAATGATATCCCCCCCTATTCAAGTCAAGGTATGTATTCCGGCATTTCTTCACTGCCTGTTCCGGTCGCCTCCGGTAACCTGTACATCAAAGGCGGCTTCCGTTACTCTTGGAATATCAATCGTAACACCGCTGGAAATAAATACCGGCGCCATCCTGTAAAACAGGCTGACCTGATACGGTTTGTTCACTGCCTGCCAGACACGGAATTTTTCTTCCAGAGTGATCTTCGCCTGAGCTACCGCAATGGATGGTTCATCAATTTCCAGCCGGCTTTGCAATTCCGACGGGACAATTCTGTTATGATCCGTTATGATCTGGGCCGCCCTGCCTATGATCTTCTGCAGGTCGGAAGATTTCAGACCGGTTTTCCCAGAGCCGTTTACAAATACCATATAGTAAAGGGCATATGGTCTCGGCGGCTGTTTCACTCCCGGTTTTCCCAAAACGGTAAGGCTCGGAAACGTTACCTGTCCCTCTTCCCGGATATCGTAGAGATACAATCCCAATATATAATCCGTTTCCTCATCCGTGGGAGAGCAGATATCAATTTTACTTTCTGCCGGAACCGGCTCCGGACACATATTCTTTCTTAACAGTTTTACGACATGGGAACTGATGTCCGATATGATAGTGTAATCTGCCATACACTTCCTCCAATGCAGCAATAAAATTTTTTCCTGGAGTTATTATACAATCAAACAAATTGCCTTGTAAATATTTTTCCTATTTCTTTAGAAAACCTTTAGACAAAATAAGCTAATTATTGACATATGTAATTTTCTATCGTATACAATAAAATATATATTTTCACATAATATAGTTTTCTTTTTTCAGCATATTACAAACCAAAAAGCAGGAAAATAATCTGATTCTTCAGTTATTTTCCTGCTTTTCAGTTATCGTCTACCATTGCCCGTTCCATGATCGCCGTATTACCTCTGCGTCTTGACTCTTTTTAAATCCGCATAGGAATATTTAGAAAATTCCTATTAGTTTCGCACCTATTTTGTAAAAGAAGTATGCTGCCGCCTATATGTATCATTATCTTTTTGACTCAGTTCACTTTCTACCTGAGCCAGTTTTTTCTCCAGTTTTCTTACCTTTTCTTCATCCCCGGACGCCGCTTTTATCTCCTGCTCCAGCTGCTTCTTTTTCTCTTTTAATTTTTCAATCTCCTTATCCACCTTATCCGTACTGGCTGTACACTTTTCCGCAGGCTTTTTCGGATCCTCAAAATAAAGCTTCCGGTTACCATTTTCATCCTTCCCTATCCTGTACAGACCGCCGGGTTTTTCACCTGATTTTTCACTGCTGATATATTCAGCCGCAGGCGCAGATGTCTTTCCGGATGCTTTAGCCTCGTTCGTTTCTTTTCCGATTTCCCCTGCCTTCTTCTGTTCTGCTTTCATCTCTTCTGCATAGTCGGTTTTGTAAATATCATAATTTTCATTAATTCTCATTGACATATGATAGTCCTCCTTTATTTATTAATATCAGACAATCTATTGCATAGTTCCGTCTGTACCATTATTTTCGTCATTGTTAAAAATTATTCAATCGAATTGCTGTGAGATGGCTTCCGCTTGTTGCGAAATGATGAGAAGGATACTGGGAATATAACCATTTCGCTACACCATCAGAATCATTACTTTCTATAATTCCGGTAGCTATTGCTTTTAATTCGTCTACCGCATTCTCCACGGCATATGATTCATCCGCTATTTCAAACATTTCAATATCATTTTTCCCATCGCCAAACGCAACAATGTACTCAATTCCCAAACTCTCTTTTAATTGTAAAATTGCATTTGCCTTTGAAACACTTTTGGGTATAATTTCTAACCATTGTTCC
>CAJTPF010000016.1 GCA_910578175.1 uncultured Lachnospiraceae bacterium
TCCGTCACTTTGGCCTCCCCGGCATATCTGTTTAACTTTAACATCGGCGTTCTTCCGATGAGTTCCAGTGCGCTTTCTTTGATCTTGCTCATAACAGACTCCTCCTAGAATATATAATTAATTGCGTACAATTAATCTTATTTTGTTTTCCTATAATTTTAGTATGAATTATATGAATTGTATTATATTCCTGTTATGATATCCTGTCAAGGAAATTTTAATTTCCGGATGATCTTCCCGTTCCGTCAGAATCCCTTTGTAAAGAGCCCCTATGATGCAGACTGATCTTTTCTCCGATAACGATTGCTTTCGAAGTATATCCATGTCCGATTTCCCTTGTTTCGGCCACCGGCATATCGGAACCTGCATACCGCTTAACCAGATCCACAATAGTGGGACGGGACTGCAGTTCCTCCATTTTCGTAAAGGTACCTAACAAAATACCGTTGATTTTATCAAATACGCCAATCTGCTTTAACTGGTTTAAATATGTTACCATTTGTGGGACCTCTCCGTTTAAACTTTCCAGCAGCAGTATCTTTCCATTCATATCCGGCCAATACTCCGTCCCCGCCAGTTTTAACAGACATCTAATATTTCCGCCAACCACGATTCCCTGCATATGATCCTTTTGTCTAAACTCATAACCGAAGGTAAACAAATCCGCGGCTCCATTCATGACTGTGTTTGTAAAATCTGAAATCTGATTTTTAGCATCCCCGTAAATTAAATTTCTAATCTGGTATAAAACGGATTTTTTACCGGTTTTGGCACAAATGGCGTTGATGACAGTGGTCAGGTCGCTATACCCCCAAAATGTCGTTTTGCTTCGGGATATGATGTCATAATCCAAAAACGGTAATATTTCATTTGCGATATCACCGCCTGAAATATCAAAAATTTCTTCGATATCGCCGTTCCGGTAAAAATCCATTAAACAGTCTGCCCGCTCCTTTGCCGTGCCGCTGAATACGGAATCCTTAACATAAATATATTGACCAAATACCGGAAACAGCCCGGTCCGGAGCAGCGTGTCATATAAACGCATCAGTTTTTCTTTGTAATCGGCCAGCTGACCGTTGGAACAGCAGACAATGGCAACTTTCCTGTTTTTATCCATAAATCATTCTCCCGATTTATTTGTTTTACAGCTCCTGATCCAGCAGCGCCGCAATCTGTTCTTTCGGCCTGTATCCAACGGAAGTGTTCATTACTTTCCCGTTTTTCATGATCACACAGGTTGGAATACTGGCAATCCCAAACATGGAAGCCAGTTCCGGCTCCTCATCCACATTTACCTTACCGATTTTCGCTCTGCCCTGATATTCCTCCGCAACCTCCCGTATAACCGGAGAAAGCATTTGACAGGGACCGCACCAGGATGCCCAGAAATCAAGCAGTACCGGAACACCGGAATTTTTAATTTCCTCCTCAAAATTGTTTTTTGTTATCTGTAATTCAGCCATTTTTATTCCTCCTTTAACCCAGTGATTTGTAATACAGCATACAGTGGCAATACCCTTCAAATTCCGGGTCCTTCACCTGTTCCTGAAATTCTCTGCACATACATTTATATTCATCTTTTCTCTCTATCCGGCAGGGACAAAAACCGCCGGTGCGTTCCAGACCTTCTTTAACGGTCCTGACGATTTCTGCATCGGGATTCAATGTGATTTTCATGTATCTGCACCTCCTAAAAATAAATTGCTTTTTCAATTGTATCTATAGTTTATAGTATATTTTAAAAACTTTCCGTGACTAAGTCTCATTTATCTGAATATGATTGTAAAACATTATATCAATCTTATAATAGATTTGGTTTAAATTATAGAAAAAATTGAGATATTAATTGTTCTGTTGAAAAATTAATATCTCAATTAACTTAATGATTGTAAATTTATGCTAGTTTAAAGGAAACTTCGCTATATAATCATCATAGTTTATTTGATTATTTAAACTGCAATAAATTGTTGGTTTGCCGTTATAATCGGCAATATCAATTCCTTCCAGTTCATTTGAAGTCCATTCCATTACTTTTGTCATTTTAGTTTTATTATAATTATTGTCTTTTATTGCCGCCATAGTCATATTTGTTTTATAAATATAATTTTTATCATTTTTATTTCCATTACCATTAGTCGTATTATTTTCATTTATTGCTACATATATACGATTTTCGTATTCACAAATTCCCTGCATTACCCATTTGTCACCATACGTAATATCTAACGTAAATTCTGCTTGTTTTTTAAAAATCAATTTTCCATTTTCATTTGTTAATTCACATATATAATAGATTTGCTGCTCCTTCCACTTTTTTTCTCCTTCCATTTTCTCTTTTCTTCTTAAAACATAATACTCACCTTTTCTATTAGTAGACATTTGTGAAAGATAAGCAATTGCATCTATTCCGATTTGTGTATTATTTTCTATAGAATCTATATTTGTTGAACACTTTTTATATATTCCACCTGTGGAAGAATTTACACAATAAATCCCTTTTAATGCCGCAGAAAAAAGATAATATTTATCTTCTCCCGGAACTTTTCCATATGTAAGATCGTTGGCATGACCCAATTCTGTATATCCTTTTTTTACAAAATCCACACTTGCTGCATCAGTTAAATGCTGTAAGCAGCTAAGATGAAATGTCTGTATCTTTTGTTTACCTGCATCCGATGTTTGTGCTAAATATACTTTATTCTGTTTATTAGCCCCCGATGGTGATCCAACTGCCAATCCTCCAGTATTGGTATAGGTAGTATCTGTTACCTTGTATAGCTTCTGTTTTGAAATATCTATAGTATCTGCTGCATTTACCTGAAATGGTAATAAAATAGTACTAACAGACAATAAAATTGCCAAACCTCCTTTAGACAATTTTATAAAAAATCCCTTCTTTTTCATAATTATTCCTTTACCTCCTATTAAATTAATAATTTTTAATAATATATAGAATAACACAATCCTAATAAAATATCAATATATACTCAAACACTGCGGCTTTGGCTTCTTCCCTGGTTTGGAAATACTGACCGTTCAGCCATTCCTGTTTTAACTTTCCCACAATGCCTGCAACACATTTATAAGTTTCTACTTGCGTCGTTTCTGCTTTCAATCAATTTTCTGTCTTAATGTTGTTTCCCCTACAAACCGGAATCTGTTAAATTAATCCTAACTCTTCTTTGAGCATCCTAAATCTGTCTTTTTCATGTTCCGCCACATGAGCAAGCGGATTATATAAACAATGCTGTAACACATCTGCATCCTTGAGGATTTCATCGAATTCATTGCCAATACTCTGTAGTATTTTATCTACATATTCTTGAACCATTTCAATTCTGTCCATAGAGTCAGGACCTCCACAACTTCCGAGCTTGAAAGTCTACAAATTCCTGCGCCCTTTCTTTAATGTCCTTAGCAACATCTGTCCGGTCTGCAATTTCTTTCAACAGGCCCGTAAATTCCTCTGTACGCTCCCCTGCATTGATACACCTGTTTAACATCCAAACTGTTGTACTGGTCGGGGTTCTTTTTATCGATTCCGCAAGAAAGTTTTCATATTCCCCACCGAATTGTTCGATAAAATGCACAATCGAACCGGGATCTCCAAAATAGGCCAGCGGATGACGCTCAAACAGCTGTAACAGCGGTTCAATTGCTTCTGATTGATACCCCGCATTCGTAATAGCATCTATGCTGTCATATATTACAGATATATCTGCCTCATCATATTCATCAATAGATGCCTCAATCCTTGCAATCATCTTCTCTAAAATCTTCATATCTGCCATTTTATATCTTCTCCCTAAATTTCTATTTGTCAAATCAATACGAGCAAAATATGTCACTGATACTGTCAACGTTCAATCCTCATTTAAAAGCGCTGATAGCAGTAACAGGCAATGTGCCGGTATATACCGGCAGGGGCAAGCTGATGACAGAGCCGCCCGCCGCCCATCCAATATTTTTATGCCGTTTCCGTTGGCAGCTGGAACGTCTGGTCGAATTTAGACACATCCTTGTTATAAGCTCCGTAGGTATCTAATATTTGATTGATTACTACCAAAGATTCTTTGAAGTTGTCATAATCGCTACAATCTGGTTTACCAAAGAATCAAACAATCCCCGTTCTATATCCGTTCCGACTATCCCGTCCGTCAAGAAACGTCCACAGGTTGAATTTTGCGCCCTTTCTTCCTGCCCCACTGAAAAATTTTGCGACAATAACTCAAAAAAGCACTTGACAAAACGCTTCATGGCATAACTAAATGACACCGGATCTAACCCTCATCATTCATCTTTGCCAGTTTCGTCGTCTGATCCGCAGCTATATATGTACATGGCTTTTTTATGGGCTGTATGCATATGTTGCTTTACAAAATTTAGAGCTATACGCATACGCTGCTTTGTGTATACGCTATGTACATATGCGTTAATTATTTTGCAGGTTATATACATACACATCGATAGAAACGGCACAAGCTATACACATAATACATCAATGCTTTTTATTCTGCATTTGTCCATATTCTTTTTTGCCATATTTATTACAAATACATCGATATCTGTACCAATCAGATTTTCTTGAACAATTGTCACAAGAAGAATTGAACCATTATGTAGCTATTAACAACACCGTTATTGCTACGGGATTTCATATCTTATTGCACCTCCATTTATCATAAAATATATGATATTTTAACATAGTATACTTCTTTTCGCAAATCCATTTTATATGTTACTAATCACTAAAAACATTCCTCAAAAACTTGCTCATTCTTCTTCAATTTTTTTTTCCTTTGTGCTTTTAATATAAACGCTTCCTTGATTAGTTCCGTAATTTTTTTCATTAATTCTTCGTCTATAAGTGGTATTTCAATATCCTTTAATCTTTCTTCTCTCAAATGTGGTATTGTTGAGGCTACCACAGTTCTTCGAATCGCAGCATATCGACCAATTTCAGGTATTGATAATGCTGTAAACAAATATTCTGGAGTAATTCCCTCTTTTTTTGCCAACTCTTTGACTCTAAGTATTTCAATTCCAGATGATAAAACAACATCATCTGCAGCTGTTATTAAACCAACACCTCCTATTTTCCCATCCTTTGTAAAAATAATATCATTTACTTTTACATTTTGCTTTATATCTACCAAATCACTTTCAGAAATATAATAGTCAGGATACAAGTCTACTTCCCAATTTACTATATCAGATGTTCTGATAAAGGGTTTATCACCAAAACTCCTTTGAATAAAATCATTATAATTATTACTACCAACTTCATCACCATTGTCAATATCTACAACTTCTTTTAATGGTATTGCTGCATTAAACTTTTCTAAAGAAGCCGCAGTTTTAATATACAGTCTGTCATAATAATTTGTTGACCATATACTGCTTTCTTTCAACTTTGAGAACATAACTCCAAACGAAAAGTCTCGTTTTATTGACTTAATATCAAAATTTAATCCTTTATATAACAATTTTTGTGCTATTTTAATATTTTCTTGTGCCTGTATCTCATATTCTATAGCACTTTTTTCATTTTTCGTAATTAAGTCCATAATATCCTGTTGAATAATAGGCACTTCAAATTCTCTCAAGTTCTTAAGCGATAACAACTGCTGAATATTCCCTGTCATTAAACTAAAAATTTGCCACTTACCTGCTTTTGACCTAAAATATGCAGTTAAATATTCGGGTGTAATAGGTGCATTTTCTTTTAATGAAATATTAGATATATGTCTTGGAATTCCAGCTTTTCCCACATATTCACTTCTATACACTGCCGATTTTCCAACTGTACCATAAATTGCAATTAATACATCATTTTGTTTTATATGACAACGCGGAAAAGATTTGTAGTCCATTTGACTTATGTACGAATCATCTGAAATTTCATCAAAATCAATAACTCCTTCCTTTATATTTCTTCCATACAGATATCTTATCCCCTCATTTCGATTTCTCGAAATATGAGAGTGTTCTCCATCTGATATCGTACTATGTTCACCTAGTACAATATACTCTATACCACTCTGAGCATTTTGTTGTTTAACTACTTTTTTATAGTAATAAAAAGAAGGAACCAATCTATCCCCAAATTTTAATTCCTTGGTTGATGCCGAAAATATTTTCATATTAATCTACTCTCTCTTCAATTTCTTGTAATTGTGCCCATTTATGGTATTCTTTTGCAACTTCTTTTATATCATCACTTAGAATCTCATTTCCTCTTCTATCGTGCCCACAAGTTTCCGCTATCGCCATAAATATTTCATATTCTTCAGGAATTTTATCTTTAGGCAATTTTTGAAAAATCAATACACTAGTCTTAGTTGATGTATTGGGTTGAAAAGTTTCAATTGGAATATCTATAATAGCAAGTATTCTGCCTTGTTCTCTTAACCAATTTCTAATATATCCAAAAGTATCATTTCCAAAGACTCCATCTGGTAAAACAATTCCCATTCTACCATAGTTAGCTAATAATTGTATATCTCTCTCAATAAAAAGAACTTGTGGTGATTCTTTTTCTTTAAGCTTACCTTTTTCCCACTCATTCGTCTTATTAACAACTTTCCATTTATAAGCCAATTCATATTGCTTTAGTTTTTCCTCCCCACGAACAGGAATTTTTGAACCAAATGGTGGATTTGTCATTAATATGCTAAATTTTCCTGCAGCAATTTTAATTTTGGTTTTATCTTGCCAATTTTGCATATTATCCAAACTATCTTCACAGAAAATACCACTCTTTCCATCGCCTAATATTGCCATGTATGCTTTAGCCACTTTTGATAAAAAATAATCTTTATCTAATCCACATATTTTATTTAATGCAACCTCCATTTTCTCTTCTTTAAGATTAGCATCATTCCAATGATATTTTTCTCCTTCAGCATCTAAACGTCTCCATACATGTCTCAATGCCTCAACTAAAAAACCACCACTTCCACAAGATGGATCAATTATATAATCTTCATCCGATGGATTTAAAATATCAACTATCATCTTTACTACATTTCTCGGTGTAAAGAACTGTCCCTGTCCACCTTTTAATGCATGTCCAATAAATGTTTCAAACGCATCTGCCACAATATCTCTTTCAGCCTCAATTAAACAATAATTCTGTAATTCACCAACTACATATACAATTGATTTAGCATCTAAAGTGATACTATCATTTGCATCCATTACTTCTTTATATTTACGTTTAACTTTTTCAAATAATTCTAAAATTCGTTTTTGTACCTCTATTGCTTCTTCGTCTACGCCAGCTCTAAATGTCACAATTTCAGAAGGCTCTGTGAATCTTTCATCATATATTTTACAAAAAATGAGATTAATTAATTGCTGAGCTAATACTTCATCTCTTGTTGCTCCTACAGTGTTAGCCGCCAAATGATTTCTTATTGCCTTAAAAGTGGCTTTTAAATTATGAGTTGGTCTTAAATCTGCTCGCCTAAACATACCAATATCTTCAATTCTCTGACCACATTTTGGTATATTAGGTATTTCATCAAACAACACCTTACCATCTTTTTCATATTTTCTTATAAAAAAACGTTCTTCTCCATTAAACCAAACACCTAATTGTGCTTTAGAAAATCGTAAGTAATCTTCCAACTGGCTTCTTCCATCTTTACGATTTTTTTGTTTACATTCTACAATTATTTCTATATTATCTTCTGTTTTTTTATCTTTAGAAAAAATTGCGATGTCAACTGGATATTCTTTTTTCTCATCTGATGGTCTCACTTTAACTCTATACTGTGGATGAGTTATTATTACTTACTTTGGGTACCCATAATCCTCAACCAAAATTTTTGCAAAAACCTGAACAGCCTCTACTTCTTCTAGCGTTGCTCTTACTTCTAACCCCGAAATATAATCAATTATATATCCATCTTTCATAGTCATTCTCCATTTCTTTTTTATAAAAACAATTATAATTTATATGGCTACTTAACACAAATTGTTTTTTTATCATTTAACAAATAACCTTATATTATCAACTCTTTTCTTTTATCAAAACCATAATTTTATTTCTAAATTTCTCTCTGTGAAATTTCAGCAAATACTTTATTATACAAAAAACATTCTCAAGATACCCTAAAAACTGATAGAAGAAAGATTCTGAGAAAAAATTTTTTTGTTCTAAGATATTTGAAAACTTTACACTCATTCCTTCTTCATCATGAATCTCTCTAATTATATTATGTTGTGGTTGTTGTGGTCAAGCATTTTTGTAACTCATATGGCTAATAAAATTAGATCCTAAGTTATGAAGCAGTCCGTGCCTGATAAGGTGTACGATATCCATTATAGCTGTGCGGACGAACATGGTTGTATGTGACATAGACAAATTCTTCCACCACCTGATACAGCGCCTCCTCTGTCTGGAATTCATACAGGCTGACGCATTCATTTTTCAGTGCGTTGAAATACCTTTCCACAGGAGCGTTGTCATAGAAACATCCCGCTTTGCTCATGCTTTGGATCACATGCACAGATTCACAAAATTCCAAAAAGGCCTTTGATGTATACCGAGAGCCCTGGTCGCTGTGTAGCGGCTGTGTTTCCAACGCTTTCTTCAAAGTTCAGATAGCAAGGCCGCTGGTGATCTGGCGGTCTGTCACGCTTGCAATGACGCTCCGGTCATACAGATCAGCAATGCTGTAATTGTAGCGCACTTCCCCGTTTTTCAAAAACAGATATATAAAATCCTTACACCATTTCTGGTTTGCCCGGGTCTGCATGAAACTCCCACTGCAGCTTGTTTTCAAAGACTTTATGCGGTATTCTGCACCGGAACCCCGGTTTCTTTGGACGGACGGAGGAATACAACATCATTTATGTACGGTAACTGCCCTGTAATGATAACCTCTACGTGCCAGATAGACAGCCATAGTCTGGTATCCGGACATCCTGTTATACGAATGGCAAATTTCCCTGATTTGCACTTTAACAGTTTTTTGGCATAATAATCCGCCTTCCGGTATTTCCGATAGTTGTAATAAGCATTCGGACAGACACCAAGCCGCCGATGCAGCTAGCGGACGCCGAATTTTTTGCTGTGCTGTTCGATAAACCGATAAGCCTCTAATCGATTTCCTTTGTGAAGGAATGCCGCTGCTTTTTTAAGAAAAGAATCTCCTTTTCAGCAGTTTCTTGCGCAGGTTGTCTTTCATAATTTCCGCTGCGTGGACGGGCTTTCCTGCTTCCACCTGGCCATAGAGACTGTATACCCGCAGACGGAGATCCAGCAGTTCATCATCCGCCAGATCCGTAACTCTACAATATTTGTGTCCTATAAGGACATCAAAAAGTTGATGTCAGACTTAAAACACGTATACGCTGCCCCGACAAAGGAGACCGCCCTAAATGAGCTAGAACTGTTTCAGGACTAATAGGAGGCCAAATACCCGAAAATCTACAAATCCTAGCATAACAACTGGACAACCCGGTCCACTTATTTCAAGTATCCGGAAGAGGTTAGGCGGCTGATTTACACGACGAATACAATCGAAGGGTTCAATCGCCAGCTACGGAAAATAAAAAAATCCAAAACCGTGTTCCCCACCGACGACAACCTATTAAAAATACTGTACCTAGCAATGATGGACATCACAAAAAAATGGATGGGCCACCGCCAAGACTGGGGCCAAATCCATTCCCAGCTTGAGATTTATTTTAAGGAGCGCTTATCTGGCAGGAATCTAAAGGATATTTTTAACGAGTTGCATTGACAGTGATAAAATTCCATGTATAATACAAACAAGGGCAGAACCAAAATACTAGCTCTGCCCGCTTGCAACTATTCATAAATCTTATGTCAGTTCTTTTGAGTTACACAAAACTTGTAACGGTCTCGATTTTACTAATATTTGTGTCTACTTACTTGACTATGGTTCATAAATCCGGAAATAATCTTATAAATATTAACAATAAATACATTTAATTTACGTTGTTTCAGTACAATATCCTTTAGAAAATTGTAGTTATATTAAAAAATGCTCCATATCAATCACTTAAACTGAGGCAGAGTGTTTCAGCTAAACTCAATATAACTTCTTCTAATGCAGCAACCATTTTTCAGTAGTGCTCAATCCTTTAAAATCTTCGGCTACATGTTGCCTCAACTTTAATATAGTTAACCAAAATGTTTTCTCTTGAGCGATTCTAACATATCTTTTAAAGCATAAGAACTAAATCACCATATCCGTTTTTAGTAATAAATATAGACTCCTTTATTGCATGGCAAGCATTTAATATATCATTTGTATTTTTTTAATCAGTAATAGGTCTGATAAATGGCATATTCCCACTTGTACAGAATTTTATGTACTAAAATCTGTTAATTATTTCAAAAAATTCATTTATGTTTGAGCCTTTCCTTCCTAATTTTTCCCAATCATAAACAGTCGAAATTTTGATTTCGTACAATTTTTTCTTAATATGGTACTCATTAACAATAAAGCAATTATCCTTCCTTAACAAGGAGAGCATTAAGTCGCTAGAATTTCCATTAGAATTGAGAACATTATAAACTTTTTCATCCGCCTTAAATTCATCAACACTTTTATATCCCAATTCTTTGACAATATATTGTGCAACATCCTGGCCTTTAAATTTGGGTGTATGCAAACATGCAATATATTCGAAATCGGGATAATCGACAATCAGAACATGCGGAACCCTCCCACTTTGATTTTGTAGCATACAATATTCTAAAAGCTCTCGTAGAATTTTCTTTTCGCCTTCTTCTGCTACCGCTCGGTCTCCATCAATAATTATGAATTTTGCCAAACAATTCATAGTACCATCAGTTTTAACTTGATCCAGAAAATTACTATAGCCACCACCTTTCATATTTACCTGCTTTATGGCTATAGAAAATCTTTTCTGTCGACGCATTTCGTCTATATAATTATATTCAGTATCCCCTTCACAAAAAACTTTGAAGTTCTTTTTTGTCTCACGAATTTTTCTACTCAATAGCTGTACCTCCTAAAATACCTTTCATATAAAATTCGTATATTTTAGTAGTTTCATATCTTATGTCCGGAAAATCAGCCAATGAATAAAGTTCGGATTCCAAAGTTTCAATATCCTTTGTGACAAAATAAATTTGTTCCTTCATATAATTTTTCAAATCAAGATGTAAAACATTGTGTGTAGTAAAAATAAATTGTCCATAATGTTTCTTTCCGGATATAAATGAAATAACTCTATCAGACAAAATAGGGTTTAACACTCTATCCATTTCATCGGCAAAGACAATTTTATTTTCATATACAACTTTAAAGATTTGAATCGCCCAGGCAAAAAATTCACGGACTCCGCTTGAATCATATCCAAGTTCCCTAGTAAAAGTGCTGCCATCCTTTTTACATCTAATGACAACAGTTTTGGAAAAGGGTTTTTCTTCATCTAACTTGATGTCTATAATGCTATAGTCAATCATCTTAAAGATATCTAAGTATCTTGAATCATGCAATATCCGTAAATCTTCTTCTCCGTTACGCATAGATTTGTAAATGTCATAATTTATAATATTGGTTTCCGGACATAAATATTCTTTTATCCATTCTGTAAAATTGATTGCATGATCATACCCTAACATCGCTAATTTGCTTATAGTCAATCCCAAAGGTTTATGACTGTTTGTTGCTTTTTCCATAGCTTCTTCTATTTCAGATTCTAAATTCGGTATGTCAATTCTATATACGCCTTTAATGCTAGCCCGACATTCTTTAGATGTACTGCATTTGTCATTGTTTCTCTTACAGTTTACGGAATGTGCATCTCTTTCCACAGATAATATTAATTTATATTTATTTTTCATCTGCTTTTTATATTTTAGAGATTCTTTTACAACACCAATAAAATCTACTTCTAAATGATATTGATAAATGCCACATTCTCTAATAAATATTTCAATTTCAAAAACCTGTAAAGTATTATTTTCTTGAGGGCAAAAATCAGTATTGTTGTTAGTATTAACTGTATTTCTAAAAGCTTTTACAGTATCAGTTTCCTTAAAAAAGGATTGTAGATAAGATAAACTTCTAACAAAGTTTGATTTCCCACCGGCATTTTCACCTACTATTACTGCGGTTTTTAATACATCAATTCCAGTATTTGTGGAAGAGTAGTTATTAGGAAATCTTGTCTTAACTTTTGTCTTTGGTGCTAACATGGAGAATTCTACATTTTCTCGAAATGACATGAAATTTTTAAATTTATATCCAAGTATCATAAATCCTCCTGAAAATCATTTTTTTGGTTTCATATGTTATTTTTTTCGATTATAACACATAATCATATAATTCTCAAAACATTTTTTTGTTTAATATTTATAATATCTTATATTCGGTTGTATTATTCAAAATGCAACAAGAAAATTCTTTTTGTATATGTAATTTTTAATCCACCCTAGGCTTTCCAAAAATTTCCATATAAAATTGCCCTATATCAGTCACTCAAACTGATATAGAGCATTTCTTTTTATAAATCATCTATGCTACTATCAATTTCATGCAAAATCTGCTTAGTCTTCCTGCATCTTCGCCAGTTTCGCCGCCTGATCCGCCGCAATACAGGCATCAATGATCTCCTGTATCTCTCCGTTCATGATCTTAT
Source organism: uncultured Lachnospiraceae bacterium (assembly GCA_910578175.1). Lineage (GTDB taxonomy): Bacteria > Bacillota > Clostridia > Lachnospirales > Lachnospiraceae > Bovifimicola. The sequence continues at coordinate 12,655 of CAJTPF010000016.1, forward strand.
CCAGTTTATACAGTGTAAGTCCGATTCTGTGATCCGTCACACGTCCCTGCGGGAAATTATAGGTCCGGATCTTCTCGGAACGGTCGCCGGTACCGATCTGGCTTCTTCTGGCTTCCGCTTCGGCATCGTGGGCCTTCTGACATTCGATATCATACAGCTTTGCCCTTAAAAGCGCATATGCCTTGGCCTTATTCTGAAGCTGGGATTTCTCCGTCTGGCTGTAAACCACGATACCGGATGGAAAATGTGTCAGACGCACGGCGGAGTCTGTTGTATTGACACACTGGCCGCCGTTTCCGGACGCACGCATAACGTCGATACGGATGTCTTTATCATCGATCTGAATATCCACTTCCTCCGCTTCCGGCATGACCGCAACCGTGATCGTGGAGGTATGGATTCTTCCGCCGGACTCCGTTTCCGGTACCCGCTGTACCCGATGAACACCGGATTCGTATTTCAGAACCGAATATGCCCCCTGCCCGGTAACCATAAAGGTTACGTTCTTCAGACCGCCGATTCCGATTTCTTCACATTCAACCATTTCCACTTTCCAGCGTCTGTTTTCGGCATAATGCACATACATCCGATAAATCTCCGCCGCAAACAACGCCGCTTCATCTCCTCCGGCTCCGGCACGGATTTCCACAATGACATTCTTATCATCATTCGGGTCTTTCGGCAAAAGTAATATCTTTAATTCATTTTCCAATTCTTCAATCCTTGCCTTGGAATCATTTAATTCTTCCTTGGCCAGTTCCCGCATATCCTCATCGCTTTCCTCATCCAGAATCGCAAGGCTCTCTTCCACGGTATCCTTACATTGCTTATATTCCCGATAAGCTTCCACGATAGGTGTAAGATTTGCCTGCTCCTTCATCAGCTTACGAAATCTGTCCTGGTCATTAGCAATGGAAGGATCATTTAATTCCAACATCAATTCTTCAAAACGCTGTAAAAGGTCTTCTAATCTATCAAACATCTCATTCTCCTATTCCGCATTCCTGCTGCTTTCTACTGTATTCATGATCAAACGCCGGATTTCCGGGCCGTTATCACCCTGTCCAGTCCGGCCAGGTCTTTCAATACCTGAATTTCCGAATAACCCTGCTCTTCCAGAAGCGATCTTACCTCTGCTCCCTGGTCGCAGCCTATTTCAAACAAAAGCGCGCCGCCAATCTTTAAATAAGCTTTACCTTCTTCTATGATCCTTCTGTAAAACCGCAGACCATCCGAATCCCCGTCCAATGCCGTCAACGGTTCAAAATCACGGACTTCCGGCATCAATGATAAAATATCCCCGGTTCTGATATAGGGAGGATTTGATACGATAACATCAAATTTACTGTCACTCCCTATATGTTCAAATAAATCACTGTGAATAACGTCCACTTCCACATTCTGCCGGTCTGCATTCCGCCTGGCAGTATCCAGTGCATTTTTTGATATATCCGATGCACTCATATCTATTTTACAGTCGGTGCATATCTTTTTTATGCTGACTGCGATGCAGCCGCTGCCGGTACACAGGTCCAGTACACGGATCTCTTCCTGCTCCTGTCCGTTTCTCCGGAACTGCCTGATGATCCGGACGGTTTCTTCCACCAGACATTCCGTATCGAATCTTGGAATCAGAACATGTTCATTCACTTCAAATTCCAACCCCATAAACGTCCAGACTCCCGTTATATACTGAACCGGCTTATGACGGCAGCGTTCCTCAATATACTGGTCATAACGAAGGGCCTTTGGTTGCTCCTCTTTCCCGATCTCTGTCCTCTTTTCCATAAAGAACCCGGAACGGTTCATATGAAACACATTCTCAAACAAAATCCAGGCGTCGGAAGCGGCTTCCAAAATCCCCGCTTCCTGCAGACGGCTTTCACCCTGTTTTAACAATTCATCATACTTCATAATTTTCCAGAAATTCCTTCCAGTCAAACACGGCTTCCACCGCTTTTATGGCCACTTCCACCTGCTCCGCATCCGGTTCATTGGTAGTCAGTTTCTGCAATGCCATACCCGGGGCACTTACGATCCTTACTATGAGATTGTTGCTGCGTCCCGCCAGCCGCAGTATCTCATAAGACACTCCGGCGATGACCGGAATAAACAGCAGCCGGATGACCACTTTCCATACCGGATTCCGTATCGGTATCAGTATAAAAAAAATAATGCTGACAGCCATGACCAGAAATAAAAAACTGGTACCGCACCGCCTGTGAAGCCTGGAACTTTTTAAAACGTTTTCCACATTTAATTCCAGTCCGTGTTCAATACAGTTAATGCATTTGTGTTCCGCCCCATGATACATAAAAGTTCTTTGAATATCTTTCATTCTGGAGATTAAAATAATATACAACAGAAAAATCATAATACGGATGATACCTTCTATTAATGATATCACTGCATAAGATTCTATATTTACCTGCCGGTGAATCAGATCGGACAACAGGCTGGGCAGCACGATAAACAATCCCAGCGCCAGTACAATGGAAACCGCCACCGTAACACCCATGACCAGACCTTCCGCCTTTTCTTTCAGCGACGGATTTCCCTGCACATCTTCCGTTTTATCATCCCTTGCCACCTGCTCCGTTTCTTCCTCTTCATAAAAACCGGCGGAATAAGTAAGCGTGGATATTCCGAGAATCATGGAATCAATAAAGTTAAATACGCCTCTGATAAACGGAAGACCTAAAATCTTAAATCGCTCCGTAATGCTTTTGTGCTCTTTCACACAGACCTCTATGTCATGATCCGGTTTCCGTACCGCAACCGCATACCGGTCTTTATTTTTCATCATGATACCTTCCAGTACCGCCTGACCGCCTATTCCTGATGTTTTCATAATGCCTCACAATCTGCCGGCTCCGCCGGCCTGCTGCTCTATCCCATCCGTTTATATTCATATGCTAAAAATGAGGCTGTCGCAAAAAAGGTTCTTATCATCACCATGACAGAACCCTTATCAGCGACAGCCTCATATACGACGACCTAATTGTTATTTGTCATACCATACTTACGATTGAACTTATCAATACGTCCGCGGGCAGCAGCAGTCTTCTGCTGGCCAGTATAGAAAGAATGGCACTTAGAACAGATTTCAACATGGATATCTTCCTTTGTGGAACCTGTTACAAATTCATTACCACAGTTGCAGACAACCTTTGCCTGATAATATGTTGGATGTATTCCTTCTCTCATTTCATTTCACCTCTTTACAATTAATGATATGCAAATGGCTTTCGCCAATCATATTCTTAAAAACAGCTTTTATAGTGTAACACAGTTAGTATCTTAATGCAAGTATTTTTTTATCATCTGGACAAATTCTTTGTTATTTCGGGTCTTGGAAAATAAATCCATGATCTTTTCTACTGCATCCTCCGGCCGCATTTCATTTGTGGTCTTTCGGATCAAGTAAGCAGCTTCATTTTCTTCCGAATCCAACAGTAAATCTTCCCGGCGGGTACCGGATTTTACAATATCAATGGCAGGAAATACTCTTTTTTCCGAAAGCTTTCTGTTCAATACCAGTTCCATATTACCGGTACCCTTAAATTCTTCATATACCACATCATCCATCTTACTGCCGGTATCCACCAGCGCTGTTGCCAGAACCGTAAGGCTGCCTCCTTCCCGCATATTCCGCGCCGCGCCAAAGAAACGCTTCGGCATATGCAGGGCCGCCGGGTCCAGACCGCCGGATAAGGTCCGTCCTGACGGCGGAATCGTCATATTATATGCCCTGGCAAGTCTTGTGATACTGTCCAATAGAATGATAACATCCTTTTTAAGTTCCACCAGACGTTTGGCACGTTCTATGACCATTTCGGATACTCTCTTGTGATGCTCCGGCAACTCATCAAATGTGGAATAAATGACTTCAACATTACTGCCGGTAATCGCTTCCTTGATATCCGTCACTTCCTCCGGTCTCTCGTCGATCAGAAGAATGATCATATGCATATCCGGATTGTTTTTCTGAATGGACTTCGCCACCTCTTTCAATAAAGTGGTCTTGCCGGCTTTCGGCGGCGATACGATCATACCGCGCTGTCCCTTGCCAATCGGTGAAACCAGATCCACGATACGCATTGCCATGTTTTCACTGATGGTTTCCATTTTCAGTCTCTGATTCGGAAATATCGGCGTCAGATCCTCAAAATTCGGCCGCTTCATGGAATCTTCAATTTCAATCTCATTTACCATATTCAGGTGCGTCATGGCTCCGAATTTTTCGTTTGTATTCTTCAGACGCATCTGACCGTTTAAAATATCCCCCGTCTTCAGCCGGAATCTCCGGATCTGGGACGGTGATACATATACATCATTTTCTCCGGGCAGGAAATTCTCGCATCGGATAAATCCGTATCCTTCCGGCATAACTTCCAGGATACCTTCCGCTATCAGATTCTCTTCCTGGTCTCCGGAAACGCCCTTTGCCATAGGCGGTTTTGCACGGTTCACGCAATCCTTTTCAAATGTATGATATACATGTACTTTTCCCTTAGTTTCTTTTACCGTATTCTGTGCCGGCTTTTCCTGAATTTTCTCTTCTTCCTTATCATTACTACCGGATATTTCGTTATCCTCCTGCTCCGGCGATCTGTTTAAATCTTCATTCCCAGATTCCGAAACCTCTCCCGATACCTCTGATCCATAACCGGTCGCCTTTAAAATCTCATTGATCAGGTCTGATTTGCGCAGTTTCATTATGTATTTAATGCCCTGCTGTTTTGCAATATCCCTCAACTGGGACATTGGCAGTGATTCTAATTTTGCTCTCATAAATTAATCGGCATACAAAATATGCCCTCTCCTTTTCACTGTAAATATAAATGATTTCCTGGGAAATTTCCTGATCATTCAGGAACTGCCGAACTGGCACTATGACTTGTCAACGCTTAGTATACACTAAAAACAAGAAAATAGATAGTGTAAATTATGTAATCATTGATTATTTATTTTTGACCATACTATAAATATATATAAAATGCGAGGTACCCTATGATCACATTGCTAATAAATTTATTCGTAAACGAAAAAGATAACACGGATTCACCGTCCGTACGGCGGACATACGGAATTTTATGCAGTCTTGTGGGAATCTCCCTTAATGTTCTGCTGTTTGCCGGAAAATACCTTGCGGGCATCGTCAGCGGCTCCATCGCCGTCACTGCAGATGCCTTCAATAATCTTTCCGATGCCGGCTCATCCCTGATCACTTTGACCGGTTTTAAATTTTCCGGTTTAAAAGCCAGCTCCGGGCATCCCTTCGGACACGGAAGAATCGAATATCTGTCGGGGTTAGCCGTGGCAGTCATCATTCTTCTGATGGGACTGGAACTGGCAAAATCTTCGGTTATAAAAATCCTTCGCCCGAAAGCAGTGGAAAGCCGTCTGCTGACAGTAATCATACTGACCATTTCCATATGTATAAAACTTTATATGGCATATTATAACCGGATCATAGGAAAAAAGATAAATTCCCCTGCAATGAAAACCGCTTCCATTGACAGTTTATGCGATTCCGCCGCTACTGCCGCGGTATTGATCTTCATGCTGGTGTTTCGGCTGACCCATATCAATCTGGACGGATACGGCGGGCTGCTGGTGGCTTCGCTTATACTTTATGCCGGATACAGCGCAGCAAAGGATACTGTGGACCCTTTGCTTGGCCGGCCTGCGGACCCGGAACTGGTGAAAGATATCCATGATATAGTAATGGCCCATGAAGAAATTATCGGGATCCATGATCTAGTCGTTCACGATTACGGTCCCGGGCGGCTGATGATTTCCCTCCACGGCGAAGTATCCGGAGACGGTAACATTTTCAGCCTTCACGATGCCATAGACCGGATCGAAAACGAACTTCATGAAAAATTATCCTGTGATGCCGTAATCCATATGGACCCGGTGGAGACTAACAACACACGGATCTCGGAAACAAAAAAGCTTCTGGCTGAAAAAATCACAGAACTGGATTCCGGAATAACCATCCATGATTTCCGAATGGTAACGGGTCCCACAAAGACCACCCTGATCTTTGATGCCGTCGTCCCGTTTGATTCAAAGCTTTCAGACGAAGAAGCCCGCCGGCAGATTGAAGAACTGGTCTGCAGGGAATTTGAAAATTCTGCTGCCTCGGTAAAAATAGATAAAACATATATCTGAATATTCTGCATCTGTTTTATGTCAAAAAATATATGTAATCGTCTGCGATCTCCTTGGCCTGAGCCAGACCCAAACCCGTAGCATCTCTTAATTCCTTTATGCCAAGTATTTTTTGATCCGATTCAAACAAAGACAGGATTCTCCGCCTGTCTTCGTAAGAAAGACCGCCAAGGACTGCTTTCGCTTCATCTAACCCGATACAATTCAATTTTGGGGGATTTTTTGCTTTTATCTCCGTAAGTCCAAAGGAAGGTTCATAATATGCATCTTTCGTCAGGGTATTCTCAAATGATATACTAAAATACTCTAACACATTGGGAATAAGTTGACACTTAAATCTGTTGCCCACATACAGATCCACCGTTTTACCGTTTTTCAGACTGCATTCGATCACTGCGCTGTAAACCTTTACAGAGCTTCCTCTCATTTGTACGTTCCTCTCCTTTTTCACATATTTCAGATAAGCCATTTGTGAAAAAGGAACTGCAACCGGTCTGAAAAAAGAATCCGTTTCACTGTATGCCAGAATAAATTCTTTCGTAATTATCCATTGTCTGGAATAATAAAATAAATGCTCTTTCAAATTCTTTTCTAATTCAGATAAAAAATAAGTTTTATCCTGCTCTCCCAGATAAGATTCTGTAATTTTCATCATTTTCTTTGTATAACTTCGAAAATAATAATATAACATGATAAAAATGCGTATGACAAGCATACCTGCCAACAATTTAACGATTCCCAAAACCGGAAGTTTCTCCGTTCCGTTATCTGCGTTTTGAACCGTCAGAGCAAAAAGAAACGAAAAAAGAACGGTTCCCATAATGATATCCCAGACAAACACTCCCACTTTTCCTGACATAAATCTCAGCGTTTGACCGACGGTTCTTGCAGTAGGCCGCGGCCAACGGGCGGGATCCGTTTCCCTTTTAAAATTTCCTTTTTTTTGATCCATATATTGAAAAAACTTTCCACACCCTCTTTCTGTCAACCAGACTATGACCGGAACACACATCAGATAAAATGATTTAACCGCCACATCCATATTGGTTTCTTTCCCCGCCAGAGGTATGGTATATATCATCACAGAGCTGAATCCTATAAGAAATATTATAAATAAGAGCAGCCGGATACAAATATTTGTAATTTTATTCATTTTTTCAGACCTTCTTCCTATGTATGTAACATCCTTAATATAAGATAAACTGCCTCAGGCGTCATGGCCGGAAACAGTTTATCCCGATTCGCAATCTATCAGTTGAAATATTTCACACCGGACTCAAATATCTTCATGTCCTGTTCACCCACAATGTTCATCGCAACGGAGCGGTCCCGGCGCTCGGAATGAGCCATCTTGCCAAAACAACGTCCGTCCGGGCTGGTAATTCCTTCGATGGCATGATAAGAGCCGTTTACATTCCACTCTTCATCCATGGTCGGTATTCCCTGCTCATTCACATACTGGGTAGCAACCTGTCCGTTCTCAAAAAGCTTCTGTATCCATTCTGCATTTGCAACAAATCTTCCCTCGCCGTGAGAGGCCGGATTGACATAGGTCCGTCCCAGATCCGCCAACTGCAGCCAAGGCGATTTATTGGATACCACTTTCGTATAAACCATTTTGGAAACATGCCGGTTAATGGTATTATACGTTAATGTCGGCGCATTCTCATCCTGACCGGTGATCTGTCCGTTCGGAACCAGTCCCAGTTTGATCAGGGCCTGAAATCCGTTGCAGATACCGAGAGCCAGTCCGTCTCTTTGATTCAGCAGCCGGCTCACCGCCTCCTTGATCTTTTCATTGCGGAATGCAGTGGCAAAGAATTTAGCGGAACCATCCGGTTCGTCTCCTGCACTGAATCCTCCCGGGAACATAATGATCTGCGCCCCATTGATGGCTTCTTCAAATACCTGAACGGAATCCCGGATATCTTCTGCTGTCAGATTCTTAAACACCTTTGTGACCACGTTTGCTCCCGCACGTTCAAATGCCTTTCTGCTGTCATATTCACAGTTGGTTCCCGGAAATACCGGGATAAATACCGTCGGTCTTGCAACTTTATGTTTGCAGACATAGAAGCTGCCTGCGGAATAAACGCCGGTATCCACCTCTGTCTTCTCACCGGAAGAGCGGGTTGGAAATACTTTTTCCAAGGTTCCCTCCCATGCAGCCAGCGCTTCTTCCATGGTGATCCTCATGGTTCCGTATTCAAACGCTGCCGTATCGGTAACCGTACCAATGATGACCGCCACAGGATCCAGTTCCGAAACCATGGTTTCATCAATTTCAGCCACAATATTGGCAATTCCCTTTTCAAACAATTCCGCCGTTGAAATTGTATCATTGATCCTGACACCGAGTTTGTTACCAAATGCCATCTTACTGACAGCAGCAGCAATACCCTTTGCATCCACCGAATATGCCGATTTGATCACGCCTTTACCGGTCAATGTATGGATCGTATCATATAAAGCTTTTACCTGCTCATAATCCGGCAGGTCATATTCATCTTTCTGAATCCTGAACAACGCAATGGCATTTCCTGCTTTCTTAAATTCCGGCGAGATAATGTCGCTTTCTTTTGCCACATCCACCGCAAAGGAGACAAGTGTCGGCGGCACATCAATATCATTAAATGTTCCTGACATACTGTCCTTGCCTCCGATTGACGGCAGTCCGAAACCAAGCTGAGCATCATAAGCGCCCAGCAGCGCCGCAAACGGCTGGCTCCAGCGTTCCGGTTCCGACGTCATTCTGCGGAAATATTCCTGGAATGTAAAACGGATTTTCTTATAGTCTCCACCGGAAGCCACTATTTTTGCAACGGATTCCGTTACCGCATAAATAGCGGAATGATACGGACTCCAGTTGGAAAGATATGGGTCAAACCCATAACTCATCATTGTAACGGTATCACATTTTCCCTTTAAGACCGGAAGTTTTGCAACCATTGCCTGGGTCTCGGTCAGCTGGTACCGACCGCCGAACGGCATGAATACGGAACCCGCGCCGATGGAACCGTCAAACCGCTCCACCAGGCCTTTCTGGGAACACACATTTAAATCAGCCAGAGTATCCAGCCATTGTTTTTTTACATCCGCCACATCTTTTGTGTCAAAGAACTTCTCTGTCTCATCCGGCATGTTAACACGGACAGCATTCTCCTGATGAGCTCCGTTGGTATCCAGAAAAGATCTCTTTATATTTACGATTTCTTTTCCCCTCCATTTCAATACCAGCCTTGGTTCTTCGGTTACCACTGCCACCTCTGTTGCTTCCAGATTTTCTTCATTGGCATACTTCATAAATTCTGCCACATCTTTTTTGTCCACAACTACAGCCATACGCTCCTGGGACTCGGATATGGCGATTTCCGTACCATCCAGACCCGCATATTTTTTAGTGACTTTATCCAGATTGATATCCAGGCCGTCGGCCAGTTCGCCGATGGCAACGGATACGCCGCCGGCGCCAAAGTCGTTGCATTTTTTGATCAGTCTGCTGACTTCTTCCCTTCGGAATAATCTCTGGAGTTTTCTCTCGGTAGGAGCATTACCTTTCTGTACCTCGGCCCCGCAGGTTTCAATTGAACTTTCGGTATGAACCTTGGAAGAACCTGTTGCGCCGCCGCAGCCGTCCCGTCCGGTTCTTCCGCCCAGCAGGATAATGATATCCCCCGGATCGGAATTTTCACGCTTTACCGCATATCTCGGCGCCGCTGCAATGACTGCGCCGATCTCCATTCTCTTTGCCACATAATCCGGATGATATATTTCTTTTACAAGACCGGTGGCCAGTCCGATCTGATTGCCGTAAGAACTGTATCCGTTGGCAGCGCCCCGCACCAGCTTCTTCTGAGGCAGTTTTCCTTTCATGGTATCCTTCACCGATACCGTAGGATCTGCCGCTCCGGTCACACGCATTGCCTGATATACATAAGTACGGCCGGACAGCGGATCACGGATCGCACCGCCCAGACAGGTAGCCGCACCGCCGAAAGGTTCAATTTCCGTCGGATGGTTATGGGTTTCATTCTTGAAATTTACCAGCCATTCTTCGGTGACCACACCGTTTCCGTCTTCTTTATCTATCTCTACCGGAACCACGATACTGCAGGCATTGATCTCGTCCGATTCTTCCTGGTCATCCAGCTTTCCGTCTTTTTTAAGCTTTCTCATGGCCATGAGGGCCAGATCCATAAGGCATACGAATTTATCTTCCCTGCCCTTAAAAATAACTTCCCTGTCCTCAATATATCTCTCATAAGTTTTCAAGATCGGAGTTTTATAATATCCGTCTTCAAACGTAACATCTGTAAGCTCCGTATTAAACGTGGTATGACGGCAATGGTCAGACCAATAGGTATCCAATACACGGATCTCCGTCATGCTCGGGTCTCTGTGCTCGTCCTCCCGGAAATAATTCTGTATATGAAGAAAATCTTTAAAAGTCATGGCAAGTCCAAGGGAATCATATAATTCCTTCAGCGCTGCTTCCGCCATATCCTTAAATCCGTCAAAGATCTCCACATCTGCCGGCTCTTCAAATTCCGTCACAAGGGTTTCCGGTTTTTCCAGACCGGTTTCCCTGGAATCCACAGGATTTATGGAAAAGGACTTAATACTTTCAAATTCTTCTTTCGTAATGCTTCCTTCTATTACATAAGTAGTGGCCGATCTAATGACCGGCTCCTCATCTTCTTTTAAAAACTTTACGCACTGTACTGCCGAATCAGCCCTCTGGTCAAACTGGCCCGGTAAGTATTCTACACTGAAAACATGGTCATCTGATTCATTGTACGGGAACGTTTCCTCATACAGGGTATCAACCGGAGGTTCTGAAAATACGGTTACCAATGCCTGTCTGTAGGTTTCCTCTGATATATCCTCAACATCATACCTGACTAAAACTCTGACACCGGTTACGGTCTTAATCCCGAGATAACCGGATATCTCATGTTTTAACTCCCTGGCTTTTACGGCATACGGGTCTTTTTTCTCAACATAAACTCTTCTAACTTTGCTCATAAGTACCTCCATATTTTGGTTGCTGACAAAACTATTTGACATGAATAATCTTACAATAACACGAAAGCATTGTCAATTTAATATTCTCCGTTTTTTCTTCAGCAATATCTCCAGAACCGCCCGATCAGCTCTCCCACATCGTTCACATCCGTTACTCCGAAATCTGCCCATTCCCTCGGAAACAGCATTCGGTATGAGCGCTCCAGAAAACGCTGGTCCAAAAGGGCGATCACTCCATAATCCTCGCTTGTCCGAATGACCCTTCCCGCTGCCTGCAGTACCTTATTCATTCCCGGATAGCGATATGCATAATCAAATCCCGATTTACCGCTCCTGTCATAATACTTTTTCAGGATCTCCCGTTCCGAACACACCTGGGGCAGTCCGGTTCCGATAATGATACTTCCGATCAGCCGCTCGTTTTTCAGATCGATCCCTTCGGAAAAAATTCCGCCCAATACGCAGAACCCCAGCATACTCTTCGGATTATCCGCCTGAAATCCCTCCAGAAATTCCTCCCTGGCCTGCTCATTCATATTACTGTCCTGGCACACGACATCATAAATCTCCGTGATCTTCTGTTCATATGCCAGTGTATAAACCTCATTCATTAACTGATAAGACGGAAAAAACACCATATAATTCCCCTTGCAGCCTGCCGCAACCTCTCTGATATAATGCAGCATGCGGAGATACTCTTCCCGCCCCCTTCTGCTGTATTTACTGCTGACATCCCTGGCTACGGTCAGAAGACGCTTTCCGGAATCAAAGGGAGAGTCAATATAAATGGCATAATCTTCCCTGTTACCGCTTAACAGTTCTTTATAATAATTGACCGGCAGCAATGTCGCCGAAAAAAATATGGTAGAATATCCCCGTCTCATACAATCCGCCACATTTCCCGAAGGATTTACGCAAAACAGCTTTACATAAAATTCACCGGATTCCCGAAAATCCGTATAAATCACATAATTTTCATCGGTCAGTTCATACATATCCAGATAATTCCGAACCACAAAATAAAAATCCATGATCTCACTGCGATGTTCAAATTCCCGGTTATCATCTAAAAATTTCTCCATTGCAGACTGCAGCCGCAGCAATGCCAGTACCAGTTCCTCCGTATCCGGTATCACCGTATAGGTGAAATTTCCCTCCGTTCCGATACATTCCCGCTTTAAAGACAACATTTCCCGGTTGCATTTTTCCAAAGCCTTTTCAAGACCCGCACTTCCCGATAAAACTTTGGAACCGCTCTTATCTTTTATCAGCTTTTTACAGGCAAGAAAATCTTCTTTAACCAAAACCGCACTGTACATTTCCCTTGCCCGCTCCACCAGATTATGGGCTTCGTCCACCAGAAAGATATAGCTTCCCTGGATTCCCTCGGAAAAATACCGTTTCAGACATACATAAGGGTCAAATACATAATTATAATCGCAGATGATGCCATCCATAAAACTGCTGATATCCAGACTCATTTCAAACGGACATACATCATATTGCTCTGCATACCGTTCGATCACTTCCCGGCTGATATCGCTTTCCGAACTTATCACATCGAACACAGCTCCGTTGATCCGGTCATAATGGCCTTTTGCCCTGGGACATGCCAGCGGGTTGCACTCCGTTCTTTCTTGACAGCAGATCTTATCTTTTGCCGTTAAAGTAACCGTCTTAAAATGAAGACCTGATTTCCGCAGCGTACGGAAGGCTTCTTCCGCCACGGTCCTTGTAATGGTCTTGGCGGTCAGATAAAAAATTTTTTCCGCTGCCTCTTCTCCCACTGCCCGCACGGCCGGAAAGATGGTGGAAATGGTTTTTCCCACGCCGGTAGGGGCCTGGATGAACATATTTCGTTTCTGTCTGATCGACTTATAAACGGATACTACGATATTCCTCTGACCCTCCCTGTATTCAAATGGAAATTCCAGATCCGCAATGGATTCCTGACGAAGTTTCCTCTCTTTTGTAATGAACTCCGCCCAGACCAGATATTGGCTGATAACGCTTTCAAACCAGACCTCCAAATCCTCATACAAATGTGTTTCACGAAACCGTCTGACCGCTTCCGTTTCTATATTACAATAGGTAAGCTGTACATCGATCTCTTTCAGTCCCTGTTGTCTGCAATAGATATATGCATAACACATCGCCTGTGCCAGGTGGACCGGTACCGGTTCTTTCAGCCGGTTCACATCTGCATACATGGATTTAATCTCATCGATAACTATGGTATCCTCTTCCGTAATGATTCCGTCTGCACGACCCTCCAGGCAGATTTCATAATCGGTATATTCCATGGATATTTTCAGCGGAACCTCCGCTTTATAATTTGCTCCCATCCGGTTCTGGATTTTTCTGTGAATCCTGCTGCCCTCTGCCATGGCGTTTTTTGTCATGGAATCCGTCCGCCGGTTATCAATATCCCCGGAACGCAGAATAAATTCCACCAGATCCCTGACTGACATTTTAATAAGGTTTGCTGCCAATTTCTACACCGACTTTCCCATATAACGAATCAGTTTATCATACTGGGTATACATTTCCTGCACGCCGTTTTCCAGCAGATAATAATGCCGGATATAAGGTGCCAGCAAAACGATCAGCAGCAATGCCAATAATAATAATCCGATATTATCCGTTATCAGATATGTAAATACCGTCATAAAAGTTCCCAACGCAAACAGAACCGTTACGATCAGATGAACCAGCCTCTCATGCATAAAAAAATCGATCTGTCTTAAATGATCCTCCAGAACATTCTGAAGATCCATCTCCCGTTTTTTCGCATCATCCGCCATCTGTTCCAGCAATCCGTCCATATGGCATAAATATTCGGTCATTCGTTTTCTCATTTCCGTCCTCCAAACCGGAAGCGGCAGACTGCCGCTCCGCTCTAACATTTTTACATATTATGTAGGAGTAGGTACATCATCCCATTCGGCATTAGCAAAACATATCATCCAGTTTAAGGTCTTATGTCTCTCCTGTACGACTCCATGGTCTAACCCTGCCGGTCCCTGCATTCCATGAATCCTTGAATCCACTGCCGCCCAGTCCATCCGGTAAATCAGGTCTGCTTTATCCAGGATCTCTTCTTTGGAACGCATAACCGTTTTTTTACACATATTTGCAATGGAATCAAATTTCCGAAGATTTTGAATCATTTTTCCCACATCACATATACCGTCCGGATAAGTCCATTCCGCTAAACCAAGGATCCACTCCAATACGTATAAATTTTCATAATGCCATGAAAAATTAATCCGGTCGGATTCTTCCGAATGATCATCTTCTATGTATTTCATCTCTTGTTCCGTAAGAACATCTTCCAATTTGTCTACAGAGAAATCTTTCATTACTTTCCGTATAAAATCCCTGGCTTCGGTAACGCTCATATTTTCTTCCGGATTTAATAATGCTTCAGAATATAACGATACGATCAATGTTCCGATGGTTCTCCTGACCACATCTTCCTGACTTCTCAGTCTGATATTCTCATCATCGTCATTCAGCGGCAATTCGCAGACGTATATTTTTCTGTCATAGAGAAATTTCATATTTTCGGTCCTTCTTGTCATCTGCCGCTCTGTACAATTTTCAAAAAAAGCCGGTCTTTCCTGCAATTCAAAAGGAAAGTAAAATTCCAGGTCGCTGTCATATTCTTCGGATAAGATAACATTCCCTTCAGAATCCAGCGCCGTAGCCCCCTCATCTACGATCAGAATTCCGTCCATATGTTTTATTGCCTCCAGTATAACCGCAATTACCGCATTCATATCATCTGCAGCCCCGCTGTCCTGTTTTACTGCTGTCTTGATTGGAATAAATGCTTTTGAATGCTGGATATGGTGAATCAGATTAATTTTTATATCCTCATTACAATTCTGTATCTGCGCAAAATATCCGGACACCATATTTTTCTGTTTCTGAATAAACTCTTTAAACTCTTCTCCCATTGACTCCGTAAATACATCAATATTAACGGTCTGGATATCATTTTCCAAATGCAGGTTATTTCCTCCTGAGGACTTTTCCAGTCCGAAACTCTCCATAATGACATCCATGATCCGTTCCGAATCCTGTTCCCTGCTGAATAAAACAATAAGATTCTCTTCCATATAAACCTCCTGTTTCTGATTTATCATTATTTTAATTATACCTTTTTTCCAGTTTTATGTACAGAAAAAACGCCGGCTATAGAGAGGGATATCCTATTATATCCTTTACCACTTCTCCTGCCAGGATCAGTCCTGCTGCCGGCGGTACAAAGGACACGCTTCCCGGCGTTGACCTTCTGTTTGATAACATACCCGTACCGCTGCCGTTCTCCGAAAATTCCTCCACAGGATTTACAGGTTTTTCTTTGGAATAGACCACTTTCAGATTGTAGATCCCCCGTTTCTTTAATTCACGTCTCATTACCCGGGCCAGAGGACAGACGGAAGTGTTGCTGATATCCGCCGCCTGAAAAGCCGAGGCATCCATTTTATTTCCTGCCCCCATACTGCTGATGACCGGAATCTGCAGTTCTTTTGCCTTACATATGATACTGATCTTTGCCGTAACCGTATCCACTGCATCCACAATATAATCATAAAGATAAAAATTAAAATCCTGTTCATTTTCCGGTAAATAAAAGCAATTATGTACAACTACATCCGCCCGGGGATTGATATCCAGTATCCTGTCCCGCATCACTTCTGTCTTATACCGTCCCACCGTGCTCATTGCAGCAATGATCTGTCTGTTAATATTGCTGATACTGACCGTATCCATATCTATTAAATCAAAGGCACCGATACCGCTCCGTGCCAGAGCTTCCGCCGCATAACCGCCCACGCCGCCGATACCGAATATAGCTACGCGGCTGTTATGCAGCCGGTTCATGGCCTCATTTCCCAACAACATCTGTGTTCTGATAAATTGTTCTTCCATTGTATTTCCCCAATCACCTGAAAATATTTTAAATATTTTACATTATATCATATTCTGTTATGTTTTATCCGAATATTTTTGTAAATATATCATATGATGTGACCGCAGCATCTGCATAAACATCACCAGCCGCTGAACCGCCAGATTGGCTTCCTCGCCAAAATCCCGGATAATATCACTGGAAATATCGGAAATCGACCGAACCCCGTCAATCTTTTTCCAGACATAACTCCCGTATTCATCCAGTTCCACCTCGCTTATCTGCGGTGTTTTCATAAACTTCCTGGCACAGGTATGAAAAAAGCCTTTATTGATCACATAAACAACTACATTTTTTTCACTTGTAAGTTCCCATCTATATTCATTATTAATCACCGGTATCAAATCTTCATAATTCATAAAAAATAAACTCCTTATTTTATTTTATAATACTTCCACAAAAGCAAGTATTATCCCTACCAGACCTTCGCCGGCAATCATACCCGATGTAAATAATATTCCCCGTTCCACTCCTGATTTCTTAACTTTTTCCACGATCCGCCTGATGATCCCTCCAATCATGATACCCATGCTTAAATGAATCGGAAGATACATACCCACTGCAAACGGGAGCGACTCTATTCCCATTAATTCTACGGCCACCGCAATGGCCACTCCCACCAGAATAAGATTCCACGGCAGGTTTCCCTCCATAACTCCCTCCACCACAAGTTTCATAAGCGTTGCCTGGGGCGCCGATAACTCTTCGGAACCATACCCCCATGCATTATTCAGCAGATACAGCACTCCGCTGATACTCAGCGAAGCTGCGATAACACCGATAATTTCTCCAATCTGCTGCTTCATCGGCGTAGCACCCAGAATATATCCGGTCTTCAAATCCTGGGACGTATCTCCGGCTATGGCTGAAATGATACAGATAATGGAACCTACGGCAATGGTTCCCGTCATTGCAGCTGCCGTACTCATACCTGACATTTTCATTGCGACCGCCGAGATGATCAGTGTCGCAATGGTCATACCGGACACAGGATTATTGCTGCTTCCCACCAGTCCCACCATCCTGGAAGATACGGTGGCAAAAAAGAAACCGAAGATAATGATCAGTACCGTGCCCAAAAGATTTACCGGAATATTCGGAGCCAGCCAGATAAACAGACTGATCACGGCCACCAGTATGATGATCCATTTCACAGGAATGTTTCGTTCCTGACTTCCTCCTTCCGCCTGAAATTTTCTGTTGGCTCTGGAAAAAGAACCGGCAAACGCATTACAGAGCATCGGAAGAGACTTTATCAGACTGATGATACCTGCGGCTGCTACCGCCCCGGCTCCGATATAACGGATATAATTGCTCCAGAGCTGATTCGAAGTCATGCTCCCGATCAATACATCTCCGGGAAATAATATAATATCATTGCCGAACATACTGATCACCGGCATCAAAGCCAGCCATGATATAATACCGCCTGCCAGCATATAGGAAGCAATACGGAATCCGCAGATATAGCCTACTGAAATCAGGGCCGGAAGAACATCCACACCGATACCGGCGCCTTTCAGCCTTTTAAATTCATAATGAATCTGACTTCCAAACAGCCGTATTCCATCCACGATAAATTTATAAATTCCAGCGATCAGCAGTCCGATAAATACCCAGGATGCCTCCGATTTCTTTTCCTCGCCTGCCGCCAGTACTTTTGCGCATGCGGTTCCTTCCGGATAAGGCAGCGTCATATGTTCTTTTACGATCAGTGCGTTTCGCAGCGGCACCATAAATAAAATGCCAAGGATACTGGCAGAAATACAGATCGCCGTTATCTCCATATAACCCGGAAAACCTGTTATCCCTTCCTCCGCCCACATAAAAAGTACCGGAAGGGTAAAAATAGCTCCTGCTGCCACGGATTCCCCCGCAGAACCTATGGTCTGAACCATATTGCTCTCCAGGATGGAATCCTTTCTCAGCAGAACACGGATGATTCCCATGGAAATCACGGCCGCAGGAATCGATGCGGAAACCGTCATTCCCACACGCAACCCCAGATATGCATTTGCCCCTCCAAACAGAACTGCCAGTAATACACCCAGTATAATCGATGTAATGCTAAATTCCACTACAGACGTATCTCTCTTTTTTCCACTCATATATGATGCTTCCCTTACAATTTATTTCATACTCCGGCCTCAAAACAGCAGACATTATCCCTGCATTTTGGATTTGAATATCAGTGCGGAAATAAAACCAAAGATCAGCGCACCCGAAATGCCTACCGCACTGGCTTTAAATCCTCCCATAAACGTTCCCAGAAATCCGTTGGCATCCACCGCTTCTTTAACCCCTTTGATCAGTGTATTTCCAAATCCCAGCAACGGAATGCTTGCTCCGGCTCCGGCAAAATCTATAAACGGCTGATAAAGTCCCACGGCTCCCAATACAGCCCCTATTACCACCAGTCCGGTCATGATCCTGCCCGGCATGAGTTTTGTTTTATCTATGAATATCTGCACGATTGCACAAATGATTCCTCCAACTATAAACGCCTTGATCAATGCCATTATACTACCTCCTCACTGTTATTTATTTGGATGTTCAATCATGACGGCATGGGCGATGCCCGGTACATTCTGTCCTTCATTAAAGCTGGTAGGCGAAAGTAACGCGCCGGTAGGCACAAATAATACTTTCTTCCAGATACCTTTTTTAATGTTGTTCAAAATATGACCGCATAAGACCGTCGCCGAACATCCGCAGCCGCTGCCGCCGGCATGAGTATCCTGTTTTTCGGAATCAAAGATTTCTATTCCGCAATCCATATGATTATCAGTGATCTCTATTCCTTTCCTCTGGAGAAGATCGATCAGAATGGTTTGTCCCACATATCCCAGATCTCCGGTAATGATCTTATCATACTCTCCCGGCTCATAACCAAAATCGATCAGATTCTGCTCAATAACATCGGCTGCCGCCGGCGCCATACATGCACCCATATTCTGGGAATCTTTACAGCCATAATCCACGATCTTTCCGGTGGTGATCCCGGTGATCTTTCCTTTGATCATGTTTTTTTCCGATTTATTCGTGGCATTGCCGATGACAACCGCACCGCAGCCGGTTACCGTCCATGTGGCCGAATAAGGTCTCTGGGTACTGTATTCCAGCGGAAACCGAAACGTCTTTTCCGCACTGGCATAATGACTGGAAGCCATTGCGATGACGTTATTGGCATATCCTCCCGCTACGGTCATGGACGCCAGACTGATCGCCTCGCCCATGGTGGAACAGGCGCCGTACAGACCAAACAGCGGAATTTCAAATTTAAGAATACCAAAGGTGGTGGCGATCAGTTGCCCCATCAGGTCTCCCGCAAAAATATACCGGAAATCCGTTTTTTTGTATCCCGATTTTTCCAACAGGACATCAATGGTTTTTTCCTGTAATGCAGATTCTGCTTCTTCCCATGTGTCACATCCGAATAAACTGTCTTCTTCAATATAGTCAAAGGTATCTTTCAGTGGTCCTTCTCCCTCTTTACTTCCGCATACACATGCACTTTCCAAAATATACGGCGGCGCGGCAAATTCAATGCTCTGCGCCCCCTTCATCTGTCTTACGCCTTTAATTATCTCAGACATATCTGCCCTCCTATATTTAATCATCACACCGAAATTTCTGTTGCTCCCTAAAACTCCCAAAACACCCGGCTATGATCCGGCCGGTTGCAAACGGTTATTTACCACCAGCCAAACATCTGCCCTGCCCAGTATATAACTCCTAAGATCCAGCTGCTGAAAATACCGTATAAAATTACAGGTCCGGCTATTGTAAATATTTTACAACCCAGTCCCATCACAAAACCTTCTGCCTTAAATTCAATGGCGGAAGCCGCTACGGAATTGGCAAATCCCGTGATCGGTACCAATGCGCCGGCTCCGGCAAAGTTTCCTATCTTCGGATAAATATTTAATCCGGTCAGCAGCGCCGACAATGCGATCAGGATCAAAAGCGTCATGCTGTCGGCCGCTTTTTCTTCCACTCCGTAATGTTTGATAACATCACCGATTCCCTGTCCCAGTGTACAGATCAGTCCGCCAACGATGAATGCCCAAAGCATATTCTTCGACAAACTCGTGGTTTTGGTCACCTGTTTTACATAATCATTATATTCCTTTGCTCTTTCTTTTTTTGCTTCTTCTTTCTTTGATTCCTGCATAATGTTTTCCATATATCACCGTCCTGCCCGTGATATTGCCCTCCATTCTTTCTTTTTCATTTAAACCATTCTACGATTTCAGAAGAAAAAATACAAAATATTGCCTGCAAACTTTCCGATGGCCACTGCCAGTATTACCATCCATAAATAATGACTGATTTCCAGCCTTCGGAAAGAAATACTGCTGACATCCAGAGATTCTGCCAGAGACATAGCCAGACAGCCCACAAAAATCCCCATACAGATACCCATCACGGCTATCAGCGGTATCCATACAGCCGGTGTCATGGCCTGAAGATTCATTCTTGGCTCATATATGACTACTGCATTTCCGATTATACTTCCGGCGATTATACAATTTTCGTAATGTACGATTTTTTTGCTGGTGCCCGTATGATATGCCAGCCGGGTAACCACGCCCACTGAAGTAAGCAGTGCGGCCACACCGCCGGCGACCAGTGTTCCTGCCGATATGCCAAGGATGACCAGTAATATATATCTTAAAATCATTCCGATTCACCGCTTTCACTCTTTTCATATTCCGTTACATCCTGCTGGTATTGCCACATCTTTATCTGAAGCGGAGTTGGATCATCCTTAATCTTTTTATTTCCAAAGTGATTAAAGAAAACGATAATACCGGAAGAGATTCCCAACGCATAGGTGAATTCCAGTATTCCGTTTGACTCTGCTCCTTCTCCCAAAACAATCTGATAGAGACGCTCAAACAGATCGGTGACCGCCACATCTTCATTAAAAGACATGATCGCGAATGCAGCGCCAAACAAAACTATAAAAGATACGATCAGCACTTTTATCTTCTCAGACAAAATAATTCATTCCCTTCTTTATTAAGGTTCCGTCTGTTATCGTCGGTGTGTCGGAATTCATATTATATATGAAATATGCGCATACCAGAACGATACCAACGATCAAAAGAGCCAGCAGCCATTTACCCATTTTATTCATATAATTGATCCTTTCTCCGTAATATTGTTGATCTATTAAAACCCTCGGTTATATTTTTTTCTTTTTTATCACTATTATTCATAAATTATAAAAATAAGATTTATTTGGAAACAATAAAAAAAGAACTGCTGCAGAGAAAACCGGCAGATTTTTCCGCCTGTTTCAATTGCAACAGTCTCTTTTTTATTAATATTTATTACTGTTCTTCTGTTTTTTTCGTTTCATTTTCCAGATTCTCAGTCAGTGCATTTCCCACTTTGAACACGCTTACCGATTCATCCAGTTCCTGAGAGTTAGTCTGAAGCTGTTTCACGGCAGAATTCAGGATTTCCACTGCTTCTAACTGTTTCTCGGCATTTTTACTCAATTCGGTGGAAGCGGCTTCTGTCTCATTAGAAGTAGCCGAAATGCTTGCAATGGCATCCATGGTATCATTCTTGGCTGTCTCAATACCGTTCATATTGGATGAAATGGTATCCAGATCCCTGGCAAGAGTACTTACATGTTTTCTGATATCTTCAAATACCTTAACCGTGGTGTTCAACGCTTCGGCCTGATAATTAACAATGTCATCCGCACGTTCTGCAGTTTCGATGGTCTTAGTCATCCTGTCCTGAATCCGGATAATGATCTTGCCGATCTTTGTTCCGGCTTCTGCAGACTGCTCCGCCAGTTTTCTGATTTCATCAGAAACCACTGCAAAACCGCGTCCTGCCTCGCCTGCTCTGGCTGCCTCAATGGAAGCATTCAGAGATAACAGACTGGTTTCGTCTGCGATCTCGTTTATGGTTCCGATAATGGAGTTAATGGCTTTGGATTCCTTTTCCAGTTCGCTGATATCACTAATGATAGCTTTCGTGATAGCCGTGGTATCCTGTACCCTTTCACCCAGTTCGGTTACGATCACCATTCCGTTGTCAACCGTATCCTGGGTCTTACCCGCTATGGTTTCAATCTCACTGGTTCTGTCATAAACCACGGATATCCGGTCTGCCAGATCGGACATCTGGTTCAGACAGCTTTCAGTATCCTCCGACTGCTGGATCAGTCCTGCCTCGATATAACCGATGGCTTCCGTTATATCTTTGGTAGCCTTATATAAAACTTCAGAATTATCACTTACCTGATTTGCAGAATCATTTACCTGGGTACTGACTCTCGTCATTTTAACGATCAGTGATTTAATGCTGGAAATCATATTACTGATATTACCGGATAATATCCGGAATTCATCTTTCCGTTTCACTTCGATGGTTCCTGTCAGATCACCTTCGGATGTCTGTTTCATAACTGCGTTGACTTTATTTATTGTCTTGGCGATTCCCAGAGCCAGCACGGAACCGATAACAAATGCTATGATGCAGCATGCGATGATCGTCACAACGGTATAGTTCCGTATTTCATTTGCCTCCCGGATGATAACGGTCTTCGGTACCAGTGCACATACGATTCCGTTTCCGGTTTCCACTTTATTATAGAGGAAAAGATATGACTGGCCTTTATAGTTGATATACTTATAACCGCCCTCTTCCTCATCTACGATATTCTGGTAAAAACTCTGGGAGCTGAATTCAAAATCATCGCTTCCGCTTATGACTTCCCGTCCGTCAGAAGTAATAAATCCTTTGATACTGTCCTCGCCTACCCTGGCATTATCAAGAATTTCCTGAATAAAAGAAGTCTTTACATCAATCACGATATATCCAACCTGCTTATTCCGGCTGTCCAGCAGTTTCCGGAACAGGGACAGCGTATAGTCTTTTTCCTCTATACCCAACACTTCGTCCAAAGCCGGATGCCTGCTGACCCAGCAGATGGAGGATTTGTTTTCTTCCATATATTTCTCGACATAGGCACCTGTTTCCGATTCGGCAAACGGCGTATAGGCATCGGTTCTCTTAACGATACCGGTATTGGTTATGACGTTGTTCTGATTCTTACTGAATGCCAGAATATCCAGAATATACTTATCCGCAACCGCTTCATTGACGATCGTGGTTCTGGATTCGATTTCATAATCCGTACCGTATATTCCGCCAAAGTGGGAATTTATGGTATCATTAACCGCAAGTCTGGTAGATGACAGCTCAATATTTTCGAATCCGAGTTCAAAATATTCTTTTAACATGTTAATACTGGTATATGTCAGTGATTCCGCATTCTTCTTCAGACCCTGTTCGGATTTACTGTATATTATGATTCCAACTACAATAAATAAACAAACCGGTAATAAAAATGCAGCAATCAGCTTTGACTGGATTCCCTGAAATTTCGCGGTTTTCTTTAATATTCCCTGGGCGCTTTTAGTTTTGCTGACCGTCTTTGCCTTCTTCTGCCTTACCGGTCTTTCCTTTTTTACTTTTGGCTGTCTAACCGGTTTTTCTTTTTTCACTTTCGGTTCTTTCACCGGTTTTTCCTTTTTCACCTTTGGCTGTTTCACCGGTTTTTCTTTTTTCACTCTTGGTTCTTTCACCGGTTTTTCTTTTTTCACTCTCGGCTGTTTCACCGGCTTTTCTTTTTTCACTCCTGGTTCTTTTACCGGCTTTTCGTTGTTCATTTTTGATTCACTCATCTGTCGTTCCCCCGGCTCTTCTGCCGTTTTCTCCTCATATATGTCTTGTTTTAATCCTGTGGATTCCGTATCTTTTTCCCCTGCCCTGTCCAGCACTCCGTCACCATCAATATTCATTATGCCACACCTGCTTTCGTTTCACCTAATGCATACCTATGGTTAATATTATACAATATCCCAGATATAAATGCCAATGTTTTCGTCATATTTTCATATTTTTTTGCAATTTTCGTCATTATATCCCAAAACTAGTTTATTATGATATCATTTCTTTTCTCATCTTACAGAGCAGTTTCTTTTCCAGCCTGGATACCTGCACCTGACTGATGCCCAGCCGTTTTGCAACCTCGGTCTGGGTTTTATTTTGAAAATATCGTAAATTCAGCAGATTTTTCTCATTCTCATCCAATCCGGAAATCACCTGTTCCAGCATCAGATTATTTAAAATTTTCTCCGTCTGTTCTTCTCCTGCTTTCTCATTGGATATCTTATCAATTAAATACACCTCGCTTCCGTCGCTCTGATAAACGGAGCGGTAAATGGATTCCACTTCCGTCAGTGATTCCATGGCAACCACGATATCCTGTACCGGAATTTCCATCTTTAGGCTGATTTCTTCGATTGTAGGCTCTCTGCCAAGACTTTGGGCCATTTCCAGCGATGCGCGCCGGATCTTCCATGAATTTTCCTTCACCGAACGGGATACTTTGATCATACCGTCGTCTCTCATAAAACGTTTGATTTCTCCCATGATCAGCGGAACAGCATATGTAGAAAACTTCACTTCAAAAGCATTGTCAAATTTATCGATTGCCTTGATCAGCCCGATACAGCCGATCTGAAACAGATCCTCCTGCTCATATCCCCTGTTTCCAAACCTGCGTACAATACTCCATATCAGTCCCATGTTTTCCTGCACCAGTCTGTCTCTGGCTTCCTTATCCCCTTTGTGTGCCAATTCAATCAGTGCAATGTTTTCCATAGGCCTACCCCTCTACATCGGACTGCCTATTATTTTTTTCATTATAACAGTGGTTCCCTTATTTTTTTCGGAAATGACTTCCAGACTGTCCATAAAGATTTCCATAAAAGAAAAGCCCATTCCCGAGCGCTCCTCTTCAGGTCTTGTTGTAAACAGAGGTTCTTTCGCCTGTTCGATATTTTCAATTCCGCACCCCTTGTCCTGTATCTTAATCTCAACTTCATTTCCGGTTATCCTGGTTTCAATAAATATGGTGCCTTCCCCGCCATCATATCCATGTATGACTGCATTGGTCACCGCTTCCGAGACTGCGGTCTTGATATCCTCGATCTCCTCCAGAACCGGATCCAGCCTTGTACAAAAAGCGGCCACAGCCACTCTGGCAAAAGACTCATTTTCCGAACAACTGTCAATTTCCAGATACATTCTGTTGGTCTTTGTCATATCCACAACCTCCTTATTTTCAGCCTCCATGTGTTCTTTACATTTTGTCAGCATTCTTCCGCTCCCCTTTCATTTGAAATTGTTTCAACTGCAGAATCCATATCACTGTATTGCATGGTAATCTTGTTCAATCCGGAATATAACAATATCTTCTGAATACTGTTTCCGGCATTTATAATACCTATCTTCCCTCCGACTCCTTTGATCAGCTTGTACCTTCCCATGATCACACCGATACCCGAACTGTCCATAAATGCGGTTCCGGCAAAATCAAAGATAATATTATGTATGTTGCTCCTGTAGATGATATCATCTGCCTGTTCCCTGATAAAAGCGGAATTGTGATGATCCAGTTCCCCGTTTACATGAATCACTAAAATATCCTTATTAATTTCAAATTCTGAAATCCCTTCCTGTTTCCTTACCATTACCTATCTCTCCTTTCTTTTTCCCTGAGGTCTGCAAATTTTGCTTTCCAGTGTTCCCTTATACAAAAAGATAACCGTGACCGGTTATCTTTTCCTTCGTATCCAAAGTATCTTTTTTATTTTGCAGTAATGAGAACGATGTATGCCTGCGCTTTTTCTGCGGCCTGGGGATTGATGTTCTCTGTTTTTGCAAATACGTTCTCCACCAGATTTGCCAGCGACAGCAAAGCCTTCTCCTTATAGGAACCTGCCGTATCCGGGCTTTGGGATAATGCCAGTTCATACTGTTTTTCATAAGCGGAACCCAGCTTATCAATCGCATCCAGATAGTTTATCTGCATAAAATCAAAATTAAAGCACAACTGCAGATTGTCTATGGCTGTCTGCCAGTTTTCCAGCGTTCCCGCAGAATAATAAGCGTTTCTTCCGTTTTCATAATAAGCTGCTGCCGCCTGTTTATAAGCCTCGGGTTTTAACGAATCAAATACTGTCTTAAATGCCTCCGAACGTTCCTGATTCTTTATGGAACCCAGACTGGCAGCGCAATTTATGTAATCCGTACCGTTAAAATAAGATACCGCCGTCAGAAGAGAATTATAATCGTTGATCATTTCATTATTCTCATTTCCTTTATTTGCCAGCTGTCCGGATAAGTTTTCTTTTTCCCCTTCCAATGCCTGAATGCTTGACTGTAAATCCGATTTTTCATTGTTCAATACATCGATCTGGGAATTCAGTTTCAATATCTCTTTGTTATGGCCTTCATTCAATGATTTTTCCCTGGCCGGAATCAGCAGGAAAAACGCCATTGCAACACCAACCACAAGACCGATCATAACATTGATCACTGTCATAAATCCGGAATTGGATTCCTTATAACCGGATTTCTGTGGAATGATGACATCATACCCGCTTAAGGATTCCTTCTCTGACTTTGGTCTGCTGCCATCTCCCGTAAAAACCTTTCGTTCCCGGTTCGTTTTTTCCCTGTCTCCACTGTTTTTAATGCCGAGTTCGCTTTCCAGTTCCTTTAAATATTTTTTTGCCAGCGGATGACTGGTATCAATCTTCAACGCTTTGACCAGTGACTTTCGTGCTTTTTCAAACTCACCTTTTTTCATATATAGCAGAGCCAGCAGCAAATGTCCCTTCACCATATTAGGCGCGCTGTTTAACACCTTCTTTAACTGTATGACTGCAACGTCATCATTTCCCTGTTTGGCATATCCCAAGGCCAGATTATATTTCTTGATCGTCTGATTGATGGTATCCAGCCGCACGGGATTGGACTGCAGCCGGCGGATATAATCGTCTGCCAGATTTTTCTCCGGCTGGAGATTCTTGCTTATGACCCATTCCGACATCGCCTGAACGGTTTCTCCCATTTCATAGTATACCAGCCCCAGCAGATTTCTGGCATTGGTATTTCTTTTGTCAAACCGGACGCTTCGCCTTAACAGTTCACAGGCGCCGGTAAGATCACGGATCTGCGCTTTTGCAAGACCCATATTATAATATGCGTTGGAAAGTCTGACTACTTTCTTATATACTGCCACATCTGCCCCACAACCGTTGCAAAAGTTATTTTCCGAGAGCGTACTGTTACATCTATAGCATTTCATCCGAACTCCTCTTTCTAATCAAATATTTAATCAAAGCTCATTTGGTTCTCTTTCAGTTATTTTCTTTCATTTCCTTCATCATTTCAAGCACCACATCCGTAATGTCTTTAATATTATTATTGTAAATCGCATCTTCCGTTTCATCCACTTCCAGACTTGGATGAAATTTCTTTATTTCTTCATCATAGTTTAACATGGCGATACCTCCTGTTTCAATTCACCGATCAGATAAAGAGAACCCACGCAAAACAAAACATCCCGCTCGCTCCTGTCCCGGACAGCCTGTGCAAATGCTTCTCTCACATCGGACACAACTTTTATTTCCATAGCCGGATTATATTTTGAAAATTCCCGTAAGATATCCTTTTCATCCAACCCCCTGTCAGAATCTATCCTGGTCACATATATGCGGCTGACATCCGTGTCACAAAGCCGTCTTATCATATAATCATAATCTTTATCTTTCACAACTGAAAATAATATGTACTTCCTGCCATCGCACGGATATTCCTGAAATGCATGTATAAATCCATCAATTCCGGGACCGTTATGGGCACCGTCAAAAATGATTCCCGGAACTGCTTCCTCCATTCTGCCTTCCCATCTGGTTCCGGCGATGCCGTCACGAATGCTTTCATGGTGATCTTTTATGTCTTCCAGCATTTCCGCTGCCCGCAATGCCAGCATCCCATTCTGTACCTGATATTCCGCCGGAAAAGGTACTGTAAAAGCACTCTTTAAATAATACCCACAAAGAGGATAAAAATCAACACCTTTATGAGTTTTTTTAATTATTTTATAATCTTTTTTCGACACTTTTACCGCCAAACTGCCATTGCTCTCCGCATACCTTTCAATGACTCCGGCAGCCTCTTCATCCTCTCCCCAGTATACCACCGGAACATTTGCTTTTATAATGCCCGACTTTTCAGAGGCAATTTCTTCTATGGTATCGCCCAGATACTCCATATGGTCCATGCCTATGGATGTGATGACTGTCAAATATGGGGTTTGGAATACATTGGTGGCATCCAGTCTGCCGCCGAGACCGGTTTCCAACAGAATATATTCCACATTCTTTCTGTCAAACACATACATCCCCATTCCCAGCAAAAACTCAAAATAAGAGGGATGTGCCGCCCCCTCTCTTATCATCTCCTCCACAGTCTGTATTACCTTTTCAAATGCTTCCAGAAACAAAGCATCTGAAACAACCTGATCGTTGATCCGGATCCTCTCATTATGCCTGAGCAGATGGGGAGAGGTAAATAGTCCGGTCTGTTTCCCGCATTTTACCAGTATACCGGATAAGAAAGCACAGACGCTGCCTTTTCCGTTGGTACCTGCCACATGGATGATCTTAAATTTCAAAGCACCTTTCCCGGTAGTTTTGATTCCCAACCGCCTTAAAAACCCGGCGGTATGGATCTGGTCATTCTTAGCTGTAAACTTTGGTATATTTTCAATATATGCAATGGCTTCACTGTATGTATACATAACCGGATGATTCCCTTCTTTTTTATTTGCTGATAATCGTATAAATTTTGTATTCATCAGTTTGATCAAATCTCAAAAACAGGATACCCGGAATGTCTTTATCCGCCCCGGGTATCCCTGTATATTTTTTTCCTGCTATTTCTGCAAATGTGCAAGCTGCTCTTTTACCTGTTTCATCATCTGTGTATACTTCGCCTGTTTCTCTTTCTCTTCTTCTATCTTTGCTGCCGGAGCTTTGCTTACAAATTTCTCATTGGACAGCATCCCTTCCACACGGGCCAGCTCTTTCGTCAGCTTTTCCTCTTCCTTCTTCAGACGCTCGATTTCTTTCTCTATATCCACAAGTTCCGCAAAAGGCATATAGATATTGGCATGTTCGATCACCGCCGAAACCGCATCCTCCGCAATTCCGCTCTTATCCTTCTGTATCTTTACCTCGCCGGCATAGGACAGTGTCTGGAAAAATACCCTGCCGTCTTCAAATATATTTGCCACCTTTTCATTTTCGGTAACAATATACACCTGCGCTTTTCTGGACGGCGGAACGTTCATTCCTGCCCTTACATTCCTGATACTCCTGACCGCCGTCTTAATGATCTCCACCGACTCTTCCTCTCCGGCAAAGTTGGATTCTTCCCTGTATTCCGGCCATTTCTCGGTCATGATGGTTTCTGCTTTTTCATTCAGTGTACAATATATTTCTTCGGTCACAAACGGCATATACGGATGAAGAAGTTTCAGCGAAATCTCAAGAACCGTTTTTAAGGTATACAGCGCCGCCGCCTTTGTGGTATTATCCTCACCGTACAATCTCGGTTTTACCATTTCAATATACCAGTCGCAGAATTCTTCCCAGATAAAATTGTATAATTTGTCTGCCGCCACACCTAATTCATATTTTTCTATATTTTCCGTTACTTCTTTTACCAGGGTATTCGCCTTGGATAAGATCCATTTGTCCGCATTGGTCAGCGCCGACTGCTCTACCTGCGGTATACCTTCTTCCGGCATATTCATCATAATAAACCGGGAGGCATTCCAGACTTTATTTGCAAAGTTACGGTTGGCTTCTACTCTTTCATAGTAAAAACGCATATCATTGCCCGGCGCATTTCCGGTGATCAGCGTGAAACGCAATGCATCCGCTCCGTATTTCTCTATAACTTCCAGCGGGTCAATCCCGTTTCCAAGGGATTTACTCATTTTTCTTCCCTGGGAATCCCGGACCAGGCCGTGAATCAATACCGTATGAAACGGAACTTTTCCCACATGCTCCAGTCCGGAGAATACCATTCGGATCACCCAGAAGAATATAATATCATATCCGGTTACCAACGTACTGGTCGGATAAAAATAATCCAGCTCTTCGGTCTTATCCGGCCATCCAAGCGTGGAAAACGGCCATAATGCGGAACTGAACCAGGTATCCAGCGTATCCGGGTCCTGACGCATCTTCCCGCCGCATTTCGGACAGACCGCCTCCTGTTCCTTTGTCACTGTCATTTCACCGCATTCGTCACAATAGAAGGCAGGAATCCTGTGTCCCCACCAAAGCTGTCTGGAAATGCACCAGTCGCGGATTCCCTCTAACCAGTGAAAATAAGTTTTATCAAAATGCGGCGGAATAAACCGGGTATCACCGTTCTTAACCGCTTCGATAGCCGGTCCTGCCAGCGGCTCCATCTTTACGAACCATTGTTTGGATACTCTTGGCTCCACGGTGGTTTTACATCTGTAACAGGTTCCTACATTGTGACTGTAATCTTCTATTTTTACCAGTGCGCCTTCCGCTTCCAGATCGGCAACAATGGCTTTTCTCGCTTCATACCGGTCCATTCCTGCATATTTCGGATAATCTTCTACGATCCTGGCATCCTCCGTCATCACATTGATGATCTCAAGGTCATGCCGCAATCCCACTTCAAAGTCATTAGGATCGTGGGCCGGCGTGATCTTTACCACACCGGTTCCAAATTCCATTTCCACATAATCGTCGGCAATAACCGGTATTTCCCTGTGTACGATCGGCAGTATCACCGTTTTTCCGATCATTTCCTTATATCTGTCATCTTTCGGATTCACTGCCACCGCTGTATCTCCCAATAAGGTTTCCGGTCTGGTAGTCGCCAGATTGATATATCCGCTGCCGTCGGAGAGCGGATAGCGTAAATGCCAGAAATGTCCTGCCTGATCTTCATAATTCACTTCTGCATCGGATATGGAAGTCAGGCATTTCGGACACCAGTTGATGATCCTCTCTCCTCTGTAGATCAGTCCTTTGTCATACAGATTTATAAAAACTTCTTTTACAGCTTTGTTACAGCCCTCATCCATGGTAAACCGTTCTCTGTCCCAGTCGCAGGAAGAGCCGATTTTCTTAAGCTGCGCAACGATCCTTCCGCCGTATTGCTTTTTCCATTCCCAGGCTCTTTCCAGAAATTTCTCTCTTCCCAGGTCTTCTTTGGTAATGCCTTCCTCCCGCATCTTTTCTACGATTTTTGCTTCCGTGGCAATGGAGGCATGGTCGGTTCCCGGAACCCACAGCGCTTCGTATCCCTGCATACGCTTTGTCCGGATCAGAATATCCTGAATGGTATTGTCCAGTGCATGTCCCATATGGAGCTGTCCGGTAATATTCGGTGGCGGCATTACGATAGTAAACGGTTTCCTGCTCCGGTCCACCTCTGCATGAAAATATTTATTTTGTTCCCATTTTTCATATAACCGCTGCTCAATGTCGACCGGATTATAATTTTTTTCCAATTCTTTTGCCATAATGATGATCCTTTCTGTTCATAAATTTAATTAAAAAAGCCCTTTTTCCTTATCATGGGAAAAAGGGCGTAATCTCATAACGGACTGCGCGGTACCACCTTTGTTTGCGATATGGTTGTGCATCACATCTCTTCTTATCCTGTAACGGGGACGATTCCGTTGCTGCTTACTCCGGTTCGGCAGCAATGCTCCAAAGCTACCTTCAAAAGACACTGTCCGGCAGGACCTTTCAGCCTGTGAGTCCCGCTCTCTTTTGGGGTTATCTTTCTACTCCTCTTTATCATTGCATTTGAATATTTAACTGATATTTATAATAAGCGGAATGGCGGGATTTGTCAAGTGGAAACCCTCTTTTATCGTATCGTCCCCAACTCATATCCCAGCCCCCGTACCGCATCTATAAACTCTCCCAGTATGTCCGCATTCGTCTTTGAATCCACATGCAACAGATATATGGCTCCCGGATGTACTCTGTCTTTTAATTTCTGAAGGGCATATCCGGGCTCCGGCTGGTCGTTTTCATCATAATCTTTGTAGGCAAAACTCCAAAATACGGAACGGTATCCCATCTGCTGCATCAGCGCCAGCGACCGGGTACTGTAAGTTCCCTGTGGATACCGGAACAAGTCCATTTCATATCCGTATTTCTGAAGCAGACAGTCATGTACGGTCTTTACTTCATTGATCTGCTCATCTATGGACAGTGAAAACATTCCGGCTGCCGGATGAGTCACGCTGTGGTTTCCGATGGCATGTCCCTCCGATACCATACGAAGAATGATATCCGGATTATCTTCAACAAAGGGCATAGTCACAAAAAATGTGATTTTCACCTGTTTTTCTTTTAATGTGTCTAATATCTGAGTCATATAAGTGGAAGAACTTCCGCAGTCCATGGTAATATAAAGTTTATTTTCCCGGGGCATAATGAAATAAGCACCATATTCACCATTCCGTTCCTGGGCGGTAAGGGCATAAACCGGACGGTTAAATTCATCGAACGTGGTTCCCTGTCCCCAGTTTGTCCCTTCATTGGACAATTGGGAAAGATAGTCATGATCCACCAGAAAACGGTCCGTTTCTGCAGCAGAGCGGGCGGTGGTTTCCGGTTCTGTTGTCTGTTCCTGCAGAAAGGTTTCTTCCGGTATGGAAGAGCTTTGTTCATCCGATGTAGTATCCAAAATTGTAGTGGTCTGTTCTTCTTTCCCGCTCCGGGTCTCCGGTTTTACCGCAGCTTCTTTCTTTTCGCCGCAGCCGGATAAAATAAAGGCCGACAAAGTTAATAACCCGGATAACGCCAAACCTTTTCTAAGTGTCTTAATGTTTCTTTTCATCACAACGGCTCCCTTTTTGTATATTTTTATATGTCATATGCATCCATGACTGCCATCAGTTCCCTGGCATGTTCTTTATCTCCCAGTATCAGCATCTTTATTTCTTCTTTGGCCTTCAGTATCGTATTATTGTTATAATCCAGGGAGGTCTTTAATTTATGTCTCCTCTTGTTCAGACTTGTTTTAATCTCTTCCATTTCCCGCCTGTCCACAATGGCATATGCCTGACTGACCCAGACATTGCTGTCCCGGATATCCATCTGCTTCAGTAATGCCACCAGGCTTTCTTCCGCTTCAATCAGCCGATTGGAGGCTTTATTATAAACTTCATGTTCTTTCTGCAGTTTTAAATATACGGACCACAGTTTATTTAACTGATAGGCACTTTTAACGCCATGCTTTTCATATGCGTATTCCAGACGGCTCACTACATTCACATATTTAATCTTAACTTTGTTTAACAATGTGATGGCTTTGTTCAGTCTTGCCTCAGCCAGTTTCAGTTCATAAACGGTTTTATTATACATTCCGAAAATAATTCCGATAAATACTGCAGCAATGGCTACCAGGCCATACATAAACAGACTCACGTCTGCTCCGTATCCGATTCCCAGAACCATCAGAAAGATAAAAGCCGCAGCAAATGCTGCAATCCCGATTTTCGATGCGCCGTTGATAATATACAGACGGTTCTTCATCTCTTTCTTTTCAAAAATAAGCGCTGCCCGTTCCCCTTCCAGATACCGCATGTCCGTTTTAACGGTCTCACAGTATTTCTCATCGTCTGCGATATTTTTCAGGATATCCCTGATATTATCCTCACATTCCCGCATATGGCTATACTGCTGATTGGTAAGTTTTGACATGGACCGTCCGAAATCTTTCCTGTCTTTTTCCAGAACAACTACTTTTTTGGCATAGCCCAACAACTGTTCCTTCTGGGGATCAGGCATATTTTCGATCAAATGGATATCGTTCAGATAATGATTTACCGCCTGGTATTCTATCTTTAACTCATCCATTCGTTTCCCTGCCGTTACGATCCTGTCGCAGCAGTTTTCAATATAATCCTTTTTCTGGTCCGTGGTTTTAACTTCCGGCTTTTCAATAGACATTGACGACTGAAGTTCATTGCTGTCAGGAATCTCTACCGTTCCGTTTTCACCGCCTTCTCCCTGTGCCGTATGGGAATCCGCCTGCTGTGCTCCCCGCTTGTCCCCCGTGCTGTTTTTCTGCCGGAGCTGTTCCAGATAATCCGTATTAAACTTATCCTTTTTTAAGCGTCTTTTTGATTTTTTATTTCCAAACATGAATCGTTATCCTTTCAAATCTGTTTCCGGTACTCCTGTTTCCATTCGTCTATCACCTGATGGATTCCTTCATAAAAATCATCCAGATTTCTGCATCCGTCATAGGTTATAACTTTTTCCAGATATTCGTATTCTTTTGTCAGTTCACACTTTATGGCAGATTCTTTTATTTCTTCAATGCACTGGATGACCAGAGCCTCATCCAACGCCAGTGAACCCAGCTCCGCCATGATTTTTTCCAGAAGTTTTTCCTTTGATTCTTCCTGATAATCCATTCCCAGCAACAACGAATGAATAAGGGCGCTGCCTGATTCCCGGCAGGGATATAATATATATGCTTTTTTTAAATCCTCTGCCGCCTCTGCAAAATAAAACATCCTGACTTTTATCTTTCCAAGTCCCAGATAAATGCCTCCATAAAATTCATCATGTTCCTGATCTCCTGTCATCAGTACCGGCTGTCCCTTTTCATTCAGTATGTTATTATAAATCTCATTGGCGCCGGCCAGCTTTCCTCCCTGATATAACAATTCCGCCCGGACCTTCATTCTTTCTTTCAGGCTTTTGCTTCCGATTATATCCAGATTTTTTTGCAGTTGCTTTAACTCATCTTCCTCATAAAACCGGGACTCCCTGACGAGAAGCATTACCATATCCGAAAACGAATTTTTCAGTTCCATGGCATGTTTCAGTTTTGCCGCCAGTTCGGGCAGTTCCAGTTCCGTCCGGATATACTCTGTCAGTCTTTCGTTAAAGAAACCGGTATCCACAAAGAAAACAGTATTATATAAATAATATGCCAGTTCTTCAACAGAATATATATTTAACTCCATATCTTCGATATGATATGGTACTTTCGCCTGCGGACTGCACAATCGTATGCCCTGCATAACCTTTCCTCCTACAGATAATCTTCTATGTTTAATACCTGCTTAAGCGTTTTCCCGGAAGCCGGGAAAAAATCTCCGAATCCCTTATCGGTGATCACGAACATACATTGTCTGTCATTTTTATAGGACAGGGCAATTTCCAAACGGGTATTTTTATTCGGACGCTCCGGAAACTCTCCCAGATCGAAGATCAGTTCCCTTTTCGCTTTATTTATCGAAGACGATATATAAAAAACAAGTTTCCGGGTGTTGTCCGGAATACATTCAATTCTGGCGCCCGCCTCATACCAGTTTGTTCCCGCTCCTGACAGCATGACCGGCAGTTCCCTGCCGTCCCGTATCACATTTATCTCAATATTGACCAGAGTCCTTCCGGAGCAGACAAACTGATAGTTTCCGGCTTCACCCATTCTGAACATATCCATGGATGCATAACCGGCACCCTTGACAAAAAGATTATATCCCTGAAATACCCTGTGTTTATTGCACAGAACATTAACAGACTCCTCCATCCACGTCTCATAAAAGCCACATCCGGTCAGATAAATGGTAGAAACAATATGTCTGGAACAAACCTCTTTGACAATTTCCGCAAACCTCCGGTCCGCCTTAAGTCTTCCTTCCCTTGTTTCAAGCAATCCATATCCGATCTCACCAGAATAATCGTTTTCTTCAATGATTATAGGCTGGGGAATTCTGGCCCGTACCAGATTTAATTTCCGCATGGTAAAACGGGTTTTGGTAAAATCGAAAACCAGTACGTCGTTAATCCACAATTCTTTTTTCTGAAAAATGTTATAGTAAATAAAACTCTCCGAATGACCGATGACCCGTATATTTTCTCTGGCAATCCCCAGTTTTTCCATAACCTTATGAATAACTGCAACCAGCAGGCGGTCGGGATACTCCAAAGTAAATACCACCTTATCCGGCCGGTTCGCATGGCAGTGTCCGGCTGCCAGTTCGAACAGCCGGAAAATAAAAATTTCCAGCAATTGCTGTCCGCTGTATGTCCGTTTCCCAATCTCTGCTGATTCTTCTTTCAATGTCATATGGATCAGCGATGAAGATCCTGCGGCTTCCTTTCGTTTCATATGAAGTTCCGCAATATCGCCAATACACCATTCATCGGATTGATTCAGTTTTGCCACTATTGTGGGAATCAGATATTTTTGCTCACCCGGAATGGTACTGAGAGATTCCGGTTCAGTCATGGTACCGGTAAAATAACTGATCTGACTGTAATCATCACACAAATCCACTGCTACCGATATTCTGTTATTTCCTGACTGTTTTTCCATCACCGCTTCTGCCTTTCTTTGACTTAATAAACCTAAAACAGCTGTTCCGTTAAAGATTTCGTTACATAATATTTTTTGATCAAATCCCGGACCGTTGATTCTTCCTTAAGTTCCATACATTCCAGTATATCGTTAAGCATTCCGAATCTGGTACTGCCGACTTCCACATGTCTGTCATCCAAAGTATAACATTTGCTCTCCGTAAATGCTTTTCCTGTTCCGGAATCTTCCGTTATATAATATTTTACATTTTCACCATAGAATAATGTAAATGATTTGGTATACAAACCGTAAAACGGCTGTTCCATTTCTTCAGTCACAAATTCCCGGCCGGAACTCTCTTCTACGCCTCTATCCTGTTCCAGTATATAATTTATCAACACTTTTTCCTGAGGCTCCGTCCGGTATTCGATAACAAACTTATCCAAAACGGTTCCGGACAGTGAAAAATACTTATTAAATTTTTTAAAAAAGTTAAAAAAGATTTTATCCTTCTCCAATGCTGCCAATGCATTCCGGCAAATGTTTACCGCCGGAGCCGGAAGATCGTTCTTAGTCGCACAATATCTCAGATAAGCACATTTACAAACATTATGCATATTATCGTTTACGCTCATTTCATCTTCCAAATGAAGAAAAAACAATTCATCTGCGGGTTTTTCTTTTACAAAATATTCAAAGGACATGAAAAAGAGATATGCCTGCTTCAGCACCGGTAACGCTGCTTTTTTATAATAAGACTCATAAATCGTGACAATGCTTCCCAAATGGTTCCTTGTAAACAACATCTGGGCAATCATGCGCTCCTCCAGTTCCCTGGTTTCGATGCCATATTCTTTTGCCACTCTCCACAATTCCATCATCTCTCTGGTGGTTCCGTTAAAATACGTGACCAGATAAACCAGGACGATTTCATTATATTTCCCATGCCGGTAGGAATATACGCAATATTTCAGCAGATTCCCGTCTTCCCTGTTCTCGTATCCCGGAAGGACTCTCGAACAGAATTTCAGCAAACGGCGGGCATCCATATCGCAGATACCGTATTCCTTCAATACTTCTGCCGTTCTGTCATACAATCCCCGCAAAATCATAAGTTCCAGTACCTTGTTCCGTATCTGCCGTCCCAGTTTGGTCATATCCATCTGCAAAAGATACTCATCCAGGTCATCTCCGTCATACCTGCTGAAATAAAATTCCACAACATCACCCATGATTCCGTCATGGTATTCCGGCCGGAACTCTTCACGTTTCAAAACATCGCGGAATACGGTTATCCCCTCTGGTATATTTTTATGGTATTTTAAAGATTGTTCACACATCTTTGCCATCTGGTAAATATTATCCGCATTTTTTTCATATGAAATTTCAGACAATTCCCTGTTATCATACAATTTTTCAACAGTGTAACTGATGGTTTTCATATAGCGGTTTCCGCTACGGTCCTTAAACATGATGATTGCATCTTCAGTAAATATATTTATATAAGCAATACCGTTTTGAATCCGATAATGTTTCTCTCCCCTGATTTCCTTATGAATAACAATGACTTCCGTCATATACCGGTTACTGCATGTCAGTTTCCATGTATTCAGAACATATATCAACGCTTTTACATTTTCATCTGCTATATGCTGAGGCGTTAAAACATCGGCATAGATTTCAGCCAGATAAGAATCCATTTCCCTGTTTC
Source organism: uncultured Lachnospiraceae bacterium (assembly GCA_910578175.1). Taxonomy (GTDB): domain Bacteria; phylum Bacillota; class Clostridia; order Lachnospirales; family Lachnospiraceae; genus Bovifimicola. Next base: position 50,832 of record CAJTPF010000016.1, read on the forward strand.
TTAATTTTTCCAATGCAAAACGTTCGATGGTATGCTGATAGTTTTTATAAACATTAGGCAGCTTCTCTTTGTTCCGGATGATCAGATGATAAAAAAATGCTTCTCTGTCATACAGCAGATTCCCGTTATATACATAGTACATCAGCACTGTATTCGGAATGGTTCCTTCATAATCCTCCGGCATGGAAAAGACATAATACTCCAACAGCCTTGTCACCTTTAAATCCGCCGCAATCCCCAGAGCATACCATTTAAAATACCGGTTGTCCGTTTTATTTCCCCGGATCAGCATACTTAACAGAGCATTCAATATGACTTTGTTCTCAAATTTATCATATAATCCGGTCAGTACCCTGAAAAGCAGAGGGCGGAATCCTTTTTCCAGCATGGCCAGTTCCGATATCTGTACGGCAAGCTTTAACCCGATGGCTCCATAGCGGTTTCCGAATGCCAGAACCTGCAGTTCGAATCCGTTGATCACCCTGAGCAGTGCCGGCTGCTTATTAAACACATATAAGGCTTCATAATACATTAACGGACTTTTGCACCCCAGCTTAAACTGCTCTTTAATTCTGGCAATCTTAAGGCTTTTATTGTTTTCAAAACTGCTGTCCATAAAAAGCAGGAGCCATAAGAGTTTCCATGAATCGTAACCGTTTTCGTAATATTTTTTAATGATATCCAGTGCATTGCGGGTATGTTCCGGTTCCCGTCTTTGTAAGGTTCTGACATATAAATAATAACAATATAATTCGATATGCTCCTCTCTCCGGTCCAGGATCTCTTCCGCCACGCTTTCCAGCAGCCATGCCGCTTCATCGTCCCGTTTTCCTGACAGGCAGATCTGGGCCTGCAGCAGCTTGTAAAACGGATTTCCGTCATCAAATCCCCTCGCCCGTTGGATCAATTGTAAAGATTCCTCCGCCCAGTTCTCCAGACTGTTATTATGCATCCGGAAAGCCAGATACTTTACGGCCAGGCTGCTGATACAGCGGTTGATCTCCCCATGCGCCGTATCCCTGTCTTTGATGTTATCCACAGCAATCACGCACTCTGTGGTTTCTGCAACCGTACGAAAGACAATTTTTCCGTAATTCATACCGCCGTGAAGTTTCCCAATATCGATCAGATAGCTGAATTCATATGTATTTCCCGCAAAATCCTCGCTGCTGATACAGGACCGGCAGTCCGTAATAAAATCCCCTTCCACCTCTACATCTATTTTCTGATATCCCCATGTATTTCTGGTAAGAAGTAATATATCCCCATAGGATTCAGTCAGGGAATCATATTCCCGACGGGTATCAGATACCGAAAGAACCATCGGCTGTTTTTTGCTGATTCCGATCATAAATTCTTCCAACGCCCTTTTTTTATCAGCGCCCTGTACCAGCCCTTCGTACATGCTTCCGGTACCGATATCCTTTCTTAAAAATACTTCTTTAAATTCCGGCGAAAGAAACAGTCTCAACGCCTCTTCGTATTCCTGTTTTACCAGATTTACAAAATGAAACAGATTTGATATTTCTCCGACAGACGAAGGTAAACTTTTAGCCGTCACATGAATCTTCACCGGAAGAAATATTTCACCGCAGTTGCTGACGATATTGATCCTGCCTTCAAAAATATCTTCGGGTCCGCAGAACCGGGCAGATACTTCATACCGTATGGTACACCGGTTTCCGATAAACTGATCATCCGTAATCACAATGCTGTCATGGGAAGAATATACGATTCCTTTCATCTCAAATCCGTTACCCGTAAATACATCAAAAGAACCAGTAATCTTTCTGCCTGCTTCCACGGATAGCTCAATATCGTTCACAGACGTTTCAATTACTGGTATGCTGTAGTCCAAAATTCCTCTTGATAACTTGCCAATCAGTTCTTTCAACGGTATACCTCATTTCATTTCACATATGTACATAATCCACTGACATTTATTGTATCATATTTCACTAAAATGTACAAGGCGGGGTTGGACTGCAAGGCTTATGATGGCGTTCCTTTTATTGGTTGAAAAAATCCGGTATCTCCGTTTTTTCCAATAAAAGCAGCTTTTCTTTCAGATCAACGCCTCCGGCATAGCCTGTCAGACTTCCGTCTGCGCCGACCACCCGGTGACAGGGAATCATCAGCGAAACCGGGTTGTGTCCCACTGCACCTCCCACTGCCTGGGCCGACATTTTGGAAAGTCCTTTTTGTTTTGCGATCTTTTTCGCAATCTCTCCGTAAGTCATCGTTCGTCCATAAGGTATCGCCAGCAGAATTTCCCACACGGCTTTTCGAAAGGGCGTTGCGTTTAAAGATATGTCCGGAATAAAATCCGGTTCTCTTCCGCTGAAATAAACAGTAAGCCAGTGAACCGCCTGTTGAAAAACAGGAAGTTCCTTTTGTTCATAATCTTTGGAAAGCGTATATCCAAAGTATTTCTGACCGTCAAACCATAAACCGGTCAGTGCCGTTCCGTCGCTTGCAAGCGTTATTCCTCCCAGCGGCGATTTATAATAGTGAACATAATCCATGGATACCTCCGGTTTTTGTATAGAGTCCGCATAACATTTACATCGGTCTTAAGTCTAATATCCATTCATATCTTTTTTATCAGCAAAGAACTTATACCCCTTGATTTCATCCGGCAGATACTGCTGTTCCACATAATGGCCTTCATAATCATGGGGATATTTATAACCTGTCCCGCGTCCCAGTTTTGCGGCACCCTTATAGTGACTGTCTTTCAAATGCGGCGGTATCTGATACGGCGGATGGGTTCTTACAAAATCCATTGCCGCATTAATGGCATCATGGGCCGAATTATCCTTCGGAGCCCTTGCAATATAAAGCGCCGCTTCCGCCAGAGGTATCCTGGCTTCCGGCATACCCAGCTGATGGGCCGCCTGGGCGGCGGAAGCAGCCACGGTCAAAGCATTTGGGTCTGCCAGTCCTACGTCTTCCGCGGCACAGATCATGATCCGCCTTGCAATAAACGTTACGCTTTCTCCTGCCTCCAGCATTCTGGCCAGATAATATACGGCAGCATCCGGATCCGAGCCGCGCATGCTTTTGATAAAGGCGGATATGGTATCATAATGATTGTCTCCGTTTTTGTCATAACGCAGGTTTCTTTTCTGGATACATTCCTGTGCCGTCTCTGCTGTAATGTGAATTTTCCCGTCAGTGGATCTCGGGGTAGTCAGTACGGCCAGTTCCAGAGCATTCAGTGCAGTCCTTCCGTCGCCGCCGGCTGCGTCGGCCAGAAATTCTAACGCCCCGTCTTCTATTTCCGCCGAATATGCACCCATTCCTTTTCCTTCATCCCGAACCGCCCGGAGCAGAAGCGTCCGTATATCCTCCCGGGATAGTTCTTTCAGTTCAAATATGGTAGAACGGGAAATCAGCGCGCTATTGACTTCAAAATAAGGGTTCTCCGTGGTAGCTCCGATCAATATGATCGTACCGTCTTCCACAAAAGGCAGTAGATAATCCTGCTGCCCCTTGTTAAACCGGTGGATCTCGTCCACAAACAGAATCGTCTTTTTTCCGTACATTCCAAGACTATCCTTCGCCTTGCCTACGACTTCCTCCATATCCTTCTTGCCGGCAGAGGTCGCATTGATCTGTCTGAAATCCGCATTGGTGGTATTGGCGATCACTTTCGCCAGGGTGGTCTTTCCGGTTCCCGGCGGTCCGTAAAATATCACGGAACTTAATTTATCTGCTTTTATTGCCCGGTACAACAGGGTGTTTTCCCCGATGATATGCTTCTGACCTACTATCTCCTCCAGCCGCTCCGGTCTCAACCGGGCGGCCAGCGGCCATGTATTGTCACGGTTTGTCTCTCTCATATATTCAAATAAATCCATTGATCTGCCTTATCCACGGAACGTTCCGGGTTCTTCCTTTCTTTCAAATCATTCTTCATCTGATTTTATCACATGGCAGCATAAATATCTATTATTCAATACATTATTAATATTATTTTAAAATAATTCTATTGTTCCAAGCGTATTTTTATGGTAAAATGTAAGAGTTATTATCGATTTCATTTTATGGTAAAATCAAATCTGTATAAAAAACGGATTTCATTTTATGATAAAATGAAATCTGATTTTATATCTATAGCGAAGGGGGTTTTCCATTGACAGAAAACAACTACTCAAAAATTACACCTGAAATTACTGCTCTTTCACAATTGTGTGTAGAAAACAGTTCTATTGACCCGACACTTTACGGAAAATACGAGGTTAAGCGCGGTCTTCGAGATATAAATGGCAAAGGAGTCCTGACCGGTCTTACGGAAATTGCGGAAGTACGTTCTTACATAACCGTAGATAACGAAATGATACCTTGTGAAGGAAAACTTTTTTACCGGGGAATCGATGTTGAAGAACTTGTAAACGGTTTTGTGGCTGACAAACGGTTTGGTTTTGAAGAAACCACTTATCTCTTATTATTCGGCAAACTTCCCACACCGGAAGAACTCAAAAGCTTCATTTCATTGCTGGGACACTACCGTTCCCTGCCTACCAGCTTCGTCCGGGATATTATAATGAAAGCGCCAAGTCAGGATATGATGAATACACTGGCAAGAAGTGTTTTAACCCTGTATTCCTATGATGAAACGGCAGATGTTGTTTCCATACCAAATGTACTCAGACAATGTCTGCAGCTGATCGCATTGTTTCCTCAGTTATCCGTATACGGATATCAGGCATATAAGCACTATCACGACGGACAGAGCCTGTTTATACACTCGCCGAATCCTGAACTGTCCACAGCGGAAAATATTCTGCATCTGTTGCGTCCGGACAGCAAATATACGGAGTTAGAGGCAAGAATCCTGGATATTGCCCTGGTACTCCATGCCGACCATGGCGGCGGAAATAATTCCACATTCACTACCCATGTGGTTTCTTCCTCCGGAACCGATACATATTCAACAATCGCAGCTTCCCTTGGTTCCTTAAAAGGACCGAAGCACGGCGGAGCCAACTTAAAGGTAATGCAGATGTTTGACGACATGATGGTACAGATCAAAGACTGGAACGACGAAGAAGAGATCAGAAAGTACCTGTCCGATTTACTAAATAAAAAAGCCTTTGACAAAGCCGGACTGATCTACGGTATGGGCCATGCGGTTTATTCCATATCCGATCCCCGTGCCAGAGTGCTGAAACGATATGTGGAAAAACTTTCTGCCGAGAAAGGACTGGATAAGGAATTCAAACTCTATTCCATCGTAGAACGACTGGCCCCGGAAGTTATCGCCCAGGAGCGCAAAATCTACAAAGGAGTCAGTGCCAATATTGATTTTTACAGCGGTTTCGTATACCGGATGCTGGGTCTTCCGTTGGAACTGTATACTCCGATCTTTGCCATCGCACGTATTTCCGGCTGGAGCGCCCACCGTATCGAAGAATTGATCAATGTAGGCAAGATCATACGACCAGCGTACAAGAGCGTTGCAAAACATATCGATTATGTTCCATTAAATGAACGTTAAATTTTAACTGTTAAAAATAAAAAAAGAGCCCTTTTCTCCCCCTTGCATAAGGCATGGGGAAGAAAGCGGCTCTTATTTTTTACAAATAACCGTTTGCGAACATTCATCCGTTATTCCAAATCCTTCTCAGTCCTCTTCATCCGCCTGTTTCATGCCGCACAGATCCAATAAATTCCTCATCTTCTCATTTACCATCCGTTTCACCTGATACCGTTCAATGAGTTCGATGATGATCCTGCTTTCAGCCGAAAGACTGTCCGGCTCCATTTTCTTCAGATAGTCCTGAAAACGCTGTTTTATCATTTCCGGTTCCGTTAGATCCGTACTATCAAATTCCAGTCCTGCCTCTTGCATCACGATTCCGATTCCCGCCGCCATTTCCACGTTTCCAATGAAATGATTGGGCGGCGTGGTTGAGGCTTTCTTCCTGACAGCATCATATATGATTAAATAAGTCATGATCCTTCTCCACTCTTATCCGATTTTCTTCATTATATTCGAAATTAATAATTTGTTCAAGCACCAACTCTTTTCCCATTCATATATTATTATGGTAAATGATTTAGTTCTGATGGGAGTGAAGTGATCTTGAAAGATAAGATGAACCTTCGTTACTGTATAATCGGCGGTGACTTAAGACAGCGGTACCTTGCTGCAGAATTTGAAAATAACGGCTATCATATCAATACATTCGGAGTCTGCGGAATTCCGGACGATTCCTCATTGAAAGAACGAATCGACCATTCCGATATCCTTATACTTCCTATTCCATTTTCAAAGGATAGACGAACTGTTTTTTCAAATACAGGCGATATAAATATCAGCGAACTGCTTTCCCTGTTAAACTCCCATCATATCCTTTACGGCGGCTGTTTTTATGAAGCATTCCGGAATAAATGCCAGGAAAAAGGCGTGGCTTTTATTGATTTTATGGATGATGATACCTTTGAACTTAACAACTCGATCGCCACTGCCGAAGGCGCCATTGCGGAAGCCATAGCCCACAGCGATATCAATATCCATGCCAGCCGCTGTCTCGTGCTTGGATATGGAAAATGCGGTTCTGCCATTTCAGACCGGCTGAAAAGCCTGAATGCCAGAGTGACTGTCTGTGCCAGAAAAAAATCACAGCAGCTGCTTGCTTATGAATCGGGACATTTCTATATGAATTTCCATCAGCTCTCAAAAAACGTGAGTGATTATGATTTTATTTTTAATACGATCCCTTCTCTGGTACTGACAGAAAATATATTGAATAATGTCCACAAAGATACCACCATTATCGATATCGCTTCCAAACCTGGCGGAACTGATTTTGACGCTTGTAAATCCCTTGGCATCAACGCCCGTCTCTGCCTTGGTCTTCCGGGAAAATATTCTCCGAAAACCTCGGCGAAAATCATATATAATTCTATTGTATAGCCTTATGGCGGAAAAGAGGATGTATGAATTTATCTGGTAAAACAATCGGTTTTGCAATTACCGGTTCCTTTTGTACTTTCGCTAAAATAAAAGGTGAACTTATGCATTTGATGGAAGAAGACGTAAACGTCATTCCTATTTTTTCATTTAATGCCTATTCCTTAGATACCCGGTTCGGGAAAGCCGACGAATTTGTAAATGCCATCGAAAGCATTACAAAAAATAAAGCAATTCACACCATTGCAGAAGCTGAAAAGTTTGGTCCTAAAAAAATACTGGACATTTTATTGATCGCACCATGTACCGGCAACACCATGGGAAAACTTGTAAATGGTATAACCGATACCCCGGTATTAATGGCGGCAAAAGGTCATTTAAGAAACCAGCTTCCCGTGGTGATCTCCCTTTCTACCAACGATGCATTGGGAATGAATTTTAAAAATATCGGCTCCTTAATGAATATAAAAAACCTGTATTTCGTTCCGTTCGGACAGGACGACTGTAAACTAAAACCAAATTCACTGATCGCCCATACCGACCTGATCGTTCCTGCATTGGAATCGGCACTGGACGGAAAGCAGATCCAGCCGATCGTCCGCTCGCCGTTCTGAAAAATCCTTTAAAACAGATTCAGGTGATTGCAGACCGATGTTCCGCAATCACCTGTTTTTCACATTCTTTATTAAATGCTTAATCTGTATTTTTTCATCCAGTAATTGATCTGCAGCAGATATGCCAGCATCTGAGGTCCTGCCATCAGCTGTCCGTACCACGGACGTCCGTAATCTTTCTTCTGATGAATGAATTCATAAACTTTCTTTTTATCCACCAGCTGCAGTACCGGTGAAGACGGATCTTCGATCACTTCTGTCAATGCATCCGCCAGCTTCTTCTCATATGCCGGGTCGTAGGTCTTTGGATACGGACTTTTCTTTCTGTATAATACTTCATTTGGCAGCAATCCTTCCGCCGCTTCCCGAAGCAGGCTCTTTTCCACCTGATTCCTGCACTTCATGCTCCAGGGTACATTATACATATAATTAATGATCCGGATATCCGCAAAAGGCACCCTGGCTTCCAGACCGGAATACATACTGGTTCTGTCCATCCGGTCCAGCAGCGTCTGCATAAACCACTTCATATTCAGGTAAGAAATCTCCCTGCGCCTTGCTTCATGGGCATCCTCTCCCGGAAGCTTCGGCGTTTCCCTTATGGTATTTTCATAGGCTTCATGGATATACCGTTCCATCTGAAGCTCTGCAATGATCTCGTCTTTTAACACTGCCTGCCTTGCGGTGATATCCATAGACCACGGAAATGTTCTGGCCTTAAAACATTCCTCTTTGTGAAACCACGGATATCCTCCGAAAATTTCGTCGGCACATTCTCCGGTGAGCACTACCTTATAAAACGGTTTTACCCTGCCGCAGAAGTAAAGCATGGAAGAATCCACATCCGCCATGGTGGGCATATCCCGCACATCCACGGAATAAAACAGATTTTCAAACAAATCATCGTTATTACATTCCAGATACCGGTGTTCCGACTGAATGTAATCCGCCATGATATCCACAAACGGCCGGTCCTGGGACGGCTGGAACGCATTGGCAACGAAATATTTATTATTATCCACAAAATCAAAGGAAAACGTACCTAATTTTTTGCCCTGTTTCTTCAGTTCCGCCGCACATACTGCCGAAACAATACTGCTGTCCACGCCTCCGGATAGAAATGTGGCAATGGGTACGTCGGAAACCATCTGCCGCTTTATGGCATCTGTCACAAGAAATCTGGTATGCTCCACGGTCTTTTCATAATTCTCTTCGTGCTCATAAGCCGTTATCGCCCAGTAACGCTGTTCCCGTATACCTTCATATCCATAGCGGAGAAAATATCCCGGCCTGACTTCATGAAGATTCTTAAAAACGCCTTTTCCATAAGTTTTTGCCGGTCCCAGGCTTAGTACCTCATTCAGTCCCTCCGTATCAATATCCGGCTGGATATACGGAAATGCAAATATACCCTTGGGTTCCGAAGCAAATACCAGAATTTCATCATAAACCGAATAATACAATGGTTTTACTCCCACCTGGTCTCTGGCAATCAGACATTCTCCCTTTTTTTCGTCCACAATACAGAATGCAAAAATCCCGTTTAGTTTATTCAGAATTTCGATTCCATACTCAATATATCCCATCAGTATGACTTCCGTATCCGAGGCCGTCTGGAATTTTCTGCCCTTCCGTTCCAGCTCCTTTCTTAATTCCGCAGTATTATACAGTTCTCCGTTATATACAATACAATATCTGTTATCATTACAAACGGTACACATAGGCTGGTTCCCGTTTTCCAGATCTATGATCGCCAGTCTCGTATGTGCAAGTCCATAATTTTTAGCAAGCAGACTGCCGTTTTCATCCGGTCCCCGATGATACAGAGCCGTGCACATATCGTTAAGAATTTTTTCATTTTCCGGCTGATTCATTCTGAAATCCATAAACGGATTGAAAAATCCCGCAAAACCGCACATATAAAATCTCCCTTTTTTATAACCTTTCTATTATATTATTCCCCGTTTTTTCAAATATTCCAATATTTATTTTCTCATCAGCTTAGCAATATTTTTCTTGTCAACGATAACGATCAGAGAATAATCATCGGTCAGCGGTATATCCGGGTCCAGATTTAAAACGATTTCCCCGCCCTTTCTGGCGCAGACTACGTTCAGGTTTTGTTTCTGACGGAGATTTAACTGACGCAGGGTTTTCCCGATCCATTCCTCTTTTACTGCGGTCTCTATCATCCGCACCTTATCCGACAGCTCGATAAATTCTGAAAAATTACCGGCAAGCAAAAGCCTGGCTACCCGCATTCCCGATTCCTTCTCTGGCACGATCACTTTATCCGCACCTATCTTTTTCAGTACGGTAGCATGGATCTGATCCGCCGACTTTGCCAGTATGAACGGCACTCCCGCCTCTTTTGCCACAATGGTGGCCATAACACTGGCATCCAGATTGCTGGTAATGGCAACGATGACTCCGTCCATATTTGACAATCCCAGGGATTCCATGGTTTCCACATCGCAGACATCCGCCTTCATGGCACAGGTGACATAGGAAGCCACCTCGTGTACTTTTTCCTCATCCTTATCCACGGCCAGCACTTCCGCTCCCGCCTGGGCCAGTTCTATGGCAACGCTTTCTCCGAATTTTCCCAGCCCTAAAATCGCATATGATTTCTTCATAAATATTTTTCCTCTTTCTAATGCCCAAACGGCATTTTTTATGCAAATATTAAAAACGAATCCGGTTAACCCACAGTTATATCCGCGCTCGGGTATTCCGCCAGGCCATATTTATTTTTCTTAAATCCAAATATAATGGCCATGGAAATCGGACCCACACGTCCCAAATACATACAGATCATGATAATGATTTTTCCTGCGGAATTCATGGCCGCAGTATAATCTCTGGTCAGTCCTGCGGTACCGATGGCGCTGAACGTTTCAAACATTACATCGGTCAATGCTCCGCCGCAAAATGTGGAAAGCATTATGGTCGCCGACATTGCCACCAGAAAACTGATCAGAATCACTGCCAGCGCTTTTCGCATGGTGCGGTTATGAAGCCTTCTGCGAAAGGCGGTACCATGCTCGCTTCCCTTGACTGCAGACATGGCGGCAATGATCACCAGGGCAAACGTGGAAGTTTTCACACCTCCGGCCGTGCCCACCGGCGAGCCTCCGATAAACATTAAGATCATACAGACCAGAGCAGAAGAATCCCGCATCGCTTTTTGTGAAAACGTCAGAAAACCTGCGGTCCTGGCAGTAACCGATTCAAAAGCGGACGCCATGATCTTATCCCCGAAGGCCAGTCCGCCAATAGTCTCCGGATTATTATATTCCAGAATGAATATCAACAGGGTACCGATTCCGATCAGACACAGGGTTGTGGTCAGAACGATCTTGGTATGCAGGGAAAGCCGGTTAAAAAATGCCCGGGAAGGTACTTCTTTCTTTTTTACCTTTCCCGCCATATGCAGGATATCCCACCATACGATAAAACCAATCCCTCCCAGTATGATCAGCGCCATGGTTATTAAATTAACGGATACGTTGGTGACATAAGGCGCCAGACTGTTGGGGCCGATGATATCGATTCCTGCATTGCAGAAGGCAGAGACCGAATTAAATACAGAGATCCAGATTCCCTCCTTCCAGCCGAACTCCGGTATGAACGTAAACATATACAAAACTGCACCGATACTTTCCACGATCAGCGTGCCGAAGATAACTTTTTTTGTAAACTTTACCAGTCCTGTCAGCGTATTCAAATTATATGCATCCTGCATCAAAAGTCTGTCCCGCAGCGTAACCTTTCTTCCCAGTATCAGCATAAATGATGTGGTAAACGTTACGATTCCCAGCCCTCCGCACTGAATCAGCATTAAAATGACTGCCTGTCCGAACCGGCTCCACTGTTCATATGTATTCGCCACAACAAGACCTGTAACGCACACGGATGTGGTGGAGGTAAACATGGCATCGATCAGCGGTACGCTTTGTCCGTCGGCCGAAGACACCGGCAGTGATAATAATAGCCCTCCGATAATGATAGCGGTCAGAAATCCCAGTACGATGATCTGTGTTGTGGATAACGCCCACTTACGTTCCCTTTGTTTCTTCATATATTGCCTCTCTCAAGTTTTTCTTTTTTATTATATGAATATAGTATATTATTATAGCCCAATTCTTCGGAAATGCAATGTAAATTACCGAAAAGCCCAAGAAAAAACTTGACGTCAAAATATCTTTATGATAATATTATCGAGTCAGTATTTACCAGGCGGATGTGGCGGAACTGGCAGACGCACTAGACTTAGGATCTAGCGGGAGACCATGCAGGTTCGATTCCTGTCATCCGCATTGTAACGATACCATCGCATTTTTGCGGTGGTTTTTATTTTATTCCGATATATGACGGCAACCTTGTTATTCCGTTTGATAAGTATGAAATCTCTCCCGGATATATGGGTACACCGGAATTCGTAATCGATAAAAAGATCATAAAGGATACTCTAAAAGATGAGTTTAAGGCGATTCTGAATCAGTAAGCCGCATCTTCTTTTCCCAGAACCGGTACACACTGTCAGGATGTACCGGTTTTTCCTGTCCCGGATGTCAGGCGGTAATATCATTTAACGTCATCAGATTATATAAAATCCTATAATACCCACGATCAGTGAAAAGAAAAAACCGCCCAGAATATCCCTTACATAATGCACCCCCGCTGCCGGACGCAGAATTCCCACCAGTACGCTGACCAGCATCAGCAGGCTTCCCAGCAGACGGCTCATATAAAATCCTGCCATGGCTATGATCACCACAGAAACCATATGGCGGCTGGGAAAAGACTCCCCCTGTTTGGATTTATATACCAGCGGCCGGATATCGTATACTTCATAAGGCCGTTTCTCATTGATCAGTTTCCGGAATATGGTAACCGTCAGAAATGCAAATGCCGGCACCGCAATGATCCGGAAGCATTGTTCTCTGTTTAGATTAAATATGCCATATATTATCATAACGGCATATGTTCCCATCACCAATAAAGGCAGCGTTTTATATAAGATCATAAACAACTTATATCTGTAAGGCTCCTTTTGAATCCAGCCCCTCAGTTTATCATACCGGTCCCGATACATCAGCTTCAACTTCTTTCTTTTTATCATTTAATGCAGATTATACCATATCCATACAAAAAAAACACCGGAAATCTTATGACAATTTCCGGCGTTTTGGTCAATCTCTGTTTTTCATCTATATTACATATAAGTAAATGGAAAAGAAGTGCAGTATGCTTCCTGCCAGGACAAAGAAATGCCAGATGGAATGCATATATCTTACCCTGCTTCCGATTCCGTATACAACCGCCCCAAGCGTATATGCAATGCCGCCCGCCACCAAAAGTTGTATTCCGGCTCTGGGAACAGCTGCGCACAGAGGTTTAAATGCAAATACGATAACCCATCCCATGGCCAGATAACATACCATGGATACGGTCTTAAACCGCTCCATGTCAACGGCATTTAATATGATTCCAATAACCGCGGCTCCCCAGACAACCGCAAACAACGGCCATCCTACCGTACTCCTTAACGCCACCATTGTAAACGGAGTATAGGTTCCGGCAATCAATAAAAATATGGTACAATGATCAAAGATCCGCAGCACCCGCTTGGCATTGTTCGGTTTCAGTCCATGATAAATACATGACATACTGTATAAAACGATCAGCGAAATCCCAAAAAACCAGCTGCTGACATTGCCCCATATATCGCCTTGCACATATGTTTTAACCAGACAGAGGCATAACGCCGCGATCCCAAGTCCGGCTCCTATTCCGTGGGAAACGGCGCTGACCAGCTCTTCTCCCAATGTATATTTCGGTATTGATATTCTCTGTAATTTTCCAACCTTGTTTTCATGCAGTCCGTATGAATAATCCATGCAGATTCCTCCTTTTACAAAACATAACTCTGCTTTTACGTTACCAGGATACAGTATCAATATGCATTATATTCACATTTTCATTATATATTAATCAAAGTTATATAATGTAGTTTTGATAACTACATTATATAACTTTGATTTTATTTGTCAAGGTTTTTATGACTTTTTATTTTAACCGTTTCAGAATTTCCAGCAAAAAATTCCAGGTGCGCTCCACGCTGGCTATATCCATACGTTCCGCCGGCGTATGAATGTCCTTAATATCCGGCCCAAAAGAAACACAGTCCAGATCGGGAATCTTATCTGCAAACAATCCGCATTCCACACCGGCGTGCAGTGCCTGGATCACCGGTTTCCTGCCGGTCTGCTCTTCATAGATCTCCGACATCAGATTCCGCAGTTCCGAATGCCGTCTGTATTCCCACGCCGGATAATCGCCGCTGTAGCTGACATAACCGCCCAGTGATTCCGTTAAACAGCGGAGTTTTGCCACCAGTTCTTCTTTCTCGCTTCCCACACTGCTCCGGACCGAAAAACTCAGAACCACTTCATCCTCTGTCGTGACAAGAATTCCCATATTTAACGAAGTCTGCACCAGGCCCTGAATATCATGACTCATCTTTTGTATGCCTCCCGGAAGATTTACCAGAGCCGTTATTACCCGAAACATACATTCATAAGACATGATCCGTGTATTTTCCGTATTGTGTTCCAGATCACAAACTGCCTGCCGGACCGTTAAATGAATATCTTTATCCGTAATCCTGTATTCATCGGCAAGTATTTTATTATATTCGGAAACCAGTTCCTGAAATTCATCCCAGTTTCTGTCGGCTATCATAAGTTTAGCCGCAGCTTCCCGGGGAATGGCGTTATCTTTTAATCCTCCGTTTACCTCTATCAGACCAAATTTCATTCTTTCTTTTATCGCAAATAAGACGCGGCCCAAGATCTGATTGGCATTGGCCCGGCCCTTATCGATCTCAACGCCGGAATGGCCTCCGTTTAATCCGCCGACTTTTAATTCCAGCAGTATTCCCGGTGCATTTTCCTTGGAAATCTCATTTGATTTATCCACCATGTAATCCAACGGAATATGGCAGGCAGCGGTAACGCCCCCTGCGCAGCTTACCAGCAGATATCCCTCTTCTTCCGAATCCAGATTCAGCATTATTTTTGACTTTAGTTCCGAACAGTCTATGGCGGCCGCTCCCAGCATGCCGATTTCCTCATCCGAAGTAAAAACCACCTCAAGGGGAGGATGAGGAATCTCCCGGGATTCCAGTATTGCAAGAGCGTATGCCACGGCAATTCCGTCATCCCCTCCCAAGGTGGTTCCCCGGGCGGAAATCATACCGTTTTCAACCTGTAACTGCAACGCTTCCGTTTTGAAATCAATCTCACAGTCCTGTGATCTTTCACAGACCATGTCCAAATGTCCCTGCAGGATGACCGGACGGGAATGCTCATATCCCGGCGTCCCATCTTTAAAAATAATGATATTATCATGGGAGTCCTGAATATAATTCAGTTTATGCTCCCCGGCAAATTTGGCGCAATGATCACTGAGTCCCTTTGTATTGGAGGAACCATGGGGAATACTACAGATTTTTTCAAAATGCCGGAATACCGCTTCCGGCTTGATTCTGTCTAACACTGCCATTCTATATACCACCTCTGCTTTCATAATCCATACACATTCTCACATCCATAAACGGCCGTACATTCTCATCCGCTACTTTTACATGCTCCGGATGTACGGCATATGCCTTCAGTGCTTCTTCACTCTCAAAAGAAGAATCCAGCATGATATCCGCATTGGACGTATCCAGCGGATCGATCTGTACCCGGATATCCAGCAGACCCGGTATTCTGCCTTTCAATCCTTCCAGACCGGCCTTTACGCCTTCTTTAATCTTCTGCTTCTCTTCTTCCGATCTTCCGTCGGCTATCTTCCATAAAATTATATGCTTTACCATGTTTCATTTATCCTTTCTTTTCACTGCAGTCTGCGGCCTTCCGCAATCATTTCATTTATCAGGCCATCCAGCGTTATCAGAGTATCCGGATCTATCGTTCCGTCCGTTGACATCATCTGAAGCATACAGCCGTTTTTTTCTCCCGATACATCGGTATCCTGAAATCCGTTTCTGTAATAAAACCGTTTTCGCCGCAGCCGCTGCTGTTGATTCTCTGCATTTTCATCCGGCAGTTCCACACCCAGCCATATGGTTCTGCCCTTATACCGGTTTCTGATCAGATTCAAAGCCTGTTCCCCATATTTTTGTCCCCGCAGCTTCTCATGTATGGCAAAATAGTATAAATGTACTATATTACCGCAAAACAATACCATTACAAATCCTACAAAAATGACTTTTTCCCCGGTATCCTTACCGAACGCCACCAGTTCTCCCCGTGTTCCGCCGGAATCCGATGCCTCTATCTGCTTTATGGCCGGCTCAAAATCCAGATACCGTTCTTCTCTCGGAAAAGCCGTATCATATAATTCTTTGATTTCTTTCAGAAAGCCGCCTGCATCCACCACTTTCAACATGGTTTCACCTCCGCTGTACATAAAATAGTTTCTGATATTTCCGTCAACTTATACCTGTCAGAATAAAAAAACTATCCTCATGCCTTACGTCTCTGAGAATAGTTTTTCAAACTGGGCTAGTTGGATTCGAACCAACGTAATGCAGGAGTCAAAGTCCTGTGCCTTACCGCTTGGCGATAGCCCACTATATGGTATCTTCCTGATGAAATAAAAAAAGTTAGTAACTACTATTCCTCATAGTACTTCCTAACTAAAGGGTGGATAAAGGGATTCGAACCCTTGGCCTCCAGAGCCACAATCTGGCGCGCTAACCAACTGCGCTATACCCACCATAGCTTTCCGGATACCTGTTCCGGAAAAAATGTGCCCGAAGGGATTCGAACCCCCGACCCACGGCTTAGAAGGCCGTTGCTCTATCCAGCTGAGCTACGGACACGCAAATACTAAATGAGTAACTTACAATTGATAAAATATATTATTTTTTCAATGTAAAAGCGGGTGATGGGAA
>CAJTPF010000017.1 GCA_910578175.1 uncultured Lachnospiraceae bacterium
GAGAAAAGAGGCTCTCCCCTGTCTGGAAGGAGGCTATAAGATGAATAACAGGACGATGATAAAACTATCCGCATCCGAGGACTGCATTACTCTGCGGACATTCTCTAAAGATTGCCACTCTCCCCAGGGCTTTGTCCTTACGGAGAAGGAACTGCTGGAACTGGAAGAAAAAAGATATATGACGGTATCCGATATCCGCTCCTTTGCAAAAGTGTCATTACGGAAGTCTTTCGAGCAGGCGGAGATTCTGGAAATAGAATTTACCTGGCTCAGTGACGCAGGGGGAGGGAAGGTGTCCGGCAGGACGGAAACGGTCCGGCTTTCCTATAAGAAATTTAAAAGTTCCATAAAGCAGAGCCGGGAGGACAGTATGCAGATAAAGATGCTGTCCTTAGAGGAAAGCGGCAGGCCAAAGATTGAGTTCCAGAGCAGGAGAAATCTGAAAGCAGTGGCAGAGACGAAGGCATTGCGGAAAAAACTGGGGAAGTTCATGGCAGACCATTTCCTGAGATGGAAAGGCAGCAGGCAGATCACGGTGTATGATGATTTTGAACCGTACAGCTTTTTCTTCCGGGAACAGACGCCCTATGGGGCCGGCATATGCGGGGGAGTCATCCTCCACGGCCGGGAGAATCTGGAAAAGGCGTACTATGGGATACATACCTGACCGGAGAGGGCAGGACAAGTTATGGTGTAAAAAACAGGACACGGCAGTCAATATGCTGCTGGTCCTGTTTTTTTATTTTTTTGTTGAAAAAAGACGTATTCAATGCGTAAAGAATAAGTATAAAGGAAAAAAGGAGATGAAAAACTATGTTAATTGCAATCGACCACGGGAACAAACAGATGAAGACGATCCACAGCAGGCCCTTTGTGTCCGGGCTGGTGGAGAGCATTGCCAGGCCGTTCGGCAGCGACATCCTGGAATACCAGGGAAAGTTTTATACGCTGTCAAACCAGAGGATTCCTTATAAAAGAGATAAGACGGAGGATGACCGCTTTTTCATCCTTACCCTGTTCGGGATCGCAGAAGAACTCCATTTAAAGGAAAGGTATGGGGAAGAGGTGGTGCATGTCTCTCTTGCAGTGGGGCTTCCGCCAGCACATTATGGGGCGCAGAACCAGTCCTTTATACGGTATTTTTCCAATAGGGGCATTGTAAACTTCCAGTACCGCGACAACCCGTACACCATCTATATTGAGGATGTGCGCTGCTATCCACAGGCTTTTGCGGCGGCAGTGACCATGATGGACAGGCTGTTAAGCCAGTGTAATATCATTCGGAATCATCTGATCAGCCAGAATTATCTGGATACCGGGAAATCAGAGTCTATCGATGCGGAACTGGCCCAGTTATCTTCCATGTATGACGGCAGGGTATTGATCATTAATGATAATTTTACCATCATAAAAGATACATATGTCATGGATGAAGGGAAAACAAGCATATCCGGAAATGTGATCCGGTGTTACCGCGGGGAAAACATTTCCTATTACAGTTCAAAAGACCATTATATTGAGATTGGTTTATCACTGACAAATGAAAATAAACATGTTATAGGTGTATTACTGGTAACCTTTTCTACTCTGGATGTGGAAGAGAATATGGATAAGATTGAAAGCAGAATGCTGGTGGCGGAATCAGTGATTGCAGTTATAGAGTTTATGATCTCCTTTTTTCTGGCCAGAGAACTGGTAAAACCCTTTGATACCATTGAAGCCTCCATTGACAAGATTTCCAACGGATATTTTGATGAAAAATTATCACTGGACGGATATAAGGAGACGGAAGAGATTGCGGATGCGTTTAATACCATGCTGCTGAAGATGAAACAACTGGATGAATCCCGGCAGGAATTTGTATCCAATGTATCCCATGAATTAAAAACGCCGATCACCTCTATTAAGGTACTGGCCGATTCCCTGTTGGTACAGGAGGAAGTTTCCAACGAAATATACCGGGAGTTCTTTCGGGATATTGTAACTGAATTGGACAGGGAAAATGCCATTATCACGGACTTACTGACCATGGTACGTCTGGATAAAAAGAATACCACGCTGAATTTTGTACCGATCAATATCAATGAACTGGTGGAAGTGATATTGAAGCGTTTAAGGCCCATTGCCGCAAAGCGCAATATTGAAATGGTACTGGAAAGTTTCCGTCCCATCATAGCAGATGTGGATGAGGTTAAAATTACCAGCGCCATCTCAAATCTTGTGGAAAATGCCATTAAATACAATGTGATAGACGGATGGGTAAGGATCACCCTGAATGCGGATTACCGGTATTTCTATTTAAAAGTGGCGGATTCCGGAATCGGTATACCGGAGGAATCCCAGGAACTGGTATTTGAGCGGTTTTACCGGGTGGATAAGACAAGGGCAAGGGAGACCGGAGGAACCGGACTGGGACTTGCGATCACCAAAAATATCATTTTACTGCATGAAGGCGCTATCAAAGTATACAGCAAAGAGGGAGAAGGAACGACTTTTACAGTGAGAATTCCGTTGAATCATATTACGGACAGCAGGGAACAGGTGCAGACGATCATGATGGACAACGCATAGTGAAACGAAATGGAGTTTTGAGATGATTTATAGAAAAAAAAGCAGAAGCCATATGGCGGTTATTATTTTTCTGATTCTTACAGCATTGCTCCTGGGTGCATGCGGGGAAGAGCATTCGGAGGGAGCATACGGGGACATTCATTTATATTTTGTGGACAGCAATCAGACAAAACTGGTCACCATGACATACGGATTAAAAAGCGGGACTGTTTCCGGTCAGGTAGAAGAAGTGCTGGAACAGATGAATAAAAAATCCAAGAAAATAAATTATCTGCCGGCCATTCCGGATCAGGTCCATGTGCTGAGTACCAGCGTTACGGATAAGATTTTATATGTGGACTTTGATGCCGGTTATCTTCAGATGAAGGTTGTGGAGGAATTATTGTGCCGTTCGGCAATCGTGTTGACCATGTCACAGTTGAACGAGATCGATTATGTGATTTTTACGATCAATCAGCAGCCGTTGGCCGATGCTTCCGGGAATCCCAGAGGCAGTATGAAAGCTTCGGATTTTGTAGGCGAGTCCGGTTCCAGCATTAATGCCTATCAGGAGAAAAAGGCAGTGTTATATTATGCCAATGAATCCGGAGACAGATTGGTGGCGGAAGAGTACAGCGGTCTCTATGCACAGAATACGCCGGTTGAAAAATTTATCATTGATCGTCTGATGAAGAGTCCTTCCGGCCATTCTTTAAAAAGTCCCCTTCCGTCGGATTTAAAGCTGATCAGTGTAACTACAAAAGACGGTATCTGTTATGTGAATTTTGACAGTACATTTCTGGAGGAAACTCTAGGGGTGACGCCGGAAGTACAATTGTACTCCGTTGTAAATTCGCTGGTGGAACTGCCGTATGTAAATAAGGTTCAGATCAGCATTAACGGGGAAACCGACCGGAAATTCAGGGATTACGTTTCCCTTCGGGATGCCTTTAACCGGAATCTGGATCTCATAGAATAACAGGAGGGATATGTATAAAACGACCGCTTTTCGTGATTGCAGCGGCCTTGATACTTGGAGAATATATATATAAAATTTTGGGGAGTTCTATTGGGAGGTTTTTAGTTTTTACGGCCGTTCTTTCCGGAACGGCTGTTTTTTTAAATATTTTTGTCAGGTTCATTTTAAAAAAACAAAATGGAACCGGGAATGGAAAAAGGAAAATCCTGTTTAAAGGAACGGGAATGATTCTGGTCATAGCGATTTCCGTGGGAGTGGGAGCCGGGCTTTATGACGGGGCAGCAGGACAGACAGAGAAAATCAGGCAATTCTGCAGAGACGGCAGCAGTTATGATATCTATGGACGTATAAAAGAAATAGGGGAAAGAAAAGAAAACGGAGCAATATATGTATTGCTGGAGCATGTCAGAATAGGGGATGCCGAAGGTTCCGTGAAAATCGGCGGAACCGTTCAGGTGGTGTTTGAGAAAACAACCGTATGGTTAAGACCGGGGCGGGATATCCGGCTGACAGGCACTTTTGCGGAGTTTCGGGAACCAAGGAATGAAGGAAGTTTTGACAGTCAGACTTATTATTACAGTATGGGGATTTATGGAAGGTTCTATGCGGAACCGACGGATGTCCAATGGGTGAAAAAAACATACTGCCGGTACCGGAACGGGATAATGTATGTCCGAAAGGTTATGCAGAACCGTCTGTATGATATAACAGAGGAAAAATATGCCTCTATATTGGCCGGAATCCTGTTGGGCTGCAAATCGGAAATCCATGGCGATACAAAAGATTTATACCGGATGGCAGGAATTTCCCATTTGCTCAGTATATCCGGGCTGCATATATCCATGCTGGGAATGTGTGTATACCGGATGATGAGGAAACGCTTCCGTTTTGCCGTTTCCGGCGGAGCCGCCTCTGTTTTTGTGATTTCATATGGTATGATGACCGGAGGCGGAGTATCGGCGGAACGGGCAGTGATCATGTTTCTGTCAGGTATTGTGGCGGATATGACCGGCAGAACCTATGATGTGATATCAGCATTATCTCTTGCCGCCATTCTGATCACGGCAGACATACCCATGGCACCGGAGTCGGCTGCCATGCAATTGTCTTTCGGAGCAGTCTTTGGAATTGTGCTGGCAGGCAGAACGGTATCCGCATTTTTAAATATAAAATCCAAAATGGTACGGACGGTCATGGTCAGTGAGTGTATCAATCTGATTACAAGACCGGTAATAGCCGTTAATTTTTATCAGACAGCTCTTTATTCCACCATGATAAATCTTGCTGTGCTTCCGGTGTTCGGAATTGTACTGTGTGGCGGTTTTATCAGTCTGCTTTTCGGATTTTTATGTGAGGAAATTTCCCGTTTTATGGTAATGATGCCGGTGGGGATTCTGAAACTGTATGAAATTTTATGCAGGACATATGAAATGGTACCGGGGGCTGTCCGGATCACTGGAAAACCTCCGGTTCCGGTACTTTTTCTTTATTATGGAATTATGGCTCTGACCGCAGGTTTCCTTTGGATGACGGTACAAAAGCGAAGCCGCGGACCGGATGGGACCGGCTGCGAAACTGACTGTGAGGAGTTCTGGTATATCCGTCTGGTCAGAAAAATCGTGATACTAATTGTTTTTGTTTTGCTGAATGTGCTTGTCTTATACGGACGATCCGGTGAAAACTGTATAAAAATGCTGGATGTAGGGCAGGGCGACAGTATTTATATCGGGACGGAACAGGGGACTAGTCTTCTGGTCGATGCAGGGAGCAGTAGTCTTACTAAAGTTGCGGAATATGAAATCCTGCCGTTTTTAAAAGCAAACGGAGTAAAAAGACTGTCATATCTGATGGTGACACATACCGATCAGGATCACATCAGCGGAATGATTCCTCTTTTAGCAGAGGAATACGGAAACAGGCCTTATGTAAAATGTCTGATCCTGCCGGATATTCGGGAAGAACTTCGGGATGAGTCTTATCACCGGCTGGAAGAAGCGGCTTTGGAGCATGGGATTCCGGTATTATATCTGTCGGCCGGCATGGAGATTAGCGGAAGCAATCTTCAAATCTCCTGTATTTATCCTTCCAAAGAAATTGCATTTCGGGATAAGAACGAATTATCACTGAATTGCTTTGTGTCCGTTAACGGAGTTACCGCCATGTTTACCGGAGATTTGGAAGAACAGGGAGAAAATTTTCTGATCCGTTCCGGCAGGCTTAAAATATGCCATGTCTTAAAAGTGGCCCATCATGGTTCCAACAGTTCTACCGGACAGGAATATCTGCGCCTGATACAGCCGGAAACGGCTCTGATTTCCTGTTCTAAGCAGAACCGGTACGGACATCCGGGAACGGAGACTTTGAAACGGCTGGAGGCTGCGGGCAGTCAGGTACACATAACCGGAAATTCCGGACAGATTACCCTTCGCATAGGCAAAAAGGGAAGATATACGGTTGAAAGATTCAGGGATTAAGGATATAATAATCTGCAGAGAATGATCACGGATGGTAGATAAATGAAGAATATAAAAAAGGATTTGGAGCAGAAAGATATAAAAAGAGCATATCTGATTTTTGGAGAAGAACGTTTTCTGGTACGAAGCGCTAAAAATATGTTACTCCGTGGACTGGTAACCCAGGGGGATACCATGAATTTTACCGGATATTCCGGCAGGGAGTGCAATGCATCCAAGATCATTGATCTGGCGGAAACACTACCCTTTTTTGCGGATTACCGGGTAATTCTGATTGAGGACAGCGGGTGGTTTAAGACGGCTGCTGAGGAAATGGCGGAGTATGTCAGACAGATCCCGGAGTCTGCCTGTATCATTTTTATAGAAACCGAAGTGGATAAACGGAATAAATTATATAAACAGGTAAAGGCTAACGGCTATATCTGTGAATGTAAACGGGCATCCGGCAGGGAGCTTGCCCAGTGGGCTGCACGGTATCTTGCAAGGGCCGGAAAAAAGATTACCGAAAATGATATGAAATATCTGTTAGAGAAGCTGGGAGATGATATGGATAATATCTCCGGTGAACTGGAAAAACTGATCGCGTATACCTATGGGCGGGAAGTGGTGGAACGGTGTGATATTGATGCCGTCTGCGTCAGTGAGATCACGGGAAAAATTTTTGAGATGGTGGATGCCATCGGAGGAAGGAAACAGCAGAAGGCATTGGAACTGTATTATGATCTGATCGCTTCCAGGGAAGCGCCGATGAAGATTCTGTTTATGCTGGCCAGGCAGTTTAATATCATGCTTCAGATCAAGGAAATGAGCGAATATCATATTCCGGCTTCAGAAATGGCGGCAAAGCTTGGAATGCAGAATTTTATTGTGAATAAGACGGTATCCCAGTGCCGGAATTTTAAATATAAGACGATCCGAAGCGCATTAAAATATTGTATTCGTATGGAAGAAGCGGTGAAACAGGGAAATATGAGTGATAAAATGGCAGTGGAACTGATCATCATCCGATACAGCCGGGCAGAAGGACAGCAGGAACCGAAGTAAGGAAAGTTATAAAATAAAAAAAGAAACCGGAGCAGGGAATCATCCTCTGAACCGGTTTTTTTGTTATATTTTGTATAGAATCTAAATCAATAGAAATTAAGCAAGTTTGTTAACGGCCTTGCTCAAACGTGAAACTTTTCTTGCGGCATTATTTTTGTGGTATACACCTTTTGTACATGCCTTGTCGATTTCAACGGTAGCAGCATTCAGTGCTGCAAGAGCGGCTTTCTTGTCGCCGGTTTCAATGGCAGCAAAAACTTTTTTAACAGCTGTCTTAACCTTAGAGCGGATTGCTTTATTTCTTGCTGTTTTTGTTGCGGTTACTAAAATTCTTTTTTTTGCAGATTTGATGTTAGCCAATCTGTCCACCTCCGAAATTATTGTTCTGTTTTTTAATGTAAGTATATTTTATTTGTATCAGACTCATTGAGAGAGTTTAGAGCCTGACTATTGTTTACATTTTAAAAGACGCGGACGTGTCGAATGTAAACATACTAATGTAGTTTATTCCAAAATCATACGGTTGTCAATACATAATAACAAAAAAAACGGAAATAATTTAAATATAAGCAGCGTTTTTGAATCTGAGTTTTTGGAAAGGATTGAATCATGCAGGAATTTAAAGTCAGAACGGATTTGGCAGTTGAACTGAAAGAAGATGTGGCGGCACACAGTTATCCCGAAAACGGCGTCAGCTTTCAGGAAGATTATATATATGACGGAAGAATAAAAGTTACAAAAGTTATCATAGAAAATTCTGCTGGTGAAGAATTGACCGGAAAACCCGTCGGAAAATATATTACAGTGGAAGCAAAAGAACTGTCCCAGCAGGATACGGATTTTCACAGGGACATATCAGAAAAGATTGCGGTATATATCAAGGAACTGCTTCCAAAAAAAAGAAAATGCCGGGTATTGGTGGTAGGACTGGGAAACCGGATGGCAACGCCGGATGCATTGGGACCTGCAGTGGTGGATAATCTGTTCATTACAAGAAATATGGACGAGCAGTTTTTATCGGAGGAACTGCTTAAAAAGTGCGGCAAATATGAAGTAAGCGGCATTGTACCGGGGGTTATGGCCATGACTGGAATGGAATCGGCGGAAATCGTGAAAGGTCTGGTGAAGACCACAAAGCCCCATGTGGTAATTGCCATTGATTCGCTGGCAGCCAGAAATACGGCAAGATTAAATACTACGATACAGATAGCGGATACCGGGATCAATCCGGGTTCTGGTGTGGGAAATCACCGTATGGGTCTGACGGAGGAAAGTATCGGAGTTCCGGTGATTGCCATAGGGGTTCCTACCGTGGTAGATGCGGCTACCATAGTAAATGATACGATGGAGAATATTCTGGATATATTTTCTCTCAGCGATAAATTGAAAAGTATGGCCAAGGTATTAAAAGATTTTTCTCCGGCAGAAAAATATGCCCTGATCCGGGAAGTTATTGAGCCGGAAATCGGAAATATGTATGTCACGCCCAAAGACATTGATGAAAATATCAAGAGTTTAAGTTTTACAATATCGGAAGCATTGAATATTATATGGTCCGGCGGCATATAATGATATTGGACAAAATCTTAGTTGATCGTACGAAAAGGGGCAGTCGTTTTGCATAATCATTCAATGACAGGAAAAAGCAGGCTGGTTACGGTTATCATTTACAGCCTGCTGTTATATATCGTGATATCCATGATAAGACCGGTGATTCCGAATCTGGCGGCGGAAGATGATGTTTATCAGTATATGAAGAAAATGATACTTCACGGCATACCCTCTGCGGAATATGTACATAACGTAAATACCGGATTTGATTCGGAAGCGGATATAATGGGCCGTGTGGTAAAAGATATGCTGAATACACCTTACAGTTCCTATATTGAACATACAGTGGCAGTTAATGTGGCACAGAGACCGGAATATCATTTTCTGGGAGACAGCGAGCTTACAAATGAAGAGGCCGTACAGGACATAGCCAATTCCGGCCAGCATACGGGAAATGAACTTACCGGAAATCCGGAAAGCACTTCCGTAGGCGAAACCCAGCCGGAATCACCGGCAGACGGCAATCCAGGGGAACCGGCCACAGATGGAGAAGAGGTACCGCCGGAGACCACCAGGACCCAGCCGCCGGCGGAGCAAAATCCGGGTACCAGCCCGGCAGGGATTAATGTGACCCTGCCTGCAAAAGTAAAAGAGATCGATCCCAATATCCTGAGTTTTGATTTTTTAATGGCAAATTATTATACGGTAGTATCCAGTACGACGATAACGCCGGAGGATTTAAATGCACAAAGCCTGATGGCAGTGGATCTGAAGATGCAGCAGGATAACAGCCAGCCGCAGATACTGATCTATCATACCCATGGAATGGAAGCGTTTGCAGACAGCAATCCGGAAGACCGGAATACAGGTATAGTAGGGGTTGGAAATTATCTGACACAATTGCTGACGGAACAATATGGTTATAACGTTATTCATATAGAAGATTCCTTTGATTATGTCAACGGCGTGTTGGACCGAAGCAAGGCATATGATTATGCATATAACAGGATTTCCCAGATACTGGCGGATTATCCTTCGATCGAGGTCGTACTGGACATTCACCGGGACGGCGTCAATGAAAATAATCATCTGGTGACCACCGTAAACGGGAAGCCAACCGCAAAGATCATGTTTTTTAACGGTATCAGCCGTTTAAACGGGGTCGGGGAAATCGGTTATCTCTATAATCCGTACCGTTCCCAGAATCTTGCCATGAGCCTGCAGATGAAAGTGCTGGCAGAGGAGTATTTTGAAGGATTTACCAGAAGAAACTACATACAGGCATATCAGTATAATCTGCATCTGCGGCCGAAGTCCATGCTGATCGAAGTGGGAGCCCAGACTAATACGTTCGAGGAAGTAAAAAATGCAATGGAACCCCTGGCAGCTTTGCTGTATATGAAACTGCAGTAATTTAACGGCAGTTGTCATTTAGCAGGCCGCAGAGGATATCCAGCACCTCGTCCACATGTTTTGGCCATGCATTTTCTCCCATGTGCCCGATCCGGATAACGGTTCCCGCCAGAGGTCCGAAAGAACCGGCCAGCATAATATCATGGTCCTTCTTACAGATGTTTAAGATCTCTTCTGCAGTGAATCCTTCCGGTACGTTTATAACGGTAACGGTATTGGAAAAACCGCTGTTCTGATAAAAAGTATAACCGGCCCCGGAAAGAACCTTCCGGACATGGGAAGCCACCGATGCATGGCGGCCGATGATGTCCGGTTCCGCCTGAATATTATCAAAAGCGGTACGCAGGCCGTAAATATCGCTGATAGGCATGGTATAAGGAAACCATTTTTTTTCGTAATAATCATCAAATATGGTAATATTGGCATAAAAAGAAGCAATCGGTGTTTTTCTTGCATGCATGGCGGCTTTCGCCTCCGGGCTGACGGTGACAAAGGTCAGTCCTGCAGGAGCAGATACCACCTTTTGGGAACCGCCGCAGAGAAAATCAATCTGAAATTCATCTACATGTACATATTCTCCAAACATGGCGGATACGGAATCAACCACTGTGAGGATCCCGTATTTTTTTAACAGGGGGCAAATCCTGCCGATATCATTCAGCATACCGCTGGGGGTATCGCAGTGGACAACGGTTGCATATTTAAAATCGTGGTCTGCGGCAAGATAGGTTTCCAGTTCACCGACATCAATGGTTTCATGATAATCCGATGTATAAAGGACAGGGATACCGCCGTACAAAGATACAAAATCCTTAAAACCATTTCCGTATATACCATTGTCAATGACCAGGATCCTGTCTCCGGGTTCTGTCAGACCTGCACAGGCCGTTTCCAGTCCAAGGATTCCCTCGCCGCTTAATATCAGGGTTTCGTTATTTGTATGAAGCAGGGAACTGATCAGTTCACAGGTTTCCTTATAAAAATCATAAAATTCTTTATCAATATCCGGATTGGTACAGGCAACGGATCTTGCCATTCTCACATTCCCGGCGACCCGGGTCGGACCGGGAGTCATTAATTTATATCTGGTATCTTCCATAATCAATAAAAACATCCTTTCTATTTATAAAATTGATCGCGGACAAAACTATGCAGTATGTACGATTCCTGCCGCCGCCTTTTTTAACAGTGGTGCAATGGGAATTACGATTACGGCTGCCGCCGATATCTGCAGGACGTTTCCCGGGATGGAAGATAACGGAGCGGCAAAGTTTCCGTATAAAAGAACCTCGGCAATATAATATCCGGCAATCTTGACCGTGCCTGCAGCGGTTACTGCCAGGATGATCCGGTTTAAGGAATATGCTGTGCCGGTAATTTTGCCCATGATATAACCCATCAGGGAAACTATGACCAAAGTAAAAGGAGCCCAGACCGTCCAGCCGGAGAGAAGGTCAAACAGCGCCATGCCGATTCCGCCGGATATGGCGCCTACGCAGCTTCCAAATGTGATCGCGGCTATGAATAAAGGGATATTTCCCAGATGAATCAGTCCGCCGTTGGCGGTAACGGGAAGGCGGATATTGATAAAGGCGGTAAACACATAAGTAAGAGATGTAAAAACAGCGGCCAGCGCCATGGTTCTTGTATTGCTTTTTTTTTCTGTCTGAATCATGAAAGTTTTATATCCTCCTGAAAAATCTGATGATTGACCGGTCTGTATAGAGATTACCACAAATTGACCTTTTTTAAATAGCCAGTTATTGAAAAATTAACCATACCAGTTTGCAGAAAAACATGAGAAATGCCCGTTTACAAAGGGTTTTTTTGGTTTACATATAACACACAATATATTGTGTGCAAACATAAATTTAATCCTATATTTAGTAGACAAAAGGAAATACAGGTGGTATAATGAAGCAGGTTTAAAACATTGTATGTTTTTGGTCAGGCAGAAGAGCAACATATCTGTCTGAAGTATGAAGGAGGATTTTTGGAATTATGAAAGTAATAAAAAGAGACGGCCGCCGTGTGGAATATGACCGCAACAAGATTGTCCTGGCCATTCAGAAAGCCAATGAAGAAGTAGAGGCACATGAAAAAGTCAGTGAAGAAAAAATTTATAATATCGTGGCATCCATTGAAAACCGCGGATTCGATGAAATGCAGGTAGAGGATATCCAGGATATTATTGAACAGAAGCTGATGGCAGAAAAAAAATATGTGCTTGCCAAGACCTATATCATTTACCGTTACACCAGAGAAATGGTGCGGAAAGCCAATACCACGGATGAATCGATCTTAAGCCTGATTAAAAACAGCAATAAGGACGTAATGGAAGAGAATTCCAATAAAAACGCCACAGTGGCATCTACCCAGAGAGATTTGATCGCGGGAGAGGTATCCAAGGACCTGACAAAGCGTATGTTGCTTCCGGAGAAGATCTCCAAAGCACATGAAGAAGGCGTGCTCCATTTTCACGATGCGGATTATTTTCTGCAGTCTATATTCAACTGTTGTCTGATCAATATTGGGGATATGCTGGAAAATGGTACCGTAATGAACGGTAAGCTCATTGAAAGTCCGAAAAGTTTTCAGGTGGCATGTACGGTTGTGACACAGATCATTTCAGCAGTGGCATCCAGTCAGTATGGCGGACAGTCGGTGGATATCCGGCATTTGGGCAAATATCTGAGAATCAGCCGGGAAAAGTATAAAAAGCATTATACGGAAAAGTATAAAGACCGGATTCCGGCTGATCTGATGGAACAGTTTATCGATGACCGGCTTCATGATGAACTGCGCTCCGGCGTACAGACCATTCAGTATCAGATCAATACCCTGATGACCACAAACGGACAATCTCCGTTTGTGACCCTGTTTCTGAATCTGGAAAAAGATGATGAATATATAGAAGAAAATGCCATGATAATCGAAGAGATTCTTCGTCAGAGACTGGAGGGCATCAAGAATGAAAAAGGTGTCTTTGTAACGCCGGCATTCCCGAAACTGATCTATGTGCTGGATGAGCATAACTGTCTGAACGGCGGGAAGTACGATCACATTACAAAGCTTGCGGTGAAGTGTTCATCCAAGCGGTTATATCCGGATTATATATCTGCAAAGAAAATGCGGGAAAATTATGAAGGAAACGTGTTTAGTTGTATGGGATGCAGAAGTTTTTTAAGCGCATGGAAAGATGAAGACGGAAATTATAAATGGGAGGGAAGATTTAATCAGGGCGTTGTAAGCCTGAATCTTCCGCAAATCGGTCTGATCGCCAGAGGCGATAAAGAACTGTTCTGGCAGCTGTTAGAAGAGCGTCTGGCTCTTTGCTTTGAAGCGCTGATGTGCAGACATCATGCACTGGAGGGAACGTTATCCAGTGTCAGTCCGATTCACTGGCAGTATGGCGCCATCGCCCGTCTGGGAAAAAACGAAACCATAGACAAGCTGCTGCATGACGGATACTCAACCATATCATTGGGATATATCGGGCTTTACGAGGTGACAAAACTTATGACCGGCGTCAGCCATACGGAACCGGAGGGACTGGAATTTGCCCTGAGGGTAATGAAACGGCTGCGTTCCGCAACGGATACCTGGAAGGAAAATACCGGAATCGGTTTCGGACTTTACGGCACTCCGGCAGAAAGTCTCTGTTACCGGTTTGCGAATATCGATAAAAAACGGTTTGGAGATGTGAAGGATATTACCGATAAGGGATATTATACCAATTCCTATCATGTGGATGTCAGGGAAAAGATCGATGCATTTACCAAATTTAAATTTGAAAGTCAGTTTCAGGATATTTCTTCCGGCGGCGCCATTTCTTATGTGGAAATACCAAACATGAGAAATAATCTGGAGGCGTTGGAGGAACTGGTAAAATATATTTATGATAATATTCAGTATGCGGAGTTTAATACCAAGTCGGATTATTGCCATGAATGCGGATTTGACGGGGAAATTCTCATAAATGAAAATATGGAATGGGAATGTCCGCAGTGCCATAACAAAGACCATTCAAAAATGAATGTAACCAGAAGGACCTGCGGTTATCTGGGTGAAAATTTCTGGAATGTGGGAAAGACCAAAGAAATAAAGTCGAGAGTGCTTCATATTTAACGGCAGGAAAGTTGGTACAATATGAATTATGCAGATATCAAGCAGTATGACATAGCCAATGGTCCGGGGATAAGGATATCCGTGTTTGTCAGCGGATGTAATCATCACTGTAAGGATTGTTTTAACGAAGTGGCCTGGGATTTTAATTATGGAACTCCTTTTACAGAGGCGACCATTGAAACGGTGATTGAATATATGAAACCTTCCTATATAGCAGGACTGACACTGTTAGGCGGCGAACCCATGGAACCGGCCAATCAGAAAGGTCTGCTTCCTTTGGTCCGAAAGGTAAAAGAAGTCTATCCCGAAAAAAATATCTGGTGCTTTACCGGCTTCCTGTTTGACAGGGATATAGTGGAAACCATGTTTGACACCATACCGGAAACCAGAGAACTGGTATCCTGTTTTGATGTTATGGTGGACGGAAAATTTGTTGCGGAACTGAAGAATGTGAATCTGAGATTTAAGGGTTCTTCCAATCAGAGGACCATAATGGTCCAGGAATCCCTGAAGAGAAAAGAGATTGTATTGTGGGACCCTCCCTCATATGATTATTAGCAGAATAAAAACAGGCGGCTGCCTCCAAACTATGGGGCAACCGCCTGTTTTTTAATGCTTTTTATTTTGTCAGCATCATCATGATTTCATTGCTGCGCATAATGAATTTCGTCATTTCTTCCGGTGAAAGCTGTTTATGGCTGATCAGGGCTAAATCGTAGAGCTGTTGGCACATCATGGCTGTATGCTCGTTTTCTTTGTGTTCCAGAATATATTTTACGAGGGTATTATTTGCATTTAATACAAGCGTAACGTTTGTACCGAACATATCCGGATTCATACCGGCCATGCCATACATTTTCATCATATCCTGCATACGTCTGCTTTCTTCAGATAGGGTGACCATGGAGGATATGGATTCATTCTTTAATTTCTCCACTTTAACATCCAGTTTATCGTTATTCAGCGCTTTTCTAAAGATCTCGGTGAGGGAATCCGCAGTATTCTTAAATTCTTCGTCATCTTCTTTTATTTCATCTTTGAAGGAATCATTTAAATCGGAATCGATTCGAAGGAATTTTACGCCTTCGTTTTTTTGTTCCAGATGGCTGATAAACGGCTCGTCAATGTTGTGGTTTAAGATGACCGCATCGATGCCTTCTTCCCGGAACATATTGATATACTGGCTCTGCTGGATTTCATCCGTTATATAGAAAACCGTATTTTTATGTTTTTCTTCGTTCTTTGACAGGCAGTCCGGAAGTGTCAGATATTCCTTATCCATGTTTTTGAATAAGATATAATCATTCATCTTTTCGCAGAATTTTTCATCCTTTAAGCAGCCGAATTTAATAAACGGTCCAATATCGTCCCAGTATTTTTCGTAGGATTCCCGCTGGGTTTTACACATGCCGGAAAGTTTATCCGCTACCTTCTTGGTAATATAATCGGAAATTTTCTTTACAAAACCATCGTTCTGAAGGGCGCTTCTGGAAACATTCAGCGGAAGGTCCGGACAGTCGATCACGCCTTTTAACAGCATAAGGAATTCAGGAATCACCTCTTTGATATTATCGGCAATAAATACCTGATTGTTATATAGCTTAATGGTGCCTTCAATGGTATCGTACTGGGTATTCAGCTTTGGAAAATACAGGATCCCTTTCAGATTAAACGGATAATCCATATTCAGATGAATCCAGAACAAAGGCTCTTTATAGTCATTAAATACCTTGCGGTAGAAGTCTTTGTATTCCTCTTCGCTGCATTCGTTTGGATGCCTGGTCCAAAGAGGATTGGTATCATTGATGGAAACCGGACGTCTTACGATTTTGGCTTTTTCCGTTGCAGGAAAGATTTCCTTTATTTCTTTTGTACCATCTTCGTTTTCGATTTCTTCGGTCTTTGCTTCTTCTACGATGGTTTCGATAACGATATCTTTTTCCGTAACTTCATCTTGATCTATGGTGTCATAGACCGGTTCGGCATTAGGATTTTCCAAATAGATTTCGATCGGCATGAAAGAACAGTATTTCTGCATAACTTCACGGGCCCGGTATTCATTGGAAAATTCCAGACTGTCTTCATTCAGATAGAGGGTGATCACCGTACCGCGTTCCGTTTTGTCACTGTCACTCATGTCAAATTCCGTACCGCCGTCGCATTCCCAATGTACGGCAGCAGAACCTTCTTTATAGGAAAGAGTATCAATGGTTACCTTATCGGCTACCATAAATGCGGAATAAAAACCAAGACCGAAATGACCGATGATCTGGTCTTCATTGGTTTTATCTTTGTACTGGGCTAAGAATGCTTCTGCACCGGAAAAGGCGATCTGATTGATATATTCTTCCACTTCATCTGCCGTCATACCGATGCCGTTATCTATAAAGGTAAGGGTTTTTTCATTGGAATCGGCGATCACCCTGATCTTAAATTCATTGTCTTCAGGGATTTCGTATTCTCCCATCATATCTAATTTCTTTAATTTTGTGATGGCATCACAGCCATTGGAAATCAGTTCCCGAAAGAAAATATCATGGTCGGAATATAACCATTTCTTGATGATAGGAAATATGTTGTCACTGTTAATAGATAAATTACCATGTAGGTTTTCCATTGTATAGTACCTCCTTAAAACTAAATCGCATAGACATAGTTTAATACCGGTAAAATAAAATGTCAAGAAGAAATTAGCACTCATCTGGAAGGAGTGCTGATTATACAGAGGATCAAAACGGAGTTACAATACTATTTTTAAGGAAAACCATCCGTTTTCCGATGTAAAAGAACAAAAGGCATCATATTTTTTACAGAAAGCCATGATGGAGCGGGTACCGATTCCGTGTTCTTCTTCTTTTGACTCGGGAATGCCGTTTTTGGAAAATACAACGGTATTGCCGCATGTATTGGAAATTTCCAGCATCAGTTTTGGTTTGCAGATGCATTTACAGATGATCGTTCTCTGTCCTTCCGGTAACAGGCGGCAGGCTTTTATGGCATTTTCCAGCGCATTTGCCAGCACAATGGAAAATTCTCCGGAATCCACCGGAAGGGAATCCGGAAAGGAAAGGTGTGTTTCCAGTACGATTCCTGATTCCCTGGCCTGACCGAAATAAGAGGACAGAGTTGCGTTTAAAAGTATATCTTTACAATATGTCACAGGCACTTCGGTCTGGAACAATGGGGCGGAGCAGGCAATATAGTCAAGAGCTTCAGAAATTTTTCCGTTTTCCAGCAGAGAGGCTAACGTTTGAAACCGGTGACGGGTATCATGTCTGTCGATCCTGGATCTTTCTGCAGTTATCGCGTCCAATGCAATTTTTTCTTTTAGATTTCCTACCTGAAATTTCAAAAACTCCATATTTAGTTTTGCTGTCTGGAAATGATACTGTATGAACAGATATTGAAACAGGGCGAAATAAAGGATCACGATGACTGCTCCCAGCAGATAGATAAAAATAACATTTGTGGGATTCTGGGTATAGGGAACAGGATAGGAAGCCAGAGCCACAGAAAGAACCATTAAGGAGCAGGGAACCAGTGCCAGTATCAGCCAGCCGTTTTTTGTAATGGCGGAAATCTGCAGAAACAGGCGGCGCAGAAAACGGTACTCCAATAAAATGATGGTGCTATAGACCGCCAGGCGGAGCAGAAAGTCGGTCCATTCCGAGCCATGAACGGCAGTATTGATCAAAGTAATGCTTGCAGATATATACAAAGAAAATAAAATCTGCGTCGCATGGTTAAACACGGCCTTGGACGGCTGATCTCCTGCCAGCCGGAAGACCAGATAAATGGCAGGGGCGGAAATGGTAAGCAGGAACATCCGCAAATAGAACGTATAGCCAAACAGGACTATGATGGCAGCGCTGGAAGCGGATACATAGCATAGATACAGAAAAAGAATCAGTGCGATCCGTTTTGCACTGTATTTGAATTTTGTAGTGGAACACATCATGCCCAGCGTACCGATGACGATCAGTAATGTCTTTAATGTGGAATATGGAATATTATTTTCAAATAACATGAATATCTCCTTTGTTCAGCCAGTAATCCGCCCATTTGGATTTCACGTCTTCATAGGTGCGGCGGGGAACGGGTATTGAGTATCCTCCGGTCAGCAGCATATCTGATCTGGTAACTTCTGTTACATGGTACAGATTTACAACAAAGGAGACACCAACAGCAAGGAAGCCGCTATATGCAAGAAGCGGTGCGGCGGCATGCCGGAAAGTACCACAGAAGGATACGCTGTTTATCGTAGTGTGGTCATTCAGATAATAGCGGATAGAGCGGTTCACACGTTCCGCATATAGAATATTGTGGATGGGAACGATGCGGGTGGAGCAGGGAGTTTTGATAGAAACGGTTTCCGACCGGAGATGGTTCAGGCGGCTTACGGCTTTATCCATACATAGGGAAAAACGGTTGCCGTTAATGGGCTTCAGGAGATAATGCAGGGCGTCCGTATTATAGGATTCCACTGCGAAATCAGGGGATGAAGTCAGATAGATGATAATACCGCCGTCATATCGTTCACGCAGGGCGGAGCCAAGCCGGATACCGTTCATATCCGGCATGATGATATCTAGTATGTAAAGGTCAAAAGTTCCTTTATCTTCAATATGATCCAGCAGTTCTCTGCCGGAAGAAAAGCATGAGAGCTCAAAAGAGAATAGAGAAACCGTCTGTTTATAATCTTTTAATAATCTTTTTATTGTTTCGTGACACGTTGTTTCATCATCGCACAGAGCAATCCGTATCTGCACTTCTTTGTTTCCTCCTTTGCCGATTTTGCAAAAAATGATACCACATCTGCAATTAAGCCCATTAAGAACAGGGAATATGTTAAAATATCGAAAATCAGTGTAACAAAAAACGGCTTATGCGTCAATAATGAATATTTTATATGCAAAATATACCAAAAAAAATGCGAATTGGTCCAAAACGCAAAGGAGTGCTTGTTTATATTGTATAATTTTATCGTTATAAAAAGGAAAAATAAAGAGTAAAAATGTAATTTTATGAAATGAGGTGCAGAATTTTGTTAAAGACAATTAAAGGAAGACTTACAGTCAGTGTGATCGGCATTGTGGTAGCCGGTATACTTCTGGCTGCAGCAGGAATCATCACGGTAGCAGGAAAGCGTCTGATTCAGGATCAAACCCGGGCCCTGCAGCTGAATGCGGATAAATACGGGGAAGAGATCAATACGTGGATTGAAAATGAAAAAATGCTGGCAGTTGGTACAGCCGGCAGTTTGCAGGCCGGGAAGAAAACAGATACGGAATTTATCCAGTCGGTAGTGGATACCCATGCGGATGGCAGAAAGGAACTTTTAAATCTGTATTGCGGAACAAAAGACGGCAGGTTTATCCAGTCCAACAGAGAGGCAGAGATTCCGGATGGATATGATCCGGTACAACGGGGATGGTATCAGCAGGCAAAAGAAAAGGGAACAGTGATAGTGACAGATCCTTATTGGGATGTTATAACAAATCAGATGTGTACAACGATTGCGGCGCCGGTTTACATGGACGGAGAGCTGGCGGGAGTGATCGGACTGGATGTAACGCTTGGTACAGTTACAGATCTCACAGGAAGCATCAATTATGAAAAAGGTGTCTATGGTTTTCTGACGGACAGCAGCGGACAATATGTGGCGCATGAAAACAGGGAATATGAACCGACGGAGGATACGGCAGTTGCAGTAACGGATATAATGCCGGGACTGCAAGGATTGATCGGGGGGACGGATAACCGTGTGAAAAAGCTTAAGGATTATGACGGAAATATGAGTTATTTTGCAGTTGCCGATATTGAGGGCAGCGGCTGGAAACTGGGGGTCGTAGTGCCAAGCGCCAATATCAGGGGGGCCCTGCTTGCCATGATTGCAGTGGCGTTTATAATTTCACTTATCGTTATTGTATTTGTGGTATTGTTTATGGCGGGTCTGATCGGAAAGATGTTAGCACCGATACAGATGTTAAAGCAGTTTGCATCCGGAGATTTTTCGGAAAAAACCATGATTGAAAAAACGATTCCCAAAGAATATAAAAATGAGACAGAACAGATCCGCACCGCGACCGTGGAGGTCAGACAGCAGATTCGGGAGATTATCCTGAATACGAAACAGAAGGCAGGCAATATCAGTACAATTGCCGAAAGCACATCCGGAAGGATGACGGAACTGAATCAGGAAATATCCGGTATATCCGGTCTGGTAGGCCGGGTAACGACACAGACGGTCCAGGCAAGGGAATTGACATCCATAATTATGAACAACGGAAGAGAACTGGGAGATGCTATAGAAAATGTAGCAAAAAAAGCAGGGGAAGCGGCAGAACAGTCCGGAAGCATTATGGAGAGGGCCGGAAAGCAGCATGAAACTTCCGGACAGTCTGCAGAAGAAGCTATGGCGCTATACCGGAAGACGAAAGAAGATTTGGAAAAAGCAATTACCGACAGTCAGAGGGTACGGGAGATCAATACTCTGACTGATGAGATTCTTGCCATCAGCGCCCAGACAAATCTTCTGGCATTGAATGCATC
Source organism: uncultured Lachnospiraceae bacterium (assembly GCA_910578175.1). Taxonomy (GTDB): domain Bacteria; phylum Bacillota; class Clostridia; order Lachnospirales; family Lachnospiraceae; genus Bovifimicola. The sequence goes on from CAJTPF010000017.1 coordinate 20,692, forward strand.
CATAGAAGCCGTCAGAGCAGGGGAAGCAGGAAAGGGATTTTCCGTTGTTGCAGACGAAATCAGGCAGTTGGCGGACAATTCAAAACAGGCTGTGGATAAGATTCGTCAGGTGACGAAAGGGGTTGTACATAACGTTGCTTTTTTGTCGGAAAGTTCAGGAAAATTATTGGAATTTATGAACGGAAAAGTAATGGAAGATTACAGGGGAATGACTGAACTTGCAGAAGTATATCAGAAAGATGCCATATTTTATAATGACATTTCCGAAGATCTGGGAGCCGCATCCGAAGAGATGAGCGCCAGCATGGCAGGCATCAATGAATCTATTGCTGCAATTACGGATCTTGTGGGTGAAATAGCGGAGTTTATGGGTAGTATGAAACAGTCTGCAGAAAAATCCAATGAAAATTCAGAAGCCGTGGTAAAGCAGATGGAAGAATTGTTCCGGTTAAGCGAATCGTTAAACCGGACGGTAGCTTCGTTCAGAGTGTGATACTTTGGAAAATCATAAGAAAAGCAGGAGGCATGGGAAGTCATGTTAGGTGGTCCGGTATACATAGCGCTGATCCGTTTTTCGGTCAGCCTTGCAGGAGTGATCATATTGTTTTTCCTGATGAGTGAACCGCGATATGAAAGAAAAAAGATGATCATCGGTTATGGTTGTTTTAGCACCGTGGTGATCGTGTCGGCATGTATCTGGTATATGACCGACTGGGAAAGCTGTATAAAATTGGTGGCATTTGTAATGTTTATTTGCTTTTCTGTTTTTGCAGTATGTATGAGCAGCGACCATATCTATCTTTCGGTATATAAACTGGCTCTTACATTCTATCTGCTGGCAGTATTTCTTGTAGGCGGTCTGGAAGTATCCATATTGATTTTTCAAAGAAACGTGTGGGCCGATATTATTACCAGAATCATTCTGATCGTGCTCATGGCGCTTTTTATTGAGAAAAAAATAAAATATGCCATCCGTGGATTTGGCTATTATGTAGAAAACGAACTGGATCATATAAGTGTTACCATTATGATCATCAGCATCCTGTTTGGCATAGGCTTTATTTTAAATCCGAGTATTACGGATCAGACACCGTACCGCCTGTTTCAAATGGCCATAAACTTTTATCTGACCGGAGCCCTTCAGTTTCTGGTGTTCCGGCTTTATCTTCATATTGGTCAGGAAAAGGAATATCAGAAAGAGAATCAGTTGATGAAAATGAATCAGAGACTGTTGGAACGGAATATGGAACTTCTGGAGGAATCGGCGGAGTCCGGCAGAAGGATTCGTCATGATGTAAGGCATCATAACACAGTCATAGCTGAATATGCCCGAAGAGGACAAAACGGAGAATTGCTGCAATATCTAAAGGAATATACCAGAAAAACGGACAGTGGGATTTCGGAGAAAATTTGTGCCAATACTGCGGTCAACAATATACTTTCAGCCTATACAAGAAAGGCGAAAAGGCAGCAGATTCAGGTTACGCTGGATGTGGAACTGAACAGAAAACTGTCCATACCCAATATTGATCTGGTAACAATACTGGCAAATGCCTATGAAAATGCCATATTCGCCTGTATGGAAGTAAAAAATCAGTCAGCAGGCAGATCATGCTTTATTCATTTAATGCTTAAAAGAAAGAAAAATAAACTGGTCATTTGTTGCCGGAATACCTGCCGGGCAGAAACCGAATTAAAAAACGGAGAGCCAAAACCGGAATTTACGGGTGGTATCGGTGTCCTCAGCATAATCAAAACAGCGGCTAATTATGATGGGGAGTATGATTTCAGAAATGATAACGGGGTCTTTATTTTTCGACTGATCATGAAAATTCCTTCGACAGACGGAAATTTAAATAAAAATCTGAAAATTTGAAAGGAGTCTGTAAATGTATCAGATAGCGATTTGTGATGATGAGACGGAAGAGTTGGATAAAACGGAACAAATGCTGATCGGTTATGGAAAAAAATATCCGGAAACAAAATTCATGATTCAACGTTTTGAAAGTGCAGATGAACTGCTGGATATGATCAGCAGTAACAATTATATACCGGAACTGATTCTGATGGATATATATATGCCCGGAAAAATCGGAATTGAAGCAGCCGGAGAACTACAGGAAATGGGAAACAGAGCGCGGATTATTTTTCTTACCACATCGAAAGAGCATGCGTTAGCGGCATTTGGTGTTAAGGCGTCGCAATATCTGGTAAAACCGGTATCCGAAAAAATCTTGTTTCCTGTATTGGACAGTTTGCTGGAGGAGATTGAGGAAGAGCGAAAAAGATATCTGCTGCTCCGTATTGAGGGAAGGATTCAGCGCATTGCAGTCAATGAAATTGAATACTGCGAAGCTCAGGGAAAAACACAGTATTTGCATCTGGCAGATGGCAGAAAGTATTTGCTGCGCATAACCATGGCGAAGATCTATGAAAAGCTTTCCCGGTACCGGGAGTTTGTTAGAGTAGGAATCGCATATATTGTGAATCTCGAACATATTGACAGTCTGAATGCCCAGGATATCTGTTTTGGTACCGGAAAGAAAATCTATCTGCCAAGGGGAGCCTATAAAACTTTAAAAGAGCAGTATTTTCGGTATTATTGTGAGGAGAACTGACGGCCGGGAAACAGTACCAGTTTCCCGGCATGTCAGAATATATAAAAAGAAACATCAGGAAAGACCAGAAATGAATTCAGAGATATATTTATCGAATGCATGTTCCAGGGATTTATCCATCGTAAATATCTTCAGAGAGGCGCCGGTCACACAGCATGCGGCGCCGTTTTCATATTTAATATTGATAAACAGTTCATTGACATCATTTAGGGTAAGAGTGGTTTCAACGGACTCGATCAGTGAATTTATAAATGATTCGTTCATGGCAAATATGATCTTCATTTTTACCGGTGTTTTATGTCCCTTGATCAGGTTATAACAAATAGGCCGCAGCGTTTTGTAGCTGCTTAATTTCTGTTGGGTCAATCCGTTAAATTCATCATCCGAATAGAACTCTCTGCAGATATGTCCGTCAATCCGGAAGGTATTATAGGTAGTAATGCTTATGCTGTTTACCAGAAAAGCATCGAATTTATCAGAGGCCAGCAGGAAGTTCATGAATTTTTTTAAATCTTTAATTTCTTCTGCGATCATGGTAATCCTTTCAAAAAAGATAAAATATTCAGGCAAACGCAGCCTGGTAAGATATAAATAAAATCATAACATAGATAAAATGATTTTTCAAATATAATAGTTTAGGAAACTATTCAGACAGAGTTGTTGTGGTTAGATTATAATTATCTGAAACAGACGCATGTATGCCCGGTGAAATTGGTTCGATGTTCCACTACAGACAGAAGGAAGTTCTTAGTGTTCTGCAACAGGTATTTTCAGACGGACGCTACCGGCGGATATTCGGCATCCTGCCTCAATTCCGCCTTTTTCTGACCTCGTGTCAGAAAATAGCTGAGATTCCAGCAGAACACTTAGAACTTCCAATCTGTCTTCCGTAGTCACATCGAACCAATTTCACCGGGCATACATGCTGTGTGTTGACAGAATTTATAATAGAAAATCTCAATCATCTATATTTTGTCTGAGTAAGTCACGTGGAAAGAACATAGCTGATTCTGGAAATCTGGTAGAGAACAGCAGATGTGAAAGCCTTCGGACACCGGTTGGCGATTTTCGGAAAACGTCTGATAGTTCTTGGTGTTCTGCCTGAAAAAAACAGCTATTGTCTGACAGGAGGTCAGACAAAGTCAGCAGTTGAGGCATGGATGCCGAATTGCTGACGGTAGCGTCTGCCTAAGAATATCTTCCGCAGAACACTTAGAACTATCAGGCTTTTGAAGATGAGCTAACCGGTGTCCGAAGGCTTTCACATCTGCGTCCGGCTAGACAAATCCCCAAAGCAGAAATCTAACCACAACAACTCTGTCTGAATAGTATTCTATTGTAAAATATTTAAAATAATGGTATGATAATACAATCTATGAAAACACATACATTAGGAGGTCTTTGAACGAATGGAAATGATTTCAATTGAAAAGGAACTGAAAGAGAATGCCTATCCGGGCAGAGGTATTATCATCGGTAAAACACCGGACGGCACCAAAGCGGTGACTGCATATTTCATAATGGGAAGAAGCGAAAACAGCCGGAACAGAATCTTTGTGGAAGACGGACAGGGAATCCGTACGGAAGCTTTTGACCCTTCCAGATTAACAGACCCAAGCCTTATCATATACGCACCGGTACGGGTACTGGGAAACAAGACCATCGTAACCAACGGCGACCAGACCGATACCATTTATGAACTGATGGATAAGCAGCAAACCTTTGAGCAGTCCTTAAGAACCAGGGAATTTGAACCGGACGCTCCGAATTATACCCCGAGAATTTCAGGAATCCTGCATATGGAACATGGAGAGTATAATTATGCCATGTCGATTTTAAAGAGTAATAACGGAAATCCGGAAGCCTGTAACCGGTATACATTTTCTTATATGAATCCTGTAGCCGGAGAAGGTCATTTTATCCATACATATCAATGTGACGGAAATCCGCTTCCAAGTTTTGAAGGCGAGCCTAAATTAATTGCAGTAAAAGACAGCATGAGAGAATTTGCAGAGGATCTCTGGAGTTCCTTAAATGAAGACAATAAAGTATCTTTATTTGTACGGTATATTGATATTGCCACGGGAAAATACGAAAGCCTGATATATAATAAAAACAAATAGAACGGAGCAGTCCGAATAAAATATATGGAATGAAGAAAGCAGAGGTTAAGTTTGATGAAAGAATTAGAATTAAAATACGGATGTAATCCGAATCAGAAACCTTCCAGAATCTATATGAATGAGGGGGAACTGCCGATTCAGGTATTAAACGGAAAACCGGGATATATCAATTTTCTGGATGCCTTTAACGGCTGGCAGCTGGTCAGTGAATTAAAAAAAGCGACCGGGCTTCCGGCGGCCACATCATTTAAACACGTTTCTCCGGCAGGAGCGGCAGTGGGACTTCCGCTTACCGATGTGGAAAAGAAAATATACTGGGTAGAGGATATGGAAGAGTTTACTCCGTTATCCAATGCCTATGCCAGAGCCAGAGGCGCAGATCGTATGTCTTCCTTCGGAGATTTTATATCCTTATCCGATGTCTGTGATGCGGCCACTGCAAAGCTGATCAAACGCGAAGTATCCGACGGGGTCATTGCTCCGGGATATGAACCGGAGGCACTGGAGATTTTGAAAGCAAAGAAAAAAGGAAACTATAATGTGATTCAGATCGATCCGGATTATAAGCCGAACCCGTTGGAACGGAAAGAAGTATTTGGTATCACATTTGAGCAGGGAAGAAATGAACTTATCATCGATGATGATTTTCTTGGCAATCTGGTAACAGAAAATAAAGAGATTCCGGAACAGGCAAAAATCGATCTGATCATTTCACTGATCACGTTAAAATATACCCAGTCCAATTCCGTATGTTATGCCAAAGGCGGACAGGCCATCGGTATCGGTGCGGGACAGCAGTCCAGAATCCATTGTACGAGACTGGCGGGATCCAAGGCGGATAACTGGTTTCTGCGTCAGTCGCCGAAGGTACTGGGATTACAGTTTGTGGACAGTATCGGACGGGCGGACCGGGATAATGCCATAGACTTATACATTGGCGAGGATTATATGGATGTGCTGGCAGACGGCGCATGGGAGAATATTTTCAAAGTAAAGCCGGAAGTATTTACCCGGGAAGAAAAGAGAGCATGGCTGGACAATATGCAGGATGTGGCTCTGGGTTCCGATGCGTTCTTTCCGTTTGGAGACAACATTGAGCGGGCGCATAAGAGCGGTGTGAAATATGTGGCGCAGCCAGGCGGTTCCATTCGTGATGACAATGTCATAGAGACATGTAATAAATATAATATGGCAATGTGCTTTACAGGATTGCGTTTATTCCATCATTAATTTGATTTTGGTTTGTATGGATGTCAGGGAAAGGATTCAATCAGAAAACAGGAGGAGCAGTTTTAATGGAAAAGATTAAAATGACTACGCCATTGGTGGAGATGGATGGCGATGAAATGACAAGAATATTGTGGAAGATGATAAAGGAGGAATTGCTGCTGCCTTTTATCGAGCTGAATACGGAATATTATGATCTGGGGCTGGAGCATAGAAATGCCACGGATGATAAAGTTACGGTGGAATCTGCGGAAGCAACGAAAAAGTATGGTGTTGCGGTAAAATGTGCCACCATTACCCCTAATGCGGCAAGGATGACGGAATATGATTTAAAAGAGATGTGGAAGAGTCCTAACGGAACCATTCGTGCCATTTTAGACGGAACCGTATTCCGGACACCGATCATCGTTAAGGGGATCGAACCTTGTGTCAAGAACTGGAAGAAACCAATCACCATCGCCAGACATGCCTATGGTGATGTGTATAAAGCCACGGAACTGAAAGTTGCCGGAGCGGGGAAAGCAGAACTGGTATTTACCGATGAAAACGGAACGGAGACCAGAGAGCTGATTCATGAATTTAAAGGCGCCGGCGTCATTCAGGGACAGCATAATCTGAACGGTTCCATTGAAAGTTTTGCAAGAAGCTGTTTTACTTATGCGCTGGCTACGAAGCAGGATTTATGGTTTGCCACGAAGGATACTATTTCCAAGAAATATGACCATACTTTTAAGGACATATTTAATGAAATATTTGAGGCGGAATATGCGGATAAATTTAAAGAAACCGGCATAGAATATTTCTATACACTGATAGATGATGCCGTTGCCCGTGTTATGAAGTCGGAAGGCGGATATATCTGGGCCTGCAAAAATTATGACGGCGACGTGATGAGCGATATGGTATCTTCCGCCTTCGGTTCCCTTGCCATGATGACTTCCGTACTGGTATCCCCGGACGGATATTATGAGTATGAAGCGGCTCACGGCACCGTACAGAGACATTATTACAAACATCTGAAAGGGGAGGAGACGTCCACAAACTCGGTGGCTACGATTTTTGCATGGACCGGAGCTTTGAGAAAACGTGGAGAATTAGACGGAAATACAGCGTTATCGGATTTTGCCGATAAGCTGGAACAGGCATGCATTAAGACCATAGAAGACGGAAAGATGACCAAAGACCTTGCGTTGATCACAACGAATCCGAACCCGTCCGTTTTGAACAGCCGGGACTTTATAAAGGCAGTCAGAGCAACATTACAGGAGATGGTATAGTATAGATGGCAGATAACAGGAGAGTCCTGCGTCCGGGACAGATTTACAGGCATTTTAAAGGGAATTTATATCAGGTGCTTACAGTGGCGGTTCATTCCGAAACGGGAGAAGAACTGGTCATTTACCAGAAACTTTATGAAGATTTCAGGGTTCATGCCAGACCGCTGGAAATGTTTCTGAGTGAAGTGGACAGGAGAAAATATCCGAGAGTCAGACAGAAATACCGGTTTGAACTGCTGTATGAGCCGGGATTCCAGGTAAAACGGAATACCGTTTTGGAATCGACCGGATCGGCAGAGGAACCGTTGAGCGGAACAAACACAGTGCAGACAAATGGCAGCAGTGCAGGTAACGTTAACGGGATTGAGCAGAATCTTTCCGTTTTTGGAGCATTAAAAGAAGAGACTGGCGCTGCTGATGAGAATGAACAGCAGGGAGCCAATCCCTATCTGCTTCAGTTTTTAGATGCGGATACATTTGAAGAAAAGAAAAATGTATTGGTCAGCATTAAAAACCGGATGACGGACCGTCTGATCGACGATATTGCGGCGGCGCTGGATGTGACCGTGGATGAAGGAGAACTGGAAACCAGATATAACAGCTTGATGAACTGTGTGGAAACCAGAAGAAAATTTGAATGTAACCGTTTCCGGTAAAATGGAATCTCTGCGGGATTATGATAAAACGGAACGAACCATGGATGTAAAAGAATTATGGTTCGTTCCGTTTTTATTTCTGATAGTTATTCAATGATGGTTCCGATCTTCAGGCTGACACCGGCTTTTGCTTTTTCCAGATTGGTAATGATGGCTCTTCTTCCGGTTCCGGCCGCTACGAAATTGACAGCGGCTTCAATTTTCGGAAGAGTGGTCAGAGGGTTCAGTCTGTTATCAGCGATCAGTTTGTTTGCCTCAGCCACACTCAGTTTGCCCAGTTCTTTTTTCGTTCCGTTCTCATCCGTAACAGAAACATAGTCGCTGGAGGTGAGGATCAGCAGGGCGTCGGCATGGATCATATCCGCAAGCTTTGCGGCCGTATAATCTTTTTCGATCACCGCACTGGCGCCTTTCAGGCCGGTCCGCTGGTCCAGAACCGGAATACCGCCGCCGCCGGCAGCGATCACCAGCTGGTTTGCATCGATCAGAGCTTTGATGGCATCGATTTCATAGATGTCGATCGGTTTTGGAGAAGCAATGATCCGGCGATAACCTTTGCCTTCTTCTGATTCTTCATATGTGACATAATTTCCTTTATGTTCTTCCAGTTCCGCCTCTTCTTTGGTCATGTAACGGCCGATTACTTTGGTAGGGTTGTGAAATGCACTGTCAAAAGGGTCTACCCTGACCTGGGTGATGACTGTGGAAACCGGTTTATAAATGCCTCTGTGCAGTAATTCCGTCCGGATGGAGTTTTGTAAGTCGAAACCGATATATCCCTGACTCATGGCGCCGCAGACAGACATGGGAGCAACTGTATATTTATTGTCCAGACGGCTGAATTCCGTCATGGCAGTCTGGATCATACCGACCTGGGGACCGTTGCTGTGGGTGATCACGATCTCATATTTTGCTTCCACTAAATCTGCTATGGCAACCGCCGCTTTCTTAACGTTTTCCTGCTGCTTCGGAAGGGTAGAGCCAAAAGCGTTCCGGCCGAGAGCAACGACAATTTTTTTTGAATCCATATGATAAAACCAAGTATCACATCAGTGATAACTGCCCATACAATAGTAAAATACTGATAAACACGCAGTATATAAAAGAAACGATAGCGGGCATCCTTTCTCAGATAATTTGTTTCTTCATACTGCCGGATGTTCCGGCCGGGAATCGAACCGGAAATCCGCTTCAAAATATAAAATCATTATAGTAGATATAACCATAAATTACAAGTAAATTCTGTTATCCGAATGTTTCGGGATGATTTTTGTAATTGTTATCCACAATTTCCACAGGGTTATACACAATAATAACTCTATTTGCACATTATTTTTTAAAAAGTCTGACAAATCATACATATTATTAATAGAATTACATGAAAATTGTGGATAACTGTATCGTTAACTGTCCAGCTCCTCTGATAACTGTTCCCATTGTTCATAAAGAAAAGAAAGTTTTGCATTAATTTCTTCCTGTTCTTTAGTGATCTCTATCAGTTTTCCGGCATTGGAAGCAATGGAGACATCATTTAACCGCTCGTTTAATTCGGAAAGTCTTTCTTCCAGAACAAAGATATCCTCTTCGGTCTTTTTAAACAGATTCTGTTTTTTTCGGAGTTTTGCCTGCTCTTCTTTTTGGGATTTCCAGTCATTTTTTGCAGCAGTCTCTTCTAAATCATCTCCGAAAACGGAAATCCCCGGGGATTCCGGTGCATAGACCGCAGTCAGTTCCTCTCTTTTTTCAAGATAGTAATCATAATTACCAATATAGTTTACAAACTGCTGATTGGTCAGTTCCAAGATCCGGGTGGCGGTTTTGTTGATAAAATACCGGTCATGGGAGACATATAATACGGTACCGCTATAATTGTTTATGGCCTCTTCCAGAATCTCCTTGGAAACAATGTCCAGATGGTTGGTAGGTTCATCCAAAATCAGGAAATTGGCTTCCGATAACATTAGTTTGGCCAGGGAGATCCGTCCCCGTTCCCCGCCACTCAGTTCGGATATGCGCTTCATCACGTCATCTCCGGTAAAAAGGAACGCAGCCAGTACGTTACGGATTTCCGTAATCGTCATGTCGGGATAAGTGTCTGACAATTCTTCGAATAACGTATTTTCCATGGTCAGAACATGGTGTTCCTGGTCGTAGTATCCGATATTAACTTTGGAACCCAGCGTAAATTCACCGGTATCACTGTGGGTCAGACCATTGATGATTTTTAGCAGGGTAGTCTTTCCGGTACCGTTGTTGCCAATGATACCAACTTTTTCCCCGCGTTTGAGCTCGAAACTGATATCCGAAAATAATCGGTGGTTTCCATAAGATTTCGAAAGGTTTTTGACGGACAGGACATCATTTCCGCTTAATATCCTGGGAGTCAGGTTTAGATGCATTTCGCTGTCGATCTCCACCGGCTTTTGAATCCGCTGGATCTTATTTAATTGCTTTTCCCGGCTTTCTGCCCGGCGGACGGATTTTTCCCGGTTGAAGGAGCGGAGCTTTTCAATGACCGCTTCCTGATGTCTGATTTCCTTCTGCTGATCGTAATACTGTTTTAACTGTGCAGTTCTTAAACTTTCTTTTTTTATGGCATAATCGCTGTAGTTTCCCATATATGTAACGGCGGCCGTCTGTTCGATTTCGATCACTTTGGTAACGATCCGGTCAAGAAAATACCGGTCATGGGAAATTATTAAGACAGCTCCTTTGTAATTACCCAGAAAGGTTTCCAGCCATGCAATGGAGTTTAAATCCAGATGATTGGTAGGCTCGTCCAGCAGAATGATATCCGGTTCCGACAACAGAAGACGGCTTAAAAATACTCTTGTTTTCTGACCGCCGGATAAAGTACGGACAGGCTTGGAAAAATCGTCCTCCGAAAAACCAAGACCTTTCAGAACGCCTGTAATCTCACTTTTATATGCATAGCCGTTGTTTAATTCAAAAGTATGGGATAAACGGGAATAGTCTGCCAGCATGGTTTCCAGGGTTTCGCCGGAAGCCTGTTTCATATCGGTTTCGAGTTTCCTTAAGTTTTTTTCTATCTGAATGATATCTTTTTTAACCTCCAGCATTTCATCATAAATCGTACGGTTTCCGGAAATATCCGGATGCTGGGATAAATATGCCAGTGTTTTGCCTTTTGAAACGATTACGTCTCCGGAATCCGGTGTCAGTTCGCCGGTTATTATTTTAAACAAGGTAGATTTTCCGGCACCGTTAATACCGATCACAGCTGCCTTTTCATGGTCTTCGATATGGAAGGAACAATCGGATAAAATGGTTTTTCCGTCAAAGGTCTGATTTATGTTATTACAGGAAAGAATCATGGTATAAACTCCTTTATATCTTTCTAAAATAGTATCATGATATAAATATAATGGATATTTCTGAAAAAGTAAATCCGCTTTCTATTTTTTTTGAAATGATTGTTTAAATATTATCAAAGTTGTGCTATAATGTGATAAGGTTTGCTTTATAGAATGGGAACGAGGATGGTGCCATATGATTAAGAATGAAATTTCAACAGCGGTAGTCAGAAGACTTCCACGATATTACCGGTATCTTGGTGAACTTTTGGAATCCGGTATAGAGAGAATTTCATCCAGTGAATTAAGTAAGAAAATGAATGTCACCGCATCACAGATACGACAGGATTTAAATAATTTCGGAGGATTCGGTCAGCAGGGATACGGATATAATGTAGAGTTTTTATATCTGGAAATCGGAAAAATACTGGGCGTAGATAAAAAACATAATATGATAATCATCGGTTCCGGCAATCTGGGGCAGGCAATTGCAAATTATGCCAATTTTGAAAGAAGAGGATTTGTCGTTACCGGAATGTTTGATAAAAATCCGTCATTGGTGGGTAAGACCGTAAGAAATATTAAAATAAAACCGATGGAGGAATTAAAAGAATATATTGTGAAGCATAATATTGATATTGCCGCTCTTACCATTCCGAAAGTGGAAGCGGTTCATGTGGCAGAAGAACTGGTTAAATACGGGATAAAGGCAATATGGAATTTTGCCCATACAGATCTGAATCTGCCAAAGCATATTGTCGTTGAAAACGTACATTTGTCAGAGAGTCTGATGCGTCTGTCCTATAACCTGACACGGGTAGAAAATCAGAATATACAGTAGTTTTTATACTGTCCGGTGAAATTTTCCGGACAGCCGGATATTTCCAAAAAAGGAGTGCTTACATTGGCTAGAAAAACAACAAATGAATATTCTTATGCAGGAAAGATCAATATGAAAAAGGTCCCGCTGTTACCGTTGGATAACAGATGGCATCAGTTGTTTCCGGCGGAAGAGAAGTCAAATCATATTAAAAAACTGGAAAATGAGGTCATGGCTATCATTAAGGCAGAAAGCCGTGTGTCCAAAGATCTGAAAGACCTGGTAAAACTGAAGAAGAAACTGATGGATGAAATCGTACAGAATATGGAGGAAACCACAGATGAAAAGGAGGCTTTGAGACAAAAAAAACTGTCGGCCAGCCAGAAACTCATTCAGGATATCAATGAAAAGATGGAAAAGCTGGAAACTGAAGATCTGGAAATTCCCCATAAGTTATTAAAGGCAAATGAAGCACTTTTATATGCCAGCATAGAGGACTGTTATGCACGGCTTGACCGGAATACCGGACAGATAGAAGTATTAACGGAGTGGATCAACCGTACCAGGGATGAGTTAAAAAAGAACGTGATCATTAAGCAGGAAAAAGAAGAGATGAACCAGAGAATCTATTCTTATATGCATGATATGCTGGGACCGCGGTTTATGGAAATTTTTGACCGGGAACATAAAACGGATTCTGAATCTTAGATATAGTATATACATAAATGAATGATGCAGAGGTATTATGATAGTTGGTATTGGAAATGATATTGTAGAGATCAGCAGATTTGAGACCATAATGGAACGGGAATCCGTACTTCATAAAATGTTTTCTGAGAGGGAGGTTGCACTTGGAGGTAAACGTCCCTCCTTTTTTGCAGGCAGTTTTGCGGTAAAGGAGTCGGTATCAAAAGCATTTGGAACGGGAATCCGGGGATTCCGCCTGTGCGAGATCGAAGTTCTGCGTGACGAAATGGGAAAACCTTTTGTAGAGCTTCAGGGCAGGGCAAAAGAACTGGCGTCGGCGCTTGGAATTGAAAATATTTATGTATCCATATCGGATACGAAAGAACTGGCGTCGGCTGTGGCAGTGGCGGAAGCCGGAGATTCCCGCAACGGAAACGGAGGGAAGTAAGCGTTTGAAACAATATATATTATCAGGTAAACAGAGTGGATTTATAGATGAATACTGCATCCGAACCATGGGAATCCCTTCCGTGGTACTGATGGAACGGGCGGCTCTGGCAGTGGCGGAACGGATTAAAAAAATATGTCCCGCGGATGCCGGGATACTGGCAGTATGCCATGTTGGAAACAACGGAGCGGATGGTCTGGCGGCAGCAAGGATTCTGGACGACCTCGGGCATCGGGTAAAAGTGATTATTGTCGGCCGGCCGGAGAAAGGGACTGAAGAATTTCATTTGCAATCGGAAATATTAACACATACGGATATAACGGTAGAGTATGCGGATGAAAAAACTTTTGAATGCAGCGGATATGATGTTATCATAGACGGAATATTCGGCATTGGTCTTTCCAGGGATGTTCAGGGCGTTTATGCGGATATTATTGAGAAGATCAACCAGTCGGATAGTACAGTCGTTTCTATTGATATTCCTTCCGGTTTAAATGCGGATACCGGACGTCCCATGGGAATTTCGATAGAGGCAGATCATACGGTAACTTTTGGGAATCTGAAGCTGGGTCATAAGATTTCCGGAGGAAAAGATTATTGCGGGAATATTTATACTGCAGACATCGGTTTTCGAAAGGAACCATATCGTCAGCTTTCCCGACAGGAACCCGTTCGATATACCTATATACCGGATAAAGATCGTGATCTTTTTGATTCCCCCGGCCGGCAGAAACTGAGACTGCCCGGGAGGATACAGGCATCCAATAAGGGAACCTATGGTAAAGTGGCGGTAATCGCCGGTTTTGGAGGGATGACAGGGGCAGCGTACTTTTCCGCCAAGGCTGCATATCTGTGCGGTGCAGGTCTGGTAAAAGTGATTTCCGTTAAAGAAACTACGGATATCCTGAAATCCATGCTGCCGGAAGCCATCTATGCGGAAATAGACGAAAAGAAGGATACCAGCAGCAGGATCCGCGAGCTGGTGTCCGACTGCCGGGCTGTGGTGATCGGACCGGGTCTGGGACAGGGAGATGCCGCATGTGAAGCCGTGAAGGCCGTGCTGACACTGGAACTTCCGGTGGTCATGGATGCAGATGCATTGAATATTCTCGGCAGACACCGGAATCTGTCTGGCCATCTGGGGAAAAACATCATCATTACGCCCCATGTTCTGGAACTTTCCAGAATGACTGGAATCAGCAGGAGGGAGATCACGGAGGATATCGTGGCAGCGGCAGAGGCTTTTGCCGGGACCCGTCAATGTATCTGCGTATTAAAAGATTCTTCTACCGTGGTTTCCTCTATGGCAGGAGACCGGCTGCAGACATATATTAATATAACCGGAAACAGCGGGATGGCAGCAGGGGGAAGCGGAGACGTGCTTTCCGGTATTCTGGGCGGATTGCTGGCGCAGCAGACCGGCTGCAGGGAAGCGGCGGAGCTGGGAGTATATATCCATGGGACTGCCGGGGATCTGGCGGCTGAAAAAAAGACGGAATACGGTGTAACGGCATCGGATATTCTGGAAGCCATACCGGGAGCTATCAGCCGGCTGATATAGAAAGGAAATGGTTATGGACGGATTGGAAAAATATTACAGAGTGTATGTAACAATTAATTTAGATGCTGTATATAATAATGTAGTGAATCTGAAGAAAAATCTGAAACCGGATACCGGTGTGATCGCAGTGATCAAGACAGACGGATATGGACATGGCGCCATACCGATTGCATATACCATCGATCCGCTGGTGGAGGCGTATGCGGTTGCAACTATTGATGAAGCGGAAAACCTGAGAAACCATAAGATCACAAAACCGATTTATATTTTAGGTTATACCCACAGCAGTCAGTATGACCGGGCCGTTCGGAATGATATCCGGCTGACGGTTTATAATTATGAGGATGCGGTATGTTTCGACCAATGTTCGGAGCAGGCGGGCAGAACGGGACGCATACATTTAAAAGTGGATACCGGAATGAGCAGGATTGGATTCCCGGATACGCAGGAAAGTGTGGAAACGGTGAAAAAGATTGCAGAATTAAAGCATCTGGAAATAGAAGGAATATTTACTCACTTTGCTACTGCGGATGAAAAGGATAAGACAAAGACAATTCTTCAGTTCCAACGGTTCCGTGATTTTCTGGAGCGGCTGGAGAAAGAAGGGATACACATTCCGGTGAAGCACTGTTCCAACAGCGCTGCCATGATGGAACTGCCGGAGGCAAACATGGACTCCGTCAGAGCGGGAATCGCCATGTACGGCTTATATCCTTCCGGGGAAGTGGATAAAACAAAGGCAGAACTGATTCCGGCGCTGGAACTGAAAAGTCATATCATCCATGTAAAGGAACTGGAGCCGGGAGTGGAGATTGGCTATGGCGGTACGTATATTACCGGGAAAAAGACAATGGTGGCAACCATTCCGGTGGGGTATGGAGACGGTTACAGACGAAGTCTTTCCAACCGTGGTTACGTTCTGATCCATGGACAACGGGCTCCGATCCTGGGCAGGGTATGTATGGATCAGTTTATGGCGGATGTATCCCATATAGAGGATGCCAAAACCGGAGATGTGGTCACTTTGATCGGCAGGGACGGAGATGACGGGATAACGGCGGAAGAAGTGGCACAGATGGCAGGAGAGACATTTAACTATGAGATCGTCTGTGACCTTGGGAAACGAATACCCCGTGTGTTCTGCAGAGACGGAAAAATCGTCTGCATGAAAGATTATTTTGATGATAAATATGATGTAAATATGTAGATTGCACCGGGAATTTTCTGAAATATTTGGAATACACACTTTTTTTTAGGCAATACTAATTGTATCAAACAAATGGAGTGTGAATTCGTTGATAGTGAAAAGAGGAGATGTGTTTTATGCAGACCTTAGACCGGTCATCGGTTCGGAACAGGGCGGCATAAGACCGGTATTGATCATTCAGAATGATATGGGAAACAAACATAGTCCGACAGTGATATGCGCCGCCATTACCTCAAAAATGAACAAGGCAAAGCTTCCCACCCATGTGGAGCTTGACAGCAGCAAATATGAGATGGTGAAGGATTCGGTAATTTTGCTGGAACAATTGAGGACGATTGATAAAAAAAGGCTGAAAGACAAAGTATGTCATTTGGATGCGGAAATTTTAAATAAAGTGGACCGGGCATTGCTGATTAGTCTTGAATTAAATACATAGAAGTTGACTAATAGGGCAGAAAATGATATATTTTTTAAGTATTTTAAAATATTTGAAAAAAAGGAGTCGAATACGATGGACGGGAGTAGTCCCCTATTAGAGATAATATGGTTTGCGGTATTATTTATATTTAATATCATTGTATACGGATATAGCGCCGCAATACAAAATATCAGTGAAGTACAGTTGGAAGAAATCGGTGACAGGAACGGGAAACTGCGGGATAAGATCATAAGGATCATAGAGGATCCTCATAAGTTTATCAATACGGTCCAGTCGTTATCCATGCTGATGAACATTTTTGCTGGAGCGTATGAATTAAAACTTTTACATTATTATATCCGGTATGCGGACTGGAATATATCAGGTGCCATGCAGCTCCGGCTGATACAGATTCTCATGTTTACGGTTATTGCGTTTCTGATGGTATTTTTACTGCTTACGTTTTCCGTGCTGCTTCCCAAGAGGATCGGAAATAAACATCCGGTTTCTTTTGCGGTTTCCCTTACAAATATCACTTATATCATTATGATCCTGCTTACGCCGCTGACGTTTATGGTACACGTCACTTCAGGAGCATTATTAAAAATATTTGGCATGGACGTCAAAGAGCCGGAAGATAATGTTACGGAAGAAGATATCATATCGGTGATCCATGAAGGACATGAGCAGGGAGTCCTGCTTGCCAGCGAAGCGGAAATGATTAATAATATTGTGGGTTTTGGTGATAAAGAAGCAAAAGATATCATGACCCACCGCAAAAGTATTGCAGCGGTAAATGCGGAAATGACACTGACTGAGGCTGCCGGTTATATTTTGGATGAAAATAATTCAAGATTTCCGGTATTTGAAGGCGATATTGATAATATTATCGGAATCGTGACTCTTCGGGATGTAATGGTGGAGTTTCAGCAGGGGATTCATTCAGACAGGAATATCCGGGAGATTCCGGGATTGATCCGGGCCGCCACCTTTATTCCGGAGACAAGGAAAATAAATGTATTGTTTAAGAATATGCAGTCTGAAAAAATACATATGGCGATCGTTGTCGATGAGTATGGTCAGACATCTGGTATTGTGGCAATGGAAGATATACTGGAGGAGATCGTCGGTAATATTCTGGATGAATATGATGAGGAAGAGATGAATATTATTCACAGAGAGGACGGAAGCTTTGTGGTCAGCGGTCTATCTTCCTTAGAAGATATAAGCGATGCCACGGGGATTAAATATGACGAGGAATATGACACTTTAAACGGTTATCTTACCTCAAAATTTGAGAGGATTCTGTCTAATGATGAAAGGCCGGAGATCACTGTTGACGGAGTGACCTATAAGATTTTAAATGTTCAGAATAAAATGATTTCCTCTGTTCAGATTATTGTAACCGGACTATGATTTTGATATAATATCACAAGATGATACCAGATGAGTGCGAAACGTATGGCTATAGGCCATAAGTGTCGTTTCTATTTATAAAATATGATACAAATAAAAGGAGTAACAGTATGTCAGGACATTCAAAATTTGCAAATATCAAGCACAAGAAGGAAAAAAATGATGCTGCAAAAGGCAAGATTTTTACGATCATCGGCAGGGAGATCGCAGTTGCGGTAAAAGAAGGCGGAGCGGATCCGGCAAATAACAGCAAACTCAGAGATGTCATTGCAAAGGCAAAGGCAAATAATATGCCTAATGATACCATTGACCGGGGAATTAAAAAGGCGGCGGGAGATGCCAATTCCGTAAATTATGTAACGGTTACATATGAAGGATACGGTCCGAACGGAACTGCGATCATAGTGGATGCCTTAACCGATAATAAAAACAGGACAGCCTCCAACGTCAGGAATGCTTTTACCAAAGGCGGCGGAAACGTGGGCACACAGGGCTGTGTATCGTTTATGTTTGATAAAAAGGGCCAGATCATCATTGATAAAGAAGCTTATCAGGGAGATGCGGATGAACTTATGATGACGGCCGTAGATGCAGGAGCAGAAGATTTTGCGGAAGAAGAGGACAGCTTTGAGGTTACGACGGCACCGGAAGATTTCAGCGGAGTAAGGGAAGCTTTAGAGGCGGCAGGCATACCAATGGTTTCAGCGGAAGTGACCATGATCCCCCAGACCTGGGTGGAATTAACCGATGAGAATGATATCAAGAAAATGAACCGGATTTTGGATCTGCTGGATGCGGATGACGATGTTCAGGCCGTATACCATAACTGGGACGAGTAGAAGGAATTTATTTATCTGTCTTCTGTTAATTTTAAACCGTAATCTGCCGATAAAATATATAGCGGTTTTTTATATGATTAAAATATTTTAAGGAAAGGTATGAAAATAAATGGCGAAGATGAAATTAAAGATTAAAAACGTGAGTCGCATATGGAAAGCACTGGCAGTGCTGGTCATCAGCTTTGTTGTGTTCATGGTTGCTTCCAAGTTTGCCACCGCCAGTACGGTCAGTGTCAGTATTGTCGGTGACGATCTGACCGACGGTACCTGGGAAGTGGGAAGCGGTACAAAGGTATGGACTGCAAGCGCATATGATTCGGAACTGGACGGCGCCCTGAGTCTGGAAGACGGAGGCAGTATCGTGTGGACATCTTCCGACAGGAATATCGTGGATTTTTCCAGCAGTTCCCAGGGAACGGAATCCACGGTCACACTGCGGCCGGTCAGCGCCGGACGTGTTACCATCACGGCTACATATTCGAAAGTAGTGACATCTCCGGATGGAGATTACGAGATCCGGGAGTCTTCCAGCAGGGATGTGGTCGTCCGGTTTAAGCTGGATGCCACGAAGCTGCCACAGGCGCCGTATGAGGATGACTGGATGGTTCCGACCATATTATCCAATTCCACAAAGCCGGTAACCTGGACATCTTCCAATGAAGGCGTCATTACGGTAGCCGATGACGGAAACGGAAACGGTATCGTCACACTGACAGGAGCCGGTTCAGCGACCGTTACCGCAACCACCGAGGACGGACAGAGCCAGAGTTTTCCGGTTGTGGTAAATGCAAAGTTAAAAGAAAATTCAGCCCTTATTACTATACCTTATAAAGATGATTATACCCTTAGCACCAATGCGGTGAATCCGTCCAACATTGTCTACGGAAGTGCCAATCCGGCCATTGTATCGGTGGATACCGACGGAACCGCCAGAGGTAATTCCGCCGGAAGGACCACATTGTATGTCTATGCGGTAGATGAAAATCACGAATGGTATCCGTTGCTGCCGTCTCCGGCCCGTTCGGTTCAGGTAAAAGTGGATCTGCAGATTGATACGGATTCTACGATAGTAGCGGTAGGAGATACCCTTCAGCTTTCCGCAAACGTAATTCCGGAGTATGCAACGGGAATTAACTGGACTTCTACCGATACATCGGTTGCTACCATTGATTCCACGGGACTGGTTACGGCAGTGAAAAAGGGTACCACCCAGATCAATGCCACAATGGTAAACAAGGAATTATTCGGAACGGACGAGATGCATACCGCAACGATTACCATTAACGTTATTGACTCATTTTCGGTCAGCGAATCCCAGCATATCATGAATGTGGGCGACAGTTTTGAGATCAGCGCCATCGTTACTGACCAGTCGGCTACTGTTACATGGGTTTCCAGTGATGAATCCGTGGCAAAAGTAGCGGTATCAAAAGATAATAAATTTGGTGCCACCGTAACCGGTGTTTCCAAGGGAACGGCAACGATTACGGCAACACAGATTATTGACGGCGTGGCAAAATATGCTACCTGTGAAGTATCCGTGAAAGAACCGGTGGTAAATGTAGAGATTTCACCGGCTCAGATTGAGATCATACGGGGAAGCAAATATCCGCTGGTAATTGAATTTACACCATTCCGACCGGATAATATGAATGTAACATGGGTTTCATCCGATCCTTCAATTGTAACTGTAGATGACAAGGGAGTTATAACTGGTGTTAAGGGGGGACAGGCGGCAGTATCCGTTATTACGGAAGACGGAATAAAGGTAGCATCCTGTACCGTTACGGTGAGAGAACCGGTGACATCCATCAAACTGGATGTTCACAGAGTGACAACCAGTCTTCTAACAGGTACCTATCAGCTTACCTATACGATTGAACCAAAGACAGAAGGTGTAAACCGTGATGTTACATGGACATCATCCGCACCGGATATAGCTACTGTCAGTGAAAATGGTCTTGTTACCTTTTTAAAGCCAGGCAAGGCAACAATCGTTGTTAAGACCATAGATGCAGGTACTAGCGGCAATTTAATAGATACATGTGAATTTTACATAAATAATCCGGTGACATCGGTTGATCTGGATTATACGGATATAACATTAAAGATGGGAGAGGAATTCCGTTTAACTGCGTTGGTTTTACCGGAGGATGCTTCTGATAAGACAGTTTTATGGTCGTCCAGTGATACGAACGTGGCTACCGTCAATGAAAACGGTATGGTTACTGCAGTGAACAGCGGTTCCGCTACTATTCTCTGTAAATCGGCAGACAGCGGAGAAACATCTATGTGTAACGTAACCGTATACCAGCCGGTTACAGGAGTTACTATCAGTAATGAATCCATGACGGTTCGTAAAGGTCAGGAGTTCTGGCTGAATGCCACCTGTCAGCCGGAAAATGCCATGAATAAACTGATCATTTGGTCTTCCAGTGATACCAGTATCGCAACGGTTGATAAAAACGGTAAAGTAACAGCAGTGGAGCCGGGAGATTGTGTGATTACGGCAACCAGTCAGGACAGCGGTGTGACAGCCAGATGTTCATTAACCGTTACACAGCCGATTACAGGTATATCTTTGAATACAAATGCCAAGACGATTCTGGCGGGTGAAAAATTTGTTATCATTCCGACCATTGAACCGTTGGATGCGGATAATAAGAACGTTACATATACTTCCAGCGATACTTCAGTGGCAACGGTAGATTCTGACGGAATAGTTACCGGTGTCAGAGGCGGAAAAACGGTGATCATAGTTAAGACGGAAGAGAGAGGCCTGATCGCAAGCTGTCTGGTCACCGTTCAGGAGTTTGTATCTTCCGTTAACATAACGCAGGATTCTGCACAGATGAATCTGGGTGCAGTCCTTCAGTTACAGGCAGAAGTTTTAAATGAAACGGCTACAAACAGAAAACTGACATGGTCTTCCACAAATAACGGTATCGTTCAGGTGGATTCCACCGGAAAAGTAACGGCAGTCGGTATGGGTACCGCAACGATTTATGCTTATGCAACGGACGGCAGCGGTTTGTTTGATACCTGTCAGATTACGGTTATCAAACCGGTTGGAAGCATAGTGATCCAGCCAAGCAGTGTGACCGTCTCAGAAGGTAAGACGGCACGGGTAACTGCAACGGTATATCCTGCCGATGCATCCATTCAGGATATTGAATGGTCCAGTTCCGATCCTGCGGTTGCAACTGTGGATTACAACGGAGAGATTACCGGTATTACAAAGGGAATCTGTAAGATATTTGCAACCTCTTCCGACGGAAATAATATTGTAGGCGTTTGTCGGGTAACGGTTAAAGAAACCGTTCCGGCAACCGGGATCACCATTAATTCCAAAAATATCACAATGCTGCCGGGACAGACCAGAGGTTTGTCGGCAAGGATCAAACCGGCCCGTTCTACGGAAGGTATTTATTGGGTATCCGGTGATACATCGGTTGCCACGGTATCGTCTGACGGTGTGGTAACAGCCAGAGGCCAGGGCATGACTGAAATTTACTGTATTTCGGATGAAACAGGGGTGGAAAGTTCCTGTGAAGTGATCGTACTGGCAATGAATGCCACATTTATCACACTGGGACAGTATGATACCTTTGATCTGGATGTATTCGGTTCCACCGAAAGAATCCGCTGGTATTCCAATAATAAGCGGGTTGCAACGGTAACTGCCTCCGGTCAGGTGGTGGCCCGTATGCCGGGAACAACTACGATAACCGCAAAGGTAAACGGAAAGATTTTATATTGTACCGTAACCGTAACCACATTATATTAAATGATATAGCTGCCACGCCGGCAGAAATTACCGGCGTGGCAGTTTTTATGTTGACAGATTGGAAAATATTGGGTATTCTATATAGGCATATTTATTTACATTAAAATTTATAAACAACAGAGAAAGAGAGGAAGAAAAATGTATTGTATTAAGTGTGGATTTAAAAATAAAGACGAAGCGATTTTTTGTGCAAATTGCGGTAACGTTATGACAAAAAAGCCATCCGATGCATTTGACCAGAAGATACCATCAGAAGAAAATATTGCGGATGAAAACCAGGAATCCGGTATAGAGGCTATACAGCCTGCAGAACAGGTAATGGAAGAGGATTCTTCCGGAGTAAGTCTGGTAAAACCAGAAACCAGAGAAAATAATCAGGTATTTCGTTTCAGGAAGTTTTCAGTACCGAGATTTATATTCAGCCTGATCATTATACTGGCTACTTTTTGCTCCATTGCTTCGATTGCTTTTAATTATGCAAGCCTGACGCTGACAATGGAAATAGATACGTATGATTTTAGCGATAGCGAAACAGAGTATCATAATGCGAAAGGTTATAAAATCATTAAAGATAAAGATTATCTTAAAAGTACAAAGTTCATAAAATCTTTGGAAGAAATGGGAGGAGACACTGATAAGTTTGTAGATACCCGCAATACGTACAGATATATCATTATAGCGTTTATGGTTGCAATACTGGTATTCTGTATTATTGATTTTGTGCTGCTGTGTCTGGTAAGGAACAGGATAGCATATATATTTACAATGATATTTGTCTTTGTAAAAGCAGCGTTGGGAGGTATTGCCATCTACATCTGGTCTGTAGATCTGCTGGATCACTTTAAAAAGGCATATGAATTATCTCTGCTTGATGTAACTGATTTTGGCAGCTTCAGTATTCTGATAGAATGTGTGCCGGGCATTGGCCTGGTTTTGGCGATGGCGATGCAGGCAGTCATTTTGATAAGCGCTGTGGTATTATTATGTATCAGACCAAAGTATCAGGATGTAGCACCACAAACCATCAGTGCATAACTTTTATAGTAAAATATGGGATCGCTTTTATTCTGTGGGAACACGGAATAAAGGCGATTTTTTAACTAAATCTCTTGCCTTGATTATTGAATTATGATATTATATTTAGTGTTTTATTGTTTATGATAGGATTGTGCTATTAGCGGATACAGACTATCAAACTTTGACAGACCGGAGCAGTTTGCAGCTTACAAGGATACTGTTCCAATATGGAGGATTCATATGAAATGCAGTAAATGTGGAGAAGAATGCAGAGAAAACCAGGCATTTTGTTTAAGATGCGGAACGCCGATCCAGGTGGTGCCGGATTTTAACCTGATAGAAGCGGAACTGGCTAACAATGTCGGAAAATTAATGAAGGAAGAGAAACAGAAAGCCGGTTCGGAAAATAGAAGTCGGGATTTGGATTATCTGGAAGATGAGCAATATGTTACAAAAAATTATATTCCAAGAGAAAAAAGGATGTCGCAGACCGGAGGGACCAGAAGACTGGCAGAACCGTCTGTCACACAGACAGATTTTCTTGTGGATGGTACCGGTTTTTCCGAACAGACCCCTAAATCTTCAAAAAATAGTAAACATCAGCCGAACAGACAGGAAGATATAAAGAGAGAGAAAAAGATATTTAAAATTAAACTGGCTATTTTCAGTATATTTGTAATCATAATATTAACGATTGCAGTCTTATTATTAAAAGGTGTCAGCGGAACCGGCAATAAAGAGTCCTTTGCTTCCAAATATAATCAGGGATATGATTACTATACTGCAAAAGCTTATAACGAGGCGCTGACTGAATTTTTAGCGGCAAAAAAGGTTACGGACAGTAAAGAGGATAAGATTAAAGTAAATAAATCTTTGCTTGCCACTTATGAAAAACTGGGTAGCCGGGATTTGGATATGATCGAGATCTTAAAGGAATTAATCGGACTTGAACCGAAAGAAGCAGAATATTATGATGAACTGGCACAGTTATACGATAAAAATGAAATGATCGATGAGCTGGATGCTTTTCTAAACTCCGTTACGGATGTTTCGATTTCATCTAAATTAAGTGAGTACAGTGTTTCTGCCCCGCAGTTTAGTCAGAAAGAAGGAGTATATGATACATATATTTCCATAAAGCTTTCTTCCACAGGAAGGAGTACGATTTATTATACTATTGACGGTTCAGAACCGACTGCGTCCAGTACACAGTATACGGAAGAGATAAAGCTCAATTCACAGGGAACCTATACGATCAAAGCATTAGCAGTGAATGAAAAAGGTATATCCAGTAAGGTTGTAACAAAAAATTATGAAATAAAGCCAAGTATAATTGAAGCTCCGGCAGTTACTCCGTCCAGCGGGGAATACACTACGGCTGCCAATATTACTGTGAACGTGCCTGAGGGAATGAAGTGTTATTACACCTATGGGGAAACCTCAGCCATTCCTACGGCTGCAGATAAAATATATACGGAGCCGGTTCCGATGCTTCGGGGAAAATATATTTTTTCAGCGGTTTTGATAGATGCAGACGGCAAGACCAGTGAAGTTACCCAGAACGTATATCAGCTTACCATTCCTCGGAATGTTGAGTACAGTTCGGCACTGACCCTGCTGGAAAGTTATCTGATTCAGAATCAGATAGCGGTAAAAGCAGAAGACGGAACACTGATGAAAAGCAATCAGGCGAAGATAAAGTTTAGTTATAACAGTATTAAAAATATAAATAATAATGAATACTATGTCATAAATTTAGAAGAGCTGAATGATTCCCAGCAGGTGGTATCAACGGAACATTTTGGTGTGGACACTGTTACCGGCAGTGTGGCAAAGCTTATTGCGGATACGGAGCATGCCGGATTATATAAAATAACAGAATAAGAGAGAAAGTGAGAAAAATATGTACAAGATAGTAAAAGCAAAAGAATTATCGACAAACATCTACTTAATGGATGTAGAAGCACCTAGAATTGCTAAATCCTGTCAGCCGGGCCAGTTTATTATTGCG
This sequence comes from uncultured Lachnospiraceae bacterium, assembly GCA_910578175.1. Taxonomy (GTDB): domain Bacteria; phylum Bacillota; class Clostridia; order Lachnospirales; family Lachnospiraceae; genus Bovifimicola. Next base: position 46,118 of record CAJTPF010000017.1, read on the forward strand.
AAATTGGATGAAAAAGGAGAGAGGATTCCGTTGACAATCTGCGACTACGACAGGGAGCAGGGACTTATCACCATTGTTTTCCAGGTGATCGGCGCCTCTACGGAAAAGATGGCAAAGCTTCGGGAAGGCGACTCGTTCCGGGATTTTACCGGTCCTCTGGGTCAGCCGTCTGAATTTGTAAATGAAGATCCGGAAGAATTAAAGAAGAGAAAATATCTTTTTGTGGCCGGCGGCGTTGGAACCGCACCGGTGTATCCGCAGGTGAAGTGGCTGCATGAGCATGGCATTGAGGCGGATGTCATTGTGGGAGCAAAAACAAAAGACATTCTGATCCTGGAAGAAGAAATGAAGGAAGTGGGCAATCTGATCGTTGCCACAGATGACGGTTCATACGGATTTAAGGGTATGGTGACCGGTGCGATTGAAGACCTTGTAAATAATCAGGGTAAGAAGTATGATGTCTGCGTGGCTATCGGACCGATGATCATGATGAAGTTCGTCTGCCTTTTAACTAAAAAATTAGAGATTCCTACTATCGTATCGCTGAATCCGGTCATGGTAGACGGTACCGGTATGTGCGGTGCCTGCCGTGTACAGGTTGGAGATGAAGTGAAGTTTGCATGTGTGGACGGTCCTGAATTTGACGGACATAAGGTAGATTTTGACCAGGCTATGAAGAGACAGCAGATGTATAAAACTGAAGAAGGCAGAGCGTTATTAAAACTCCGTGAAGGTGATACTCACCAGGGTGGCGGATGTGGCTGTGGAGGTGACAAGTAATGGATGTATTAAAGAAAGTACCTGTAAGAGAACAGGAGCCGAAAGTCAGGGCAACAAATTTTGAAGAAGTATGTCTGGGATATAACATGGAAGAGGCACAGGAAGAAGCCAGCAGATGTTTAAAGTGCAAGAATCCCCAGTGTCAGAAGGGATGTCCGGTTTCTATTGATATTCCGGCATTTATAAAAGAAGTCGAAGAAGGAAATATAGAAGAAGCGGCAAAGGTAATCGGAAAATCGTCTGCACTTCCGGCAGTATGCGGACGTGTGTGTCCTCAGGAAAGCCAGTGCGAAGGAAAATGTATCCGGGGGATCAAGGGTGAACCAATCTCCATCGGAAAGCTGGAACGTTTCGTGGCAGACTGGTCCAGAGAAAATGGCATTGAACCGGAAAAAGCAGAAGGAACAAACGGAAAGAAAGTAGCAGTTATCGGTTCCGGTCCTTCCGGTCTGACCTGTGCGGGAGACCTGGCAAAGCTTGGATATGAAGTTACGATTTTTGAAGCGCTGCATGAGCCGGGCGGTGTATTGGTTTATGGTATTCCGGAATTTCGTCTGCCGAAAGATACGGTTGTAAAACATGAAATTGAAAATGTGAAAAAATTAGGCGTTAAGATTGAAACTAACGTTGTCATCGGACAGTCAACCAAGATTGATGAGCTTCTGAATGAAGAAGGTTTCGATGCGGTATTTATCGGTTCCGGCGCAGGACTTCCGAGATTTATGGGTATTCCGGGAGAAAGTGCAAACGGTGTATTCTCCGCTAATGAATACCTGACGAGAAGTAATCTGATGAAAGCGTTTAATGAGGATTATGATACTCCTCTTGTAGCAGGTAAGAAAGTTGCTGTTGTGGGCGGCGGTAATGTTGCAATGGATGCGGCAAGAACTGCATTAAGACTTGGTGCGGAAGTACATATTGTGTACAGAAGAAGCGAGGAAGAGCTTCCTGCCAGAGTGGAAGAAGTTCATCATGCAAAAGAAGAAGGCGTAATTTTTGATCTGCTCACCAATCCGGTTGAAATCTTTGAAGATGAAAAAGGCTGGGTAAAAGGAATGAAGTGTATCCGTATGGAACTTGGCCAGCCGGATGCTTCCGGCAGAAGAAGTCCGGTTGAAGTTCCGGGTTCTGAGTTTGAACTGGATGTAGATACTGTCATCATGTCATTGGGTACTTCACCAAATCCGCTGATATCGTCTACGACGATCGGTCTGGATACGGACAGAAGAAAATGTATTATAGCCGATGAATCCGGCAAGACCACCAAAGAAGGTGTTTATGCCGGAGGAGATGCCGTTACGGGTGCGGCTACCGTTATTCTGGCAATGGAGGCCGGAAAAGCAGGTGCGAAAGGAATCCATGAGTTTCTTTCCAATCAGTAAAAAATAACAAAACAGTTTTGGAAACGAGAAGTTTAAGGGAGACGCTCCGTATGGAAGCGGTCTCCCTTCGATTTTAAATTTTTTGGAAGGATGGGAGAACCATGAAGATCGTATTACCGGATATAAAAACCCTTACGGACGGGGATCTGGATTTATCCGTACTGGAGCAGTTTGGAGAAGTGATCGCTTATCCGCTGACGAAATATGAAGAGATAGCCGGACGGATAGCTGATGCCGATGCGGTATTATGTAATAAAACGCTGATGAATGCAGAGACGTTAAAAGATGCCGGAAAGCTGAAATATATCGGATTGTTTGCAACAGGATATAATAATGTTGATCTGGACTATACAAATGCCCATAATATCACTGTATCAAATGCTGGCAGTTATTCCACCGAGGCAGTGGCACAGCATACCTTTGCCCTGTTATTAAATTACTATGGGAGAATCCGGGAATATGCAGAATATACGGCTTCCGGCGGCTGGAAACGGAGTGATATCTTTTGTTCCTTTGCGTATCCAATGCAGGAAATGGCAGGAAAGACTCTGGGGATCATCGGGTTTGGCAGCATCGGTCAGAGAGTGGCGGAGATTGCATTGGCTTTTCGGATGAAAGTGCTGGTCACTTCCGGAACCCGGACCAAAGCAGAGAAAATATGCAGGGAATCATTTATAAGGCCGTATGGGGAAGGTATGATCGGGGTGACGGATTTGGAGACACTGGTTTCGGAATCCGATGTGGTGACGGTCCATTGTCCTCTCAACGACCGGTCGGAACGAATGATTGACCGGAGTTTACTGGAAAAATTTAAATCTTCGGCATATCTGATCAATACTTCCAGAGGTGGTATCATAGATGAAGAAGCATTGTATCATGCTTTGGAGGAGGGAAGGATTGCCGGTGCAGCGCTGGATGTAATGCAGACGGAGCCTATGCCGGATAATTGCAGACTGTCCGGAGTGAGAAATCTGGTGATCACTCCTCATGTAGCCTGGGCGCCGCTGGAGACCAGACAGAGACTTCTGGATATTGCAGTGGAAAATCTGGACGGTTACCGGAAGGGGACGCCCAGACATGTGATTCAAAAATAAGAATGAAAATGTGCTGAGACGGGAAAGGGAGCGATAATATGAAACAGATTAAGAAAGACGAAAGAACGGACAGCCAGAAGTTTCCGAATGGAATGATACGTATGGCAGTTTTACTGCTGATGTCATTTCTGATGCTGACAGGATGCGGAAAATCGGACCGTGTTCCGGCCGGGAATGATTTGGTCACTATGTACACTCCTTCTGAGATGAGTGAAACATTGCCAACCGTTCCGGAACCGTCACAGGAGGAACCGGCAGGCACAGAGCAGTCTGATCTATCAGAACCGGCAGGAACACAAGTGACCGCCCCGGACAATACGGTGAGAATTCTGATGGCTGGTGATATTTTACTGCACGAGAGGGTCAGTGACAGCGGGGCAATGCCGGATGGAACATATAATTATGACCATTTATTTGCAAATCTGAAACAGGAAATATCATCTGCAGATCTGGCACTGGTGAATCAGGAGGTAATCCTTGGCGGAAGAGAAATCGGATTATCCGGCTATCCTTCTTTTAACGGAGCCTATGAAGTAGGAGATGCCCTGGCTGAGGCAGGATTTGATGTGGTTCTCCATGCCACCAATCATGCACTGGACCGGGGAAAGAAAGGGCTTTTAAATTGTATTTCATACTGGAAGACAAATCACCCGGAAATGGGAGTACTGGGAATCCAGGAATCGGAAGAAGAGCAGGAATCCATCTATGTAAAGGAAGTTAACGGTATCCGAATCGCGATCTTAAATTATACCTACGGCACTAACGGGATTCCTCTTCCTTCCGATATGCCTTTTGCAGTAAATCTTCTGAATAAAACCCAGGTGGCGGCCGATGTGATAAAAGCAAGATCAGTTGCTGAATTTATTATCGTATGTCCGCATTGGGGAACAGAATATATATACGGAATCAGCGATTATCAGCGGGAGTGGGCAGAATATTTTGCCTCTCTGGGCGTCAATCTGGTTCTGGGAACACATCCCCATGTCATTGAACCGGTGGAATGGGTCGGAGGAGAAAACGGTAACGGGGGGACGCTGGTATATTATTCCATTGGAAATTTTATAAATGCCACAAATGAAAACGGCAGCGGTGTAGGCGGCCGGATGCTGGGAGCTTTGGCTGAAGTCACGATCCGGAGAAATTCCGACGGTTCGGTGAGCATAGCGGATTATGGCGTTTTACCCACGGTAACCCATATAAAGACCGGTGCAGGACAGATTACCACATATAAGCTTCAGGATTATACGGAAACACTGGCAGGAGAGAACGAAATCCTCAAACAGGATGCCGGGTTCTCCTACCAGTACTGTGTTAAATTGTGCAGGGAGGTTTTTGGGGAATTGTATATGAAGTAAAAGCATTGTCCCCCGTCTATGGGAAGGGTTCTGGGTTTTTAGGTTATATTATTTATGATTGACAAAAATATCCGGTTTAATTCTTCATAGCCGCAAGGAGTTTCCTGTTTCAGAAAAGGAAGGGAATCAGGAAGTTCCTTTAGGTTTCTGTCAATATATCTGTTTAAATCTTCGATTTGCGGGCATAGTTCAGTTTCTGGCGAATGCATTTTTAAATCCAGCAGTTTATGAATGACCGGTTGCAGTTCCGGTTCCAGTTCCGCCTCTGCCAGAGTTTGGAAAAATACCGGCGGAGGTGAATTTTTATCCAGAATCCACTTACAGGCCAGAAGGGGACGGATGACATAGAAATATTTTTTTAGTCGTACCATATCACCCTTCCGGCAGCTTTTGTAGTTATTGATGGCAATATTCAGATAGTGATGGAATCCGGCTTTTGGAGAAAAATACTGACTGAGCAGTGATTTTAACCGGTTCCATTCCTCTGTATACCGATAGATAATGGGAGAATCTGCCCATTCGAATAATGTGGGATTGGAGCCTTTTAACAGCCGTAGCGCTTTTTGCAGGTCCCAACCGTTGATATCCAGCGTATCATCTAACTGCCATTCGATGACATCTCTGGTTTTTTCTAATTTCAGATAAAAATCCGGACGTCGTACATAAATAAATCTTACGTCGTAATCGCTGTCCGGGGAAGCGAATCCCCAGGCACGGCTGCCGGATTCCAGGGCATAAATGATTTTTACCTGTTCCTGTTTTTCGATTTCTGAAATTTTTTTCTGAATGATCGGATCCAATAAGAACACCTTCTTTCTAATGATTAGTTGTAGATTCAGGAGCCTGCTTTAAAATTGTAAACAGGTTTGATCATTTTGATGATATCAGCAGTAGGAGTGATATTATTTACTATGTCTTCCGCATTTTTATATGCCATCGGACATTCATCCAAGGTGGAAGGGTGAATGGAAGTGGTATAAATGCCTTCCATTTCTTTTTCAAACTCTTCTAACGTGAATTTTTCTTTTGCTGCAGAGCGGCTGTACAGGCGTCCGGCTCCATGAGGAGCGGAGCAGTTCCAGTCTTTATTTCCTTTGCCGATACAGATCAGACTTCCGTCCCGCATGTTAATGGGGATTAAAAGTTTTTCTCCTTTTTTAGCGGAAACAGCTCCCTTTCGGACGATATTGCTGTCATGATCGATATAGTTATGAACGGTTTCAAAGGATGGGAAGTCTGACAGTTCTTTATTCAAAAGTTCTTTTAGAATGATATCGGCAATCGTTAGCCGGTTTAAGTTTGCAAAATGCTGGCATATTTTCATGTCTGCCAGATAATCATCTCTGTATGTTCCGGTGAGATAACATAAATCCTTTGGCACATGAATATCTTTTGCTTCAAACCGGGATTTTAATTCCCTGATCGCCGTCTGTATATCGTTTTTTCTTCCTGCCGCCTTATATTCTGCTATGATACGGTCCCGTTCCTGAAAAAGAGTATCCTTCCCGCAGAGAATCTCATATGCCATATTCTGATGGTATTCCGCAACCTGTTTTCCAAGGTTCCGGCTTCCGGTATGAATCACCAGATACTGGTTTCCATCCCCGTCCCGGTCAACTTCTATAAAATGGTTGCCGCCGCCCAGGGTTCCGATGCTGCGCTGAATACGTTTGGTATCTTTTAAAGCCCGGTAGCAGGTTAAAGCCTGTAATTCAGGGAATCGTACGATTCTTCCGGGATGGACCTGTTTTCCGGCGGGTACATAGGCGCGGATGATGGTGTCCAGCCTTTTCAGATCAATGGTTTCTTTTCCAAGCTCTACCGTCAGCATACCGCATCCGATATCCACGCCCACAATGTTGGGAATCACCATATCCCCAAGATTGGCAGTAAATCCGATCACGCAGCCGTTTCCGGTATGAACATCCGGCATGATACGGATCTGACAGCCTTTTACAAAGGGCTGGCTGCATAACTGTTCAATTTGGGAAATGGCGCTGTTTTCGATTATATTTGTAAAAACGGTTGCGGATGCATAAGTTCCGTTGATAATATTCATGGTGTTGTCCTCCTTTATATGGTTTGAAAAAATATTTTTTGGCGGCTGTGCATCGGCAGCAAAAAACTTTTTTTTGTATTAACTTTAAAATTAATATAAGAAGTTTAAATTTGTTGCGGTTAAACATCATATCAGCCGGGAAACAGCCGCCGGACCCCGTTCCCCCGCTCCGGCGGCGTCCTCTTTGTCGATATGAGTCAACCGACTGCATTTCCGCCCCGCATAATCGTATTAAGCTGTGACAGCAAATCCGCATTCCCATTCACCGATATATTCCCCACATTTTCGCAGATTCTCTCCAGATATTCCAGTTCTTTTAATTTGTACAGTGTCCGGTTTTCGTCCATCAGTTTTGCAGTATTTAACAGGGAGCGGGTTGAAGCTACCTCTTCTCTGCGGGTGATGACATTTGCCTGTGCCCGTTTTTCAGCAATCAGTACGGAATTCATGATTTCACGGATTTCTCCCGGAAGAATGATATCCCGGATTCCGGCATCCATGATGTCGATATAAAATTCTCTGGCTTTCAGTTTCAGCTTTTCGAATACCTGTTCAGAGATTTCGTCTTTATTTTCCAGTATTTCATCAATGGTATGTCTGCCGATGTATTCACGGAGTGCAAGTTGCGCCGCTATATGCAACTGTTCCTCATAATTGTCAATTTCGGTCAAAACTTTTGTGTAATCTGTTATTTTATAATTGCAGATGAAATTGATTCGAAGGCATACTTTATCTTTGGACAGGATTTCCTGACCGGTAATGGTAAGCTGGGTTAAGCGTGTATCCACGTAATCGGCATTTACTTTCGTTTTGTATTGCCAAAAGTAATAGATACCGGAATCCAGCAGACGAACCAGGTGTTTATTATAGTAAAGACGGGCTTTCATATATTCGGCCACCTCAACTTTGGTATACAGGTGCGTAGGAATCCGTGTGAACATGAATTGCGGTATTTCAGCGGCTGATTCCGGTTCCGTCATATTGATCCGTGTAAAAGTATGTTTATCATGAACAGACCAGAATGCATATGTACCGGCTGTCAGGGCTTCCGTAAATCTGCCGTTTATGAAATGGAGCGCCAGTTCCTCATCCGGCACATCGATCACCGTGGTATCTGCAGCCACGGCAGAATTTTTAAGCAGTACATCCAAAGAAGCAATTTTTGAAGCAAGAGGCTGATCCAGGGATACCAATTCTATCTTTTTTTCGCCGAAGACATGATATTTACCGGCGTTTAACAGTGTTATGAATTTTCCGTTATGAAAGAGAAGTCCTCTTTGATTTTCTGTGATTATTGTTTTCATATATTAAACCTCCTGTTGTTAAAAATAATATCAATCCTTGAAAGCGCCTTTTTCCATGCAGGAAATGCGGCCGATAAATTTAGTTTTACTGCGGCATAAGCGGAAGCGCTGCTTTGGCTTATGAAGGATTAAAACGGTATCCTTTTCGGGCAGGGCATTTTCTGCATTGTTACTTCAAAGCAGATATGAAATGCAGGGCATTTGATACCTGACATCGAGTAACCGGAAAATGGCTGTTCTGATTTTGATTGTGTTCCTAACACAATGGCATAAAGCCAAAAACCAAAGCCACTTGGCCGGAAGGAAAATCCGGGCAGGATTCGAACCTGCGATGTAAAAAGTTTTAGCATACATTTTGGTATAACCGGATGAACTATGGTGAAATCCGTTAGGATTGATTCACCAACTGTTTTACAAGGGATATTGTAATGGAAAATCATGGAAGAATCACGGAAAAAAAGTTGCGAACTCTTATTTCGGTCCGCAACTTTTTTGTTGGATAAGCCGTTCTTTTATTAAATCAATAAATGAACACGGCTCTGTGACTTTGATAAGTGGCCCGAAGGACAGAACCCGGATCACCAGTTCGGTTTCATCCTCCCGGTTATAACGGATTTTAATCTGATACCGGTCGTCGGACAGGCGTCCCGCTTCTTTTTCAAAGTGGGCAAAATGCATCATAACACGTTCCAGGGCATTCCGCCGGTCCTCCAGCTCCAGTATAAAATAACTGGAATTGGTTTTGGAGATATGATTTCTTATATCTGTATCTTCTGATAGTATCCCGCAGGTTTCTATACGGCTTACATTGATGATATCCGTAAACCGGCAGCCGTCTACCAGCAGCCGGAATTTATCATCTTTTTCCGAGTATTCCAGCCGGACGGGGGAGCAGAAAAAGTTCCGGCGTATGCCTTTCTTACCCAAATAACAGACTTTTATTTTTTTTCGTGTCCGAAGGGCGGTTAAAATGGTATGGAATATACGGATATAATGTTCCTCGGTGTAAGGGTCTCCGTCTCCGTATTGATCAAAGTTTACATAATCCGACGGGGTAAACAGCGGAGGTATATCTGTTTTGATTATTTTCTGCAGAAATTCATATTCCTGCCGGAACAGACGGACGCGCGGATCCAGTGCGACAGCTTTCAGCCAGCGTAGTTCCAGTGTGGAAAGGGGAAGCGTGGGAGGGTGTTTTAACGGAGTATGCAGGGAAGAATCCAGTAACTGCCAGCGCTCCTGTTCCAGAGCCGGCAAAATAGTGAGAAAGCTTTCCGAGAATGTATTCCGGGTGACGAGTTCTTTCATTCTGGCTTCCGTTAAAGTTCCGCTGACAGCGGAATCCAGTATTCTGGCTACCGCATTGTAATAGCAGCCGTATATTTCATGAAACAGCATTAGCAGTCACCTCCGATCTCATAGAGCTGATACATAGCTTCCAAATCCTGCCGGAACTGGTTTTCGATCGTACGGTTGGAAAAATCCATAGAAGTAATGCGGCAGATAAAGGTTCGGATCCAGGGAATCATTTCATTGGTATCGAAGACATCTGCCGTAAAACGGTATGTATGTTCATCGGAACGTTCCACGGCGCCGCAGCGTTTTTCACGTTCCAGACGCTGATATATGTATTCTTCACCGGTCTCTATACGAAGGGTAAATTCAACGTGTTCCAGACGAAACTCTTTTATTTTTTCGTATCCGTTAGAAATTTCAAGGGAGACGTTACAGGAAATTCCCCACATATGGGATTGGATCTGCTGAAGTATTTCCCTTAGCCGGTCAAATTCATGAAAGGGTTCCAAAGGTTTTATACCGGTGATATAATCCAGCCGGTAGGATTTCATACAGTGAAGTTCCGGGTTATAAGACATAAGATAGCAGCGTCCGCTTTGGACACTGATAAATATTTTAAGAGGAATCACCCTCCATTCCCGGTGACGGCCGGTGCGACGGGAATAATTGATGATGGACACACATCGTTTTTCACTGATTGCCTCAAATAACCGGCAGAGAATTTCACTTTCCAAAGCATGGGTGATGTAGTGATGTTTAAACGTAAAATATTTCGTGTGATTTTCTGTTTTATCCAGCAGGAAACTTCCGATTACACCACAGGGAGCCGTTTCGGAGAAAAATTCCAGCATATCGGTGAAAGGTGGGAGTTTTGCCGGTCCGGTCCGGCTATATAGTATCTGACGGCCCTGTCTGCTGGCGGTCAGCAGACCCAGTTCCATATATTCCTTTAATTTTTTACGGACTGTAGATTTATCAAACAGGATCGGACTGGTAAAGCCGCAGAGATATTCGTTGTCGATTTTATCAATGATTTCATCAATGGAAAGCCGCTGCTCCTCCATATGAAGAATGTCAAACAGAATGAAGTGCAGCGTAATGTCTCCGTCCGTAAAACTTTTGGCTTTTAAGGCTTTGTAAAGCGGATTGTGAAAAGAATTTCTACTGTCAATGGATAGGAATATATTTTTTCCGGCAGCAGTCTGATGAAATCCCATATAGTCTCCCAGATAGCTTTCAATCCTTCTCCGTTCATTATCATAGGAGCGGGCGCTTTTTTTATTATATTCCTCCCGGCTTTTAAAACCATACAGATAAAATTCCCGCATATAGTCCCGGATACGTTCAAAATTTTTGATCAGTTCATGGTAAGCCATTGGTATCTCCTTCCGGTATTATAACAGGCGATTGAAAAAATTCTTTCGAAACGGGGGAATCTTTTCAATCGCCTGAGTTTGTCAGGTTTCGAATACGGCCTGATAGATCTGTTCGATCAGATCTTCTAAATATGCTTCGTCCAGATTGCCGTATCTGGCGGTAATCTGTTTTCTCAGATAGTCGGTGCGGTTAAAATACAGGGTTCCTTCGTTTTCGGTGGTTTCGTAGTTGGAATCCAGCTCTGCTGCCGTTTTTTCGGTAAATTCAGACAGGATATCTGCGGTCAGCTGTTCTTCCTCACCGATTTCGTTTTTTATGGTATTGGATTTTTTGTAGGCCAGGAATCCGCCGATGAGAAACACATTAAAAAGGGCTCCCATAACGATCAGAAATAAAATATTAGTGATTCCGTTGTAATCAGGACCGAAAGGAATCAAGCCCAAAGACTTTCCGATCAGATAAATATCTCCCAGCAGTCCTGTCAGAATCAGGGTCAGGGCAGAACCGCGCAGGTCTTTGTATTTATCCGCTTTTTTTACATAATTGGCAGGAGCCTCTTCCAACGGGGCAGAAGCAGGCTGTTCCGGATCCGGCGCATTTGCGGCTTCTTCTTTTAATTCATTGTCAAAAAAGATATTTAACAGACGTTTTACGTTTTGTTCATGGGGAGCGTCGGTATAGATACAGAAGCTTTCCTTTTCATCATCATAGTGCTGTTCCACCGCGTTTATTCCGGAATATTTCAGGTATTCGGTTAGTTTTGATATGTATTCCTCATCTTTATCAAAATACATGGGAATCTTTAATTCAAAGTCTGGAAGTTTATCGATTAACGGACTGTTACAGTCCGTACAGAGTGTTATGCCGTCTTCGTATTCCAGTTTACATTTTGGACAAATTGCCATAAGATGCTCCGTTCCGCCGTACGGTTCTGATATCGTCCGGCATTTTATTTTTATCGTTTTATATGCCTTTGTATAGTATGGATTTTCCTGCTTTACGGTCTGAATCACTTCTTTAAAGGAAAATTCCGGATTTCGTAGGCTGTATATTCGTGGTCATAATGATACCCTAATTTTTCCGCTAATGCAACAGAAATTTTGTTTTGGGCGTCCCATGACGGATACAGGTTTCGGGCGAGACATTCCAGTATCAGCCGGGCTCCGCAGGCATAAGCCAGTCCTTTTTGACGGAATTCTTTTCTGGTATCGATTTCTATTTCGATTCCGTTTTGGTATCTGGAATAGGAAGAAGCGCCGGAAACCAGGGTGTCTTTATAAAAAACAGCAGCGCCCAGTCCCAGCTTCCGGTATGCGGGATAGTCCGGGAACCGGGAAACGAGGTCGCGGCTCCATTCTTCTTTCTGACAGAGATGATAAATTTCATCGTCTATCAGTTTCATTGAATATCCGGATGAAAGTGAGGAAACGACCTGATGTAATTTTTTTATGTCAAAGATATCCGGCTCTTTTCTGATGGCATAGCGTGTTACTTTTTTTGCATTGGCACCATAACAGGTTTCGATCAAAGCCTGCCACTGAGGCGTTTGGGGAACCAGAATGAGAAAGTCCAGATCAAAATCGGGAGCTTTTCGGTTTTGGATGAATGTTACCAGTTCCCGGCTGGGAACGCCTGCCAGAAAGCAGAAATCCCCTAAGACAGCCGCTGAAGATCCGGGGTCTTGCACATCATCTGCATAGATACTGCCCATGGTCCGGTCCAGACAGGACCAGATGATTGTTTCATTCCAGTGTCGGAACAGATAGGCAGCGGTTTGTGTATGTTCTATTCTATATATCATTTCTTTTTCTCCGTTTGGGTTTTACCAGATCATAACTCTCACCGATCAGTTGTTTTACGGTATCTGCCGGTACGCTTCCGTCCATGATAACGGAATTCCAGTGTTCTTTATTCAGATGGTAGGCGGGAAGGATGGAGGAAAAAGAGTTTCTAAAGAAGTCCCGCCATTCCGGATCTGTTTTCAGGTTTATCCAGATCTGCTCCTGCCGTTCAAAGATCCAGGCAAAGATTTTGTTATTCTGTTTACATCGGATCACTGTCCAGTTGACATCACGAAACGGATAATCTTCATAAGTATCCGGCATGGTCAGACAGTAGTTGATTAATTCCTGCCGAGTCATGGGTACCTCCTTGTTTTGTGGTTTTCATTGCCAGCTATTTTTAATTTTTCCTGAAAGAGTTATAACTTATATTATAAATGGGAATCCCATAAATTACAATCATTTGTCATTTGAAAACGAAGCTGACAGGAGGTATAATAATACTATCCGGCGGATTTGTGTCTGTATTGATGATACGAATCCGTTTATACAGTAAGCAGAATGAAAGGGAGGAAAAAAGATGAAGAAACGGATTTTATTAAGAAACAGCCTTGACCAATCCATTGCCCATGCAGAATAGCAGACATATTTAAATCTGTATGGGCGGATAACCCTGTATGTTCTGCTGATTCTGCACTTTATTTATTCTAAAATAAATAAGGAGCAAAGGAATTGAAATGAAATATAAAAATGCAGCAGAAATTTTACCAGCATCTTTATTGAAGGAGTTACAAACATATATCAATGGGGATATTTTGTATGTTCCCAAAGCGGATTCCAAAATGGAATGGGGCAGTCTCAGCGGGTCGAGACTCTATTATCAGCAGCGGAACCGGGAAATCAGGGAGAGATGGAATACCGGAGTTTCCATTGATATGTTGGCGAATCAATATGGATTGACAGGCAGTACCATCAAAAAAATCATATATCGGCAATAAAAAGAGATGTCTGAATAAGTCAGGTGTTTCTTTAAAAGAAAATACTTTATGGTTTGGCGGCAGAGTCCGGAGATACGGACTCTGCTGTTTTTTCATGATTAATCAATGTATTTATTAACAAAATCAAAGGATTCATTCTTATTTGTGATACGGTTCATTTGAATTAATCCGAAAGGAGCGGTAGATCTGTTCCAGCAATATTACCCGCATAAGCTGATGCGGAAATGTCATTTTTGAAAAACTCAGTTTATAATCGGCCCGTTTGGAGACGGCTTCCGAAAGTCCGAGGGAGCCGCCGATTATGAAAGTAATATGACCTCGTCCGCTGACACCAAGGGAACTGATGTGTGAGGCAAGTTCCGGTGACGTCAGCATTTTTCCGGCGATCTCAAGGGTGATGACGTAAGAATCCTCTTTCAGCTGTTTTAGGATTCGCTCGCCTTCTTTTCTTTTAACGCTCTCGTTTAATGCTTCAGAAGCATTTTCTTCTGTTTTTTCGTCAGTAACTTCTATAATATCCAGTTTGCAATATCTGCCCAGGCGTTTGGTGTATTCATCAATTGCCATTGTAAGATATTTTTCTTTTATTTTTCCGACACAGATAATTGTGATATGCATTTGTAAAACCTCGTAGGATGATTTATTTTTAAAGTATATTATAGTGTTATTTTACAATGACTTGATTAAAATTACAATAATATAAAAAATGAAAAAGATATTTACATTATTAAAAAAATGTTATATACTGTGTTTAGTGTAAAATTTTAGCGAAAGGTTATGTATAAAGTCGATATCGCAGGTAAACGGTATCTTTGCTTTCATTACAAATAGAGGAATTGTGAAATGAACAAAAACAGTGAAAAAGTACAGTCTCAGCAGATGATTTGCCCGGTTGCAAAAAAATGCGGCGGGTGTTCTTATATTGGAGTGGATTATGCGGATACGTTGGAGGAAAAGCAGAAGGTTGTAAATAAACTGATGAAGCGTTGCGGTACTGTTGAGAAGATTATAGGCATGAAGGAGCCTTGGTATTATAGAAATAAGGTTCATGCCGCATTTGGAAGGTTGAAGAACGGTACGATTATTTCCGGAACCTATGAGGCTAAGAGCCACAGAATCATTAATGTTGATAGCTGCCTGATTGATAATCAAAAGGCGGATAAGATTATATATGATATTCGGAATCTGTTAAAATCATTTAAGATTAAGACTTATAACGAGGATACGGGATATGGCCTGCTTCGCCATGTCTTGATCCGATGTGCGGAGGCAACCGGGGAAGTAATGGTGGTATTGGTACTTGGTTCACCGATTCTGCCGTCCAAGAATAATTTTGTGAAAGCTATCAGAAAAATTCACCCTGAGATAAGCACCGTTATCGTTAATGTGAATGATAAAAAGACAAGCTTGATATTAGGTGAGAAAGAACAAGTGATATATGGAAAAGGATATATTGTAGATGAACTGTGCGGTCTGAAGTTTCGGATTTCTTCAAAATCTTTTTATCAGGTCAACCGGAAACAGACAGAAGTTTTGTACGGAAAAGCCATGGAGTTTGCAGGATTGTCCGGCAGGGAGAGAGTGATCGATGCTTACTGCGGAATCGGAACCATTGGTATGGCGGCAGCAGGAAATGCCAGGGAAGTGATTGGAGTAGAGGTTAATAAGGATGCAGTTCGGGATGCGGTTCACAATGCGAAGTTGAATGGAATTCGGAACATTAGTTTTTATTGTGCGGATGCCGGAGAATTTATGGTTGGCATGGCTGAACGGAAGGAGCATATTGATGTGGTGTTTATGGACCCGCCGAGAGCAGGCAGTGATGAGAAATTTTTGAAATCGGTAGTGAAGCTGGGACCAGATAAAGTGGTGTATATATCCTGCAATCCGGTGACGCTGGCAAGAGATGTGGAGTATTTGAGGAAGATGGAGTATGAGGTGAAGAAGATACAGCCGGTGGATATGTTTGGGTGGACGGGGCATGTGGAGACGGTAGTATTGATGTCAAGGAAAGATAAATAAAAGCCAGAAAGTGGCGTATTTCCGGGCTTTTTAGGAAGTTGGGATTAGAAGCCTAACTCCTGAAAAGGCTCGGTTATTTTATATGGAAACATATCTACTGCGAAAATGTGTGTCAGGTTGTGACTTCGGATTAGATAACACAAATTGAGTTAGTGGATTAGATGTCAGGGATTTTTGAGTGAGTGCTGAAAAATGACAACAAATCCGGCAACTCGATAGTAAAGGCATTTTCGGGCAGTGGATTAGATGTTATGGAAGGAGAAAAGTATATGATTGATACAAAGGAAAGAATAGCACGTTCAAATATTTACAGCATTTTTGGAAAACTTATGAATAGACTCATTGACAATAACGATGATGGTGAAGTATTACTTAAAAAAGCAGGTTTATCATCATTTGTAGATGAATATGAAAATAGATTATGTCCTTATTGGTATAATAGGGGTTATCAAAACAGAAATGACCAGTATAATCCAGAATACGCATTTATGTCTATCTGTGAGAAAATAGAATCCGATGAAACGGCGTTGTTAAGATTTTTAAACACAATTTTGGAAAGTATTCATCAGATAGATGAACAGCAGTATGAGAAGTTAACGAATTACCTCAATGTAATTGGATATGAGTTGCTTGAAACTGTTGAGGAGGATGATTATTACGAAACAATAAATTATTCTCTTATTCCTGCTTCTAGTGGTGCGCAGCAAAGAAATTCAGACGTTACATATTTACGTTCTATGTTAGTAATGCATCATTCAGATTTGGTAATTCTTTACGATGAAGCTATTTCAAATTTTGGTTCGGGTCAATATGTAAGTTGCATTGAGAACTGTAGGTCACTTTTCGAGAGCTTTTTCAAAAAATTAGATACAGTTAATAATGATTATATTAAAGGCATTCTCAATGCAACTGGTGAGACAATTATAGAGAACGGTGCACAGCTTACATCTATAAAGAAGATATATACATATTGGATTACTAACAAAAAAGGTGCAAACAGATTCCGTTTATTTCAAACCATGTATAGTGTGATGTCTGGATTGGGGACACATCACGAAGATGTCGCTAGTAAAGAAGATGCATTATTGTTATTACGATATGTAGAAGACTGCTTGTTGTGGTGTTTTAGAAAAGGTATTAATTGCTAAGTGAAATACTTGGAGAAAGGTAATAAATATGATTTCAGAAGAATTGAAAGCAATTGTAGATAAACTTAAGGAACAAGGAAAGATGAATTTTCTTCCTGAAACTTCAGAAGAAAAGATAACTTCGTTTGAAAAAGAGAATAGTGTTAAACTTCCTGAAAAGTATAAAGAATGGTTGTTGTTTTCTGATGGAGGAGAGCTTTTTCTTCCAGCCGGCATACAATTATACGGCGTTGAACACAAACCACTTATAAATGTGAATGACAATTCAAGACCAAGTGAGGACTGTGTTGTTATTGGTGCATTGGCGTCAGGAGACCCTATTCTCTTTAAAAAGGATAGTGAAAAAATTGCAATCTATAATCAGGCGGCAGGAAGAATTGAAGATGATGAAATCTATGATAACTTCGTAGCGTTCTTAAATGACCTGTATGATTTGCTTGGCATAGGAGGTTGATTCTATGTCGAGAAGAACAGCAGAATCCAATAAGGCTATTCTTGCTGCGTGGAATAAAGAACAAGAGCTTGTTCAGGAAGGAAAAGGAACAAGAGAGTGGACTCCTCAGCAACAGCAGGATATCCTTGAAAAAGGAAAAGCCTATGATGATAACGGGAAAGCTTTTGAAGGTCAGCATATGAAGAGTGCTGAGATGTATCCTGAGTATCAGGGCGAACCCGGAAATATACAATTCCTTACAAGAGCAGAACATTTAGAGGCTCATGATGGTAATTGGCAAAATCCAAC
This sequence comes from uncultured Lachnospiraceae bacterium, assembly GCA_910578175.1. Lineage (GTDB taxonomy): Bacteria > Bacillota > Clostridia > Lachnospirales > Lachnospiraceae > Bovifimicola. The sequence continues at coordinate 63,456 of CAJTPF010000017.1, forward strand.
GAACTGGTATTTTAACCCGGTAACAAAAGAAAAATTTGACTTTGGTGACGGGCCATTCATTCCGTGTGAGATAATTCAACTACCAGAACCTATTATTTCTTTAACGGATGATTCGACTATACAGGAAATAGTTATTGAAGAAAAAGAAAATTTTAGTAAGGTTGAGGATGCCTTGAAACAATCTACAGAAACAAGTAGAAAAACATACAGTAAACCTGAACCACCAAAGACTCATAAAGTACAGATTGAAACTCCTAAAAAAGCAAATAATGCTTTTGTTAAAGGGTTAAAATTAGTCGGAAGATTTATTGTTGAGCACCCAGTCGAGTCACTTGAAATAGCTGGATTAGCAATTGGTGGTGTAGCAAAAGCAGTATTTTCCATCAAAGGTAGAGGTTCTGGAAGTACACATAGCACACCATCTACTTCTGCAAATTCATCAGTCGCAGAGAAGGTTGCAGATATAGTAGAAAAAGCAAGCAGGTCTTTACCAAGCGAGAACGATGTAACGGGACATAAACAACGCTACCATACGAAAAACGGTGTAGTATGGAAAGATAAAGCTCCATACCACAGAGGTGGCAAATAACCAAAACAACCCTCCCTGCCAGTCAAGGTCGAGAGGGTTTCGTGCGTCGATAGGTATTATCCTTCAATATCAATTTTTAGTCCGGACTTGAGCTCCACCGTGAAGTGGTCTTTCCAGACGGTAATTTGCTTGAGCCAGCGTTTAACTGGATTGTCAACACTTTTTCAGACAACTTTTTTAAGGTTATTTTCCCTATATTGTATTGGTGTTTGATATCCCAAAGAGGAATGTATTCTGTGATGGTTGTACCAGTGTATATAATCCCATAGCTTTAGTTTCAGTTCTTCCAGACTGGCAAATGTTTCATTCCATACAAATTCCGTTTTTATGATCTTAAATGTCGCCTCTGCCACTGCATTATCATATGGGCAGCCTTTATGGCTCAGGGAGCGTTCTATATGAAACGTTTCCAGTAGTTCCTCTATTGTCTGGTTTTTGAATTCATTTCCGCGGTCTGTATGGAACAGACGGATCTCTTCGAGGCTTCCTTCTACGCTTTGAAAGGCTTCTTTTACAAGCTCTGCCATT